>CAZTQN010000011.1:0-83148 GCA_964615765.1 uncultured Phycisphaeraceae bacterium
CAGAACGACATCCTCAAAGAGTTCCACAGCCAGAACGAGTTCATCTACCCGCCCGAGGCCAGCGTCAAGCTCGTCGTCGACACCATCGAGTTCCAGAGCCGCTTCGTCCCCAAGTGGAACAGCGTCTCGATCTCCGGCTACCACATCCGCGAGGCCGGCAGCACCGCGATCCAGGAACTCGCCTTCACGCTCCGCGACGGGATGGAGTACGTCGAGGCCTGCCTCGAACGCGGCATGGACATCGACGCCTTCGCGCCGCGCCTCTCGTTCTTCTTCAACAGCCACAACGAGTTCTTCGAGGAGATCTGCAAGCTCCGCGCGGCCCGGCGCATCTGGGCCCGCATGATGAAGCTCCGCTACGGCGCCAAGAACGAGCGCTCGTGGTATATGAAGACCCACGTGCAGACCGCCGGCTGCTCCCTCACTGAGCAGCAGCCGCTGAACAACATCGTCCGCGTCGCCTACCAGGCGATGGCGGCGGTGCTGGGCGGGTGTCAGAGTCTGCACACCGACTCGATGGACGAAACCCTGGGCCTGCCCACGGAGCAGGCCGTCACCGTCGCGCTCCGCACGCAGCAGATCCTGGCCTACGAAACGGGCGTGACGCGCACGGTCGACCCCTTGGGCGGCTCGTGGTTCATCGAGCAACTGACGGACACGATGGAACGCGAGGCGCTCAACCTGATCGACGACATCGACCGCATGGGCCGCTACGCCGACTGGACGCCCGCCGAGCGGCGCGCCGACACCGGCGCCAACCTCGAGCAGCACCCGGCGTATCAGCCGCGCCGCACGTTCGGTCGCGGCGTCATCGGCGGGATCAACCGCGGGTACTTCCGGCGCCAGATCGCCGAGGCCAGCTACCGCTTCAGCGAAGAGTGCGAAGCCCACGACCGCATCATCGTCGGCGTCAACGCCTTCACGGAAGGCAGCGACGACCGCCCGATCGACATCCTGCAGATTTCCGAGCAGGTCGAGACGGAGCAGAACCGGCGCCTGTCGGCGTTCAAGACGGCCCGCGACCCACGCGCGGTCGCCGCGGCCCTCGACCGCATCCGCGCCGCCTGCCGCGGCAAGGACCCGGGCGCGGCGGGCTCGCCCGAAGCGAACAGCAGCACCCCGACGCCGGACGCCGTCCGCACCGCGGCGGGCACGCTGGGCCTGGCCCCCGACAACGTCATGCCCGCGCTGGTCGCCGGCGCGCTGTCACGCTGCACGCTGGGCGAGATGGTGCAGGCGATGGCGGATGTGTACGGGCGGTATACGGGCGGGCCGGAGTGGTAAAGCTTGAACGCGCACGATCTCCAACCGCGGTCTGTCGCGATTTCGAAGATTACTGCCTATCTGCTCAACGAAGATCATCCACAGGGCGGTGCCAAGGCTCGCTTCTTCATCAACTGCGGCTTCAGCCTTTCCCGCCCCGATGAGCTTCGCGTTGCACTTATGGACCACCCGAACACCGCTCGGCTATCGAACACAAGGCGCACGCCCTTCGGTATTACGTGCGGAGTCGACGGTCCGCTTGACACGCCGAAGGGGCCGCGGCTCGTTCGCACGGTTTGGACGCGATCCGAGAACAGCCCGATGTATCTCCTCGTGACCGCATACCCTATCGAGTAGTCGGAGAACACCGTGCCCGCGATCCCCGAACACAGCCAGGCCGTGCTCACCATCGATCTGCCCGAGTTCGGGCTGGTCGCCGGCGACGTCGGCGTTGTTGTGCACGTGTACGCGAATGGCGAGGCCTACGACCTCGAGTTCTTCACCGCGGTCGGCGAAACCATCGACGTCGTGACCGTTCAGAGCACCCATGTTCGCCCCGTCGCGCGCGAAGACGTGCTGCACGTACGCCGACGCGCGGGCTAACGGTTTCGAAGCTCGTCATCGCCGCTCCACCGGCACGATCCCCTCGGCCTCCCGGCCCGCTTAACCTTGCCGGGTTCGCCAGAGGAGTCTCCCGTGCCGCCCGTTGACGCTTCGCACTCGCACGACGACGCCGCTTCGTCCACGCACCAGCCCGCCGCCGCGCACAATGGCGGCGTGCACACCGACGACGCCCCCCCCACCACGCGCGAGCGCGGCCTCGTCCCCGTGCACCGTGCGCCCGCACGCTCCGCCCGCGCCCCGGGCCTGAACTTCGGCGAAGCATGGTCGTACGCCCCCGCGCCGGAGACCGTGAAGGTCGCCATCGCCGAGCGCTACGGCCTGTTCATCAACGGGCGCTTCGTCGAGCCCGCGCAGGCGAAGACGCGGGTTGGGCGCGCGTCGAGCGACGGGCCCCGCCCCTATTTCGACACCATCAACCCCGCGACCGAGCAGCCGCTCACGCAGGTCGCGCTCGCCGGCCAAGCCGACGTCAATGCCGCCGTCGCCGCCGCTCGCGCCGCCCTGCGCGCGTGGGCCGCGCTGCCCGCGCTCGAACGCGGCAAGTTCCTCTTCCGCATCGCCCGCCGCATCCAAGAACGCGCCCGCGAACTCGCCGTGCTGGAAACGCTCGACGGCGGAAAGCCCATCCGCGAGTCGCGCGACGTCGATCTCCCGCTGGTCGCGCAGCACTTCTTCTACCACGCCGGCTGGGCCGACAAGCTCGCCTTCGCCGGGCTGGGCAGCGCCCCGCGCCCGCTCGGCGTGTGCGCCCAGATCATCCCATGGAACTTCCCGTTGCTCATGGCCGCGTGGAAAATCGCGCCCGCGCTCGCCTGCGGCAACACCGTCGTCCTCAAGCCCGCCGAGACCACGCCGCTCACCGCCCTCCGCCTCGCGGAGATTTTCGATGAAGTCGGCCTCCCGCCGGGCGTGGTCAACATCATCACCGGCGACGGCTCGACGGGGGCCGCGCTGGTCGATCATCCCGACATTGACAAGGTCGCCTTCACCGGCTCGACGGAAGTCGGCAAGGCCATCGCCCGCGCCGTCGCCCGCCGCGCGAAGTCCGGGCAGCGCGTGCCGGAACTGACGCTCGAACTCGGCGGCAAGAGCGCCAACATCATCTGCGAGGACGCCTCGATCGATCAGGCCGTCGAGGGCATCATCCAGGGCATCTTCTTCAACCAGGGGCACGTCTGCTGCGCCGGCTCGCGCCTGCTGGTGCAGGAATCGATCCGCGATCAGATCGTCGCCAAGCTGACCATCCGCCTCGCGAGCCTGCGCGTGGGCGATCCGATGGACAAGAACACCGACGTCGGCGCCATCAACTCCCGCGCTCAGCTCGACCGCATCACGCAGTACATCGACCGCGGCGTCGACGACGGGGCCGCGCTCCACGTCCCCGGGCACGGCTCGCTCCCGCCCGGCCAATCCTGCGACGCCGCCGAGCGCGACGGCCCGTCCGCACGCGACCTCGCCCGCGCCGGCCTGCCCGAACGCGGCTATTTCTGCCGCCCCTGCTTCTTCGACAACGTCCAGCCCAGCCACGCGATCGCGCGCGAAGAAATCTTCGGCCCCGTGCTCGCGATGATGACCTTCCGCACGCCTGAGGAAGCCATCCAGCGCGCGAACAACACACCCTACGGCCTCGCCGCCGGCGTGTGGACCGACAAGGGCAGCAAGATCTTCGACATCGCCCGCCGCCTCGAAGCCGGCGTTGTCTGGCTCAACACCTACAACAAGTTCGACCCCGCCTCGCCCTTCGGCGGGTTCAAGGAGAGCGGCTTCGGACGCGAAGGCGGACGCCAGGGCCTTCGCGCGTATCTGCGCAGTTCGTAAGCCGGAACCCGCACACCATGCCCATCCGCGGCTTGCACCATCTCGCCGTGATCTGCGCCGACTACCCGCGCTCCCGCCGGTTCTATGTCGACACGCTGGGCTTCCGCGTCGTTGCCGAGAACTACCGCGCCGACCGCGACTCGTGGAAGCTCGACCTCGCGCTCCCCGACGGCGTGCAGATCGAACTCTTCTCGTTCCCCAGCCCGCCGCCCCGCCCAACCCGCCCCGAAGCCCGCGGCCTGCGCCACCTCGCGCTCCGCGTGGACGACCTCGACGCCGAGATCCGCCGCCTCACCACCCTCGGCGTGCCCGTCGAACCCGTCCGCACCGACGAACACACCGGCGCCCGCTTCACCTTCTTCCCCGACCCCGACGCCCTGCCCATCGAGCTGTACGAAATCCGCGACGAATGACGCTACTATCCGATACTCTGCGGGCGTAACTCAATGGCAGAGTGCCAGCCTTCCATGCTGGATGTTGAGGGTTCGAGTCCCTTCGCCCGCTTTCGCAGTCCTGCACTACGCAGGCGGTTCCGATCTCGATCGCCTCCCCTCGGAGCGACTGCGCGGGCTGCTTGCAGCCTCCGGCCTCAAATGGAGTTGACCCGCCCACGTGCTTTATCCATCAAGGTTGCCGTGGAGGTGGTGTGGCACGCTTACCGGAGTTTTCGAATCATCGATAGTGACTTGGGCCCAAGAGAGGATCTTCGCCGCATGAGCGAACTGCGACTGTTCAAGATCGCCAACGGCAAGGCCGCCGAAGTCTCGGGCACCGCCGGCGGGCTGGAGAAATCCCTCCAGACCCTCATCGAGACCAACCTCGATGCCATGCTCGGCGTCCGCTTTGTGGCCTCCGAGCACTCAACGGGCAAACTCCACGGCGGGCGGATCGACACCCTCGGAATCGACGAGAACAACAACCCCGTCATCCTCGAATACAAGCGAGCCATCAGCGAGAACGTCGTCAGCCAAGGGCTCTACTACCTCGACTGGCTTCTCGACCACAAGGCCGAGTTCAAACTCCTCGTGCTCGATCGCTTCGGCAAGGTGGAGGCCGACGCAATCGACTGGACATCCCCGCGCCTCATCTGCGTCGCCGCCGACTTTACCAAGCACGACGAGCACGCCGTCCGCCAGATCAACCGGAACATCGATCTCGTCCGCTACCGTCGCTTTGGGGGCGACCTGCTCGCCCTCGAACTCCTGACCAGCACCACCGCCGATCCAATCTTCGTCGAGGAGGAGCCCAACAAGTCCAAGGCAAGCAAGCCCTCCGGCGACAAGCCGGTTGCTCAGGCAATCGCCGAGATGGACCAACCGCTCCGCGACCTGTGGGAGGAACTGCGGGCCTACACGCTCGGGCTCGGGAGCGACGTGACCGAGAAGGGGACGAAGCTCTACATCGCCTTCCGCCGCCTCCGGAACTTCATGACCGTCTGTGTGCTCAAGAGTGGGCTCACGCTCTACCTTCACCTGGACCCCGACACGGTGACGATTGAGGAGGGTTTCGCCCGGGACGTGCGCAGAATCGGTCACTGGGGCACGGGCGACCTGGAGCTTTGGGTAAAGGACAAAGCTTCGCTGGTCAAAGCCTTGCCGCTGGTGGCGCGTGCATATGAGGGGAAGTAAGTGAACGTCGGGTCAGTCCACGCTCAATCAACGGAAGCCAAGATCCGCCGCTACCTCCGCTCCCTCACCCGCACCCCGCGAAGTACCCCGCCAGGAAGTCGAACAGGTCCTGCACACTCAGCCCGCCGCCGTTGAAGTCGGCTGTTGGGCTGGCGGCGAAGTAGGCACCGAGGAAGTCGAACAGGTCTTGCACCGTGAGCGTGCCGGACTGGTTGAAGTCCGCGAAGCAGCACGGCGTGGTCGCCGCGGGCAAGACGTTGCACGCGCTGCCGGCTCCGGCGAAGGACGTGTTGGGACCGACGCACTGGTCCGCCGCGCTCAGGGTGCACGTCGAACCCCGGCAGCACGCGCCGCCTGCGCCAATCAGCGTCCCGCTGACCACGATCACGCCGTCGGTGTACAGGCGCGTCGTGTCCCACGTCAGGTTCGCGTACCCGGTGTTGTAAATCGGCAGATCTGGCAAACCGACGGGCAGATGCGCCGCGTCGATCGGGATGTTGGCGAACTGTCCCGCGACCGGCCCGCCGAAGTCGAAGAGGTTGAACGTGTCGCCGGGGCGGACGTCGTTGAGCCAGTAGCTGCTGCCGGCCGCGGTGAACGTGTCGGCGTTCGCGGTGAGCGCCCCGTCAAGGCTCGCGTCGCTCGCGATGATCAGCGTCTGCTCCCCGTTGACATTCAGCCGCGTCGGGACCGACATGATCATCTGCAGCCCCGCGTTCACGTCCTGCGTGTAGCGCCCCGGCCGGGGGCCGTTCGGCACAATCTCGATCGTCTGGTTGAACAGCGCCGGCGATCCGTTGGGTTCGACCGCGACGATGCCGTTGTTGGTCAGGTCCGCCTCGATGCGCCCGCTTCCGCGCAGCACGCCCGGCGCCGGCACCACCAGCGCGGCGTCTCCCCAGTCAAACACGCGCCCGGCCCGCAGTTCCAGCGTTCCCGCCCGCCAATCGAACCGCGCGCCCTCGTTCCGCGCCCGCAGCCGCTCGAGCGAGAGCAGCGGCGAATCGCTGTCAACGCCAAGCTGCACGCGCCCGCCAAGTTCCTGGGCCTGGATGCCCGTGGCCTCGAACATCTCGAGCTCATCGAACGTGGCGTTGATCATGTTCGCGATGATCATGAACCCGGTGCCGGTGTTCCCGATGCCGACGTAGCGCGCCGTGATCTGCGCGCCGCCATCGCCGCTCGGGTCGAGAGTGGCCTCGCCAATGCCATCGTTGGTGCCGACGAACACGTTGCCGTTGATGATGGTTGTGGAGTTGAGCCCGACGCTGAAGTACCCGTTCGACGGCGTGTATTCGGTGGGTCCGGTGTGCCCGAGATCGCCGACGACCAGGTCGCCGTTGAGCGTGAAATCGCCGAAGCCGTTGCTGAGCGACCCGACGGCCCCGTCGATCCCGACGAACGCGTTGCCGGTCGCCGTGACACCGAGATTGCGCCCGCCGACGACCATGCCGCCGTCGGCGCGAACCACGCCGAGGCTGGCGTCATCAATCGCTCCGCGCCCGACCATGAACGCCAGGTTCGTCGCATCAGGCTGCACGACGATGTCGCTGAGCAGCGTCGCCAAACCCTGACCCGCGTTAACGCCCACCTGCACGCCCGCGTTGAAGGCGACGTCCGGCTGGTCGATGAACGTTTCGTCGATCGAGAGCGTGCCGGAAGAGCGCGTCGTGCCGACCGCCAGCGCGCCCGTGCCGACGCCGACGAACACCGGGCCGTTGAACGTGGAGTTGGCGAAGTCGCCGACGATCACCGTCCCGCTCCCGCCGTCGACCCCGACAATCGTCCCACCCTCGACGCCGATGCCCGACGGCAAGCCGGGCGCGCCGATCACGCTCACGCTCCCCACCGACACCACATCGCGCACGGCGTCAAATCCCCGACCAACCTCCAGCCGAAACGCCACCGACAGCGGCGCGTTGACAAGATCGATCGACGCGCTCGCGCCGTTCCGCGCCACCCGCAGCGGCTCAGTCGTTGACTGGTGCGCCACGCCCCACCGATTGCCCGCCACGACCACGTTCGAACCGCCCCGCGTGCCCACATCGAACACGCCTTGACCCACCGTCAGCGTCCCCGCGAACGGCAGCACGGTGTCGCCCATGTCCAAGGTCAGGCGGCTGAGTTCCGGGCTGGGCGAGAGCGCCGAGTCCGCAACCAGGCTCTGCGCCGCCGCGTTCGGGAACCCGTAGATCGGCGTGACCCCGAAGAACTTGACCAGCGTGAGCACATCGACGCCGATCGGTCGCCCGAAGCGCACGTCGGACGTCCCCGTCGGCACGCCGATCGGGTCCCACAGCGCGGGCTCGAACCACGTCGCCGTCGGGCTCGCGGGCGTGCCGACGCTCATGTCGGCCCATTCCACCGGCGCCGCCAACGCGGCGGTGCCGATTCCGGTCGCGCCGAACCCCAGGCCCACCGCGCGCACCCATCGCCGCGACATCGCGCTCATCATCTCGCTCCAGCCCGCCCGCCGCCCGCCAAACGCGCCGCCTGCACCGCCAGGCTGGCTCGCCAGTATGCCACCCGCCATCACGACTGTCAATAGAAATGCCTGCCGGGCCCGTTCCAACCCGCGATCGCCGATCCTGAGCCCCAGGATCGGAGTATCCCCGAAAGCCGCGGGCCTCCGGGACCGCGGTTGGTTGGTTCTACCGCGTCAAAGCAACACCGCCGCGGTCTCCCGCGGCGGCATCGTCAGTGGTGGATCCGGTCTGGATGTTCTCTCTCGACTCACGCACACCCGACGAAGTACGCCGCCAGGTAATCAAACAGGTCCTGCACCGTCACGCCGCCCACGCCGTTGAAGTCCGCGCCCGGCGAGTTGGCGAAGAACGCGCCGATGTAGTCGAACACGTCCTGCACCGAGAGCGTGCCCGAGCCGTTGGCATCCGCCGCGCACGGGTTCTGCGTGACGACATAGGACAGCACGCGGTTGTTCAGCACCAGCGTCCCGCGCCCCGAGCCCGCCAGCGGGAAGATCAGCGCGTACTTGCTCAGGTCGGGCACGCTCGCGCCCGTGCCGAAGTCGATCAGCTTGATCGCCGACCCGATCGGCTGCGGCACGAACTGGTTCACGCGGACCTGCACCTGCCCCGTCGTGGGGTACGTCAGCGTGCCGAGCGCCCGGATCA
Organism: uncultured Phycisphaeraceae bacterium; assembly: GCA_964615765.1. Lineage (GTDB taxonomy): Bacteria > Planctomycetota > Phycisphaerae > Phycisphaerales > UBA1924 > CAZTQN01. Next base: position 8,468 of record CAZTQN010000011.1, read on the forward strand.
GGGCCGGGTCCGTCGGGGCGCCGGTCGTGAACGTCACGCGCGACGTCGAGTTGAACATCGTGAAGTTGCCGTTGATCGTGAGCTGATCGCTCCCGACCTTCCCACCGACCGCGAGCCGCCCGTTCCCGGCCACGTTCATCGACGTCACCGTCCCGCGAAGGTCGCCCACGCCGTCGTTGATCAGCGTCACCGCCCCGCCCGACATGTTCCCGTTCAGCACGCCACCGAGCACGAACACCGACTGCGTGACGCGGAGATCGCCCGGCGTGCCGTCGCTCCGATCCACGGTCCACTCACCGCTGAGCGCGATGCTGCGGACGGTTTCGCGCTGCCCGTCCATCCGCACCACGCCGCCGACGTCGACGATCACGTCCGTCGCGTCGGCGACCTGATTGTCGGCCCCGAAGGCGTACAGCAACGTGCTCCCGTCGGCGACGGTGAGCCCGCCCGGGATGACCGTCGTGCCCGGGAACCTGTTGAGGAACAGCGTGCCGCCTTCCACGCGCGTGCCGCCCGTGTGCGTGTTGGCGACGCCGGCGTTGAGTTCCTGCATGCCCGGCCCGGTCTTGATCAGCGCCCCTGCGCCGGCGAACGAACCGCCGTACCCGCGCTGCGTCCCCGCCGGAGTATCGATCGTGAACGCCGTTTCCAGGAAGATCGTCCCGCTCCCGGCCACGCCGCCGACGCTCGTCCTGGTAGCGCTCGTCGTAGCGCCGCTGTTGTTCAGCGTGAACGAGCCGTTGACGGTGTCGAGATACAGCGCGCCCGGCCCGAGCTTGTTGATCGTGCCGGAGTTCACGGCGCCCGTCATGAACACCGTCGAACCGGCGTTGATCGTCCAGTTGCGGCTGCCCCCCAGCAGGTTCAGCGGGCCGTAAACGTTGGTCAACCCGCCGCCGTTGAAGCTGGCGTTCCCCGCGAGACCCAGCTCGCCCCCTTCCGCGCCCACGGCGAACGGCCCGGCCCCATTCACCACCAGCCCGCCGATCGTGTCGCTGAAGCCGTGGAGGTTGACGATCGCACGGTTGACCAGCGACACACTCGCCGTGTCCGAGAGCTGGTCGTTCCTGCCCAGTTCCAGGTTCGGCATGGGCGCGTCCGGGTTGAACGGGTCGGCGTACCCGACGGTGACCGCCGCGGGCTTGGCGCCCGCCGCCGGAATGTTGAGCCGCGCCGTCCCGGTGCGAATCTCCAGCGACGGCGACGTGAACGCGCCGGAGAACTGCGCCACGCCCTGGCCCGTGATCACGATCGGCGCCCCGCTCACCGTCGCGCTGATGTCCAGGCCCACCGGCGCGGTCGTGGTGCCGACATCGATCGTCCGCGGCGACGTGCCCGTGAAGTGCAGCGTGCCCGGCCCGACGACGCTCCCGGTCGAGGACGGCCCGGGGCTCGCCAGCAGATTGCCCGCAAGCCGGAGCGTCCCGCCATCCAGCGCGACGCTCGAACCGCCAGAGATCAGCAGCTGCGAGACGGTCTCGGTAAACCCGTTCAGGTCCCACACCCCGCCGCTCAGCCGCATCGTCGTGGCGTCGTCGATGTTCTCCGCCGCACGGTTCAGCAGCGTCCCGCCCGAGACCGTCACGCTGTTCTTCAGCACCGCCGAGTTCGGCGTGGCGGAAGTCCCCAGCGTGCCCGCGATGACGCGGTAGTCGCCGGTGAACGCCGGCGCCGGGTCGACCAGGTTCAGCGTGCCGTTGCCGGACTTGGCGAGCTGCCCGAACCCCGAGTAGGTGCTCTGGAAGCTCTGCGTGCCCGAAGCCACCTGGATGTCCAGCACCGCGTCGGTGCTGTTGCGCGGCGAGTTGAGCACGATCGGCGAGAGCGGGTTCGGAGTCGGCGTGCGGAGCGTGCCCGCGTCGATGCGGATCGGCCCGGTGAAGTTGTTGAGCACGTTGTCCGCGAACGTGGTGAAGCTCGTAAACGCCCCGCCCTGCACGACCAGCCCCAGCCCCGGCGCATGACTGACGATGTTCCCCTCAAAGTTGATGGGCCCGGGCGCGTCGAACACCGCCGTCCCCGAAGCGCCCAGCCGCAGGCTCGAGTAGTCGGGAATCACATTGTTCCGTTGAATGTAAACGACCGGGTTGACAGTGATCGGATTGGGATTGAGGTCAACGACTTCCCAGCTTGGGTAGGGGATGCCGGTGGGGAAGCTGTCCTGCCCGCCGAACTCCGTCCCCAAGCGAAGCTCCATGGGCTCTTGCAGATCGTTCGAGAAGATCGCGCCACCCTCGTTGCCCCTGATGATCAGTGCTCCCCTGCGCACGTTGAAGTCCGTCCCGAACACAGGAGCGTTGATCAAGGGTTGCGGATCGATCACGACCGTGGCGTTCCCGGATTTCGTGACCGCGCCGCCGCCCCACTGACTCAACGCGCTCCGGAAGATCACCTCGCCGGACCCGCCGAGCCAAAGAGAATCGGTGAACACATCGACAGTCACCGTGAGATTGCCCGTGCATGTCGGCCAGCGCACGAACCAGTCACGACACTTCACGATCGGCGAGCCCACATCGGCGGCGGCAAGGTACACGTCGCCCCGGGTCGTGAACTGCATCGTGCGAACCCACAGGAGCAGGTCGATCTTTGCGGTGCGGTCGGCATGCAGCGCGTTCGCGAAGATCAAGTGATGCACCGCGGTGTCCCAGGATCCTCGCAACTCATCGAGCATGTCGCGCGTCGCGAACGAGCCGGTGACCCCGCCGGGCTGGGTCGGCCTGAACAGGTTGGTGAGAATGTCCGTGGTGAGCCCGCCGCCATACACGTCGAGGTACCCCGTTAGCGGACGGAACTCGTACTCTCCGTTCGCCCGCGTGTCCCACCAACCCAGATGGTTGTTGCCGCCCTGCGCGGCCCAGTAGAACGTGTCCCCGTGCGCGGTCCCCGCGCACGCGAGGAGCAGACCGGCGCACGCCCCGGTGGCGCTCATGCGGCGAGACTTGCGGCTGATCTGTTGGCGTGACATCGGAAAACTCCTGGTTGAGGTGCGTCGTCTGGTCCCGCGCCGCCGCTCTCGGCGCACGCGGTCTCCCCGTCTCGCGACGTCGCTCCGCCCCAGCCTTGGCGAATCCAAAAAATCGCGCCCGCCCCACGCCGGTCCGCCCACAGCCGCGGGCGACCGCGCGATCGACACTGAACACCGCCCTAAAAAGGCAAACCCGCACCCGCTATCAGGCGATCACGGCGCCATCCACACCCGCGCCGTCCCATCCCGCGAGCCCGAGATCAGCAGCCGCCCATCCGGCGACATGATCATCCGCCGGATGTGCGACTCGTGCCCCAACAGCAGCGCCACCTGCTCCCACGTCCCCGTGTCCCACACGCGGATCGCCCCCGTCAGGTCCGCGCTGAACAGCCTCGACCCGTTCGGCGAAAACACCACGCCCAGCACCTCGCGCGTGTGCCCCACGCACGCGCCAATCGCCCGCAGCGTCTCCGTGTCATACAGCACGATCCGCTGGTCCGTCTCCACCAGCGCCATCGTCCGCATATTCGGCGAGAACGCCACCGACTCGATCGCCGGCCGCGTCGTCTCCTTCGCCATCATCTCCACCCCGTCCGCGTACCGGTACAGCACCGTCGTCCGCACCCCGCCGCGGTTCTGAGTCACCGCGATCAGTCCCGCCCGCGCGTTCAAGAACGGCCCGACAAACGCCTCCAGCGCCGTCCCCGGCAGCGTCCGCTCCGCCCCCGCCGCGATGTCCCACACCAGCGCCTGCGCCCGGGCCGCGTCATAGTTCAAGAGCACCAGCCCCGACGCGCGATCGAACGCCGGCTGATCCAGCACGCGCACGTGCTCCGGAATCGCCGCCCCTTCGCTGAGCGTCCGCGCGTCCATCAGGTGCACCCGCCCGCCGAGTTCCCGCGTCAGCACCATCCGCTCATCCGGCGACAGCACCACGTCCAGCACGATCGTGTCCAGCGTGCGCTCCGCCAGCCGCTCCCCCGTGCCCGCGTCATACACCGCCACCGTCCGGTCCCAACTCCCCGTCACCACCTGCCCCCGGCTCGCCGCGTACGCCAAGGGGTGCACCAGGTGCGCGTGCCCCGTCAGCGGCAGCGGGTTGGGCGTGGCCCGTGCCGCGTCCCACACCCGCACCGTTCCGTCCCGCCCCGTACTCACGATCCGCCGCGAGTCCGGCGTGAACCCCACATCCACAATCTCCGACTCGTGCCCCGACAGTTCGTACACCAGCGCCAAACTCGCCGCGTCAAACACCCGCACCAAACCGTCGCGCGACGCGCTCGCCAGCACCTTCCCGTCCGGGCTCAGCGTCAGGTTCTCCGCCGCATCGTGCACATACTCCGCCCGCGCCACCCGCCGCACCGCGCCCGGCGACAAGTCCCACGACTCCAGATCCCCGCTCTGCAGCACGCACGCGACCCGATCTCCCCCCAGCGGCGCCATAGAGAACACCACGCGCCCGAGCGTCTGGCTCGCGCTCACCCGCGCCAGCGTCTCCACGTCGATCATCTCAACCCGCGACGGCTTCGGGTCGCTCTCCGCCGACGCCGCGAACAGCCGCGTCCCGTCCCGCGACAACCGGATCCGCGCCCACCGCCCGTTCGGCTCGGGCGCCACGCGCCGCGCCTCCGTCTCGCCCGCGCGCCGCACCAGCACCTCGTGCTGACCGCCCGCGTCCAGCAGCACCGCCAGCACGCCGCCGTCGCCGTCGCCGCTCACGCTCAAGTCCAAGCACCGGATCCGCCGCATCTCCTGCCCCGGTTCCGGCTGCGCGAGCGCGCTCGCCAGCGGCGCAAGCAGCCCCCGCCACACCGGGTCGTCCGCGTCCACAAAGAAATGCGGCGGCCGCCCGCACCGCCCCGCATGCTCAAAGAACCGCGCCCCATCCACCACTCCCTCCGCCGCATCACTCTCCAGCCCGACGCGCAGCATCTCCCCCGCCCGCACCAGCACCACCCGCTCGCCCGACTCGACATGCACCGAGAACGGCGGCTTCAGCCCGGGCCGCATCACCCGCCGGCTCTGATCCAGCCGCGCGAACAAGTGCCGGAACTCCCACCCGCGATGCTGCGCCGGCGAAGCCTCCAGCTCCCGCCGCGCCGTCGCGATGTCCCCCGCCGCGATCGCGCTCGACGCGGCACTGAGCGCCGAGCGATACGCCTGCCACACCGCGGCTTCCCGCGTCCGCCGCGCATCGTTCCACAGCAGCACGATCGCCACCACCGACACCACGATCGCCGCCACCGACACCGCCGAGATCGCCGACAGCGCCCGATGCCGACGCACAAACCTGGACGCCACATACCCCCAGCTCGGCGGCCTCGCCAAGATCGGCTGAAACGCCAGGAACCGCCGCAGGTCCGCCGCAAACTCCGCCGCCGACGCGTACCGCGCCGCCGGGTCCTTGTGCATCGCCTTGTGCACGATCGTCTGCACGTCCGGGTGCACGCCCGGCTCGATCGCCCGCAGCCGCTTGGGCGCATCGTTCAACACCACCCGCACCGCCGACCGCGCCGGCATCCCCGCCACATCAAACGGCGCCTGCCCGCTCAACATCTCGAACGCGATCACGCCCAGCGCGTACACGTCGCTCCGCGTGTCCGTCGCGTCCGCGTCCCCGCCCGCCTGCTCCGGGCTCAGATACGGAAACGTCCCCACAATCTGCCCGTCCAGCGTCCGCAGCGACGCCGTGTCGTCCCCCTCCAGCAAGCGCGACACCCCGAAGTCCAGAATCTTCGGCTCAACGCCAACGCCCGCGTCCGTCGCCCCGCTGGTCTCTCCCGACCCCGCCGCCGGCTGAATCAAGATGTTGTCCGGCTTCAGGTCGCGATGGATCACGCCCTTCTGGTGCGCGTGATGCACCGCGTCGGCGATCTGCGCCAGCAGCCACAGCCGCTGTTCAACACTGGGCCGCTCCCGCCGAACATGCTCGCGCAGCGATACGCCCTCGACCAACTCCATCGCCAGAAACGGCCTGGGCGGCCCGCCCGGCGTCAGCATCGCCGAGCCCGCCGCGTACAACTGCACGATGCCCCGGTGCTTCAGCCCCGCCATCGCGCGGCTCTCGCGCCGAAACCGCCTCAGCGCCCCCGGCCCCAGCAGCCCCGGGTGAATCACCTTCAGCGCTACTCGCCGCGCCGGCTCCTCCTCCATCGCCTCATACACGATCCCCATCCCGCCGCGCCCCAGTTCCCGCACGATCCGATACCCGCCGATCGATTCCGGCACCGCGTCGGCGTCCTGCTCCGCGTCCTCATGAAGCTGCCGCGCCAGCCACAGCCCGCCCAATCCCGGCGCCGTCGGCGTCGCGCTCGCGCTGGCGTCCATCGCCAGCAGTTCCATCACCTCGCGCCGCAGCCGCTCATCGCCCCCGCACGCCCGCTCGACAAACCCGCCGCGCTCCTCCGTCGGCATCTCGACGGCTTGATCGAACACCTCCCGCACCCGCGTCATCCACCCCGTCGGCGTCATGCCGCACCGCCGATGCGCCGCTTCAGCCACGCCCGCGCAAACCGCCAGTCCGCCTCCGCCGTCGACAGGCTCACCCCCAGCCGCTCCGCCGCCTGCGCCACGCTCAGATCACCAAAGAACCGGTAGATCACCAGCCGCGCCACCCGCGGGCTGGACACCTCCAACTCATCCAGCGCCTCGTCCACGTCCGTCAGGTCCGACTCAACCCCACACCCAAGGTCCGCGTGCAGTGTCACCGGCATGCGCCCGCCGCCGCGCTTCAGCCGCCGCCGCGCCTTCGCATGATCGGCCAGCACCCGCCGCATCGCGATCGACGCCACCGCGCGAAAGTGGCACTCGTCCACCCAGTGGCTCGAATGCTCCGACGACAACTTCAGATACGCCTCGTGCACGAGCGCCGTCGGCTGGATCGTCATCGCCCCGTGCTGACGCAGCATCCCCGCCGCGATCCGCCGCAGTTCGTCATACACCACCGGCAACATCGCTTCGGCCTGGGCAGATTCCTCCGCCCCCGGCGTCCTCGATTCCGGTCGCTCGCCCGATCCGCTCATCACATTCCTATTCAACCCCATCCCCGCCTCACCTGCCACCCCATTCCGGCGGCTACCCGCACAAACTTCACCAAATCCCCACGGGCCACACCAACCGCCCGATATCCTCCCCCGCTCCCCTCTCGCCCCTGACCTCTCACCCCGACCTCTAACCCCTCCACCCAAATGCCCACCCGCGCATACGCCGCTCAAACCGCCACCACCCCGCTGGCCCCCTTCTCCCTCGAGCGCCGCCCGCCGCGCCCGCAGGACGTCGCCATCGACATCCTCTACTGCGGCGTCTGCCACTCCGACCTGCACCAGGCCCGCAGCGAATGGGGCCCTTCGCTCTACCCCTGCGTGCCCGGCCACGAGATCGTCGGCCGCGTCACCGCCGTCGGCGGCAAGGTCACCCGCTTCAAAGTCGGCGACCTCGCCGCCGTCGGATGCATGGTCAACTCCTGCCGCAACTGCGAGCCCTGCAAACGCGGCCTCGAGCAGTACTGCGACCGCTCCCCCACCTGGACCTACAACGCCGTCGACACCATCGGCGTCAACAACCGCACCGACCTCCCCACCTTCGGCGGCTACTCCGAGCACATCGTCGTCGACGAAGCCTTCACCCTCCGCGTTCCCAAGAACCTCAACCTCGCCGCCACCGCCCCGCTCCTCTGCGCCGGCATCACCACCTGGTCCCCGCTCCGCCACTGGAACGTCCGCAAGGGCCAGACCGTCGGCGTCGTGGGCCTCGGCGGGCTCGGGCACATGGGCGTCAAGTTCGCCCGAGCCTTCGGCGCTCACGTCGTCGTCTTCACCACCTCCCCCGGCAAGGCCGACGACGCCAAACGCCTCGGCGCTCACGACGTCATCGTCACCCGCGACAAGGACGCCTTCGCCAAGAACCAGCGCAAGTTCGACTTCATCCTCGACACCGTCTCCGCCGAGCACGACATCAACGCCTATCTCTCCTGCCTGAAGCTCGACGGCTCGCTCGTGCTCGTCGGCGTCCCGCCGCAGCCCATGCCCGTCGCCGCCTTCAGCCTGCTCATGCCCCGCCGCAACTTCGCCGGCTCCGGCATCGGCGGCATCGCCGAAACCCAGGAAATGCTCGATTACTGCGGCGAGAACAACATCGTCAGCGACATCGAGATGATCAACATCCAGGACATCAACACCGCCTACGACCGCCTGCTCAAGAGCGACGTCAAGTACCGGTTCGTGATCGATATGAAGTCGCTCAAGAACTGACGCCCGCGCCGCCTACACCGCCAGATCGTCCGGCCGCTGGTTCCCGGCGGCCCGCGGCCGAAGCAGCGCCAGCCCGATGGTCAGCGGTCCGCACCGGCCCGCGAACATCAGCACGATCACCGCACACTTGCCCGCGTCGCTCAACGTTCCCGTCAGGCCCATCGAAAGCCCAACGGTCCCGATCGCACTGGCCGCCTCGAACACGATCGACAGAAACTCCGCCGACTCCGTGATCGTCAGCACCAGCGTCCCCAGCGCCAGCAGCGCAAGATACAGCGTCACCGACGCGCCGGCGAGCAAGACCCGCGGCAACGGAATCTCGTACCCCATCCACGCGACATCCGCCCGCCGCCGCATCACGCTGACCAGGTTCCCCAGAATCGCCGTCACGCTCGTCGTCTTGATCCCCCCGCCCGTCCCCGCCGGCGAAGCCCCGATCAGCATGGCGACGATGAGCACCACCAGCACCGGCGCGCTCAGCCCGCCGATCGGCACCGTGTTGAACCCCGCCGTGCTCGACGCCGACATCACCTGAAAAGCGCACACCATCACGCGCTCCGGCCAGTCCAGCCCGCGCACGCTCGGCTCAAGGACCACCAGCGCGCCCGTGCCCACCACGAACACCGCGCCCGTCATCGCCAGGATCACCTTGCTTGTAAACGTCAGCATCCGCTCCCGCAGGCGCACGGAATACCACACATCCTGCACGACGATGAACCCGACCGCGCCCAGATACGACAGCACGCCGATCGTCGCGTTCACCACCCAATCATCCCGGAACGGCTCCAGACTCGTGTTGCTCAGGCTGAAGCCCGCCGTCGCGAACGCCGACACCGCGTGAAACACCGCCCACCACAGCGGCGAGTCCACGCCCGCCGCCGAGAACCGCCACCACAACACCCCCGCGCCGACGACCTCCACAACCGCCGTGAACGCGATCACCTGCACGACGAAGTGGTGCACGTGAAAGTAATGCGGCAAGGCGAACCCCGCCCGCAGCACACCCACCCTCGTTTCCGACAGCGGCCGCCCGCGCGCCACGATCAGCACCGATGAGATCGTCATGAACCCGATCCCGCCGATCTGAAACAGCACCAGCACCACCGCTTCCCCGAACCACGTGTACGTGTCCGCGACGCTCACCGTCGTCAGCCCGGTCGTCGAAATCGCGCTCACCGCGGTGAACAGGTGATCAAGGAACGTCCCCGGCCCCGACCGTGCCAGCGGCAACGACAACGCCGCCGCACCCAGGATCGCATATGCCAGAAAACCCAGCACCAGTTGCTGCGTCGCCGTCATCCGGGCCCACACGCCCGCCGCCACGCCGCCGATCCCACGCAGGGTGGACGCGGTCGTTCGCACAACCCGTCGGAGACGGCTCGCACGCTCGACGAGGACCTTCGGCCTCTCCCCGCTCGCGACTTGGGCCAAACCATCTTGGCCCGCGCCCCCACTTCCCGCACGCGCCCCGCTCTCCCCACTCCCTTCCTTGCCCGCCCCGCCGTTGCCCGCGCCCACGCCCGAACCATCACGCTGAGTGCTCATGGAACGATCCGCGTCGGCGCAGTCACCGCCCGCGGTCCTGTCCGCGCCGGTACCCACGCCGCATCGCACGATCGAAGACCCGCACAGACCGGCGGCGAGAACACCGCCCAGGCCGCAGGATGGGCCGTCGCCGTGCACTTTCACGCGCCTGCGAGGTAAGCTGACGGGCTAGGCCTTGAAAGTGACCCGGAACTCGCGTTCCTGCGCCCCGGCCGCGACATCGCGGCGTTGGGTCCCCCGCTCTTCACCTCCGGGTGAAGATTCGGCTGCACGATGTAATATTAGGCCCCGCTCCCCGACATTCCAGCACCCGGAGCATCACCAACGCACGACGCGCCGTCGTCGGTCATCCGAGCAAAGCACACCGCCCCCGCCCGCCGCGAAGCACTTACCCCCGCCGCATCTCCAAGATATCCGTCAACCCCTCCGCCTGATGGTCCGCGTGGTAGCTCGACCGCACCAAGGGCCCGCTCTCCACCACCTTGAACCCGCGACTGAGCCCCTCCGCCTTGTACATCGCAAACTGCTCCGGCGTCACCCACCGCTCGATCGGCAAGTGATTCCGCGTCGGCTGCAAGTACTGCCCGATCGTCAGGATGTCGCAGGATGGGGGAAGGGCCGAGGGCCGAGGGCCTAGGGCCCAGTCCGATCCATGTCCCTCCTCGGCCCTCGGCCCTCGGCCCTCGGCCCTGGTCTTCTCCACCACCTCATCCATCAACCCCAGCACTTCCTCGTCCCGCTCCCCGATCCCCACCATGATCCCCGTCTTCGCCACCAGCCCCGCTTCCTTCACCCGCCGCAGCAGTTCCAGCGACCGGTCGAACTTCGCGCTCGGCCGCACCGCCGGGTACATCCGCCGGATCGTCTCCAGGTTGTGATTAATAATGTGCGGCTGGGCCGCCATCACCAACTCCAGCGCGTCCCAGTTCCCCTCAAAGTCCGGGATCAACACCTCCACGCTCATCCCCGGGCACGCCTCGCGCGTCCGGACGATCGTCTCCGCCCAGATCGCCGCGCCCCCGTCCGCCAGCTCGTCCCGGTTCACGCTCGTGATCACGATGTGCTTGAGCTTCGCGTGCTCATACATCAGCGCCAGCGACTCGGCCACCCGCCGCGGCTCGTCCTTGTCAAGCGTCACCGGCCGCCCCGTCTTCACGTTGCAGAACCCGCACGACCGCGTGCACGTGTCCCCAAGGATCATGATCGTCGCCACACCCCGGGCCCAGCACTCGCCCATGTTCGGGCAGCCGGCTTCCTGGCACACCGTGTGCAACTTGTACTGATCAACGATTCCCTTCAGCCGCTCATACCCCGCCCCGCCCGGCACCTTCGCCCGCAGCCACGACGGCTTCTTCTTCAGCGACAACTGCTGCACCGGCGCCTCGGCGTTGTTCAGCACCCGGTCGCTCAGGCTCAGCACCGGCTTGTCGACACGCTTGAGCGGATCGCCCCCCAGCGGCCTCGGGTGCCGCGGCCGCACCGGCGTCGACACACCCCCCGCGCTCCCAACGCCCCCATCCCCACCCGTCCCGCCGCGCTGCTCGCCAACATCATCCATGGTCCACCATCGTAGGTACCCCCCACCCCCCTCCCCCCCAACCGACGCCCCACCCCTCCCACCCCCCGGACCCACCTGTCTTCGCACCGCCCAGAAAACCGATGGCCCGCCCCCCACCTCTCCGGGCCCGCCATTCACGTCTCACCCGCCAACGACCGATAGCCTCTGCACGCACACCGACGATCGGGCCGCCGTGACACGCGCCCCGCCCGTCGAGCGTGCGCGCAAGCCCGGGCGGATTCTGTCACTTCGGCCTATCCTCTGCCCCTCGCCCGGGCGTGCGGCTTCCGGGTTCCCGCAGTCCGCGCTCGGCACCGTCTTCACCCGCCGACGCTCCGCCTGCGAACCCACTTCCCTGCCGCACGTACCCGCGGGGTAACGGCGGATTTCCCAGGAGAGCCTTGGTGGCGCACCCGAACCTTCTTCTCACCCCCAATCGGCTGCAACACACCCCCCGGCCGCCCGCGCGCCGTGCCGCCCGCCTCCTGGCCCGCGCCGGCCTCGCCGCGCTCGTCCCCGTCGTCTTCGCCGGGTGCGAGAGCGATTCCTTCCTTGATCCAAGCGTCACAGGCCGTTGGGAAGTCACCCCGACCGTCATGCCCATCCTCGACCGCCTCAGCGCCGTCGAAGACGAAGCCGGCGAACTCGTCGAGAGCACCCCCGTCACCACCGCGGACCTCATCCCCGAGCCCGACGAATACCGCCTCGCCGCCGGCGACACCGTCGAGGTCACCCTCCGCGACTTCTTCGAGATCGGCAAGGACGAAGTCTTCGTCCGCTCCGTCGACGGCCGCGGCAATATCGAACTCCCGCGCCTCCCCGCCGTCCGCGCCACCGGCCGCACCAGCCTCACGCTGCAAACCGCGATCGAAGACGCCATCCGCAACGCCCGCATAAAAGACAATCCCGTCGTCATCGTGACCATCCAGGGCCAGCGCAAGCAGTCCTTCAGCGTCCTCGGCGCCGTCCGCGATCCCGGCTCGTTCTTCATCCCGAGCCCGGATTACCGCCTGCTCGAAGCCGTCACCGCCGCCGGCGGCGTCGACGAGAACATCGCCTACATCTACGTCATCCGCCAGATCCCGCTGACCGACGAGGCCGCCGGCGTTCTCCCGCCGCCCGAGCCCGTCGCCCCGCGCCCCGGCCCGCCCCGCGTCGCCCCGCCGCCGAGCACGCCCGACCAGCCCGCCGGCAACTCCGAAGACCTCCTCGAACTCATTGACGAGCTCTCCAAGCCCAAGTCCAACGGCGACAGCGGCTCTGCGCCCCCCTCCCCCGGCGCGCTCAGCGACGACCGCCTCGCTCTCAGCACCCGCCAGCCCGAAACCCCCGCCGAGAACGCCCCCGCCATCGACCTGCCCGACGCCCAATCCGGCGGCATGGTCCCCCCGCCGCCCACGCTCCCGAACGACGCCGGCTCACGCTCCGGCTGGATTTACCGCGACGGGCAGTGGGTCCGCTCCCGGTCCGCCACCGCGTCCGACCCCGCCTCAAACTCCGCCGACCCGGCCGCCCGCCGCCAACTCACCCAGCGCAAAATCCGCGTCCCCGTCCCGCGCCTTCTCGCCGGCGACGCCGACGTCAACATCGTCATCCGCCCCGGCGACGTCATCCGCGTCCCGCCGAACAAGTCCGGTCTGGTCTACTTCGGCGGTCAGGTCGCCCGCCCCGGCGTCATCGCCCTGCCCACCGAAGGCCGCCTGACGCTCCTCCGCGCCGTCGACTCCGTCGGCGGGCTCGCCAGCCTCGCCATCCCCGAGCGCACCGACCTCATGCGCGTCGTCGGCGAAGGCCGCCAGGCCACCATCCGCGTCAACCTCCGCGCCATCGCCGAGCAGACCCAGCCCGACATCTACCTGAAGCCCGACGACCGCGTCAACGTCGGCACCAACTTCTTCGCCCTCCCCCTCGCCGTCCTTCGCGGCGGGTTCCGGGCTTCGTACGGGTTCGGGTTTATCCTGGACCGCAACTTCCAGGGCGACGTTTTCGGGCCTGACGAAGCCACCGGCTTCCGCAACTGACCCGCTGACCCGCCGACCCACGTCTCGCTGACCCACACCTCCGCCGCACCGCCCGCCCAGATGCGGGCGCATCCTTCGACCCGGGCCCCGCACCGCCCGGCCGCGGCGTGCCGTCCCCGCCACTGGCCCAGGATCGCCCCGGTCCTCACCCCGCTTGCCCGCCTTCCGGACGCGCCGGGTTGGCCTCGGGCGTGAACCGGCAACAATGCCGGTCGTAGGAGGGGGCACTCCCCGAAGCCGATGCCCCGGGCGATTCATCGGCGCTCCCGGATCGCCGAAGATCTTGCGAACCCGATCACCGGCCGACCGGCCCCCCTACCTTCTCCCCCCTCCTTCCGTTCCCATCTTCCCTGTCCTACCACCCTCCCAGCCCATACTCCTTTCTCTCCCTCGTTCAGACCCGCTCACCCAACGGCCCACCAGCACCGTGTCGACCGCCACCGCCAACACCGCCTCGACGATCAAGGCCCAGAGCGTGCTCGCGCGCGTCTCCGCTCCCGCCAATCTCGTCGTCATCGGCGTGCTCACCGCCGCGTTCATCCTCCTCTTCCACAACTGGTTCTTCGCCCAGCACCTGCACTCCTGGGGCAGCGGCGATTGGTCGCACGCCTACTTCGTTCCCCTCGTCAGCCTCTATCTCCTCTGGCAGCACCGCCGCCAGCTCGACCGCGTCCGCCTGCAGACGTATTGGCCCGGCCTCTTGGCCATGCTCACGGGCGTGTTCAGCTACGTCTACTTCATCGCCGGCTTCCCCAACCACTTCGGCCAGGGCCTCGCCCTCATCCTCACGCTCTTCGGCCTGGTCCTGCTCATGCTCGGGCCCAAGGCGATGGAACTCTGCTTCTTCCCCATCGCCTACCTCATCTTCGCCGTCACGCTCCCGGAAAAGGTCATGAACGCCGTGACCTGGCCCCTGCAGAACCTCGCCGCCCAGGGCGGCTACGTCATGCTCAACACCTTCGGCGTGCGCACCGACATCACCGGCAACGTCCTGACGGTCTACGACTCCAAACTCAACGCCTACCCGCTCAACGTCGCCGAGGCCTGCTCCGGCATGCGCATGCTCATCGCCTTCCTCGCGCTCGCCGGGGCCGTCGCCCTCGTCGGCACGCGCGAGTGGTGGAAGCGCGTCATCCTGCTCGCCCTCGCCGGGCCCGTCGCGCTGTTCATCAACATGGTCCGCGTCGCGGTGCTGGGCGTGCTCTCGCTGCTGGACACGCGCCTCGCCGGGGGCGAGGCCCACATGTTCATCGGCACGCTCCTGCTCATCCCCGGCTTCGCCCTGTTCATGCTCATCCTGCTGGCCCTGAACAAGGCCGTGCCCGAGAGCAAGCCCGAGCCGCTGGCCGCGCCGTCCAACACCATCACGCCCGGCCCCGCCGTCGCCGGGGGAGGCTCGCTCGCCCAATGAACGCTTCGCTCCGCAACCCCGCGTTCCTGGCCGGGGCCGCCGTGCTGCTGATCTCGGCGGTCGCGCTCAACTACGCCGTCGCCGCCCTGAAGTGGAACCTGCGCAAGCTCCCCATCGAGGCCGAGCAGAAGACCCAGGCCCTCCCCGCCGAGACGCGCTCGTGGAAGTCCGTCCACGAGTGGCGCGAGTCCGCCGAGGTCGTCGAAGAACTCGGCACGGAAAACTACCTCAACCGCATCTACAAGCGCGTTGTTGAGGGCGACACTGAGTCCGAGCCCGAGACCCTGCAGGTCCACCTCGCGTACTACACCGGCATGGTCGACACCGTCCCCCACGTGCCCGAGCGGTGCATGGTCGGCGGCGGGTGGACCATCGCCTCCGGCGGCGGCGCCCAGATCGTCCGCGTCCCCCTCGACCTCGCCCGCTGGTCCATCGACCGCGACGCCACCAAGGAGTTCGCCTCCGACGAGTCGCCCATCTACCGCGCCCGCCTCCAGAACGCCCTCAGCGCCCGCCTCCCACGCGGCATCGAGAACCTCAGCCTCAACTGCACCACCTTCGAACGCCCCGGCAGCGCCGACCGCATGGTCGCCGGCTACTTCTTCATCGCCAACGGCGGGCTCTCCTCCACCGCCGAGGGCGTCCGCCTGCTCGCCTTCGACCTCCGCTCCGACTACGCCTTCTACCTCAAGGTCCAGGTCTCCAGCTCGCGCGTCCGCACCGCCGAAGAACTCGCCGCCCTCGCCGCCGACTTCCTGCAGGAAATGCTCCCGGAAATCATGGCGTGCGTGCCCGACTGGATCGAAGTCCAGCGCGGGCGCTACCCCGACGACAACCCCAACCGCAAGAACGCCGACCAGGCCGCCCGAACCGCGTCCCGCGCGGGCGTCTGATCCACACAGTTCCTCCCGTCCCCGCTTCACAGGCACCGCACACTTATGGCAGCACGAGTCAATACCCGGTTTGTCGCGATCCTCGCCGTCGTCCTGGTCGGACTGATGGGCGTTACCGCGTTCATCGCCTACCAGGCCCTGCAGAAGAGTGCCGACGACCTGATCCAAGCCGGCGACCAGGCCGCGCAGGCCGGCGAGTGGGACAAGGCCGTCGGCTTCTACGCCAAGGCCGTCAACAAGGACCAGCGCAACGCCGTCTGGATCGAGCGCTGGCTCGCGGCGATGCAGAAGATCACGCCCAAGACCCGGGCCGCATACCAGGACCAGTACGCCGGGCAGTACCTCACCGCCCTCCGCGCCGCCATCGAGGCCGACCGCACCAACGTCAAGGTCTTCGAGCGCTTCCTCGAAGAACGCCTGAAGCTCACCCGCCTCTCGGGCAACGCGCTCAGCAACTGGGAAGCCTTCGACCGCCTCGTCACCGAGTCGCTCAAGGACTTCCAGGGCAAGGACGAAGACCGCAAGCGCCTCCGCCGCTATCAGGGCATCGCCAAGGCCGGCATCGTTCAGACCAAGGCGGACATCAAGGAAGACGCCGTCAAGGCGGCCCTGACGGAACTGGAAGTGGCCCTCTCCGCCGACCCGAAGGACTGGCTGTGCGCTGTGCTCGCGTCGGACATGGAACTGACGCTCGCCGAACTGGCCCGCAAGCGCGACGACGACCAGGCCCGCACGCAGATGCAGGCGGCGTCCAAGTCGCGCCTCGAAGCGTTCATCCGCGACCACGCCCCGGCCCCGGTCCCGCGCTTCCGCCTGCTCGTGCAGGAAGTCGCCGACGCGGCCCGCGCGTACCGCGAATCGCCCCAGGCCGACAAGAGCCCCTTCCCCGGCCCCGCCCTCCTGCGTGAGCGCGCCCCGGCCGTCAAGACCATCGTGCAGGAACTCCGCGCCCTCCCGGCCGACCGCGTCGACCCCGACGCGACGGTCAACATCGCCGTGCTCGTGCTCGACGCGTTCACCGGGCTCGAACCGGCCGACCCCGCGTGGGACGCCGGCAAGGTCTCCGCCGAACTCATGGAACTGGCCCGCAAGGCCCGCCCGGAAGACGCCGCCTCGATCGACTTCGCCGAAGCCTCCGTCCTCGCCGCCCGCGGCAAGTTCGAAGACGCCGACGCGATCTTCAAGCGCATCGTCGCCGCGCCCGACCTGCCCCTCAGCCTCGCCGGCTATCGCCTGATCGTCGACCTGCGGGCCCGCGCCCTGCAGGCCAGCGGCGAGATGCTCTTCACCCGCTGGCGCCAGGCCACCACCGCCGAAGAACGCACCGCCCTGCAGAAGCGCTACGAAGAAGTCCGCGCCGACCTCGCCTCCCGCATCGGCGAGACCGACCCGTCCATGCTCGCCATGGACGCCCGCGGCCTGATGATGCGCGGCGACCTCGCCGCCGCTCGTACCGCCGCCACCCGCTTCAACGACCTCGACAACCGCCAAAGCCTCCAGATGATCATGTTCGAGGCGGACCTCTCCGCCCGCACCGGCAACACCGGCCGCGCCCGCCAGCTCTACACCGAGGTCCTCACCCAGGCCCCCACCAACCTCGAAGCCATCCTCCGCCTCGCCGACATCGAGGCCAACCAGGGCAACATCCCCGAAGTCACCCGCCTCCTGCAGATGGCCACCACCATCGACCCCAACAACACGCAGATCCGCGAGATCCGCGACCGCGCCAAGGAACTGCAGACCGGCGGCAACGACCCCGTCCTCAAGGCCCTCCGCGAAGCCCAGCTCAAGGCCGAAGGCATCGAGGGCGACATCCCCGGCGCGCTCCAGATCATCCGCACGGCCCTTGACCAGCGCCCGGCCGACCCGGTCCTCTCCCTCGCCGCGGCGCAGCTCCTGCTCCGCCAGGGAGACCGCGCCGAAGCCCGCCGCCTCATCACCGAGTCGATGGCGATCCACACCAACGACCAGCGCCTCATCGCCGCCAGCCGCTCGCTCGAGGGCGACAACAACCTCGAGGCCCAGCTCGGCGCCATCGACAACGCCCCCGTGACCGACCTGCAGAAGGCCCTGGCCCGCTACGAGGTGTACGCCAAGGCCGACCAGATGGACAAGGCCCGCGCCGAACTGGCCAAGGCCAAGGCCATCGCGCCGGAAGACCCGCTGGTCGTGGAAGCCCTCTTCCAGGACGCCGTCCGCACGGCCAACGCCGAAGAGCTCGATCGCCTGGTCAAGATCGCCGAGCAGCGCAACATCGACCAGCTCGACGGCCGCCTCTTCCAAGCCCGCCGCCAGATCGCCCTCAAGCGCTACGAAGACGCCGCGGCGACCCTCCGCGAAGCGCTCAATAAGGACCGCTTCAACGTCCTGGCCCTGCGCCTCCTGGGCCTGCTGCTGATCGACCAGCGCGACTTCCCCGCCGCCGCCGACATCCTCAAGCGCGCCTACGAGATCAACCCCAACGACCCGCCCACCAACAAGGCCTTCATCCGCGCCCTGGTCCTCGCCGGGCGCACCGCCGAGGGCCTCACCGTCGCCCGCGACAACGAGAAGCGCCTGGGCGGCGACAAGGAGTTCGCCGAACTGCTGCTGCAGCTCGAATCCGAAGCGCCGGGCGGCAACCGCCAGCGCGCCATCGAGATCCGCAAGACCCTCGCCGAGCGCAACCCCGACGACATCACCAACAAGGGCCAGCTCGCGGCCCTGCTCATCAACGAGTCCCGCTTCGACGAGGCCCGCCCGCTCATCGAATCGCTCCGCACCGCCCGCCCGGACGACCCCGCCGTGCTGGAGCTCGACGCCGGCCTCAAGGCCGCCAGCGGCGACATCCCCGGCGCCCAGAAGACCTTCGAAGAGTTCATCGAGCGCCAGCCCGAGGACAAGCGCAGCCCGCGCGTGTTCATCAACGCCGCCGCGATGCTGACCCGCTTCGGACAGATCGACGCCGCCCGCGCCCTGCTCGACTCGGGCCGCAAGTACCAGGACCCCAAGCAGATGGAGATCGACCGCCAGATCGGCGACCTCCTGTTCAACCTCGAGAAGTACCCCGAGTGCCTGGAGGCCTACGCGCGCGTGCTCGCAGCCGGCGGCGCTGACCAGAGCAACATCGTCGTCAAGCGCGTCATCGAGGCCGAGATCCGCAGCGGCAAGGCCAAGGAGGCCCAGGCCCGCATCGCCGCGATGGGCAAGGCCGTCGAGCAGGACGCCACGCTCATGCTCCTCGACGCCGAGGCCGCCCTCGAACTCAAGGACAAGGCCCGCGCCCGCCAGATCTATGACGACGCCATCCGCCTGTTCCCCAAGAACGAGATCGTCTTCCTGAAGCGGGCCGACCTCAACCGCCCCGACCCGGCCATGGCCCGCGACGTCGAGGCCGACTATGAGCAGGTCCTCCGCCTGAACCCCGCCCAGATCGTCGCCCGCGTGCGTCTGGCCAACCTCTACCGCGAGCAGGGCCGCGTCGACGCCGCCGCCGAGCAGTTCAAGCGCGCCCTCGACCAGGCCCCCGGCGATTTCGAACTCCGGGCCACCTATATCGACCTGCAGTTCCAACGCGGCAAGATCGACGAGGCCGCCGCCGCCATCGACGAGATCGTCCGCGCTCAGCCCGACAACCCCGCCGTCCTCTCCCGCGCCGCCATGCTCATGGCCCGCATCAACCGCTTCGACAAGGCCGCCGACTACCTCGCCCCCGTCTGGGCCAAGCAGCGCTCCCCCGAAGTCGCCTCCATGTACGCGACCTCCCTCCTCGCCAAGGAGCCGCCCGACCTGCAGACGGCCAACGTCGTCCTCGTCGCGCCCGAGAGCCAGGTCGACAAGAACGTCGGCCTCCGCATGCTCCGCGCCAAGTGGCACCGCCTCCAGCGCCGCATGAAGGAAGCCACCGACGAAGTCCTGGCCACCTACGCCATGGTCAACCACAACCGCCGCGACCAGGTCGTCCAGTTCCTCAGCGGCATGGAAGGCGTCTACGGCAAGCCCGAGGAGCGCCTCGCCGCCCTCGACCGCCTCGAACAGATCAAGCCCTTCAGCGAGTGGATGTCCCTCCAGACCGCGCTGCTCCGCAGCCGCGCCGGCGGCGACACCGCCCGCATCGCCGCCACCCTTACCGCCGTCGTTGAGAAGGCCGCCGACCCGACCCTCAAGGCCTCCATCTACGACATGCTCGGCGGGATGTCCTACGCCGCCCAGCGCTGGGAAGAAGCCCTCAACTACTTCAAGTCCGGCCTCGAAGTCGACCCCGAGAACCCCGCGCTCAACAACAACGCCGCCTTCGTTCTTTCCGCCAAACTCAACCGCCCCGACGACGCCATGCCCTTCGCCCGCCGCGCCGTCAAGGGCAACCCCAACAACTCCTCCTTCTTCGACACCCTCGGCACAATCTTCCTCGCCAAGGGCGACCTGACCCAGGCCGCCGAATACCTGGCCAAGGCGATCAGCATCGCCTCCTCCGACGCCGAACGCGGCCCGGTGTTCATGCACCTGGCCCGCGTCCGCCTGGAACAGGGGGATCGGGCCGAGGCTCGCCGCCTGATCCAGCAGGCCGGTGAAATCTTCCGGGCCAACCCCGAGCTCGCCAAGCCCTACGAGGAGGACCTTAAGCAGCTCCGCCGTCGGATCGATGGAGTGGGATGAGAGACGACCGATAGCCGCTTCACCCCGCACGGGCGTCGCGGCCCGCACCGATGATCCCCTTTGTTCCTCCTTGATCCCATTCCCCGTGCTCCCGTCCCCCCGTTCCTCACGCGCCACGCGCCCATGACCGCCGTGACCGCAGCGCGCCCCTGAGCCTTGGACCTTTCGCATGTCGACCATCACACCTCCCGCCCGACCCAACCCGGCCCCCGCCTCGCGCGCACAACAGGCCCCCGCGCCCAGCAGCGGCGCGCTGGCCCTGGCCACGCTCGACCCGGTGCGCCTGCTCCGGCGCTACTACCCGTGGCTCATCGTCGCGGCGTTCATCGGCGCGGTCCTCGGCACCGCCGCCCACTTCGCCCTCGCACGCTTCCACCCCACCTACACCGCCACCGCCACCTTCGAATGCCGCGCGCCCGTGATCAACATCACGCAGGAAGGCGTCATGGGCGGCGGGGACGATCTATCGCGCTTCATGGCCACGCAGGCCGCCGTCATGGTCTCCTCCTCCGTGCTCGAGCCCGCCGTCCGCAACCCCGAACTCGAACGCTCCACCTGGGCCCGCCAGTTCGTCCGCAACGGCGCCTTCCAGCCGCGTGACGCCCAGGTCGCCCTCGCCAAGGAACTCGCGGCCCGCCCCGTGGCGCAGACGTCGCTGGTCCGCCTGAGCATGAGCTGGCGCGACCCGGACGCCGTCCGCACCGTCGTCGACGCCGTCGCCGACGCCTATCGCGAGTACTACCGCCAGAGCACCGTCTCCAGCGCCGCGTCGCGCCGCGACGTGCTCGACCGCCAGATCAAGGAAATCGACCGGCAGATCGCCGAGCGCAACGAGCGCCGCAACCGCCAGCTCGCCGAGCAGAAGGTCACCGACCTCCGCGAAGGCTCCACCGTCGAAGACCAGCGCGTCAACAAGCTCACCGACACCGTCGTCACGACCATGAAGGAACTGACGACCACCCGCAGCCTGCTGCAGAACTACGAGCAGCGCCGCAACGAGAGCATCGTCGTCATCCTCCCCGACGACATCATCGAAGAAGTCAAGCGCGACCCCGTCGTCGGCTCGCTCGAAGGGCAGCTGGCCAACCTCCGCACCGACGAGGCCTCGCTGCTGAAGCAGGGCTACGGGCCGGAGCACCCGACCATTGTCGCCATCCGCGGGCGCATCCGGGCCACCGACGATGAGCGTGACAACGTCTCGCAGGCGACCGGCATCAAGCTCTTCGACGCCCAGATCGACCGCCTCCGCACCAGCGAGATCGCCCTGACCAACCAGCTCGCCGAAGCCAGCCGCGACCTGGAAGAAACCTCCAAGCGCAAGGAAGACCTCACGCGCCTGAGCGTGCTGCTCCAGCAGATCGACGAAGAGATCCAGCGCCTCTCGCAGGAGCGCGCCGACCTGATCTCCGCCCGCAACAACCAGGAAGCCCTCGCCGAGAACGACGTGTTCATGCGCGTTCAGCTCATCCAGCCGGCGCAGCGTCCCAACGAGATGGCCTTCCCCAAGCTCACCATCCTCCTGCCCCTCGGCGTGCTCCTGGTCACCGGCCTGGTCGCCGGCGTGCTGGTGCTCCGCGAGATCCTCGACCAGCGCGTCAAGGGCCCGGCCGACGTCGCCCTCATCCCGCGCATGCGCGTCCTGGGCATGATCCCCGAAGCCAGCGAGGACCCCGTCAAGGCGGCCAACCTCGAAACCGCCTTCCGCGACGCCCCGACCGGCGCCGTCAGCGAGTCCTTCCGCCAGCTCCGGGCCCCGCTCACCAAGGCGATGGATCAGGCCGGCTTCCGCTCCGTCCTAGTGCAGGCCGGCATGCCCGGCTCCGGCGCGACCACCGTCGTCACCAACCTCGCGCTCGCCTGCGCCGGCGCGGGCGAACGCGTCCTGGTCATCGACGGCAACCTGCGCCGCCCCGCCGTGCACCGCGTCTTCGGCCTGCCCGACGGCCCCGGCCTTGGCGACTGCCTCGCCGGCCAGTCCGACCTGGCCCAGGCCATCACCGCCACCCGCACGCCCGGGCTCTCCGTCCTGCCCGCCGGCACCGCCGCCAACCGCATGCTCCCCGAGCGCCTCAGCAGCGAGACCATGTCCCGCCTGCTCGCCGACGCCAGCGCCAACTTCGACCGCGTCATCATCGACGCGCCCCCGATGATCGTCGCCGGCGACGGCATGGCCATCGCCAACCGCTGCGACGCCACCGTGCTCGTCGTCCGTGCCCTCTCCGAAAAACGCGGCCTGGTCAACCGCCTCCGCGGTCAGCTCGCCGAGTCCCGCGCCGAGTTCCTCGGCGTCGTCGTCAACGCCGTCCGCTCCAGCGCCGGCGGGTACTTCAAGGGCAACATCCGCGCCACCCACGAATACCAGACCCAGTCCAAGTAACCCGCCACACCTCCACCCCGGCCACGTCGCCGGCACACCGCGCACGTTCCACCAGCGCCCAGGGAGACTCTTCGCGTGGCGGGCCGCACCCTTCACCCCCTTCTCGCACCAACCCCCGACCACGCGGACGCCCCGCGCCCGCGCCGCGTCCTGGTCACCGGCGGCGCCGGTTTCGTCGGCTCACACCTCACCGACCGCCTCCTCGCCCGCGGCGACCACGTCACCGTCATCGACAACCTCTCCACCGGCCGCCGCGACAACCTCCCCGCCGAGCACCCACGCCTCCGCTTCATCGAGGCCGAACTCTCCAGCGCCCTCAGCGCCCTGGGCCTCGGCGAGCGCTTCGACCAGATCTACCACCTCGCCGCCGCCGTCGGCGTCCGCCTGGTCGTCGACGACCCCATCGCCTGCATCGAAACCAACATCGTCGGCACCATCGACCTGCTCCGCTTCGCCCTCACCCACGGGCACGGCGCCCGCCCCGCCCCCACCCTCGTCGCCTCCTCCAGCGAGGTCTACGGCAAGTCCGACCGCGCCCCCTTCAGCGAAGACGACGACACCGTCTACGGCCCCACCACCCGCTCCCGCTGGTCCTACGCCGCCAGCAAGGCCATCGACGAACACCTCGCCCTCGCCCACTTCGCCAAGCACGCTCTCCCCGCCGTCGTCGTCCGCCTGTTCAACACCGTCGGCCCACGCCAGGTCGGGTCCTACGGCATGGTCCTGCCCAACTTCGTTGCGTCCGCCCTCGCCGGGCGCGATCTCGAAGTCTTCGGCGACGGCCGCCAGTCCCGCTGCTTCTGCGATGTCCGCGACGTCGTTTCCGCCATGACCGCCCTGCTCGACCGCCCCGAGTGCGCCGGCCGCGTCTTCAACGTCGGCTCCGACCGCGCCCTCTCCATCGACGCCCTCGCCCGCCTGGTCATCGCCACCCTCGGCTCACCCTCCCGCGTCCGGGTCGTCCCGTACGAACAGGCCTACGGCCCCGGGTTTGAAGATCTCAAAAAGCGCGAGCCCGACCTCACCCGCATCCGCTCGGCGATCGGCTACACGCCAACAATCTCCCTCGAACAGACGATCCGGGATATCGCCGGCGCCATGTCGCGCCCCGGGCCTTCGCGGGAGCCTGTGTGCTAAGCCTCGCCCAGTCCAACCCTTTCCTGATCCCGTCCGGCACCGCCGCGCATTCCGCCGGGCCCCAGGTCGCGCCCGAGCTCGCCCGCGAGATCACCGCCCTGCAGGACCAGGCCCGCGCCCTGAGCGACCGCGCCGCCGAACTCGCCGCCCACGCCGGCATCGGCCCCGCCGCCACCACCCGACTCGACATCTTCCACAGCTACATGGGCGTCCTCATCGTCGCCTTCCTCATCACCCTTCTGGTCACGCCGGTGATGCGGGGCCTCGCCATCCGTCACGGCGTCGTCGACCGCCCGAAGGAAGCCCGCAAGGTCCACCGCATCCCCATCGCGTACCTCGGCGGGGTCGGCGTCTATCTCGGCATCCTCGGGGCCGTCTTCTTCGCCTACGCCACGCCCTTCCACGGCTTGGTCGAACTTCACCCGAGCGCCAAACGCCCCGACGAACTCGCCGCCATCCTCCCGCTCAGCGTGCTCATCGGCATGACCGTCATCATGCTCTGCGGGCTCATCGACGACGTCGTCGGGCTCGACCCGCGCCTCAAGATCGTCGGCATCCTCTTCGCCTCCGCCGCCCTCGCCGCGACGGACGTCGGCGTCAAGGTCGCCGCAGGCCTGCTCGTCCCCATCGCGCACTCGCTGGGCATCCCCGTCTCCCCCATCCCCGGCGGCGAGACCATCCTCATCCACCTCCCCGGCCCCATCCCTGATATCGACGTCGTCTACTGGATCGGCACCGGCGTCATCGCCTTCTTCGTCCTCGGCGCCACCAACGCCAGCAACCTCATCGACGGGCTCGACGGCCTGCTCTCCGGCGTCACCGCCATCGCCAACGCCGGCCTGCTGGTCATCGCCCTCACACTCGCCGTCATGGACGACGGCCCGCGCGACTCCTCCCGCCTGATCCTCTGCCTCGCCGTCCTCGGCGCCTGCCTCGGCTTCCTCCCCCACAACTTCAACCCCGCCAACATCTTCCTGGGCGACACCGGCTCGCTCCTCTTGGGCTACTGCACCATCGTCGTCATCCTGATGCTGGGCGACACCGGCAAGACGCACCTGGTCCTCGCCGGGCTGGTCATCTACGCCATCCCGATCATCGACACCTCGCTGGCCATCATCCGGCGCAAGGTCTCCGGCAAGCGCATCTCCGACGCCGACGACCAGCACCTGCACCACATGCTCAAGCGCGCCCTGGGCGTCAAGGGCGCGGTGCTCACGCTGTACGCGATCGGCGGCTCGTTCGCGCTCCTGGGCGTGCTCATGAGCGAAGGCCGCCAGCGCGTCATCTACGCCCTGGCGATGATCGTCGCGGCGTTCATCGGCGTGACCGCGTTCAAGATCGCCCGCAAGAGCGCGATCGAAGCCGCCATGGCCGCCGCCGAAGCCGAACGCGAACGCCGCGCTCAGGCCGATCTCCTGGGCGAAGCCAGCGCCAGCGTCCGCGTCGCCCCCTCGGCCGTTGCCGCCACCCCGGCCCCGGCCCCGGCCGCGCCCGCCCCGGCGACCCAGACGGCCTGAGCCCGATCGCCACGATCCACACCCGCGCACCCGAAGCCCGCGCCGCCGGGCCCGTATACTCGCCGCGATGTCTGCCGCTCGCGACAACGCACGCTCTTCCGCCCGCACCGCCGCCGCCGGGGGCGCCCGCACGCCGCGCGTCATCGCGCTGATGAACCAGAAAGGCGGCGTGGGCAAGACCACCACGACCGTCAACCTCGCCGCCGCCATCGCCGAAGCCGGCAAGCGCGTCTTGGTGATCGACCTCGACCCGCAGGCGCACGCGACGCTGCACCTGGGCGTCGACCCGGCCGGCGCCGGCAACGCCGAGACCGACGCCGGCGCCGAGGCCGCCGCCTCGCCGTCGATCTACGACCTTCTGCTGAACCCCGCGCTCGACGCCGCCAGCGCCCTCCGCCCCGCGCGCGACAACCTGCACGTCCTCGCGGCTGAGACCGACCTCGCCGCGCTCGAGACCGAACTCTCCGACCTCGAACCCGCCGACCGCGTCGGGCGTCTCCGCCGCGTCCTGGGCACGCTCGCCGACCGCTTCGACATCGTGCTGATCGACTGCCCGCCGTCGCTGGGCGTGTTGACGCTCAACGGCCTGGCCGCCGCCGACGAGGTCGTGATCCCGATGCAGGCCCACTTCCTCGCGCTGCAGGGCGTGGGCAAACTGCTCGAGACCGTGGGCATGGTCCGCTCGGGCCTGAACCCCGCACTCCGCGTCAGCGCCGTAGTCGTGTGCATGTTCGACGCGCAGACGACGCACTCGCGTGAAGTCGTCGACGATCTCCGCTCGTTCCTCGCGCAAACGCCCGAGGATGCCGACCTCGCCGGGGCCTGGCAGGGCGCCGTCGTGCTCGACCCGCCCATCCGCCGCAACATCAAACTCGCCGAGTGCCCGAGTTTCGGCAAGACCATCCTGGACTACGCCCCGTGGTGCCCGGGCGCGCTGGACTACCGCGCCGTCGCCCAAGCCTTGCTCGACCTCGCCGGCGACAGCGCTCCGGCCAAGCCCGCGCCCGCCGTCCAGACCGCCCGCGGCGGGCGCTCCGCCGCCCGCGCCCGCGCATGACACGCCTGGCCACGCTGCTCTCCGCCACGCGCCTCTGGCGCCCGGTCTTTTTCGCCTACGCCGCGCTCCTGTTCGTCGGCACGCACTGGCCCGCGCTCCGCGTCGACGTCCCCGGCGTCGAGCGCCCCGACCTCATCGTCCACCTGCTGGTCTTTGGCCTCTGGGGCGTGCTGTTCACGCTCACCGCCTTCGCCGGCCCGCCCGGCCGCCCGCGCGCCTTCGCCATCGCCCTCCTCCTGGGCCTCGTCTACGCCGCCATCGACGAAGGCCTGCAGGCCATCCCCGCGCTCAAGCGCAACGCCGCCCTCGACGACTACGCCGCCAACAGCCTCGGCCTCCTGCTCGGCATGAGCGCCGCTTCACTCGCGGCCCGCCTTGCGCAGCGCCGCGCCGCGGCATCATCTCCCGCCCGCTCATCATCCGCCCCGCGCTAACCTCCGCGGCCGCCCGATCGTACATCCCGCGCCGTCTCGCCCGACCAAGGACCCGCCATGGCCAAAGTGCTCATCTATTCCGCGCTGCTCATCCTCGGGCTGGCCCTCTCGCAGATCTACCCCGCGCTCGTCGGCGACGCGTACGAAACCGTCCGCTTCTGGGTCCAGATCGTCACGCTCGTCTGCCTCGCGTTCATCATGATCCACGTCGGCTTCGAGTTCGACATCGACAAGCGCAACGTCCGCCAATACGGCTGGGACTACTTCGTCGCCATGACCGCCGCCGCCTTCCCCTGGATCTTCTGCGCTCTCTACTTCATCCTCGTGCTCCCGCAAAAAGGCGGCATCACCAGCCTGCTGGAATGGAAGAACGCCCTCCTGCTCTCGCGCTTCAGCGCCCCCACCTCCGCCGGCGTGCTCTTCACCATGCTCGCCGCCGCCGGGCTCGCCAGCACCTGGGTCTTCCGCAAGGCCCGCATCCTCGCCGTCTTCGACGACATCGACACTGTCCTGCTCATGATCCCGCTCAAGATGCTCATGGTCGGCATCCGCTGGCAGCTCGGCGTCATCGTCGCCATCATGTGCGTCATGCTCTGGCTGGCCTGGAAGTTCCTGCACGTCTGGCGCATCCCGATCACCTGGCCCTGGGTCATCGGCTACTCCCTGGTCATCGTCGCCTTCTGCACCGGCATCTACGAGGGCTCCAAGGCCATCGACGCCAAGGTCCCCATCCACCTCGAAGTCCTGCTCCCCGCCTTTGTGCTGGGCTGCATGATCGCCCGCCCCGCCCTCAAGCCGCCCGCCGCCCCGAAGGAAGAACCCTCCACCCTCGCCGACGAGCCCGAGGCCCACACCCCCGTCCCCACGCCCACCGTGCAAGCGCCGCACGACCACCCCGAGACCACCGACGATCACGCCGTCGACCCCGGCGAGGCCCGCGCCTCCGCCATCATCTCCGGCCTGTTCATGGTCTTCGTCGGGCTCATGATGCCCCCCATCAAACAAGCCCTCGGCGACCAAGCCGGACCCGTCCCCTGGGGGCAGATCGCCATCCACGTCGCCATCATCACCGTCCTCGCCAACCTCGGCAAGATGTTCCCCGCCCTCTGCTACCGGCGCGAGGCCCACTTCAAGGCCCGCCTCGCCGTCGCCATCGGCATGTGGCCCCGCGGCGAGGTCGGCGCCGGCGTCCTGGTCATCTCACTCTCCTATGGCATCTCCGGCCAGCCGCTGATCGTCGCCATGCTCAGCCTGGCACTGAACCTCGTCCTCACCGGCGTGTTCATCGCCATCGTCAAGCGACTCCTCTCCGACCCCGCCGCTCTCCTCCCGCCCACGCCCGCACTCGGCCGATAGCACCGCCGTGACGCCGCCCGGCCAGCCCGATCCTGCACGCGCCGATCCCGCCCGCACCGGCACCCTCGCCCGCGCCCTCCGCGCCACCAGCGGGATGACGCTCCTCTCCCGCCTGGGCGGGCTCGTCCGCGATGTCCTCATCGGCCGCGTCTTCGCCGACTCCCCCCTCGTCGGCTCCGCCTTCAACGCCGCCTTCGCCATCCCCAACATGTTCCGCCGACTCTTCGGCGAGGGCGCGCTCTCCGCCGCCTTCATCCCCGCCTACACCGCCGCCCGCAAAGAGTCCGACCCCGCCGTCCCCGCCTCCCTCGCCAGCCTCACGCTCGCCGTGCTGGGCCTGGTCACCGCCGCGCTCACCATCCTGCTCGAAGTCGCGCTCCTCGTCCTCCTGCTCACGCTCCCGCACGACCCGGAACGGGCCCTCTCCCTCCGCCTGGTCATGGTCATGCTCCCGTTCATGCCCTGCATCTGCGTCGCCGCCATCCTCGCCGGCATGCTGCAGGTCCACGGCCGCTTCGGGCCCGCCGCCTCCGGACCCATCCTCCTCAACGTCTGCATCGTCGCCGTCGCCGGCCTCTGCCTGGGCCTGGGCGTCAAGGCCGACGAGCCCATCGCCTACGCCCTCGGCGCCGCCACCGTCCTCAGCGGCGTCACGCAGGCCGCCTGGTTCCTCAAACTTCTCCGCCCCCACGTCACGCTCTCCCGCCGCCCGGCCGATTGGCGCTCCGCCCGCCCGCGGGCCGCCCTCATGTTCCGCAAGTTCATCCCCGTCGCCGTCGGCCTGGGCACGCTCCAACTCAGCACCTTCCTCGACACCCTCATCGCCATGTGGCCCATCTGGGTCGGCCCCACGATGCTCGGCCACCCCTACCCCATGGACGAAGCCAGCAACTTCATCCTCGGGCAAACCTCCCGCCTCTACCAGTTCCCGCTCGGCGTCTTCGGCATCGCCGTCGCCACCGCCATCTTCCCCCTCCTCGCCCGCGCCGCCGACGACCGCCCCGTCTTCCTCGACACCCTCCGCCGCGGCGTCCGCCTCTCCCTGTTCATCGGCGTCCCCGCCTCCGTCGGCCTCCTGCTCGTCCGCCGCGACGCCATCGCCCTCCTCTACGCCCACGGCCCCGGCGCCTGGAGCCCCGAGCAGATCGACCGCGCCGCCGCCGTCCTCGCCGGCTTCGCCCTCGGCGTCTGGGCCTACGCCCTCAACCACGTCCTCACCCGCGCCTTCTACGCGCGGCAAGACACCGCCACGCCCATGCGCGTCTCCATCGCCATGGTCATCGTCGGCCTCATCATGAACATGATCCTCATCTGGACCCTGCGCGAAGCCGGCCTCGCCTGGGCCACCACCATCGCCGCCACCGCCCAGTCCGTCACGCTGCTCATCATCGCCCGCGCCCGCATGTGCGCCCCGGGCGAAGCACTGCTCGACCGCGCCACGCTCCGCGCGATCGCCCGCATCGCCGCCGCCGCCGCCGGCATGGCCGCCGCCGTCTGGCTCACGCTCCGCTTCATGCCCGCCTCAACCGCCCTCGCCCCAACAGCGGCCCGCGTCGCCGCCGCCATCGCCGCCGGCGCCGGCACCTACCTCGCCGCCGCCCTGCTCATGCGCGCCCCCGAACTCAAATGGATCCTCGCCCGCCCGCCCCGCACAGAATCCGCCGCCCCTCCTCCCCCTGACCTCTGACCTCTGGCCTCTCGCCCCTCACGACTTCCGGGTAAACTCCGTCAGCGACTTCCGCGGCGATGTCGTCGCGCTGGTGAACGGATCGGGCATGGTCGAGCAGTATCGCTACTCACCCACCGGCGTCCCCTTCGGCCTGCCACGCGGCGATGTCGACGCGGGCGGAACCGTCACCACCGGCGCCTCACCCAGCGACGAGTGGATCGTCGATCAAATCATCGCGTCATCGACCTTTCAGGTCCCTGCTGACCTCGACGGCGACGCCGACTCGGCGGGTAAAGCCCTCAAGAGGCAATGAACCATCATCTTGTTAAAGTACTCGCAGCGATTATCGCAACAGGCTTTAGTGGCGTAGCCCCCATTCTCTGGCCGGGACATTACGTTTTCTATCAATGCTGCTTTTACTTGGTTCACGGCGTTGTCGTTGTAGATAGCTATTCACTTGGGTCTCGGCGGAGTATACAGTTACCCAGGACTGCAAGCTCGTTTGCCACAGACTGGGCGACGTCCGTGCCGATTTGGGCAGGTTTGAATATCACCGGTGAGCACTTTCACCATATTGACATGTATAGTGTTTCTCAATGGCAAGCTGTCGGCCAAAATGGGTGGCCACTGACGTTCGCGTCATGGCACCTGGAGCCCGATGGCACACTCAACGGCGGAATTGCCTTGAGTGCGGAGACAATTGACCTCACCATCCCTCTTCAACCGCCTTTCTTTGACGGCTTGAACTGGGTCTCGCCGTGGTCTGTGTTTCACAGTGTGCCCAAGCATGTACTGCCATATCGCGTGCACGTCTTGCCGTTTATAATAAATGTCATGTCTTGGGCTGCGGTGGCTTACACTATTCCTCTGCTCGTCGGCCGCGCACGACGAATAGTTCGACGACGGAGTGGTCGATGCCCGCAATGCGGATATCCGGCCGCAGGGCTTGAAACATGTCCAGAATGCGGGCGGAATCATCGCAAGGCGTCGCGCCCACCATTGGCAATCAGCTAAGCAAGAGTGAATGCCAGGAAGCTTCCGGCAAGTCGCCGTGAGCGGGCCGGCAACTTCTTCGCCCTCAACCTCAAGGGCCGCCGCACCGCGACCTTCCGGGACACCAACGAAAACCCCAATTAGACCTTTGTTCTCCACTCGGCAGGAACCGCCGGTCACGTCGTGCCGGGCCGCCTCATCCTGCGCGACCGCAACCCACGCCGCTCCGCGCCAGGCATCTCCCCTCCCCTATCCCCTGACCTCTAACCCCTCTCCCCTGCCTTCATCACGGCCTCAATCAACTCCTCCGGCTCCACCATCCGTCCCGGCCCGCTCGTGCGGCAGGCCTGCCACCCGTCCGCCGGGCCCACGATCCGAAACCCGTCCGCCTTCAGCGTCGCCAGGTTCCGCTGCGTGCTGGGCTGCTCCCACATCACCGCGTTCATGCTCGGCGCCAGCAGCACCGGCGTCGTCCGCCGATCCACCGCCGAGAGGATCAGCGTCACCACGTCATCACACCGCCCGGTCGCGAGCTTCGCGAGACAATCGGTCGAGCACGGGGCCACGATCGCCGCGCTGAGCGACCGCGCCAGGCTGATGTGCTGCGGGTCGCTCGATTCCAGATGATCCCACGGGCTGGTATACACCGGCCGCCCGGACAGCGCCTGGAACGTCAGCGGCGTGACGAACCTCGTCGCGGCCTCCGTCATCGCCACCGTCACGCGCACGCCCCCCTGGGCGAGTCGTGAGACCACCGTCGCCGTCTTGTACGCCGCGATCCCGCCCGTGACGCCCACGAGCACATGCCGCGTCCCGCCGGGCCCCGTGGCCCCGGTCGCCGCGCCGCCAACGCTCTCACCCGGTGCGGCCATGGGTCGCTCCGCTCATATCTTCAGCCGGACTATCCGCCCCGCCCCGCCCCCCGGCCGTATCGACCAAGTCTCCGCCGAACTCAGCGGAGACTCATCGGCCGCTCGTACGCCGGGTCGATCTTCGTCGGATCGAACGTGCCCGCCGGGTCGTATTCGTACGTGATCTTGCCCTGGACGATCTCCTCGATCGCCAGTTCCAGGTCGCTCCGCCCGTCGCGCTCGATCAGCGGTCGCGCCCCTTCCATCAACTGCACCAGCCGGCGCTGAATCAGCGCGCACAGCCGGAACCGCCCGCCCACCTTGTCCACGATCGCGTCGCTCTTGAGAGCCTCAATCATGCTGGTCCTCGGCCTATCAAACTCGGAGATCCCGCCCGGTCACCCGCCGACCGACGACGACATCTCACATCGCACGAACCGACGCGGCGTCTGCCAGGTCGCTGCCACGAGCCGGCGCCCACACACCCGGGCACCGATGCGACCCGCAGAGTCCGGACTTTCCCCGGTTCTTTGCGCAGATTTGATGATAGGCCGCCGCCGCCGCTCAAGTCGATGTCCGGACCGCCGCCGATCTTCCTCTCCTCCCGGCAAGCCGCGCCGCGTGACGCTATCATGCTCTACCGGCTGCGGTCTGTGCGGGCCCACGGCGCGTGTCTGAAAGGACAGTCGCCCAGGGCGCCCCCCACCGCTCCCGACGCTCCGTTCCCAATCCACCTCCCCCCGCTTACCTCGTCCCACGCCCGCGGCGTCCCCCGCGGCTTCGGGGCTTTGCAAACCGGGCGCACGACGCCCCAATCCCGCGAAACCCACCACGCCGCACGCACCGGAACGCGAGCGGCTTTCGCGGCCTTGCTCTGTGAGATCCGTCGGTGATGACACAAACACGTACCTGGGCGGTCGGTGACCGCGTCGTCCATTCCGGCCGCCCCGAGTGGGGCGCCGGCGCCATCACCACCGCGCTCAAAACCACGCAGGACGGGCACCCCTGCCAGATGCTCACCATCCGCTTCGACCGCGCGGGCATCAAAACCATCTCTACCGCCTTCGCCACCCTCATCCCCGCCGACAGCGCCCCCAGCCTCCCGCCCGAGATGCCCGCCGCCGACGCCGCCCCATCCCGCATGGAGCGCAGCGGCAGCAAGTTCCGCATCCACGACGACGCCGCCGCCGTCGCCCTCGAAGACAAACTCTCCGGCGCCGCCGACATCCGCGAGCGCATGACCAAACTCCCCGACGCCGCCACCGACCCCTTCAGCGGCCCCATCTCCCGCCTCAAGGCCACGCTCGACCTCTTCAAGCACAAGCCCCAAGGCGGCGCCCTGCTTGACTGGGCCGCGGCTCAGTCCGGCCTGGCCGACCCGCTCAGCCGCTTCAACCGGCACGAGCTGGAGCAGTTCTTCTCCGCCTTCGTCGTCAGCCGCGACGCCCACGCCCGCAAGGTCATCGCCGAGATGCGCAAGTCCGACCCCGCCGCGCTCCAGCAGGCCGTCGCCGCCTGCCCGCCCGCAACGCAACAAGCGTTGCGTCGGCTCGACGCCGGTCGTTGATCCGCGGCAACATCCGGCACGCCCCACCCAGCCGCGCTATCCCCATCCGCCGCGCCCCGTCCGCTAAAACCGGCCCGGGCTCCGCCCCATCGCCCATCGATCCCGATCAGACGCCAACTCGCACCGCCGTGCGCGGCGTTGGCACGCATGCATCGGCCCCCCGGAACCGGGCTTGTTCTACCAGTTGGCATCGCCCGCCCCGCGGCTGGCGACGGCCGGAGCAAGCACCAAGATCGGGTTGGCCCACCGCACGCGGTCGGCACATTCGCCACTCTTGGTTGCCCACCTCCGGTCTCATGAGTCACACTCAAGACTGGAGACGCGCCGATGAACGAGCAGGACTTTCAAGCCCGTCTGTCCGACCTGATGGCCCAGATGGACACGCTCCCCCCCTCGGCGCGCGAGCACCTGGAAAAGCTCGCCCACGAAACCCGCGACCGCCACGCCCGCATGAAGAAGACCGTGTCCGAACTCCAGGACTCGCTCGACTACCTCCGCCTCAGCATCAAGTACCTGGTCTTCGATCTCGAAGCCACCCGCCGCGAAAACCAGTATCTCCGCAAGTTGCTGGACGCCAAGCACGCGCCCGGCCCCGATCACTCCCCCATGGATGATTCCGACCACCCTGGTCCGGGGCGTGAGTGATCTGTTCGTACCATTCCTCGTCTTTTGCAGGCTGATCACGCATCCGAGCCGATGCTGCTGACGCATCACATATCGGCATCGGTGGACGGTCGGAGGACCGTCGCGGATCGGCCCCCCGCACGAACGCCCGCCTGGAAGGCGGCGCTTCGCGTGGCCCGGTCCTGTGCCGCTTTGTCTCGTGCTGTGGTGCGACCCTGATTGTCTCCCACATCACCAGACCGCGACTGGACCTCGCGGACCTTGGTGAAACCTCTTCGAACGCGGGCCGGTGTCCCCGGTCCGCGTTCGTTTTTGCCCCGCCGCTTTCTCCGCCCACACGCTCGAACACGCCGCCCGCGCCGCTATACTGGGCCCGACGCCGGAGAGGTGGCCGAGAGGCTGAAGGCGTCGGTTTGCTAAACCGATATACGGACGAAAGACCGTATCGGGGGTTCGAATCCCCCCCTCTCCGCTTTCTCAACACGCTGTCCGCGCGACGACCAGTCGCCAGTCCGCTTCCGGCGCCCCCCCTTCTTCCCCTCGGGGCCGGTGCGCGCCGTCGACCGCCTTCCGTCCGCACCTTCCCGAGCCCCACGCCCGTGCTCGACGACCATCAGTCCACGCACCCGCCGGCCTCTCCATCGCCCCCGCTCGACGCACGCACGCTCTCGCTCACCACCGAGCGCCTCCGCTCCGCCCTTGGCGCCCTCATCGCCGAGTTCCCGCAGCGTGCCCGCTCCATGGGCGGCATGGCCCGCTGGCTGGGCGTCTCCAAAGCCTCCGCGCAGCGCCTGGTTGAGGCCCTCACGCCCACGCACGACCCCACCGACGCGCTCCGCCGCCTCCCCGGCACCGCCGCCCTCACCGCCATCGTCACCGCCGCCGAGCGTCGCGGCGTCGACCCCGCCCACATCACCCGCGCCCGCGCCGCTATCGATCAGTACGCCGTCCTGGTCCGCACACACGCCCGCAGCCAGCGCGCCTTCAACCAGCTCCTAAGCGTCGGCGTCGGGCAAGCCGCCCCGCGCCTGCCGACCCGCGCCGAGCGCCGCGCCCTGCACGCCGCCGCCGTCGCCGTCAGCGGCGAGTCTCTGGGCGTCAAGTCCGTCATCGCCTTCGTCGACCCGAGCCCCTCCAGCCCGAACAACCTGCGCGTCCGCTCGCTGGTCTCGCTTCTCGAGGCCCGCCGGCGCACCTTCGCACGCCCGCTGGTCGCCTCGCTGATCGCCGGCTGGTGGTCGAACGTTCGCACCGAGCGGGCCTCCACGCGCACCGACGTCGGCGCCCCCGCCGCCGAAGTCGTCGAACCGCTGTGCACCGCGCCCGTCCGCCCCGTGCCGGTCGTCAGCGCCGACGCGCACACCGCGCTGCTGATCGACTTCCCCGACACGCCCGACGCCGAAGGCTGGCTCGGCCCGCTCGACGTCGCCATGTGGTTCGCCCACGACCGCGTGAACCACCCGCTGACCGACCCGCGGGCCCGCCTCTCCGCCGCCGCCCGCATCCACCAGCCCACGCGCCTGCTCGTGCACGACATCTTCCTGCACCGCTCGCTCGCCGATCACCTCCGCCCGCGCGTCAGCGCCGTCTCCATGGTCGCGCTCCCGGGCGATCTTCCGGGCGTCGAGACCGACGCCCTCTGGTTCGAACGCTTCCCCGACGCCACCGACATCCAGCGTCTCCCCCCCGGCCTGGCCCCCTGCCCCGGCTGCCAGCGCCACCTCAAACTCACGCAGCACGCCGTCGAACGCGCCGGCATCAACACCGACGACTTCGAAGTCTTCCGCTGCCGCGTCGAGTTCCCCGCGTGGCAGCTCGAATACCGCGTCGACTTCCCGCCGATCTGACGCGCGCTCCGCCGGGTACCCCCACGCTCCGCCGGGTACCCCCACGCTCCGCGTGGGCCGTCGCGATCTCCCCCTCGCCTCTGTCCTCTGTCCCCTCGCTCCTTCTCCGTGGGTACCCCCACGCTCCGCGTGGGGCGCTTGTCTTCCGAACTCAACCATCTCAGCGGAACAGCCGCTCTTCCAGCGCCTCCAGCTCCGCCCGCAGCCCCGCCCGCACCTCCGCCGCGTGCGCGTTGCCCTGCTGGATCGTCTCGAACAGCGCCCACGAATCCGCCGCCAGGTTCGATCGCATCGCCAACAGCCGCTCGTACGCCATCGTCGCCAGCGGCGTCTCCGGCAAGGGCATCGCCGACAGCGCCCGGCTGATGTAATGCGTCAGCCCCTGCACATACGCCATGTCCCGGTCATGCCGCTCCGCGTCGATCTCGATCACGCGCAGACCCAGCCCCACCTCCAGCACCGCGCGGGCCCGCGCCATCGTCTCCGCATCCACGCGCACCGGGCACACCGCGATCGGCATACCCCGAATCCCCTGCGCCCCGCTCTGCGGCCCGAACAACGGGTGCGTCCCCAGCACGCGCACCGACGCAGGCAGAATCTCCCGCATCAGCCGCACCGGCTCAACCTTCACCGAGCACACATCCACCACCACGCCCCCCCGCGCCCCCCGCCCCTCCAGCTCCATCGCCGCCGCGAGGTCTTCCAGCACGCCGCGCATCGCCGCCAGCGGCACCGCGACGATGACCACCTCGCACCCGGCAATGTCCGCGATCGTCCCGCGCCGCACACCCCGCGGCGTCTCCACCCCGCTCCCATCACACCCCACCACCTCGCGCGCCACCGCCCCCACATGCCCAGCCATGAACCGCCCAAACGCACCCAGCCCAACAATGCCCACACGCTCCAGCACAATCACTCCCGGGTACCCCCACGCTCCGCGTGGGATGCCTGCTCTTCACCCCTCGCCTCTCGCCCCTGACCTCTGTCCCCTCACCCCTGCCCCCAACATCGTGAGCGCCGTCAGCACGCACACCGCCGTCATCGACCACAGCGTGATCACCAGATACCGCTGGTCATGATCGGGGCTGTTGCGTTCGTTGAAGAACGCCTTGCGCACGCTCCGGTCGGCCGCCGCCCGCTCGCCCAGCGCCGGGTCCTGCTGCACCGCCCGCTGCCACTCCGCGCTCGCCGTCGGCCAGTTGGTCATCTTCTGCGTCCGCATCACGGCGGGAAACGCCACCAGCCCGGCGAACAGCAGCGCCACCACGCCCGCCGCGATCATCACCCCACGCGCCCGCCCCGCCTTCGCGCGCACATGCACGCCGATCCCGAGCGCGACGAACACCGCGGCGATCACCCCGGGGATCGCCACCGCCGTGATCTTGTTCGCCTCGGGCGGCGCGCTCGCGAACGCGTACCCGCCCAGCACCACCACCGCGATCGCCGCCGCAAACAACGGCCCCGCCCCGCCACCTCCGCGCGCTCCGTTGCTGCTCATGCGCGACGCTAGGCCGGCACACTCACGGACGCCGCCGTCCGATTCGCCGCGCCCCGCCTTCACGCCGCCGCCGGCCACAGCGCCGCGAAGATCGCCCCCGAGATCAGCCCGAACACCGCGCCGTCCAGCACGCACATCAGCGTCGCACGCGGCTTGTTCTGAAACCACAGATCGTTCGGCACAAACCCCGCCCCGTACGCCAGCCCGCTCACCGTCCCCAAAACCTGCCACACCTTCATGAACTCCGCGCCCCGCGGCAAGCACGCCGAACCCACATACCCCACCAGCCCGCTCACCACCACAAAGAACACCAGCGTGAGCGCCATGTTCCGCCCCATGTTGATCGGCCGCCACACGCGCAGCAACCCCATCGGCCCGCGCGACCACTTCTCCTTCGCCTCCGGCGTCTGCCCTTCCTTGTGCGACTTCACATGCGGAAAGCTGTACACGCCCGGCGGAATGCTCAGCCCGCGCAGTGCCTCCAGCGCCGCGTCCTCATTCGGCAGCCGATCCCAGTCCTTCCCGTGATGCCCCACCAGCATCCACGCCAGCGCGCTCGCCACCCACACGCCCGCCGCCGCCGCAATGATCGGCAACCACAGTTCCCAAATCGGAATCATGCTCAGGCCTCCGGCACGCCGCGCCCCCGACGCCCCCGCCCCCACTCCCACCCCCGCCGCCAGCCTACCACGCCAACCATCCCCCATGCCCACCGACGCCGATCCATCCCAGCCCGCCGACCCCACGCCCACCCCCACGCCCGCCCCCGCCTTCGACGAAGTCCAACTCAAAGCGGCCATGACCGCTTTCAAGAAGCGCCTCAAACTCACACGTCTCGACGACGAGTCCAAACTCGGCGGCGGGCGCCCCGTCACCGGCGGCAAAAAGTCCGCCATCGTCGGCATCGTCCCCCCGCGCGAGTTCCCTCGCGAAGTCTGGGCCGAGCTCGTCCGCCAGAACAAACTCAAAGACACCGGCGGCGGGTTCTACGCCCCCGTCTGACGCCCACCCTGACGCCCACCCCTGCCCCCCCCACCAGCCCCGCTCCCCGCCCCCCCAACTTCCCCGCGCTTCAGCGCCCGGATCCGCTTCTCCTCCGGCACCTGCCCGGAGTACGACCCCAGCCGCCCCGCGCCCGCATACGGCGTGTTCGGTGCCTCGTGCAGATCCTCGGGGCTGAGTCCGAGTTCGCCCAGCATCACCCGCTCGCCGCATTCGGGGCAGACGACCCCGCCGTACTCCGCCTGCAGCCCCATCAGCGAGAACTCGCAGTACGGGCACACGGCTTTGTTAATCAGCCGCCGGATGCTCGCCGTCACCATCCGCCACCGCACCACGGAGGCGACGGTGAACGCGACCAGCCCGCCGATCATCACGTTGACGGCGCCGACGCGCATCCAGTTCACGCCGCCCCCGCCGCGCGTCACCAGCGCCGCCACCGCCGCGCCCGCGGCGATCCAGGCCATCGCCGCGACAATGCCCACGACCGCCGGCACCGCCCACGCCGCATCCCCGCGCCGCACCAGCGCCTGAAAAATCAGTTGCCGGTACTTCCGCTCCGGGATGTGCTCAAGATCCTTCGGACGAAACAGCGACAGGAGCGTGTTGCCCAGCATCGCCGCCTCCCTCGGGCCCGGCCGCGCCCGTCAATCCCTCCGCGCCGGGCCCGCTGTCCGACTCACTTCCCGAACAGGTACATCAGCGCCTGCGGGAACCGCTTGGCCCACGCCTGCTCGTTGTGCTCGGCCGCGTCGTCGATCGTCAGCAGGAACCGGTCGCCCGTCAGGCCCTTGCCCGCCGCCAGTTCCGCGAACGCCTTGGCGCCGTTCACCATCTGCTGCGCGGCCCCGGCGTCCGACGTCTCCTTGCCGCCCACGCCGAAATAGATCCGCTCGGGCCACTTGTTCCGCGCACCGAAGTGCTTGAACGCCGCCTTGCCGTTCCGCTCAAGCGGCGTGCTCTCCGCCAGCACCTTCCCGAACACGTCCGGGTACGCCGTGCCCGCTTCCAGCGCGATCAGCCCGCCCATCGACGCCCCGCCGATCGCCGTGTGCTCCGGACCCGTCTTCACCCGGAAGGCCCGCTCAACCCGCGGCATCACGTGCCCGCGCACCCAATCCACAAACTGCGGCCCACGCGCCGGCTGCCCCTCCACCACGTCCACCGGCGAGTACTCGCTGATCCGCTCCGCCTTCGCGTGCGGAATCCCCACGATGATCAGCGGCTGGATCTTCCCCTCCGCGATCAGCTTCGCCGCCGTCTCGTCCGCCTGCCACTCCGCCGCCGGACCGCCGATCACCGTCTCGAACAGGTTCTGCCCGTCCGCCATGTA
Organism: uncultured Phycisphaeraceae bacterium; assembly: GCA_964615765.1. Classification (GTDB taxonomy): domain Bacteria; phylum Planctomycetota; class Phycisphaerae; order Phycisphaerales; family UBA1924; genus CAZTQN01. Next base: position 48,004 of record CAZTQN010000011.1, read on the forward strand.
CAGCACCGGGTACGTCGTCTGCGCGTTCTCCGGCGCGTCATAGCCCGGCGGCAGCCACACGATCAGATCCCGCCGCAGCCCCGCACGCACGCCCCCAACCACCTCCAGCCGCTTCACCGTCCCCGCGCTCGCCTTGATCGGGCGGTACGGGTTGTTCGGATCGTTCGCCGCGTCATACGGCTGGTTGTCCTTCCACTGCACGATCTCCAGCTCGATCACCGGCTTCTCGCCCGGCGCCAGCTTCGACACATCCACCTTCGGCAAGATCCGATTGTCGATGTTCGTGAAGTCCGTCTGCGTCTCCACCGCCTCCCACGACCCACGCGTGAACTTGAACGCGATCCGCGAGTCCAGCTTCGGCTTGCTCCACTCGATCCGCCACTTCATGTCGCTCTGCGGCTCAAGCTGCATCGCCTTGTCGCCCGGGTTCCACCCGTTGTGGCTTGAGGGCATGAAGATCGGGCTCTCGCGGCTCGCCTTCTTCGTCTTGTCCGTCACGACGATGATGAAGCCCTGCGGCAACTCCTCGGGCTGAACCATCTTCGCGCCCTGCGCCGCATCGGTCACCGCCTTGGTCGCGTCTTCAACCGCCTTCTCCCCCGCCTTCTTCGCGTCATCCGCGGCTCGCTTGACCCGATCCTTCAGCGCATCCATCGGGTCGGCGTCGGCACTCGCCCCCACCGTCACGCCCGCCCCGGTCACCGCGTCGATCGCCGGCCGCCCCGCGGCTCGGTCGAACATGAACCACATCCCCGTGATCGTCGCGAGCACGATCCCGACCAGCGTGATGGACACCCACTTACCCATGTGCTTGATCTCCCGAGAGTTCCCAGAACGCGTCATGACTGCCAAAGGCTATCCCCCACCCCAACACACCGCACCCCGCGACACCCCGCGCCAAAAACACACGCGGGGCGCTCGCCGCACCCCGCGCTGGCAATCGTCTTACCGATCACGCGCTCACTTCGCCGCGTAGTTCCGCGCCACCTGCTCCCAGTTCACCACGTTCCACCACGCCGTGATGTAGTCCGGGCGACGGTTCTGGTAGTTCAGGTAATACGCGTGCTCCCACACGTCCAGGCCCAGAATCGGCCGCCCGCCGCAGCCCGCGATCGCCTTGCCCATCAGCGGGCTGTCCTGGTTCGCCGTCGAGCAGATCTCGACCGCGCCGCCGGGGTGCACGCACAGCCACGCCCAGCCGGACCCGAACCGCGTCGTCGCCGCCTTCGCGAACTCTTCCTTGAAGTGCGCGAACGTGCCGAACGCCTTGTTGATCGCGTCCGCGAGCGGGCCCGTCGGCTCGCCCCCGCCGCCCTTGCCCGCCGGCGCCATGATCGTCCAGAACAGCGTGTGGTTCACGTGCCCGCCCGCGTTGTTCCGCACCGCGCCCCGCTTGTCCTCCGGCAGATCCGCCAACTGCGCGATCACCTGGTCCGCGGGCACGTCCGCCCACTTGGTCCCCTCCAGCGCCTTGTTCGCGTTCGTCACGTACGCCTGGTGATGCTTCCCGTGATGGATCTCCATCGTCTTCGCATCAATGTGCGGCTCCAGGGCCTTGAAGTCATACGGCAGCGGCGGCAGCGTGTACGGCATGTCTGGCTCCTCACGGCCGCCTCGCTCCCGCGGGCAGCCCACTTGTTCACCAATCTCACGGAATCCAACTCACCCCAACACCACCCAACCCCGCCCCTACCCCTCCGCCCACCCCGAGCGCCCGATGGTACTCCGTCACCATGCCGCCGGTTCTCGGTCCGCGTCCACCGAGTCACGCCCTTCCCGCCGCCAACCGCACTCCGCCCCGCGCCCAATCCCCACATCCAGCATCTCACCCTCCGTGCCCCGCCCGCGTCATTCCCGAATCGCGCAAACATGGGCCGATCGTCCGAGAAGCCTGTGCACGAGCCGGGGACAGGCAGCCGGGGCATGTTTGGGTTCTCTCACCTGTCTCCGTGGTTACCGCTTATACCGCTTGCGGGTCTCCAGCCTTTGCGGTATCTTCGCATTCAACGCATCGACACGCACCCTGTTTTCAGGGTCAACCCCTATCGCCGCTGCCAGGATTACGGCGGACGGTGGGGGCAAGGGGGACGGGGGGGAAGGGTGGGCGGGGGCACGATGCGGTGTTCCTCGGGGCACGGACGTCCCAGCGCCGGGTGAATGGCCGTTCGCATCGTGCGGACGGCGAGTTTTTTGCCGCGTCCTGAAGACATCCGAGAAACGTCACGTTCCCGGGCCCGTACAAGGCCCCAGGGTGCGTGAAATGTGCAGGAGAAACCGGTGGAGGGTGCGTCACCTTCCCGCCGTCATGCGAATAGGCCCACCCGTGGGCGAGAGCGACCGGCCCCCTGTTTCGGCCGCTCCCGCACTCGGCAAAACCTCCTCACCTACCGAGGTAGCCCTTCCCTTCTACCGCTTCCCGCCCTGATCCCGCTTCCTCTTCCCCGATCGCCCGCGTTCACTATCTTGCCCGCCTTTCCCGTACAGACTGTCACCTGAACATCCAGATTTGCGTCCTGCAAAGAACGGTGTTTGGTGCTCGTCCGTACGGTGTCAAAGGAGGTTGAGAACGCGGCTGGCCGGGGCAAGAGACCAAGCAGGACCCCGGTGGGGGCCGCGAACAACACCGACCGTTCAGCAGAGACGACCAACCGACGTATCAGCCACAGGACATCAGCAGGACAGTCCCAAGGCGTCCGGGAGCCACGAAAGCCCCGGGGAACCTTCCGCGGGGCGGACAGCCCAAGGACGAGCGACCGTGATTCACATGAAACCGAACCCGAGCCCACTCGAGCAGCACCGTCGCAAAACGCGCGTGCAGTTCAGCGCGTCCGACGCGCTGCGCGCCGGCGGCGGCCTTCCCCGAGCCAAAAAATCCCTCAGCAAAGAAGACGAGGGTCTCCTCGCCTTCCTTCTGAGCCAGCAGAACCCGCAGGACTACATCGACTCGGTCGCCTTCCGTGAGAAGGACGCCGAGAAGACCATCTACGAAGAAGCCCCCGACATCCAGAAGCCGGACACCTCCTGGTACCACCCGGTGATGGACGACCTCTCCCCCGGCAAGCACCGGACGGTGAAGAGCACGCAGCAGGTCATCCTGACGGGCGCCGAAGAGAAGGTCCTCTTCCACCAGTTCAACTACGCCCGCTTCCGCGTCGCCGAGCTCCAGAAGGAAATCTGGGCCAGCGAAAGCCGCAAGCCCACGCAGGAGCAGGCGGAGGAAATCCTCCGCTGGTACCGCCGCGCCGAGCAGATCCGCGAGCAGATCGCCGAGACCAACCTCGCGCTGGTCCTGGCGATGGCCAAGCGGACGCGCATGAGCGAGGTGGACTTCGCCGACCTGGTCAGCGAAGGCAACATGGCCCTGCTCCGCGCCGTCGACAAGTTCGACGCCGGCCGCGGGTACAAGTTCTCGACCTACGCCTGCCGCGCCATCCTCAAGGCCTTCAGCCGCCAGGGGATGAAGCTCAGCAAGTACCGCCAGCGCTTCCCGACCGACTTCGACCCCAAGCTCGAGCGCTCCAACTACCTCGAGACCAAGCGGGCCGAGTTCGAGCGTGACGCCGCCGACGAGGTCAAGCGCATCGTCATCGAGAACCGCGCCGACCTCACCGACGTCGAGCGCACCGTGATCGAGCACCGTTTCGGCCTCGAATCCGGCGAGAACGAGAAGCCCATGACCCTCGAGCAGGTCGGGCAGATCATCGGCGTCACCAAGGAGCGCGTCCGCCAGATCCAGAACAAGGCGATGGAGAAGATCCGCGTCGAACTCGAAGCCAAGTTCCTGGGCACGCGCGTCCTCGAGGAAACCGTCAACCCCGCCGTCCCGGGCCAGCCCGCTTCCCCCGGCCAGCCCGGCCAATCCGGCTCCGACGCCGCCCCCGGCTTCTCCGGCAACCTTCCCGCCGGCCTGACGGGCGCTCTCCCCGCCGGCACCATCGAGAGCGGTTACGCCGCCATGGGCTCCGGGCTCGGCACCACCATGGGCTCCGGCATCAGCACCGGCTTGGGCTCCTCCGCCATGATCGGCGGCGTCCGCCCGCCCGACGGCCGCGTCGGCCTCGTCTAAAGCCTTCCTCCCCCTTCCTTCTCCAAGCACACAATGACAGCGGCCCGGTCGATCCGACCGGGCCGCTGCTGTTTTTGCCTCTGCTTTATCAAACCGCGGCGGGCCCGCCACATGCACGGGCCCGTCCGCCAATCAGCCGATCCCGATCACGGGGTGGCCGGCTTCTCCGACGGCTTCTCGGCGGGCTTGTCCGCCGCCGGCTTCTCCGCCGGGGCATCGCCCGCCGGCTTGGCCGCCTTCTTGTCCGCCAGTTCCTTCACTTCCGCCGGCAGCGCGAACGTGCTCGCGTCCATCGTCTCGGGGAACTCGATCGTCTCCACCGTCACCACGTTGTCGACGCCCATCGCCGACTGCTTGGTCACCGTCGGCACCAGGATCGGGCCGAACTTCTTGTAGCTCTCGAACAGATACGTCGACGAGATCTCGCCCATCGGCGTCACCATCGCCTCGATCCGCTTGATCAGCCGCCCCGAGTCGGCGTCGTAGAAGTGCTGCACCGGCTTGCGCTTCGGGTCGGCCTTGTCGGTCAGTTCGACGCGCCACGCCTCCAGGCCGTTGACCGTCTCCTTGCCCTTGGTCGTCGCGTTGTACAGCTTCTCAACGTTGAGCTCGCTGAACATGTCCGACGCGCGCAGGAACGATTCCTTCTCCGGCCCTTCCATGATCGACGGGCCCTGCATGCCCGAGTTGGTCCACGCCGTCGTCCCGTCGTACCCCTGCTCGATCTTGCCCAGGCCCTCGATCTCCATCGTGGTCCGGTTGAGATTCGGGGCGGCGGACACGGAGCGCACCGTGCCCGAGAGGTTCTGCGCCGGGATCGACAGCCGCGCCGTGATCACGCGGTTTTTCACCCCCGCGATCGCCTCGCGCCCGCCGCTCGCCTGGATCGCCTTCTCGATCAGGCTCTGGGCCGAGGGCATGTCCGCCGCGGGGGCGGCGGGCGCCGGGGCGGTCTTGCCCGCGTCCGGCGCAGCGGCCGGGGCCGCCTGCGCAAACGTCAGCCCCGCCGTCGCCAGCACCACCGCCGCCGACAGCGCCCCGGCGCGAGCTTTGTGGAGAGCGACCCCGGACGCGCGAAAAGCCATGCAAAAGGCCATGAACTGCGACTCCTGTGTGGGGCGGCCCAGCCTCGCCGGCCGCGCCCGTGGTGTGTTCCAGCCGGCCCCGGCCGTGTGCCGCGCCGCCGGATCGTGATTGCCGTCAGGTTAGTACCGGTTCGAACCCCCGCGGATCCACCCCACCGCCGCCTCCATCACCGGGTCCCGCCCCGCTAGCAGCGCCCGCCGCTCAAGGGGAACCACCTCATCCGGCAAAACCCCCGCACCTTCCAGCGTCCGACCAGATACCGAAACATAGTTCGCCACCGCGAACTGCAGCGCATCGCCCGACGGCAGGCGGATGATCTGGCTCGGCAAGGCCGCCCCGCCCGTCGCCAACCCAAAGACGCGCGCCTTCCCCAGATCCTGCAATCCCCCCGCAAGAATTTCACTCGTCGAGAGCGACGCCTCGTCCACCAGGATCGCCACCTTCTTCTCCCACCGCGGCGTCCGCGGGTTGAGCACGAAGTTCAGCGTCCCTTCCCGCGTCGTCATCACCCCCAGCTTCAAGTTCGGCTCGTCCACGAAATACCCCCCCATCCCGATCGCCATGATCCCCAAGCCGCCCGGGTTCCCGCGCAGGTCGATGATCAGCCCGTCACACCCCTGCAGCTCCTTCATCGCCGCGGCGAACGCCGGCATCACCCGCGGCACATCCAGAAACACGCTCAGCCGCACGTACCCGATGTTCGATTCCAGCCGCTTCGATTCAAACTCCACCCGCATCGCCGGCAGATTCCCGAACGACGCCAGATTCCCCGGCGCCTCCGCCCGCTTGATCTTCAGCTTCACCACGCGGTCCTGCCCGTTAAGCAGTTCCACGTCCGCCTCCGAACCCACCGGCCCAGCCAGCGCCCCCTCCACCGCGCGGGCCGCCAGCGCCAGCCCGAGCGCCGGCGATCCAAACGACTGGGCCGCCTGGTTCAGATCCCCATCAAACCGCCGCCCGTCGACGGCCCGCACGACCCACCCCGCGCGCACGCCGGCCTGATACGCCGGCGAACCCTCGCGCACCTGCGTCACCAGCGCCCGCCCATCGACCAGCCGGGCCGTGATCCCCGTCCAGCCCCCGTCGCGATCCGTGCCGCTGTCGGCGCCGCTGTTTGCGTCCGACCCGGCCCGCCGATCGTCCAGCCGGTCGTACGTGTCCGACGGGATCAGCCCGAAGTGCGTCTGCTTCAGCCGCCCGAGCAGTTCATCGATCACCCCGCGGGCCTCGTTCACCGTCGTCGCCGCCTGCACGCGCGGGCGCAGTTCCTCGCGGGCCGCGGCCCAGTCGGCCCCGTTCAGGCTCGGATCCCAGTGCCGATCGCGGATCGTCTCCCACACCTTGTCGAACGACTCAAGCTGCAACTGCCGCTGCGTCTCGGTCATCGGCGCGGGCGCCACCGCGGCGGGCGTCTCACGCCCCGCCCCGCCGTCCGAGCGACACCCGCCCAGCCCCAGCATCAGCACCGACGCACCCGCCACCACCCGGCCGACCGTCCACGCCGCGGATCGCTTCATCATGCGGGAACGCTACGCCCCCGCCTCCTCCTGCAGCGACCGCGTGATCGCCACCTCGTGCAGCCGAATGCTCGCCCGATCCAGCTCTTCCTTGGCCCGCTGAAACTCGTCCGGGTTGACCGACCGATGGTCGGCCCGGGCCCGGTCGATGACCGAGCGCAGCGCCGCGATCCGCGTCTTCAGCCCCGCCGCGTATTCCGCGTCCAGCGCCGACTCGTGCCGCGACAGTTGCCGCTCGATCATCCCGAGGTCGAACGCCGTGTGACTGATCAGATCGACGACGCGGTGCCGCGTCATGTCCTCGCGCGCGTGCGTCACGCTCTCGCGCTCGATCCGCTCCACCTCATCGCGGCTGAGCCCGTGGTTGGGCACCACCTGCGCCGACAGCGCCTTGCCCGAGCGCAGCTCCACCGCGCGCACGCTCAGCACCCCGGACGCATCGACGATGAACTCCACCTTCAACTTCGGAATCCCCGCCGGCATCGCCGGGATGCCCTTGAGCTCGAACTTCCCGAGCAGGCGACAGTCCGCCGCCATCTCGCGCTCGCCCTGCAGCACGTTGATCTTGATTCCCGTCTGGTTGTCCACGCTGGTCGAGAACATCTCGCTCGCCCGCGCCGGCACGCTGGCGTTGCGCATGATCAACTTCGCCATCGCCCCGCCGACCGTCTCGATCCCCAATGACAGCGGCACCACGTCGATCAAGAGCCCCGGGGCCGCGCCCCCACGACCGCTCGCCCCCGCGCCGCTCCCGCTACCAGCCCCCGCGCTCATCAACACCGACGCCTGCACCGCCGCCCCGAGCGCCACGACCTGATCCGGATCCAGCGCGGTATACGGCTCGAGCCCGAAGAGTTCGCCCACGCGCTCCCGCACCAGCGGCACGCGCGTCGCCCCGCCGACGAGAATCACCGCGTCGATCGGCACGCCGTCCAGCGCCCGCCGCGCGTCGCTCATCGCCCGGCGGCACGATTCCAACGTCCGCAGCACCAGCGGCTCGATCAGCTCTTCAAACTTCGCGCGTGTTAGCCGCGCCCGCGCCGTCCCGGCGGACGCCGCGCCAACCCCGCCATCCACCACCATCTCGGCGCTGTCCGCGCTGGAGAGTTCGATCTTCACCTTCTCCGCCGCGGCTCGCACACGCGCGAGCGTCGTCGGGTCAAGCGTCGCCGGTTCAAGCGTTGCCGGTTCAAGCCCCGCCGCCCCCCCGCCGCCCGTCTCCTGCAAAAACCACTGCACCACCGCAGCGTCCATGTCATCGCCGCCCAAGCGCGTATCGCCCGAGGTCGACAGCACCTGGAAGAAGTCCGCGACCGTCAGTCCGCCGGCGCGCTCGCCGCCCGCGCCCGCGCTCCCTCCCGGCGCATCGGGATTCGGCGTGATGCGCAGCACCGAGACGTCGAACGTCCCGCCACCCAGGTCATACACAACTACCAGCCGCTCGCGCAGCGTCGCAGCGCCCGCCTTCCCGCCGCCCCCCCCACCAATCCCCGTAACCGCGGCTTCGCGCAGCCCGAGCCCGTACGCGAGCGCCGCCGCCGTCGGCTCCGCGACGATGCGGACCGCCTCAAGCCCCGCCAGCCGCGCCGCGTCGCGCGTCGCCTGCCGCTGCGCGTCGTCGAAGTACGCCGGCACCGTGATCACCGCGCGCCGCACGGGCACGCCGAGGGCCCGCTCGCCGATGCGCTTCAGTTCGCTCAAGATCGCCGCCGACACTTCTTGCGGCGAGATCACCTTCTCTCCACCCGCCGCCACCGGCACCGCGACCCGCGCCGTCGCATTGGGTCCCTCCACCACCGCAAACGGCAGCACGGGCAGGTCCTTCGCCGCGTCCTTCAGCGAACGCCCCATCAGCCGCTTGACACTGAACACCGTCGAACGCGGGAACTCCGCCGCCCGCGCCTTGGCCTCCGCGCCGACCGACTCCACCGCCCCGCGCGCGTCATACCGCACGACCGACGGCACCATCACCCCGCCATCCTCCCGCGCTAAACACCGCGGCCCCACCGCCGACAGCGCCCCGCCCGACCACCCGCACACCGCGATCAGCGAGTTGGTCGTGCCCAGGTCGATCCCGACGATCGGCTCCACGCCTCCCGCCCCGCTTTCCACAGGCGCACGCACAGATGTCTGGGCCGAAGGACTCATCAATCCAGCGTAGCGCAAGCAGCCGCCCACGCGGCCTCACCACGCGCCCGGGTTCTTCCCGCTTACTTCGTCTGGTTCGACGACGTCTGGCTCGACGAAGTCTGACCCGACGACGTCTGCCCCGCCGGCGCTGCCCCCGGATTCCCCGCCCCGGGGATCAGCAGCCGCTGATCGATCGAGATCAGTTCGATCTCGTAGATCACGCCCGTATCCGGCGGCACCAGCACGTTCCCCTCGCGATCCTTCAGCCCGACAAACCCGAACGCCTGCCCCGCCGGGATCCGCAGCCGCCGCACGCCCCCCGCCTGCATCCCCACCAGCCCGTCGCGCATCCCCGGACGCAGGTCGCGCAAACTCGCCTTCAGCGGCGAGCCGTCGTGCCCCGGGAACGCGCCCTGCGGCTCACGCTTGACGCGAGAATCGTCGAACGGCGCCTTCGACCCCTCCGCCCACCCGCGCACGTGCATCGTCACGTTCGCCCCGGGCAAGCACGGCTGGCCCTCCCCAAGCTTCAAATCCTCCACCACCACCCCCGTGCCCGAACGCACCGTCCGCACCACCGCCCGCGCATCCAGCGGCACTTCCGCCGCACCGCCCGCACCCGCCGTAAACCCACCATCAGCCTTCAGCAACTCCGGCGTCTCCACCCGGGCCGCGGGCCGATCCTGCGATGGCGTCACCGTCACCGCGGCCGCCTGACCAGACCCCGACGCCGCCCCCGCGCTCGCACCGCCCGCCGCAGCCTGCGTCGTGTTCTGCACCGCGCCCGCCCCGCCGTGCGCAGCCGGCTCGGCCGGCGCCGCCGCTTGCTCCGACCGCGACGCGCACGCGCCCGCGACCAGCAGCACCCCGGCCATCCCCATCACCGCCGCCAGTTCGCTCCGCCGCATGCGCGCCCTTTCTTCCAGCCGTCCAGTCTGCGATCCCGCCATCGTCCGTCCGCCCCACATCCCCGGGGCACGGTATTACCATGCACCATGCCCATCGGCGGCACCTTCCACGCAATCCATCGGCCGCGTATCGCCGTTTCCATGGGCGACCCGCTCGGCATCGGCCCGGAAATCACCGTCAAGGCCCTCTGCGACCCCGACGCCGCCGCCCTCGCCGATTATCGGGTCTTCGGCTGCGCCCGCACCCTCCATTACGCCGCCGCGCTCGCCGGCCTCGAAGACGCCTGGTCCCGCGCCGCCGTCCCCGTCATCGACGACCTCCCCGACCAGCCGCCGTTCATCCCCGACGCGTCCACGCCCCCCGGCCCCACCGCCCGCGGCGGGTCCGCCTCCCTCCGCTGGATCGACCAGGCCATCGCCGCCACCCAGCGCCCGCCTACCGACACCAACTTCGCCGACCCAAACTTCGCCGACCCAAACTTCGCCGACCCAAACTTCGCCGACGCCATCGTCACCGCGCCCATCAGCAAAACCAGTTGGCACCTCGCCGGCGAAACCCGCTTCCCCGGGCACACCGAACTGCTCGCCGTCCGTCTCGGTCGCCGCCCCGACGACGTCGGGATGCTCTTCGTCGCGCCGGGCCTGAACGTGATGCTCGCGAGCATCCACGTCCCGCTCACGCGCGTCCGCGCCGTCCTCTCCGTCGACTCCATCACCCGCGCCATCACCCTCGCCGATCAGGCCATGCGCGAACTCGGCGTGCCGCGACCGCGACTCGCCGTCGCCGGCCTCAATCCCCACGCCGGCGAAGGCGGCATCCTCGGCGCCGACGAGCAGGAACTCATCGACCCCGCCATTGCCCGCGCCCGCGCCGCCGGCATCAACGCAGCCGGCCCCTTCCCCGGCGACACCATCTTCAACGCCGCCGCCGCGCCCCCGATCGGCAAAGGTCAGTTCGACTGCGTCATCGCGATGTACCACGACCAGGGCCTGATCCCCGTCAAACTCCTGCACCCCCACGCCGCCGTCAACATGACCGTCGGCCTCCCCATCGTCCGCACCAGCCCCGCCCACGGCACGGCGTTCGACATCGCCTGGAACCGAACCGGCCACCCCGCCGCCGACCACCGCTCGATGCTCAGCGCCATTCAGGTCGCCGTGCGGGCGGTCAACGCCCGCCGCACCGCCCGCGCCTGAAGCACGCGCACACCCGGCGCGCGCACGCCGCACTCCTCAAAAAAATCACACAAACGCCCGCCGCCCCACCGCGGCTGGCCCTCCGCCGCGCGGTCTCCGCCGCCAACCACCCCCGCGCGCACACACTCGCGCCGCCCCGCCCCCGGGTAGAGGCACCCCATGCTCAACATGATCAGCAAGCCCACGTTCAACCCGGCGCTCACCATCCCCCCGTCCCCGCGTCCCCCACTCCCCGCGTCTCCGCGTCCGGACAGTCCCCGCGTCCCCCCGTCACACGTCTGGAACTCCCCGACGCCCAACCAACCCCCCGCCCGCTGGTACCATGCTCACCAGCCTCTCCCACGCACCCGGCGGAACGGAGTCCCCGCGATCGCGACCGAGCCCCCCACCAGCCCCCCCCCCTCCCGCACGCCCGCTTCTCCCGCTTCGGTCTCGCGTGAAGGTTCGCGCCTGCCCGAGGCCGACGCGCAGCTCTACCTGCACCCGCAGACCCTCGCCCGCCTCGGCACACTCGAACTGCGCGCCAAGATGATCGTCGAGGGCGTCATGTCCGGCGCCCACACCTCGCCCTTCCAGGGCTTCAGCGTCGAGTTCGCCCAGCACCGCCCGTACGTCCCCGGCGACGACATCCGCCACCTCGACTGGAAAGTCTTCGGCCGCTCCGACAAGCTCCACCTCAAGCAGTACCAGCAGGAGACCAACCTCGACCTGGTCGTGCTGGTCGACTGCTCCGGCTCCATGAACTTCGGCTCGCGCTCCTTCGAGGACGCCAGCGGCACCGGGCGCCGCACCTCCAGCGACGGCCGTACGTACTGGAGCAAGTTCGACCACGCCACCGCCGTCGCTGCCGCCGTCAGCTACATGGCCCTGGCCCAGGGCGACCGCACCGGCGTCATGACCTTCGCCGACGATCTCCGCGCCGTCGTCAAGCGCTCCAGCGCCATGAGCACCTGGCGCCAGATCGTCGGCGCGCTGTCCGTGCAGCCCGTCGACCGCGCCACGGCCCTCGGCCGCGTCGTCGACCAGGCCCTCGCCAAACTCAACAACCGCTGCCTCATCGCCCTGGTCAGCGATCTCTACCTCGACCCCGAGGAATACCGCTCCGCCCTCGCCCGCATCCGCCACCGCCGCCACGACCTCATCGTCTTCCAGGTCATCGACCAGCGCGAGCGCGACCTCGACCTCAAGGACGCCGCCCCCTTCGTCGGCCTCGAAGGCGAACCCCGCCTCAAGATCGACCCACGCGCCATCCGCCCCGCCTACCAGCAGGTCTTCGCCGAACACCTCAGCACCATCGAACGCCTCACCCGCAGCTTCGGCTTCGACTACCAGCTCATCTGCACCCACGACTGGCTCGGCCCCCCAATGGCCGCCTTCATGGCGCGGCGGAATGCGCGGATGAAGAAGAGCAAGTCGGGGTGAGTCATAGGGGACGAGGTTGGATGCGAGAGGGCGGGAAACGGGAAGCGGGAAACGGGAAGCGGCTGGGAGACGAAACGGGTATGAGCGGATCGATTCGGTCATACCGCAATCTGGACGTTTGGCAGGTGGCCATGCGCCTGGCTCAGCAGGTGTACGCCCACAGCAACGCCATGCCCGACACTGAAAAGTTCGGACTCGTCAGCCAGATGCGACGTGCGGCGGTGTCGGTACCCTCCAACATTGCCGAGGGTTACGGACGCGGCCGCCGCCGCGAGTACGTCCGCTCACTGACGACCGCCAGAGGATCCGTGTGTGAACTGGAGACCCAAGTCGCGCTCGCGGCGAGACTCGATCTGCTCGACCGCGCCAGCGCTCGCGACCTGTGGCGACTCGCCCGCCGCGTGAACGCCATGCTCACCGCGCAGATCCGCGCCTTGCGCCGCTCTGCTCGCAAAGACCCGATCGACACCGACGCGGCCTCCACCGACCAAGCGGCCGCTGCCTCCCCCGCCGCTTCCCGCTTCCCGTTTCCCGCTTCCCGCTCACCAAATCCCGAATCCCGTTCCCCGGAGGTCACCCCATGACCTTCCTCAACCCAACTCTCTTCGCCGCCGGCCTCGCGTGTATCGCGATCCCGATCCTTATCCACCTGCTCATGCAGCGCCGGCGGAAGCCCATCGCCTGGGGCGCGATGCGCTTCCTCATCGAGGCGTATAAGCGTCAGCAGCGCCGGCTCAAGCTTGAGCGATGGCTGCTTCTGCTGGCCCGCTGCCTGCTGGTCGCCGCGCTCGCGATGGCCTTCGGCAAGCCGCTCGTCGGCCAATCGCTCGTCGGCGGGCAGAGCCGCACGCTCTACATCCTTATTGACAACAGCCTGACGGCCCAGGCCCGCGGCCCGGCCGGCTCGGCCCTCGACCGTCACAAGGTCGACGCCCGCGCGCTCATCGAATCCCTCCGCGCCGGCGGCGACGGGCACCGCGTCGGGGTCATCACCCTCGGCGGGCCGAGCGAAGCGCTCGTCATGCCCCCCTCGCCCGACCTCAGCGCCGTGCTGGCCCAGATCGACCGCGTCACGCCCACCGACAGCCGCGCCGATATCGCTGGCGCGCTCAGCCGCGTCGCCGCCGAGTTCGCCGGCGCCCCCGCGCCCGCCGCCCCCGACGCGCCCGCCACCCCCGACGCCGCCGACCGGTTCGTCCCCGTCGCCGAGCGCACGACCGTCGCCGTGCTCAGCGATCTCCGCCGCGGCAGCCTCTCGGCGAGCGGCGCCGAAGCCCCGCGCCCCGTGCGCCTGCCCGCGGGCGTGCGCCTGCTCGCCAGCCGCCCGGCGCTCGAACCGCTCGGCAACATCGCCATCACGCGCGTCGAACCGCTCCGCTCCGTGCTTGTCCAAGGCTCCGGCGACGCCTCGGCCGGGCTCGTGCGCATCACGCTCTCGCGCAGCGGCGACGCTGCCGGCGCCAGCACCGCGGGCGAGCGCATCACCGCGCTGTCGGCCTGGCTGGCGCGTCCCGATCAGACCAGCCCGCCCGCCGCCCGCGCCACCGCGAGCGTCCGCTGGGCCGCGGGCGAAGAGACCGCCACCGCCGTCGTGCAGTTGCCCGACGACGCCGCCGCACCCGCCGCGCCCAGCGAACCCCGGGCCCGCTCGGGCACGCAGGTGATCATCGCGGCCATCGACGGCGGGGACGCCATCGCCGCCGACGACCGCTGGTGCCGCCCCATCGAAAGCCGCGGCTCGCTCCGCGTCGGCGTCGCCGCCTCATCGCAGTTCAGCGCCAGCCAGCGGGCCGACCAGCTCAGCCCCGGCACGTGGGCCCGCCTGGCGCTCTCGCCAACATCCGAAGCCCGCGGCATCGACGTGGTCATGATCGAGCCCGCCGCGATCGACGGCGCGCGTCTGGCCGGGCTCGACGCCCTCATCCTCCCGCGACCGGACCTGGTCAGCGAGTCGGCGTGGTCGCGCGTCGCGCTGTTCGTCGAATCCGGGGGGCTGCTGGTGGTCTTCCCGCCGGGCGAAGCGCCGGTGCACCTGTGGCCCGACGCGATGAACGCCGCGCTCGCCGCCAGCATCGGCACCGAGTGGAGCATCCCGCGCGAATCGCGCACGCTCGCGGGCGAGCCCGCCGGCACCGGCGCCCGACTCGAAGTCCCCGTCCAGGCCACGCCCACCGGCGACGATCTGGACCTGCTCACGCTCGTCGGCGGCGAACTGGGCGACCTCGTCTCCGCCGTGCGCGTCCGCCGCGTGCTCCCCGTCGTCTCCACCTCCGGCGCGGTGCGTCCGCTGCTGATCGCCGGCGGCGAGCCGGTGGTGAGCCTGATGAACGCGCCGAGTCCCACCGCCGGCGCAGCGCCCGCGAGCGGCGCGGCCCCGACCGGCACGCCGGCCGAACCCGTCGGCGGTCGTCGCGGCGGGCGCGGGCTGGTCGTCGTTGCCGGCGTCGCGCTCGACCTGGAATGGTCCGACCTGCCCGCCAAGCCGCTCATGGTCCCGCTCATGCAGGAACTCGTGCGCCAAGGCGTCGGCCGGGCCCGCGGAACCTACCTCGCCATCGCCGGCGACGCGCCGCCCGCGCCCGCCCGCACCGTCGAACTCCGCGCACGCGGGAACGACGCCCCGGACGCCAGCAACGACGCCAACGCCGACGGAACTCCCGCCGCGATCGGCGGCGGCGGCCCCATCCGCCGCGCCGGCCTGCTCAGCGCCGTCGACGAGACGGGCGTCGAGCGTGCCCTGGTCGCCGTGAACCCCGATCCGCGCGCGAGCGATGTCGGTGTTGAAGAACCGCGCACCATCGCCGCGTGGCTGACGGGCGCGGACAACGCCGCGGCTCAGGGCGGCGCGGGCGCGACGGTTGTCTGGCTCACCGGCGCGAATCCGGAACCGTCCGACGGACCGACGGGCATCGGCGAGACCGTCGCCGCGGCGGCCGCCTTCGGCGCCCAGGCCCAGAGCGGCCCGACCACACCGATCTGGACCATCCTCCTCGCCGTCGCCCTGGCGATGGGCGTCATCGAGATGCTGCTGGCCCGCGCGGCGAGTCACGCGTCGGTGAAGACTTCGGGCGGCGGGCTGACCGGGGCGATGGCGGGGGTTGGGGGCGCGGGGGCGGGGGCCGGAGCATGATGACCCAGTCGATGGCCAACCTCGTGCTCGCGCAGGCCGCCGCCGCCGGCGAGTCGCTGCGCCTGGGCGACCCCGGCGTGGAGTTCGGCTTCGCGTACCCGCTGCCGGCGTGGGCGTGGGCGCTGGTCGTCAGCGCGGCCCTCGGGATCGCCGCGTTGTCGTACCACCGGCTTGAGGGCGCGCTGTGGGGGCGGGCGGCGATGGCGCTGCTGCGCGCCATCACGCTGGTGGCCCTGGTCGTGCTGCTGTGCGGGCCGCGCCTGGCCAAGCCGAACGAGACCGAAGAGAAAGACTGGGTGCTCGCGCTGGTAGACCGTTCGGGCTCGCTCGCGATCCCGGATGCGCCGGGCCAGGGTGCGCAGCGCGAGGCCCGCGAGGCGCAGCTCCGCCGCGAGTTAGAGCAAGCCGCGCCCGCGTGGAAGAAACTCAGCGGCGAGCGCGTCGTCAAGTGGATCGGCTTCGACGCGGGGGCGTACGAACTGCCCGTCGACGCGGCGACCGGCATGCCGCGCCTCGATGAGCCCGGCGGACGGCGCACGGATATCGAACGCGCGATCGACCAGGCGCTCCGCAAGGCGGCGGCCCGCCCGGTGTCGGGCATCGTCTTGCTCAGCGACGGGCGCAGCGTCAGCGAACCGTCCAAGGCGCTGGTGCGCCGGCTGGAAGCCGAGAAGGTGCCCGTGTTCGTGCTCCCGCTCGGCAGCGCCGAGCCGGTGGGCGATGTCGCGATCACGCGGACCGAAGCGCCGCGCTCGGCGTTCATGAACGACCTGGTGCCCGTGCAGGTGGAACTGGAGCACACGCCGGAGATCGAGGCGGCCCGGGCCGCGGGGCGCGCGAGCGTGGTTGAACTCGTGGACCAATCCACCGGCGCGGTGCTGGACACGCGCGAAATTGACTGGGACGCGGCGGCGGCCGCCGAGACCGCGGCGGGCGGCGCGACCGGGACCGGCTCAACGCGCCAGCGCCTCACGCTCACGGGCAAACCGACGGCGGTCGGGGCCGGTCGGTGGAGCATCCGCGTCCGCGGCAGCGGCGACGAGCCCGACATGATCGCCGAGAACAACACCGCCGAGGTCGCGATCGAACTGGTCGACCGCCCGCTGCGCGTCGCGCTGTTCGACGGCTACCCGCGGTGGGAGTACCGCTATCTCACGAGCCTGCTCGTCCGCGAGTCGTCGATCGCGAGCACGATCATGCTCCTCGCGCCCGGGCGCCGGTATGTGCAGGAGGGCACGGTGGTGCTCGACAACCTGCCGCGAACGCCCGAGCAGTGGGCCCAGTTCGATGTCATCATCATGGGCGACGTTGTGCCGGGGGTGTTCACGGCGGACCAGATGGAGCAGATCAAGCGGCGCGTCGCCGTCGGCGGCGCGGGGCTGATCTGGATCGCGGGCGAGTCGGCCGTGCCGGAACGCTGGCGCGGCGCGCCACTGGCCGACCTCTTGCCCATCAGCCTGAGCGACTCGGGCGCGAGCGCCGGCGGCGATTCCGGCGGCGTGCGCGGCGAGATCGGTCGCTTCGAAGGGCCCGTCGTCGTGCGTCCGACTCCGGCCGCGGACCGCCTTGGCGTGCTGCGCCTGTCGGAGCGCGAGGTGGACGGCGGGTTCTGGCCGCGCGAACTGTCGGACCCGGCGACCGGGTGGTCGCAGCTCTTCTGGGTGCAGCGGATCGCGCCGCGCGATGTCAAAGCCGCCGTCGAAGTGCTCGCGACGGCGACGCCGATCGAGGGCGACACCGGCAGCGCGGGTCCGGCGGTGCTGTCGATGCGGTTCGGCGCGGGGCGGTCGCTGTATGTCGCGACCGACGAGATCTGGCGGTGGCGCTACGGGCGCGGCGAGCCGTACACCGAGCGCTTCTGGCTGCAGCTCATCCGCCTGCTCGGGCGCGAGAGCCTGACGCGGAGCGGTCGCCCGGCGGCGATCGAGGCGACGCCCGCGCGGGCCGAGGTCGGACAGACCGTGCGCGTGGTGCTGACGCTGCTCGATCAGGCGCTGGTCGAGGGGCGGGCCCCGTCGCTGCCGGTGCGGATCGTGCCCACCGGGGACGCCGCGGCGGCGGTGGAGCTGACGCTGCGCCCGGAAGACGGCACGCCGGACGCGGCTGCCGCCGGCGCCGGCGCGACGCGCACCTATGCCGGAACCTGGCTGGCCGATCGGCCCGGCACGTTCGCGATCGAAGCGACCGACCCGCTGCTTTCCCCCGGCGGCGGGCGCACGCTGCGGACGGAGGTCGACGTCCGTCTGAGCGATGACGAACTGCGCGTGACGGCGACCGATCACGACCTGCTCGCGCGCCTCGCGGAACAGACGGGCGGGCAGGTGCTCAGCCCCGGCGGGCTGTCCAAGGCGGCCGAACTTCTGCCCAACCGGCGCGTGCGCATCTCCGGCGAGCCCGAGGTGCGGACGCTGTGGGACCGCCCGTGGGTGCTTGGGCTCATGATGGCCCTGATAACCTTGGAGTGGGTCGGGCGGCGTTTGCTGCGGCTGGCCTGACGGCGCGGGGGCATTCGGCGGGCCGGGCGTTCGGAACGACGGATTTGGCGGGCGGCGCGTGAAGATTGAGCGGGACGGCGAGCCCGCAGCGTCGATGAGACGTAGGAACTTTGCCCATGCAGGACGGACCCGACATCACGGACGGGCGGGCGGGACAGGCGACCATCGCCGGCGGCGGCGCGAGCGCTGACCCGGCGCGGTCGCACGCGAGCGTGGCGGCGCTGCTCATGAAAGTCCGCGGGCGGGCCCGCGCGCTGCTGGTGGCCCGCGGGGTGGCGTGGGTGATCAGCGCCGCGGTGATCGCGCTGCTGGTCGGCGGGATGCTGGATTACTTCCTGCGCTCGCCGTGGTGGCTCAGGGCGGTGGGGCTGGGCGGGGCGGTCATCGCGCTGGCGTGGGCGATCGGGCGGTTGGTGTTGCCGGCGGTCGTGTTCCGCCCGAGTTTGACGGAGATCGCGCTGCGCGTCGAGCGCGGCGAGGCGGGGCGGCGCGCGGGCGTGACGGACCGGTTGGCGTCAGCGCTGGAACTCGGCGAGACGGGCGCGGGCGAGGAGCGGAGCGCGTGGTCGCGCGCGATGGCGGGCCCGGTGATGGACGCCGCGGCGAGCGGGGCGAAGTCGATCCCCGTGTCTTCCGTGCTGGCCACGGGGCCGACGGTGCGCGCGGGGGCGGCGATGGCGCTGTGCGCGGTGATGGCGCTGGGCGTGTTGTCGGCGTGGCCGGGGCTGGCGGCGACGGGGCTGGCGCGGATGCTGTGGCCGTGGGGCTCGGCGGAGTGGCCCAAGCGGACGCAGATCGCCGACGTGACGGGCGTGACGGTGCACCCCCTGGGCAGCGCGCTGGCGCTGCGGGCGGCGCTGCTGAAGTCCGAGCGCGGGCCGGAATCGACGCGGATCACGGCGTGGTACCGGCTCATCGAGGACGGCGCGGCGGGGCCGCGGCGGACGGTCGTGCTCACGGCGCAGAACCGCGTCGTGCCCGTGCTGAACGCGACCGGCGATGCGGAAACGCCCGGCGAGGGCGTGCTGTTCGAACGCCTGCTGGAGCCGACGGGCCTGCGCCCGGGCGGGGCCGGCGCGGGCGGGAGCGCGGGGTGCGCGGCGGCGGAGACGCGGCTGGAGATCGAATACGGGCTTGAGTCGGAAGATGACTGGACGCCCGAGGCGCGGATCGCGCTGGTCGAGCCGCCCGCGGTGATTGGCGCGACGCTGACGGCGACGCCGCCGGTGTACGCGGGCGCGGCGGAGAGCGCGACGCGCGTGATCGAACTGGGCGCTGGGGCGGACGATCGGCGGGCGCCGGCGCCGCTGCTGTCGGGCTCGCGGGTGACGCTCGCCGTCACGCTCAACAAGCCGGTGCCCGGGCCGGCGACGGAGAGCGACACGATCGCGTGGACGCTGGCGTCGTTCGGTCCGGCGGCGGCGCGGCTGCTGGAAGACGCGGGGGCGGCGGCGAACGTGCGGGCCGAGGGCGCGACGTGGACGCTCGTGTGGACGCTGCGCGACGCGGCGGAACTGGCCGTGCGCCCGGTGGACGAGTTCGGGATCGCGGCGGTCGAAGAGGCGGCGTTCCGCATCGACGCGCTGAAGGACAACCCCCCCACCGCCGTCGTGCTCACGCCCGAGGAAGACCAGGCGGTCCTCGCGACGGCGAGCGTGGAGATCGTCGGCGAGGGGCGCGACGACGTCGGGCTGAAGGACGTGGTGCTGGAGCGGGCCGTCGCGCGGCGTGCGGGCGGGAGCCCGGGCGCGCAGCCGGAGCCGATCGAGGCGTACAGCGCGTTCGAGTCGACGCGTGTTGATGAGGTCCCCGCGGACGCCGCGGCGGGCGGCGCGGGCGTGCGCTCGGCACGCGCCAGCGGCACGCTGGATCTCTCGGGCCTGACGCTGCAGCCGGGGGACGAGGTGTGGGTGACGGTGCTGGCCAGCGATGCGTACGAACTGAACGGCGAGCGGCACGACCCGGTGCGGTCGAGCCCCCGGAAGCTGCGTATCCTGACGCGCGAGGAACTGCTGGAGCGGATCTGGAGCGAACTGGGGCAAGCGCGGCGGACGGCGCTGCGGCTGGATGCGGATCAGACCGCCGCGGGCGAGCAAGCCGCGGCACCCGGAGAGGAAGGCGCGCGGCGTGCGGAGCGGGCCCAGGCGGCGATCTCGGAGCGGCTGGCGCGGCAAGGGGAAGAACTCGCGCGGATTGCGCGGCGGATGGAGCAGAACGGGCTGAGCGACGCGGCGCTCCGCGACACGGTGCAGCAGGCCCGCGAGGCGCTGCGCGGCGCGGGCGAGAAATCGGTGCAGGCGTCGAAGTCGCTGGGCGAGGCGGCCCGTGCGCAGGGCGAGCGGCCGGACGACGCACAGGCGGGCAAGCCGGAGCGCGAGCAGGCGCAGTCCGAGCAGCAGGAAGTGCGGGACGAGCTGTCGCGCCTGATCGATCTCTTAGACCGCGGCGAAGACACGTTCGCGTCACGCCGGGCGCTGGATCGACTGCTGCGGGCCCAGAAGGACTTGGAAGAGCGCACCGGCGAGGCGGGGCGCGAGACGGCGGGCAAGCCCAGCGAGCAGTTGACGCCGGAGCAGCGCGAGAAGCTTGAGCAGCTTGCGGCGGAGCAGCGGGCCGCGGCGGAACAGCTTGAGGACGCCGTGCGCAAGATGGGCGAACGCGAGCAGAAGCTGCGGTCGAACGACCCGGCTGCGGCGGAGGCGTTGGCGCGGGCGTCGCGCCGGGCCGAACGCGAGCAGGTGTCGCAGCGGATGAACCAGGCGGCCCAGAGCGTCGAGGAGAATCGCACGGGCCAGGCCCAGCAGCAGCAGCAGCAGGCGTCGCAGGCCATCGAGCAGATGCTGCAAGACATCGACCGGGCCCAGAGCGAGCGCGACCAGGTGCTGCGTCGGCTGCTGGCGTCGCTGTTGGAGACGCTCGACGGGCTGATCGCGCGGCAGGAGGACAACCTGCGGGCGCTCGACCAGGCCATGCCGACGGGCGCGCTGGCGGGGCTTGATGGGCCGATGGCGGAACTGCACCGGGCCACGCTGGGCGCGGTGGACCTGGCGGCGGGGGGCCCGCGGGAAGTGCAGCCGCTGGCGGAGACGATCGGCGAGGCGGCCGAGGCGCAGGCGCGGGCGATCGGTGAACTGCGGGCGACGCCGGTGAAGGGTGAGGAGGCGCGGGCGTCGGAGCAGGCGAGCCTGGACAAGTTGATTGAGGCGCGCGAGAAGGCGGGCAAGATCGACGAGCAAGCCGAGGAGCGCGAGAACGAGCGGCAGCGGACGGAACTGCGCAAGGCGTATCAGGAAGCGCTGGAGCAGCAGCTCGAGATCAAGGCGAGCACGGAAGGGCTGGCGGGCGAGGCGGCGACGCGGCGGACGCGGGCCGCGGCCCGGGCGCTGGGTGAAGAGCAGAAGACGCTGCGCACGACGCTGGACGATCTGCGCAAGAGCACGCAGGACATCGGGGCGGCGAAGACGTTCGAGTTCGCGCACCGGCGCCTGGACGGGCTGATGACGGCGGCGGAGACGGCGCTGGGCGAGGGCACGGCGGACGCGGGCGTGGTGCGGTCGCAGGCGTCGGCGGCGCGGGTGCTCAAGGCGATGGTGGACGCGCTGGATTCGAGCAAGAAGCAGAACAAGCCGTTCCGCCAGGGCGAGAGCGGCGGCGGGGGCGGCGGGTCGGGCAGCGGGTCGTCGCCGCTGCTGCCGCCGGCGGCGGAGGTGCGGCTGCTGCGCGAGATGCAGATCGAGGCGGCGGAAGCCACGCGGACGGCGGGCGAGGCGGCGGGCGCGAACACGGCGGAGGCCGCCGCGGCGGCGCGGGACCTGCAGCGCGAACTGGCCCAGCAGGCGCAGGACCTACTGCAGCGGCTGAAAGAAGAACCGAAGATGGAGCCGACGCCGGGTGCGGCGCCGGACGCGAACGGTGACGGCGCAGGCGAGGGCGGCGCGCGGGAAGGAGGCGGCGGATGATCGGACTTGAGATTGGCGTGTGTGTTGTGGGGTTGCTGTCGACGCAGACGTGCAGTCCCGCGGCAGCACCGATGGTGAGTTTGGACGAGTGCGGACGATTGCGGACAGCTTGGGCACGCTCGTTCGTTGACTCGGCGGGTGAACGTCAGCGGCGACTGGAGAGATTGCAGCGCATCACCAACCTGCGGAACTTGCTTGCTACGGGTGTTCTGAACGATGCGGAGGCACGGCAGCTGGCGAGCGAGACTCTCTCTCAGCCGCCCAGCGAGGAAGAGCATCGGTACTGCATCCGCGTGCTGCAGTTCAGCGTGAAAGAGGGATCGATCGAAGCGCGCGGGCTGTCGGACGGCGTTCTTGGCAAGAGGATGTGGCCGAGTGCGCCGGACGCGGGAGGTGGACGATGAGGACGGGCGTGAAGCGTGTGATGTACGCGGCCGCGGCCTTGGCGTGTGCGGCGGGCGGGGCGCTCGGCGACGAGCCGAAGCCGGCGCCAAAGGACACGGCGCCCGCGCAGGAAGCCGCGCCGAAGAACGCTCCATCGAAGGATGCGACCGCGAAGCCGGCCCCGGCAAAGCCCGGCGGGCCGTCGCTGGATGATCTGCTCGGGCTGCCGAGCGATGGCGGTGCGAAGGAAGGCGCCGCGGGGGGGGCGGGGGGGGCGGATCCGGACCGGGCGGAGCTGGATCGGCTGTTGACGGGGCAGGAGATCGCGGAGGCGTTCGAGCAGGCCGTCACGCTGATGAATGACGCGAGCACGCGGCTGAACGAGAAGCAGGACGCGGGCATCGGGACGCAGCGCGTGCAGGAGGACATCATCCGCAAGCTGGACCTGGTGCTGGACCAGTTGCAGCAACAGCAGCAGCAGTCGAGCTCGAGCTCGAGTTCGAGCCGGCGGCGTCAGCAGCAGCAACAGCAGAACGTGCCGGGTCGGTCGCAGCAGGCGC
This sequence comes from uncultured Phycisphaeraceae bacterium, assembly GCA_964615765.1. Taxonomy (GTDB): domain Bacteria; phylum Planctomycetota; class Phycisphaerae; order Phycisphaerales; family UBA1924; genus CAZTQN01. The sequence goes on from CAZTQN010000011.1 coordinate 70,858, forward strand.
AGCAATCGCAGCAGAACCAGGGACAGCAGGCGTCGGACAACCGGAGCGAGGCGATGGCGCCGGGGCGTCAGGACGGGGCGCTGAACCCGCAACTGGAATCGGCGCGGGCGTCGTGGGGCGCGCTGCCGGAGCGCGTGCGCGAGCTGTTGCTGCAGGGGTCGAGCGACCGGTTCAGTTCCAAGTATCAGGCGATGACCGAGGCGTATTACCGCAAGCTGGCGGAGGAGCGGAAGGAGTGAGCATCAACGCGCGGACATCACGGACGAGCGGGCGCACGAGCGGCGCGGCGGTCGTGGCGCTGGCGGCGGTGATGCCGACGGTGCTGGGCGGGTGGACGGGCGCGGCGATGGCGCAGCCGGCGGCGGAGCCGGCGCCTGCGGAGCCGGCGAAGACCGAACCGGCTTCAACCGAACCGGCTTCAACCGAACCGGCGTCAACCAAACCGGCGTCAGAACCGGCGTCGAGCGAGCCGGCCGCGAGTCCGCAGCCGTTTGCGGATCGGAACGGCGCGCCGGGCGAGCCGGGCGGGCGGCGGAGCGCGCAGAACGCGGCGCTGGCCGACGAGATGTCGCCGGAACTGGAAGATGCGGTGCAGCGCGGTCTGGCGTTCCTGGTGTCGGAGCAGACGGAGGACGGCTCGTTCGGGTCGGTGCGGTATGGCAAGAACATCGCGGTGACGGCGCTGGCGTGCCTGGCGCTGATGGCCGACGGGAACCTGCCGGGGCGCGGGAAGTATGCGCGGAATGTCGAGAAGGGGTTGGAGTTTGTGCTGTCGTGCTCGACGGAGACGGGGCTGCTCGCGTCGGAGTCGGCCAACGGGCCGATGTACGGGCACGGGTTTGCGGCGCTGTTTCTGGGCGAGATTTACGGGATGACCAAGGGGGGCGGGGAGACGGCGCTGTCGGCGCGGGTGCACGATGCGCTCGTTCGGGCGTGCCGGCTCATCGAGCGGTCGCAGAATGCCGAGGGCGGGTGGCGGTACAACCCGGTGCCGTATGACGCAGACGTGTCGGTGACGATCTGCCAGATCATGGCGCTGCGGTCGGCGCGGCAGGCGGGGATCGAGGTGCCGAAGGAAGTGATTGACAAGGCCGTGGAGTATGTGCGGCAGACGCAGAATCCGGACGGGGGATTTCGGTATCAGACCTCGCCGGGGTTCTCGGCCTGGCCGCGGTCGGCGGCGGGGATCGCGAGCTTGTTTTACGCGGGGATCTACAAGGACGACGCGATCAACCGGGGGCTGGACTACCTGAAGACGACGGCGTTCCCGGGGACGCCCGGGGCCTCCGGGGCGCACTACTTTTACGGGCATTACTACGCGGTGCAGGCGATGTACCTGGCCGGCGGGAACCGCTGGGCCGAGTGGTGGCCGGCGACGCGGAAGGAACTGCTGGAGCGGCAACTCGGGGACGGGTCGTGGGCGGATCCGAGCGTCGGCCCGGCGTATGGGACGGCGATGGCGTTGATCGTGCTGCAAATGCCCAAGCGCCTCCTGCCGATCTACCAGAAGTAGTTTGTCAACGCGGATCGGTCCATCTGACTGGCCCTGATTGCCAGAGCAAGCGAGCGCTGTGTGCGGGCAGGTGTGTGCGACATGAACGGGGGCCGGGGCGGCGTGGGGCGGGCGGGCGTGGTGTGCGCGGCGGGGGCCGCGGCGGTGCTGATGCTGGTCGGCGCGGCGGCGGGGCGCGTGCCGCGGTGGGTTACGGCCGAGCCGTCGACCGTCGCCGTGCCGGCGGAAGAGAGTGCGCCGAAGAGCGCGACACCGACGGGCGAGCGGCGGGCGCCGGGGGCGGTGGCGGCGTGGCCCATGGCGCTGCTCGGGACCGACGGGACGGTGCGGGCGGCGGATGTCGCGATGATCCGGCTGACCGACGGGCGCGGGAGCATCACGGTTGTTGAGGGTGGGCAGTCGCGCGTGGTCGAGGTGACGGGGAACGTCGGCGGTGCGGGGGCGGTGGGGAGCGTCGCGGCGGTGGTGCCGGCGGCGTGGGCCGCGGAGGTTGGTGGCGCGGGGGGCGGTGCGTCGATCGGCGGGAGCGCGGCGTCGGTGTCGAGCGGCGCGATGGTGCTGTACTTGAACGACGGGCAGCGGCTGCCGGGACGGTTCGCCGAGGCGGGCGCGGCGGCGGAGGTCGGGGGGGGTGGGCGCGCGGTGGCGGACGCGGTGCTGTGGGAGCACGCGCGATTCGGGGTGATCGCCGTGGCGCTGGATGATGTCTACGCGTGGGAGCGCGGGGGGACGGACGCGGCGGCGGGCAAGGCGGGCGCGGGAGAGAGCGACACGCAGGATGTCGTGTACCTCGCGAACGGCGATGTGCTGCGCGGCGTGATCGAAGCGCTCGGCGAGGAGATCGTGCTCGGCGGGGAGCGTGCGGCGGACGGGACCAGGCGGCTGGCGGCCCGCGATGTTGTTCGCGCTGAACTCGCCAACCCGGAGCGGGCGCCGGCCGGCATGGGGCTGTGGCTGAGCGACGGGTCGGTGGTGTCGGTCGCGTCGGTCGCGAGCGAGTCGGCCGGTGGGCGGCTGAAAGTGCGGCTGAGCGGGCGCAGCCCGGAGGGCGAGGACGCGCGCGGTGAGATGGGCGGGGCGAGCGCGGAGAAGTTCGTCGTGCCGGGCGAGGTGCTTGGGCTTGCGCTCGATCGCGGCGCGATGATGGGGCTGAGCGGATTGAGCGTGGTGGAGGTTGAGCCGATCGCGCCGCGGTTGTTCGCGTCGGGGCCGGAGCGGCTGGGCGTGGACGGGCGGGCGGAACGCCGTGCGGGGGGGGTCGGTGCGGGGGACGTGTTTGCGCTGGGGGCGGCGGGGGTGAGGCTGACGGGCCCGGCGCGGTTTGTTTTTGCGGTGCCGGGCACGCCGCGGCGGGTGCGGATATCGGGCGTGGTGGAGTTGCCGCTCGAGTCGCGCGTGTGGGGCGCGTGCGAGGTGGTGGTGGAGCGCGTCGGGGCGGGCGATGGGGGCGCGGCGGTGGAAGTGGCGCGGGTGAAACTGAGCGGGAATGAGCCGGCGGCGCGGGTGAACGCTGCGACGGAATGGGCGGCGGGGGCGCGGCTGCGGATCTCCGTCGAGCCCGGCGTGCGCGGGCCCGTGCATAACCGCGTGCTGCTGCGGAACGTCGTTGTGCAGGCGACCGGCCGATAACGAATCCTCTCCGCCGACGGTAATACGGACAAACCGCTTCACCGGTCTGGATTAGGTTCATCCGTACGTGCGGGGTTGCCGAGTTGATGCGCCTCTCGTGTAGAGCGTCGTTCCGACGCGGAGGCGGTCATGAAGCGGAAGAGCGTGCGATGGTCCGGGGTGGTCGTGGGCGGGCTGACGGTGGTCGGCGTCGCGGGCGGGGCGCGCGGGCAGGAGTCGCTCGCGGGCGTTGAGACGGAGATGACGCCGGAAGATCTGCCGGGTTCGGGTCCGGGGCCGCGGACGCGCGAGGCGGCGAAGGCGCCGGCGGCGCCGGAGGTCAAGGTGGACAGCGGCACGCCCGAGGCGCCGAAGGCGCGCGAGTGGTTCGGCGGGCTGGCGTGGTGGGATTGGTCGCGGGCGACGGGGGACTGGGGCGGCGTGCGGACCGCGCTGGAAGACGGCGGGCTGACGATCAACGCGTCGCTCACCCACGACTGGTCGAGCGTGTGGAGCGGCGGGCTGAACCAGCGGGCGTCGTCGCGCCGGCTGTTCAACCTGAACGGCGAGCTCGACCTGGGCAAGCTGGCCGGGTGGGAAGGCGGGACGGTGTACGCCGAGTTCTATCACTACGGCGGGCGGTTGGTGAACGATGCCGGCGACATCATGGTGTACGACAACATCGCGGTCGATCGGCACCGCGATCAGTTGGCGGAGCTGTGGTTCCAGCAAGTGTTCGGCGAGGGGCTGGTGCGGCTGAAGGTCGGGAAGATCGAGGCGAACAAGGAGTTCGCGTTCGTGGACGCCGCGTCGAACGGGCTGCACTCGTCGGGCGGGTACAGCCCGAACGTGCTGGGGCTGCCGACGTATCCGGATCCGGCGCTGGGCGTGACGGCGTTCGTGTACCCGACGGACTGGCTGTATGCGGGGTTCGGGTTCTTTGATGGGGCGACGCTGGACGGGATCCGCACGGGCAGCCGCGCGGGGTTTGATACGTTCTTCGGCGACAGCAAGTCGGACGACAACTTCTTCATCGGGGAAATCGGGGCGACGTGGGGGAGCCTTGGCGAGGCGCTGGCGGGAAGCGGGCGCTGGCGGGAAGCGGGCGCGGGCGTGTGGCGGGGGGCGTGTGGCATCACACGCACGAGTTCGAGCGCTTCAGCGGCGGGATCGAGGACGGCTCGACCGGCGGGTATGTGCTGGGCGAGCAGCTGCTGATCAAGCGCGACGAGGACCCGGAGAGCGACCTGGGGCTGTGGCTGTTTGCTCGCGGCGGGTTCGCGGATGACGAGGTCGCGGCGGTGGAGACGCACGCCACGGCGGGATTGACGCTGCGCGGGACCTTCGAGGGGCGGGACGACGACGTGTTCGGGGTGATGTACAACTTCGCGGATCTGTCGGACAAGAACGCGGCGTTCGACGGGGACGAGCATGCGCTCGAGGTGTACTACCGGATCCGTGTGACGGGCTCGGTGTTCGTGACGCCGGACTTCCAGTACATCGCCAATCCGTCGGGGGACGCGGCGCTGGATGACGCGGTGGTGGGCACGCTGCGTGTGCAGGTGTCGTTCTAAAGGGCGGGATCACCAAGGTTTGAACGCCGCCCGCGACGGGTTGGCGGTGTGGAGAACTGACGATGCTTTCATCCGTGCGTGGGAAGATGTTGGCGTTCGCCGGTTTGTCGGTGATGTTCGTTGGGCTGGTGGGCGGGGTTGGGTATTACGAACTGATGCAGGCGAAGGGCTCGCTTGACGGGCTGGCGTTGTCGACGACGGCGACGCGGTGCCAGATGGAAGCGGACATGATGCACGACGCGCTGCGGGGCGACGTGCTGGCGTCGCTCGTGGCGAAGAACGAGGAGGAGATGAAGCAGGCGGGGGCGGATCTGGAGGAGCACGCCGCGAGGTTCCGCGAGCAGGTGAAGGAGCTGCGCGGGCTGGACCTGTCTCCGGCGGCGCGGCAGGCGGTGGAGGGCGTTGGCCCGGCGCTGGAGGCGTACATCGCGAAAGCGGAGACGATCGTGGGCGCGGTAGCGAAGGAGCGTGCGGCGGCGGAGGGCGGGATGCCGGCGTTCAAGCAGGCCTTCGAGGATCTTGAGGAGCGGATGGAGACGGTGTCGGACGTGATCGAGCGCGAGGGGCTGGAGCAGGGCGAGAAGCGAGCCGGCGCGATGGCGGCGGCGAAGATCGCGATCATGGTGGCGGGCGTGGGCTCGGTCTTGGCGACCTTCGGGGTGGCGGTGTGGCTGTCGTCGTCGGTGGCGCGGCGGCTGAACGGGTGCGTGCGCGGGATGGATCGCCTGGCGGGCGGGGACTTCACGGTGGAGTTTGATCAGTCGGGGAAGGACGAGATCGCGGCGGTGACACGCGGGGCCGATGCGGTGGCGCGGTCGATGCGGGCGGCGCTGAAGGATGTTCGGACGGCGGCGGACGAGCTGGCGTCGGCGTCGACACAGATCGCCGCGGCGAGCGAGGAGATGGCGGCGGCGAACGAGGAGATCGCGCGGCGGTCGGCGGACGCGAACACGCGGGCCAAGTCGGCCGGGGAAGCCGCGGGAAACGGCGCGGGCGTGATGTCGCAGCTCTCGGCGGACATGCGGTCGATCGGCGAAGTGGTGCGGACCGGGGCCAGCAGCACGCAGGAACTCGGGAAGCGGAGCGAGCAGATCGGCTCGGTCCTGCAGGTCATCAACGACATCGCGGAGCAGACGAACCTGCTCGCGCTGAACGCGGCGATCGAGGCGGCCCGGGCCGGGGAGCACGGGCGCGGGTTCGCCGTCGTCGCTGACGAGGTGCGCAAGTTGGCGGATCGGACGGCGAAGGCGACCGACGAGATCGCGGGGTCGATCCGCGAGATTCAGAGCAAGACGCGGGCGGCGGTGGAGCAGATGGAGGCGGGGACGCGGACCGTCGGCGACGGGGCCCAGCGGATGGGCCAGGCCTCGAGCGCGATCGGGACGATCGTGCAGTCGTCGGGCGAGGTCGCGGTGATGATCGAGTCGATCACCGCGGCGAGCACGGAGGCGAGCGCCAGCACCGGGGAAACCGCCCAGATCGCCACGCGCCTGGCCAGCCAGAGCGAGGCGCTGAAGGGGCTCTTGCAGAAGTTCACGGTGTGAGCCGGCCGGGAAGGGGCGGGTGAGGGTTGGGCCGGCGGGCGCGCGAACCGGGGCCGGCCGACCCATGTACGGGACAGAGGTGTTGATCTGGCTGGGCATCGCGGTGCTGGCGGTGGCGAGCGGCGCGCTGGTCGCGGCGGCGGCGGTGGCGTTCGACAAGCGGCGGCGGGTGCCGGCGGTGGTGCCGATGTGCGCCCGGTGCGGGTATGACCTGGTCGGGCTGGACGCCGCGGCGGCATGCCCGGAGTGTGCCGCGGTTGGCGCGCGGGCGTATCGGCCGATCGCGGAGTGTCCGAAGCGCCGAGAGGTGCTGCGGATGGCGTGGCAGTGGCCGGTGGGCGGCGCGGTGGTGGTGACGGGGCTCTTGGCGTCGGCGGGCGGGAGCGCGTGGCAATGGGGGCCGCTGGTGGCGACGTCGGCGGCGGTGTTCGCCGGGCTGGCGGGGATGCTGGCGGTGCTGTGCGGGTGGCTCACGCCGCGGGGCGGGAAGGTGATGGTGATCGGCGCCAGCGTGGCGACGACGGCGGCGCTGGCGGGCGCGGTGGTGGCGATCGTGCTGGGGCTGGCGAGCGTGCCGTTGAGCGACGTGGGGACGTTCGGGTGGCTGGCGCTGCCCTTGGCGAGCGCGGGGGTGGTGCCGGGGGTGGTGGTGTCGGTGCGGGAGAAGTGGTGAGGCGCGTTACTTCGCGCGGAGTTCGGAGAGGTTGACGCGGTAGGTGAGTTCGAGGGCGTTGGTGGTGGCGTCGAAGCAGCGGAAGGTGATGTGGGCGGGGTCGGCGTTGTCGCCGCTGGTGGGTGACCACTGGATGTCGAGGTAGGCGTAGGAGTGCTTGGAGTTGGCGACGGGGGAGACGCGGGCGGAGTTGAAGACCCAGGGCTCGTCCTGATTGATGCCGGCGAACATGAACTCGACGGCGTCGTAGCCGAGGGCGTTGTCGATGCGGCTGACCTCGCCGTAGTGCTGATCGCCGGCGATGAAGATGACGCCGGAAGCGCGGGCAGACTTGATGGTGTCGAAGAGGCGCTGGCGGGCGGCGGGGAACTTGGCCCAGGTTTCGAACTTGGTGTCGCGGTCGAGGAGGACCTGGTAGCCGGAGACGATGAGGCGGAGGTCGGCGGGCTGTTTGAGTTGGTGCTCGAGCCAGGCCCACTGGGCGGGGCCGAGGGTGTCGGCGGATTCGGCGGGGTCTTCGCGGTTGAAGCGGCCGTCGAGGAGGATGACCTGGAGGCGCTGGCCGACGGGGCCGAAGGTCTGGGCGTGGTAGACGCCGGGGCGGCTGGCGGGGATGCGGTGTTCGTGCTGCCAGAAGGCGCGGAAGATGGCGTGGCTTTTGGCTTTGAGGGGGTAGTGCTTGCCGCCGTCGTTGAGGCCGAAGTCGTGGTCGTCCCAGACGGCGAGGAAGGTGGATAGATCGCGGAGCTGCTTGAAGCCGGGCTTGGCTTCGAGGGCGGCGTAGCAGCGTTCGATGTGGGTGGGGTCGTCGGTGGTGTCGGCGTAAACGTTGTCGCCGACCCAGAGGGTGAGGTCGGGCTTGAGGTCGACGTAGCGGAGCAGTGCGGGCGCAGGGTCGGGCTGCTGATGGCAGCCGATGATGGCGATGCGGGTGATGGTGCGCGGGTCGAGCGGGGCGTCGGGGCCGCTGGCTTCGAGGACCGCGGCGGGGGCGGCGGACGCGGCGGGCACGGGGTCGGGCGGCGCGTGCAGGGTGTGGGCGGGGGCGAGCGGGGCGAGCGCGAAGAGTGTGGCGGCTGCGGCGGCGGCGAGGGCGGCCTGGGGGCGCGTGGTCGGCATGGTCAAGCTCACGAGGGGCGGGCGAGAGGGCAGCCGCGGCCCAAGCCGCGAGCGGATCGGCTATTCTCACCCTTCGGTCTTGTATCGAAGGGCTTTACGCATGGCAACCCCCTCCCCCACCGTGTTCACGAACTCTTCGCAAACGGCCGAGCGGACCCTGCTGGGGCATCCGGTGGGGCTGTTCCTGCTGTTCATGGTGGAGATGTGGGAGCGGTTCAGTTACTACGGGATGCGGGCGCTGCTGGTGCTGTATCTGACGAGCCCGACAACGGGGATGGTGAAGAAGCCGGCGGGCGCGCCGGAGGGGTTCAACCCGGGGCCGGGGTGGGCGGACGGAGAGGCGTCGACGCTGTACGGGTGGTACACGGGGCTGGCGTATCTGACGCCGGTGATCGGGGGATTGATCGCGGACAAGTTGATCGGCACGCACCGGTCGATGGTGGTGGGCGGGCTGCTCATCATGGCGGGGCACATCGCGCTGGCGATCAGCGGGATGGGCGGGCTGGACGGCACGGCGGCGGGGATGTCGATCTTCATCGCGGGTCTGGCGGCGATCGTGATCGGCACCGGGCACTTCAAGCCGAGCGTGTCGGTGATGGTCGGGCAGCTCTACAAGCCGGGCGATCCGCGGCGTGACGGGGCGTTCAGCATCTTCTACATGGGGATCAATCTCGGGGCGTTCCTGTGCGCGTTTGTGTGCGGGACGCTGGGCGAGCGGGTGGGCTGGCACTGGGGCTTCGGGTCAGCCGCGGTGGGGATGGGGCTGGGGCTTGGGATGTATCTGCTGGGTCGGCCGGCGTTCCTGAAGGGGGTTGGGGAGGTTCCGGAGCCGGAGGCGCGAGATGGCGCAATGGCGGCGGCGAGGCCGGTGAGTCCGGCGGCGTCGACGCGGTTCTCGATGGGGTTTTTGGCGCTGGGGCTGGTGCTGGCGAGCGTGTTCGGGGTGCTGTTTCACTTTGGCGCGTTGAAGCATGTTGAGGCGGTGATGACGCCGTGGGTGGTTGGGCTGATGGCGGTGGTGGTGTTCGGGCTGGCGGGGTGGTTCATCGCGATGCAGCGGGCGGTGGACCGTGGGCCGGTGGCGAGCATCTTCATCTTCATGATGTTCAACGCGTTCTTCTGGCTGGCGTTCGAGCAGGCGGGAAGCAGCATGACGCTGTTCACGGACCGGTACACGGACGCGCACATCGGGTCGCTGGAAGTGCCGACGACGTGGTTCCAGGCGGTGAACCCGGCGATCATCTTCATCTTCGCGCCGATGTTCGCGGCGTTCTGGACGGTGGCGGCGCGGCGGCGGCTGAACCTGAACCAGCCGATCAAGATCGCGATGGGGCTGATCCTGCTGGGGATCGGGTTCGTGGTGCTGGTGGCGGGTGCGCGGACGATCAAGGTCGGGCCGGGCGGGCCGGAGGACGTGCTGCAGAAGGCCGCGATCTGGTACATCCTGGGCGCGTATTTCTTCCACACGATGGGCGAGCTGTGCCTGTCGCCGACGGGGTTGAGCTATGTGACGAAGGCGGCGCCGGTGCGGTTCGTGTCGCTGCTGATGGGGATCTGGTTCGTGTCGAGCTTCATCGCGAACCTGTCGGGCGGGCTAATCGCGGCGCAGACGGAGAAGATCGAGAAGGGACAGATCAAGCTGCCGTGGAACCTGGCGGAGGGCACGGGGAGCGTGCAGGCGGACTTCTTCTTCGTGTTCGTGGTGACGAGCATCGGGGCGGGGGTGCTGATCCTGGCGCTGACGCCGGTGTTGATGAAGTTGATGCGGAATAGGAATGATTGAGAGGCACTGGGCACTAGGCACTGGGCACTAGTGGATGCGAGGCACCGGGCACCGGGCACCGGGCACCGGGCACCGGGCACCGGGCACCAGGCACCAGGCACCAGACACCGGGCACCAGACAGGGGGCACCGGGCATCCGTTGGCGGGCACGGGGTGGGGTGTGGATCGTGTAGGATTTTGGCATGGCGAAGAAGCGGGGTCGGAGCGAGCGTTCGGGCGAAGGGGGGCGGGACAAGGGCGACCGGGTGCGCGAGACGGCGCGGCGGCCGCGGGGCGTTGATGCGGGCGGGATTCGCCTGGCGGGGCGCGTCGGGGACGGGGCGCGAGCGGGGGACGCCGGTCAGCTCGAGCGGACGCTGCGGGCGTTCAATCTGTCGGCGCAGGGGGTTGCGGAACTGCTGGACATTCCGGAAGACTTGGCGGCGGAACTGATCGGGCCGCGGCGTGGGCGCGAGGCGGCCCGCGGGCAGGAGGATCCGGTGCTGCGGATCGTCATGCAGCGGGTGAGCCGCCTGGCGCGGATCCGGGACATGGCGACCGCGTTCTTTCTTGGTGACGAGACCAGAGCGCTGCGCTGGCTGATGAGCCCGCGGGCGATGCTGGACGGGCAGACGCCGATCGCGGCGGCGAGCACGGCGGCCGGGGCGGCGAAGGTGGAGCGGCTCATCCAGGCGATGACGTACGGGGATGTGGCGTGAATGTGACGGGGTGGCGGCTGTGCCACCGGATGTTCGCCGCGGAGGCGTTCAGCGGGGTTGGGGCGGCACTGGCCGGTCAGCGTTGGAACAGGCGGGGTGAGCGAGCGGTGTACTGCGCAGAGCACCTGTCGCTCGCGGCGCTGGAAGTCATGGTGCACCTGGACACGCCGGCGGATCTGGAGTTGTACGTCTTCGCGTCGATCACGTACGCGGCGGAGGCGGTCGTGGACATTGACCAACGCCTAGCTGCGCGGATTCGGAGTGGAGAGACGATCGACATCGCGGAAACACAGCGGGCCGGGTCGGCGGCGTTCGCGAGCGGAGCGCTGGGGTTTCGGGCCCCGAGTTTCGTGGTGCCGCTCGAGCACACGATCGTGCTCAACCCGGCGCACCCGATGTTCGCCGGGCTTCATCGGAGTCGGCCGACGGCGTTCCCGCTGGATGCAAGGCTGGCGCGGCTGACGCGGGTGGGTGCGCGGAGTGAGGTGGGCGGGGGTTAAGCGAGACTGCGGAAGGTGTAGGTGTTTGGGGAGAGGGGCACGCCGCGCCAGTGGCGGGGGTGTGGGGTGGCGAGGTGGATGTCGATGGCGTCGGCGTCGTCGCGGATGATCGCGGCGAGGCCGGCAGCGATGCGGGTGACGCGGCCGCGGTTGTTGGAGACGGGGCCTTCGTAGTCGAGGTACGCGGCGCGGTGGTCGGGGAGACGCTCGGCGGGGAAGTCGTGGACGGCGGGGTCGGTCGGGTCGTGCATGAGGCGGAAGGTGATCAGCGGCGCGTGCGGCGCGGGCTGGAGCATCCAGTCGAAGTGCCAGCCGCCGTCGGGCGTGTCGTGGCGGAGCAGGACGTAGGCGTGCACGGCGGAGGGTAGGGATCGGGCGGGCGTGGGTTGGTTCGGGCGAGCGGTTGTGCGGGCGATGATCGCGCCGAGCCGAGATAGAGTTGTCATCACCAGAGGGAACGGCACGATGCGCACGAACACGAGCGGGAACACAGGGACGTCGGCGGGGATGGGTCGCGGGCGAGCGCTGGCGATCGGGCTGCGGGTGGCGCTGCTGGCGTCGCTGGGGCTGGGGATGGCGGGCGGGCTGAGCGGGTGCGGCGGGCGATCGCTGACGGCGGTGCGGGAGTCGGGGGACAAGCACATGGCCGCGAAGCGGTTTGACGCGGCGATCGAGGATTACAAGGAGTACATCGAGCGTGCGCCCGGGCAGAACGCGCGGGTGTACGACAGCCTCAGCCGCGCGTATCTGGCGACGGAGCAGACGGGCCTGGCGCGGGAGAACGCGCTGCTGGCGTATGCGCTGAAGGTCGAGGACGATGCGATTTTCGCGCAGGCGTGCGAGGCGCTGTTCCGCGACGGAAAGTTCGAGCAGCTCAACCGGCTGCTGCGGGCGCGGACGATCGATCGCGGGCGGATGCGCGACTTCCTGCTGCTGGGGACGTACTCGGAGCGTCAGGGGGACCTGGACGAGGCGCAGCGGGCGTATCTGACGGCGGCGCAGGTGGATCTGGACGAGGTGGGGGCGGACAAGGCGAGCTGGCAGCCGCATTTGGCGCTGGCGCGGCTGTATATGAAGGTCGGCGACGAGCCGCGGATGCGCGAGCGGCTGCAGATGGCGTACTACGCCGGACCGAACGAGCCGGAAGTGAACCGGGCGGTGCGGGAGGCGGGCGAGATTCCGGGTCCGACGTTCGGGCGGCCGCCGCGGGCGGGCGAGCCGGGCGCGATGCCGGCCTCGGGCGCGGGCCCGGCGACGGGTGGGACGGGGGGTTCTGGGG
>CAZTQN010000011.1:83158-105812 GCA_964615765.1 uncultured Phycisphaeraceae bacterium
GGGCGGGCGCCGCGGCGGCCGGGGGCCGCGGGCCGCGGGCCGGGGGGGCGGGGGGGTGGGGGGCGACGGGGGGCCCCGGGGGGGTGGGGCGGCGCGGGGGGGTCTGAAGGAGCTGGTGGGGCTGGTGGGGCACGGGATGGCGGCGGAGAGGGGTAAAACGGCCGATTTGGGGTTCTGGGTGAGGGGGTCTTGACGGGGCGGGAAGTGCTTGTACACTTCATCCGGATAAACGGATGAAGCGTTCGGCCCGCACATCGAACCTGACGGATCAGCTCGCCGCGTTGAGCGACGTGGTGCGGCTGCGCACGCTGCGGCTGCTGGAGCGGGAGGAGTTGTCGGTCGGCGAGTTGGCGAAGGTGTTGCAGATGCCGCAGTCGAGCGTGAGCCGGCATTTGAAGGTGCTGTCGGACGGGGAGTGGGTGCAGCGGCGGACGGAGGGGACGGCGACGTATTACCGGGTGGTGCTGGACGATCTGCCGCTGGCGGCGCGGGCGCTGTGGGTGCCGATCCGCGAGCAGATGAGCGGGGCGATCGGGAACGATGACGCGCTGGCGCGGGACCTGGCGGAGGATCAGCATCGGCTGGCGTCGGTGCTCGCGGAGCGGCGCGAGGACTCGCGGACGTATTTCGGGCGTGTGGCGGGGCAGTGGGATGATGTGCGGACGCGGCTGTTCGGCGGGCTGTTTGCGCTGCGCGGGATGCTGCAACTGCTGCCGAGCGAGTGGACGGTCGTCGACCTTGGGTGCGGGACGGGGAACGCGGCGGAGCTCTTGGCGCCGGTGGTGAAGCGGGTGGTGGCGGTGGATCAGTCGGAGCCGATGCTGGCGGCGGCGCGGCGGCGGCTGGAGGACGCGGGCGCGGGGAATGTTGCGTTCGTGCTGGGGGAGTTGGAGCAGTTGCCGCTGGCGGATGCGTCGGCGGACGCCGCGGTGTGCGTGCTGGTACTGCACCACGTCGAGCATCCGGCGCGGGCGCTGAGCGAAGTGCGTCGGGTGCTGAGGCCGGGCGGGCGGGTGCTGGTGATCGACATGGTCGAGCACGACCGCACGAGTTATCGGCAGACGATGGGGCACCGGTGGCTGGGGTTCTCGAAGGCGGCGATGGAGCGGCTGGCGGGTGAGGCGGGGCTGAGTGATGCCCGATACACGCCCCTTCCCGCGGAGACGGAGGCGGCGGGGCCGGGGCTGTTTGCTTGGACTGGGCGGGCGTGAGCGGGAGGCCAGGAGGGGAGCCGTCCACGGAGGGCCCGAAGGGGGCACGGAGATACGGAGGGGAGATGGGGATGAACGTGGGACGGAACTGAACTGATCCTGATTGACACAGAACTTTGACGCAAGTGCAACGACTTAAGGGAGAACGCAACGTGACGACGATGAGCAAGCCTCGGACCCCCTCGGCGAAGAAGAACGGGGTTGTGCAGACCAACACGACCGGGGCGCACAGCCTGACGGCGGACGTGTACGGCAAACTGGATTTCAAGGTGCGCGACCTGTCGCTGAGCGAGCTGGGGCGCAAGGAAATCCGCCTGGCTGAGCACGAGATGCCCGGGCTGATGGCGCTGCGCGAGCGGTACAAGGGCAAGAAGCCGCTGGCGGGCGCGCGGATCGCGGGCTCCCTGCACATGACGGTGCAGACGGCGGTGCTGATCGAGACGCTGCGCGACCTGGGCGCGGACGTGCGGTGGGCGTCGTGCAACATCTTCTCGACGCAGGACAGCGCGGCGGCGGCGGTGGTCGTCGGCCCGAACGGGACGCCGGAAGAGCCGGAAGGCACGCCGGTGTTCGCGTGGAAGGGCGAGACGCTGGAAGAGTATTGGTGGTGCACGGACCAGATCTTCAAGTTCACCGACGCGAAGGGGAACCCCGTCGGGCCGAACCTGCTGCTCGATGACGGCGGCGACGCGACGCTGCTGGTGCACAAGGGCGCCGAGTTCGAGAAGGCCGGCAAGGTCCCGGCGTTCAACGCCAAGAGCGATCCGGAAGAGTGGGGCGTGATTCTGCAGCTGCTGCGTTCGAGCATCGCGGACCGTCCGGGCTACTTCACGAAGATGATCAAGGGGATCAAGGGCGTCAGCGAAGAGACGACCACGGGCGTGCACCGCTTGTATGAGATGGCCAGGGCGGGCAAGCTGGCGTTCCCGGCGATCAACGTGAACGACAGCGCGACCAAGAGCAAGTTCGACAACCTGTACGGCTGCCGCCACTCGCTGGTGGACGGGCTGAACCGGGCGACGGACGTGATGCTGGGCGGCAAGGTGGCGGTGGTGCTGGGCTACGGCGACGTGGGCAAGGGCTCGGCGCAGTCGCTGCGCGGGCAGGGCTGCCGCGTGGTGGTGACGGAGATCGACCCGATCAATGCGCTGCAGGCGGCGATGGAGGGCTACGAGGTCGCGACGCTCGAGGACTACATCGAGACGGCGGACATCTTTATCTCGGCGACGGGGAACAAGAACGTCATCACGCTCGAGCACATGAAGCGGATGAAGGACAAGGCGATCGTCGCCAACATCGGGCACTTCGACAACGAGATCGACATGGCGGCGCTGTACGCGGCGGCCAAGGGCGGGACCGTGGCCCGCGTGAACATCAAGGCGCAGTACGACGAGTTCGTGTTCAAGAAGAGCGGCAAGAGCGTGCTGGTGCTGGCTGAAGGCCGGCTGATGAACCTGGGCTGCGCGACGGGGCACCCCTCGTTCGTGATGAGCGCCTCGTTCACCAACCAGACGATCGCGCAGCTGGACCTGTGGCTGAACGCGAACAACAAGCCGACGCTGAGCGGGCACAACTACGAGACGGGCAAGGTGTACACGCTGCCCAAGAAGCTCGACGAAGAAGTGGCGCGGCTGCACCTGGACAAGCTGGGGATCCGTCTGACGAAGCTCTCGAAGGAGCAGGCGGAGTACCTGGGCGTGTCGGTCGATGGGCCGTACAAGCCGGACCACTACCGGTACTGAGCACGCGAAACCGAGCGGACCAAAAGAAAGAGCCCAGGGTCTTGGTGACCCTGGGCTTTCTTGTTTGATGAGGAGTTTGAGCGGTTCAGCAGCCCTGGAAGTATCGGGTGAGGAAGTCGAAGATGTCCTGGACGGTGAGGGTGCCGGACTGGTTGACGTCGGCGGTGATGGTGTTGGTGAAGTAGGCGGTCAGGAAGTCGAAGATGTCCTGGACGGTGATGGCGCCGGAGGCGTTGAAGTCGGCGATGCAGGCGGGGGCGCAGGGGTCGCCGTTGCCGCCGTTGATGTAGATGCGGGCGGCGCGGATGACGCCGGAGTCGGGGAAGGAGGAGAACTCGCGGGCGGTGATGGTCCAGGTGCCGTTTGCGGGCTGACCGGCGAGGGCGGTGTTGAGATTGATGCGGCCGGGGGTGCAGTCCCAGGCGGCGTAAGCGCCGGAGTCGAGCGTGTAGTCGGGGAAGCCGGCATTGGCGAAGATGCCCTGGGAGAAGGAGAGGGCGGCGGCGTCGGTGAAGGTGTAGACGCCGTCGAGGAAGTAGTAGCGGTAGTCCCAGCAGGCGGCGGAGTTGGTGACGCGGCCGGCGAGCGTGACCTCGGCGCCCGAGGGGCTGGTGAGCGCGAGGGAGAGGTTGCCGGCGCGGAAGTGGCTGACGTCGAGCTGGACCTCGATCGTCGCCAGCGGCGAGGACACACCGCTGACGACGACGGGGTAGGTGGTGATCTGCGGCTCGAAGAAGTTGCCGTTCACGGGCTGGTCGAGGATCGGCGTGCGGGCGGATTGAGCGCCGCCGGGCTTCACGCAGGGGGCCGAATCGCCCAGGTAGGTTCCACCCGCGGCGAGGCAGGCGGCCTTGGTGAGCACGGCGCACGCGGCGCCGGCGGTGACGCAGCAGTTGCCGGTGTTGGCGGCGAGGGCGAAGTTGACGGCATAGTTGGAGACGGGCTGGTCGCCGGCGAAGGAGTAGACGAAGACGTAGTAGGTTTCGCCGTCGCTCACACGCCAGGAGGCGGTGTCGGCGGCACAGACAAGATCGGCGCGGTTGAGGGCGGGGGTGGTGGTGAGGCCGGTGCAGTCGCCGGTGGTGCTGGTGTAGACGCGGACGCCGACGGCGGCGGAGCCGGTCTCGGCGAAGGTGGCGATCCCGTTGCCGACGGCGGTGTACTTGAACCACACGCCGTAGGTGGTGATGTCGTTGGTGCCGGCGATGAAGCAGGCGGGGAGCGTGAAGGGCTCGTTGGTGGCACGGCGGGCGTCGACGGAGGCGGAGAAGCCCGGAGTGATGGGCGTGGCGAAGACGCAGTCGTCATTCGCGGGCGGCGCGGGCTGAGATGGCTGGCGGGTGATGGTGAGTGTGAACGGGCCGGAGTCGCCGCGGTAGCCGGAGACCTGGATGACGCAGCGTTGACCGGCGGTGAGGAAGGCTTGCGGGCGGGAGGTGCGGAGGGCGGGGGTGGCCTGAGTGGCGATGTCGTTGTTCCAGACGAGCAGGTCGCCGTCGCAGTCGGAGGCGACGGCGACGACGGTGTCGAAGGGTGAGCCGTCGGTGCTGAACTGGTACCAGCCGTCTTGCGGGGCGGTGTAGGAGTACCACACGCCGTTGAAGACGCCGAAGTTGAGCCAGTCGTTGATGAGGGCGTAGGAGTTTTCGGTGGAGCCGGTGATGGACGAGCCGGTGATGGCGATGGCGTTGACGCACTCGTCGTTGAGGGCGGGGGAGATGGAGTCGAGGGTGTAGGGGCCGGTCACGCCGTTGACGGCGGCGACGCGGACGAGGACGGGGACGCCGGCGGAGAGCTGGACGTAGGTGGTGGCGGCGGCGCCCTGGCCGGAGTCTTCGCAGTGGAGCTGGCGCCCGCCGCAGGCTTCGAAGACGCGGACGACGGGGAAGGACATGCCGCCGGTGCCCTGAAGGCGGAAGGCGTAGATGCCGTCGCGCGGGGCGGAGAAGGAGAACCAGGCGTCGAAGCGGTCGTTGCTGAAGCAACTGCCGACGGAGCCGGGCGGGCGGTAGGGGTTGAAGCCGGTGAGGCCGGTGGTGGTGCCGGAGGCGGTGGAGTCGGGCGCGAGCGGGACGGCGTTGTGGCAGAAGTCGCCGGGGATGGGCTCGGAGCGGGAGGAGACGGTGAGTTGATACGCGCCGGTGGAGGCGATCGAGCCGGCGACGCGGATGAGATAGGAGCCGGGGTCGAGCAGGACGCCGACCTGCGAGGTGCGCACGGGCGGGTTGCCGAACACGTCGGGGTAGGCGCGGAGATCGTCGTCGCAGGCGATGAGCCCGTCGGCGGGGTTCACGGGGCAGGAGGAGTAGACCGAGAGCGTGGTGTCGAAGGCGGAGCCGAAGGTGTCGATGACGTATGCGCCGCCCTGGCCGGCGGGGATGTCGAGGCGGAACCAGATGTCGACGTTGTCGAAGAAGCCGCAGGCGGAGGAGGCGGCGCCGGAGTAGCCGACGGTGGAGCCGGTGCGGGTCGACGCGGGCGTGATGGGGATGGGTGCGGCGCAGTCGTCGCCGGGGCCGGGGGCGGTGATGTCGGTCCAGCGGATGTCGATGGCGAAGGGGGCGCCGTAGTTGTCGTCGCCGGCGACGCGGAGGTAGATGTCCTGCTGTGCGGGGGCGAAGAAGCCGATGAGCGCGGGGACGGAGTAGCAGGCGATGAAGCCGTCCGTCGGGCTGGAGGGGCAGGTGGTGTAGGCGGCGACGTTGGGAGTGAAGAACTCGTCGTCGGTGGTGACTTCGACGCGGAACTGGCGCGGGAAGGCGCCGGCCGGGATGCGGTACCAGACGTCGGCGGTGTCGTCGATGCCGCACTGATAGTCGAGGGGCGACAGGTCGGAGCCGGTCGCGCCGGAACTGGTGCCGGCGAGGAAGGCGGGGGCCGGGACGACCTGCGCGTTGGTGCAGAGGTCGTTGGCCGGCTGCGCAAGGGCGGAGGAAGCCGCGAAGAGGGCGGCAAGCCCGCAAATCGCGGCGGCGAGAGGACGTGGCGTGCGCATGGCTGAAGACTCCGTCGGTTGTTCGGGATGCCGGGTTGCCCGCGGGCGTGAACACGCGCGGAAACGGAGCGGGCCGAAGGTCAAACTAACCGATGATCGGCGGGGCGTCAAGTGTCTCTGAGAGATTTCTATTGTCAGACGGTGACGAAGACGGGGCGTGCAGTGTTCGGCGGCGCCGAGGTCGCTCGGGCGCGAGGAAAAAGCCCAGGGACTGGTAACCCTGGGCTCTCGCTTGAGCGGAGTTGTCGGGGGCGGGACGAGGGCTCAGCAGCCTTGGAAGTAGCGGGTGAGGAAGTCGAAAATGTCCTGGACGGTGAGGGTGCCGGACTGGTTGACGTCGGCGGTGATGGTGTTGGTGAAGTAGGCGGTCAGGAAGTCGAAGATGTCCTGGACGGTGATGGCGCCGGAGGCGTTGAAGTCGGCGATGCAGGTCGGGGCCGACAGGCTGACGATGTAGGGGCTGGCGGGCTGAACGCCGTAGGTGCCGCTGTTCAAGGACATCAAGCCGGGCGGCGTGTGCACGTGCATGTAATAGCGTGTTCCCGCGACCACGGTCCAGGTCACGGACGAGGTGCCGCAGGCGTATGCATCACCGCCTTGCGCGAGCGCGGCGGCGAGGTCATTGCACGAGCCGCTGGGGCTGGTGAGGACACGGATGATGGTCGCGGTGGTTCCTGACTGGGTGAACGTGGCGGCGCCGCCGGCATCTGCGACGAACGTGTACCACACGCCGAAGGACGTGGTTTCGGGGGGTGCGAGCGGGTTGATGGGGTAGCCGGTGTAGAAGCAGTTGGGGATGTTCTGATCGGGCGAGCTGGCGCGGGCGTCCTGGGTGAGGGTGGATCCGTTGGTGATGGGCGTGGCGGACGGGCACGTGTCGTTGGGGACCGTGTCGGGCGCCGCGGTTTGCGTGACGGTCAATGTGAAGTTGCTGGAACTTGGAGATGCGGGCGACCCGGAGACTTCGATGAAGTACTCCTGGCCGCTGGTGAGATTGACATCCACACGCGACCAGCGGTCGATGGAGTTCCCGCTAGAAGCGATGTCCAAGTTGCTCGCGATCACGTTGGCGCCCGAGCTGGCTTGGCACGAGTTGGTGACGACGAGGGACGTGTCGGTGAGCGCGCTCCCGCTGGTCGAGAAGCGGTACCAGCCGCTTGTTGGCGGGGTGAACGCGTACCACACGCCGTTGCTGTGCGGGGAGACGTCGCCCAGGCTCGGGATCATGTACGAGTTGTCGATGGTGCCCGAGATCGACCCGAGGAACGGCTGGGCCTGCACGGTGGGAATTTCGATGGCCTTGGAGCAGAGGTCGTTGGTGGCGGCGGGGCGCAGGGTCGCCCGGTACGCCCCGGTGAGGCCGTTGATGCCGGCGATGCGGTAGTAGTACGTCTCGCCCGGGTTCAGCACCCACGCGAGGCTCGCGGCCTGGGGGTTCAGGGTTGTGTTGCCGAACCTGCACCGGAACTGCGTTCCGTTGCACGTGTCGAACAGGCGAACGACCGGGAACAGAGCGCCCGAATCGACATTGACTTCCAGGTTGTAGACGCCGATGGCGGTGGGCGTGAACTGGTACCACACGTCGGTCCGGTCGTTCAATCCGTCACTCAACCCGCAGAACAGGTTGGGATCAAAGCCGGTCAGTGCCGCGGTGCTGCCGCTGACCTCGATATTCGGGATGAGCGGGAGGGCCTTTGTGCAGAAATCGCCCGGGAGGGACTCCAACCGGGGGCTGACGCTGAGCGTGAAGGTCCCGGACTGGAAGGGGTATGCGGATAGCCGGATCAGATACGCGCCTTCGTTGAGCGGCACGCCGATCTCGGAGGTGAGATCGACGGGTCGTCCGAGCACATCCATGTAGGGACGAACATCGTCATCGCAGGCGATCTCATTGTCGCCGTTGAAGGTCGGGCAGGCGGAGAACACCGAGAGCACCGTGTCGATCTGGCTGCCGGCGGTGCTGATGACATAGGTTCCTGATTGGCCCGGTCCGACGGTGAGCGTGAACCAGAGGTCCTCGGCGTCGATGGTCGAACCCGCGCAAGAGGACATGTCGGTGCCGGAGAGACCGGCGAAGGCACCGGTCACGGGCGAGCCCGGCGCGATCGTGAGGGGGTTGCTGCACAGGTCGCCGGGCTGCGGCGCGATGTCCGTCCACTGGACGTCGAGGACGAAGTCGCCCTGGTTGGTGAGTTCGTGGTCGCCGGCGAGGCGGATGTACGCGGGCTGACCCGCGGGCACCAGGACGTTGACAACGAAGGACGAGCACGCGAGGAGCGCGGCGCCGGACTCGGGGCAGCCGTCGTGCACGCTGACGATCGGCGTCGGGGTCGAGTCGCCGATGTCGTTCATCGTTGCGATGATCGTGAACTGCCGGCTCAAGGGCGCGGGGGGAACGCGGTACCAGACGTCGAAGGGGTCGTTGAAGCCGCACGGCTGCGGGGTGAGGTTCTGGCCGGTGGACCAGTTGGTCGTGCCGATGAGGGGGCCGGGCGCGGTCACGTCCTGGGCGTTGGCGCAGAGATCGTTCGGCGGTGGATTCGCGGGCTGACCGAGGGCCGCTCCGCCGCCAACAAGCCCCGCCGACCCGGCGATGGCAGCGGCAAGCGCCCGGACGGTGTGGGTCGTTCTGGATAGCCACAGGTTCATCGCAGGTCCTCCGTCGGTGGTCGACATGAGCCGCTGTGCCGAAGTTCGCTCCGGCCGCTCAACCTCGTGTCCGCGGCGCTCACGCGGATTGCTGACCCCCCATTCCCCCGGTTGAAAAGCTCGTCCCGATGCAAACTACCACGCGATCCGAGGCCTGTCAAGTGTCTCTCTGAGAATTCTATAAGGACTCTCTGGCTCAGCGTCCGATCTGGTGGTACGGTTGGTGGTATGGCCACCACGCCCCCAGTTCCTTCGGCTGAATCTCGCCCGGGCAGCGTCCCGGCGGGCGTCTCCACGGTGCATGAGCTGTCCGCGGAGGGGACGTCGCTCGTGAGCGCGCTTCGCCTGGTGCTGGATTCGTTGCCCGCGGGGCTTGGGGAGGCGGGGACGCGGGAGCTGGCGCGGGGGCTGGGCGTGGATAAGTCGTTGGCCAGCCGCGTGCTGTCGGCGCTGCGCGCGGAAGACCCGCTGGCGGCTCTGGCGCAGATGCCCGGGCCGGTGCCGCTGAGGGAGCTGCTGCGCGCGGCGCGGAAGAAGGGGGCCGCGGCGACGGCGGTATCGCGGGCGGAGGCAGCGCTGGAGGCTTACAGCACGACGCTGAAGACGCGGTTTGAAGATCGCTCGGGGCTGGACGCGGTGCTCTCGGCGGCGCTGCCGGAGGCGCGGCGGCGGTTCGAGATCACGGCGCGGCAGGCGGTCTTTCGCGGGGTGTCGGCGATCAAGGGAATCTCGACCGAGGTCTCCAGCGTGTCGTTCGTCATGCACCCGGGCTCGAGCGCCGAGACCGGGCTGACCGACTGCGTGATGATCGGGGGGTATGTCGGGATGCGCCGCGTGCGGCCGGATGCGCGGATGACGTTCACCGTCACGCCCAAGCCCAACCGTCTGCCCGCGCCGGACGGGCGGGAGGACGAGGATCTGCACGGGGTGATGCTGAAGGAGTATTGCACGCCGACGGGCGTCGAGATCGCGTGCGAGACGATGGCGAATGGGTATCGGTACGAGGTGCAGGGGCGCGAGGTGGGGACGCGGTCGTCGGTGAATCTGTTCCTGGCGGAGCGGTACCCGCGGCACATGCGGCTCGGGCCGACGGCGGCGCTCAAGCGGATGCGGCGCGTGGGGGCGACGATCGAGATCCCGACGCGCCGGCTGGTGCTGGACGCGGTGATGCACCGGAGCCTGTGGCCCGGGGCGCGGATGGAGCTGCGGGCGTATGACACGGTGTTTCGCGGGCTGGCGGAGCCGCCGGCGCCGGAGCGGGATGTGGATCTGCTACCGCTGGTGGAGACGGTGCAGGAGTTGCCGGGCGGGGTAAGCGAGCTGCGGTCATCGCGCTTGCCGCGGTACGTGGAACTGGTGGAGCACGTGTGCGGGCGGATGGGGTGGGACGTGCGAGAGTTCCGGGCGTACCGGGTGGAGATGCAGTACCCGATGTACGGGGCGCAGGTGATGATGCTGCTGCACGCGGAGTGAGGGACGCTCACGCCGATCAGGTGCAGCCGGTGAAGTACGCGGCGAGGAAGTCGAACAAGTCCTGGATGGTGCGGGCGTCGTCGCGGTTGAAGTCGGCGGTGGTGGCTTCGGCGAAGTAGGCGAAGAGGAAGTCGAAGATGTCCTGAACGGCGACACCGCCGCTGCGGTTGATGTCTGCCGGGCAGCAGGTCGCGGGCGCGCAGGTGCCGAAGGCCTTGAACTGATGACCGGCGGCGAAGCAGAGGGTCTGAGTCGTGACGGTGCAGACGGCGCCGGCGCAGCAGGAACCGCGGAGGGGCTGATCTGGGCCGCCGAGGATAAAGAGTTCCCGCCCGAGGGCGGGGTGGTCGGCGTAGAAGTACCAGGCGGAACCGGCTTGGACGAGCGGGGAGGGGTTCTCGGTTCCCGAGGCGGCGGGCTCGAACGCGACGGGGACGGTGCCGGGGCCGGTGCCGTCGGACTGCCAGAGCTCATCGCCGAATCCGCCGCTGAGCACGAAGAGGAATCCGCCGGAGACGATCTGCCAGCCTCCGGCGCTGGAGGCGCCGTTCGCGCTGTTGGCGAACGATCGGATCATCGTTGTGCCGGAGGGTGTTCCGTCGGATTTCCAGAGTTCGACGGTGAAGCCGGGACCTGACGTGGAGAAGTAGATCTGGCTGTCGAAGGCGAAGAGCGGCCCGGTGATGCGATTTGAGAACACCAGGCTGGTGCCGCCCGGGGTGCCGTCGCTGCGCCATAACCCGACGCCGGGGCCGTCGTCCGACGCGGCAAAGAAAGCGACGCCGCCGACGGTGATGGCGGGGGAGACGGCGCTGCCGGGGGCACCGGGGTTGACATCGCGCAGAAGGATTGTGCCGTCGGTGGTTCCATCGGAGATGAAGCGTTCCTGACCGGTGACGCCGTCGTTGGCGGCGAACCAGATGCGACCGCCGAGGGATGAGAAGTCGGAGGGGCTGCTGCTTGCTGTGCCGGGGCGGAGGTCGCGGAGCAGTTGTGTGCCGGCAGCGGTGCCGTCGCTGAACCAGGGCTCCGCACCGTTGGCGGTGGTAGTGGCGCGAAAGGCGACGCCGCCTTCGTGGGGCGTCAGTTCGGTGATGTTGGACGCGGCGGTGCCGGGGTTGATGTCGCGGACGAGCACGGTGCCGGCGGGGGTGCCGTCGGTGCGCCAGAGTTCTCTGCCGTTTTGTGTGTCTGCGGCGGAGAAAAAGATACGGTCGCCGACGCTCACGAGCAGGGAGGGGCTGGATCCGGAAGACCCGGGCAAGATGTCGGCGAGGATTGCGGTGCCGGCTTGCGTTCCGTCGGAGCGCCAGAGTTCGAATCCGGTTGAGCCGTCGTTGGCGGCGAAGAGCAGCGCGTCGGCGTGGCGGATGAGCGTGCTGACGCTGCCGGATGAGGGACCGGGGCGGATGTCCTTGACGAGCGTGGTGCCGGCGGGGGTGCCGTCGGTGCGCCAGAGTTCGACACCGGAGGTGCCGTCGGTCGCGGAGAAGTAGAGCACACCGTTGAGTTCGGCCATGGAAGCAAAGGAGAGCGCGGCAGAGAGGGTGCTTGGCCAGATATCGCGCAGGGGTCCGGTGCCGGCCGCGGCTCCATTGCTGAACCAGGGCTCGCGGCCGGTGTTGTCTGAGACGGAGAAGACCAGGCCGGAGCCGAGCGGGGCGGGGTCCTGTGCGGAAGTGGATTCGGTCCAGCCCGAGACGATGCGCTGCATGGAGGAAGCGCCGGTCTCGAGGACCCAGAGACCGGCGTCGGGGGCCGCGGATCGACCGACGCCGAACAGGCGACCGCCGGTGGGCGGGCCCGCTCGGACGAGCGTCTCGAGATTGACGACCTGCACCATGGTGGTGCCGGCGGCGGTGCCGTCGGACTTCCAGAGAGCCCAGCCGATCTGGAAGGTGAAGGCCTGGAAGTACATGGCGTTGTTGAAGACCAGCCGGGCGGAGGACGCGGAGCTGGATGTGGTGCCCGGGAAGATGTCGCGGACCAGGAAGGTGCCGGCGTCGGTGCCGTCGGAGGTCCAGAGTTCGGTGCCGGCGGCGGCGGTGGAGGCGTCGAAGTATGCGCGGCCGTTGAACGCGACCATGCGGCTGGGGCTGCTGCCGAACGTGCCCGCGTAGATGTCCTTGACGCGGGCGGTGCCGGCGGGCGTGCCGTCGGAGCGCCAGAGTTCGGTGCCGGCGGATCCGTCGTTCGCGGAGAAGAGCAGGAGCCCGCCGAGCTGAACGAAGCCGGGGCCGCCGAAGGGGCTTCCGGCGATGCCGCTGTTGCCAGACCCGGGGTTGATGTCGGCGATCAGTAGCGTGCCGTTGGCGGTGCCGTCGGAAATCCAGAGTTCATCGCCGACGACGCCGTCGTTGGCGGCGAGGAAGAGCGCCGACGCGCCGGAGGAGACGGGGCGTGCGTTGGAAGAGGGTGCGCCGGGGCGGATGTCCTTGACGAGGAGGGTGCCGGCGTCGGTGCCGTCGGTGCGCCAGAGTTCGGCGCCGTGCACGCCGTCGTCGGCGCGGAAGTACAGCAGTCCGGCGTGTTCGCGGAACACGGTGGGTGCGCTGCCGACCGCCTGACCGACCGGCTCGTTCGGGCGGATGTCTTTGACCAGGACGGTGCCGGCGGGGGTGCCGTCGGTGCGCCAGAGTTCGGCGCCGCTCACGCCGTCGGTGGCGGAGAAGTAGACGTGGTTGCCGAAGAGGAAGAGATTTTGCGGCGAGGAGCTTGGCGGGCCGGGGCGGATGTCTTTGAGGAGGTATGTGCCGGCGGGAGTGCCGTCGGTGCGCCAGAGTTCGGTGCCGCTCGTGTCGGTGGCGGCGAAGATCGCGACGCCGTTCAACTCGACGAAGGACCGAGGGTTCGAGGAGAGGGTGGGGGACGGCTGCGTGTTCAGATCGGTGACAAGCTGGGCAACCTGAGCGTGCGTGGTTGCGGCGAGCGCGACGGCGGCCGCGGTGATGGCGGCCCGATACCGAGCAGCGGGGAGGCGGGCGTGCATGCGGCGGTTCCGATGAAGCGGGTTGGTGACGAACGCACGCGGCGCGGGCGATTCGAGCACATGTGATCTTGAGTCGGCGAGCTTACAAGGTGAACCCTTCACCCGCAAGGAACTGCCCCGCATTACCCTACATAAGTGGCGCAGAAAAACACCCGCGCTGGGCGCGGGCGTTTTGAGAGCGGTTTCGGCATTACTGCGGGGTTAGTGAGCGCGGGCGTGATCGTGGTCGTGGTCGTGCTCTTCGACGGGCAGGCCGTTCTTCTTTTTGTAGTCGATGATGGCGGCCTTGATGGCGTCCTCGGCGAGGACGGAGCAGTGGATCTTGACGGGCGGGAGGCTGAGTTCCTGGACGATGTCGGTGTTGCGGATCTCGTTGGCCTGGTCGAGGGTGCGGCCCTTGAGCCATTCGGTGGCGAGGGAGGAGGAGGCGATGGCGGAGCCGCAGCCGAAGGTCTTGAACTTGGCGTCGGCGATCTTGCCGGTCTGTTGGTCGACCTTGATCTGGAGCTGCATGACGTCGCCGCACTCGGGCGCGCCGACGAGCCCGACGCCGATGTCGGCGCGGGACTTGATTTCCTGCTGGGTGCCGAAGGATCCGACGTTGCGGGGGTTCTCGTAGTGGTCGATGATTTTGGGGCCGTAAGCCATGGGAGATTCCTTGTGGGCAGGCACTAGGCACTGGGCACTAGGCACTGGCCGGAAAGAGGCGGGTGAGGTCTGGGCGAGGTGCTTGTTCTCGTTGTCTGGTTCAACTAGTGCCCAGTGCCTAGTGCCCAGTGCCTGACATCAGTGCTTCGCCCACTCGATCTTCGAGAGGTCGATGCCTTCCTTGTACATGTCCCAGAGGGGGCTCATGGTGCGGAGCTTGGAGACGGCCTGGATGATGCGGTCGGTGGCGTAGTCGACCTCGGCTTCGGTGGTCCAGCGGCCCATGCTGAGGCGGAGGGAGGAGTGGGCGAGTTCGTCGCCGACGCCGAGGGCCTTGAGTACGTAGGAGGGTTCGAGGCTGGCGCTGGTGCAGGCGGAGCCGGAGGAGACGGCGACATCCTTCATGGCCATCATGAGGCCTTCGCCTTCGACGAAGCCGAAGGAGATGTTGGTGATGTGGGGGAGGCGGCGGTCGGCGTGCCCGTTGACCTGGCACATCTCGAGGTTGGCGGTGACGGCGGCCTCGATCTTCTTGCGGAACTTGAGGAGGCGCTGGCCGTCGGTGTCCATCTCGGCGGCGGCGATCTGGCAGGCTTTGCCGAGGCCGACGATGCCGGGGACGTTGAGCGTGCCGGAGCGGAAGCCGCGTTCCTGCCCGCCGCCGTCGAAGAGGGACTGGACGCGGACGCGGGGCTTCTTGCGGCGGACGTAGAGGGCGCCGACGCCCTTGGGCCCGTAGAGCTTGTGGCCGGAGAGGGAGAGCAGGTCGATGTTGTCGCGTTCGACGCTGGTGGGCATCTTGCCGACCCACTGGGTGGCGTCGGTGTGGAAGATGATGTCCTTGGACTTGCAGAGGGCGCCGATCTGCGGGATCTCGTTGATGGTCCCGAGCTCGTTGTTGGCCCACATGATGGAGACGAGGATGGTGTCGGGTCGGAGGGCGGCGGCGACCTGATCGGCGCGGATGACGCCGTCGGCGGGCGGGTCGAGGAAGGTGACGTCGAAGCCTTCCTTCTGGAGGCGCTTGCAGGGGTCGAGGACGGCCTTGTGCTCGTGGGCGGCGGTGATGATGTGCCCGCGCGAGGCCGAGCCGGCGGGGGCCTTCTCGTACATGTACGCCGCGCCCTTGATGGCGAGGTTGTTCGACTCCGTCGCGCCGGAGGTGAAGATCACTTCCTTGTCGTTGCAGCCGAGTAGGCGGGCGACCTCTTCGCGGGCGGCGTCGACGGCTTCCTCGGCGGCCCAGCCGAAGGCGTGGTTGCGGCTGCCGGGGTTGCCGAAGGTCGTGGTGAAGAAGGGCAGCATGGCCTCGACGACACGCGGATCGGTCGGCGTGGTCGCGGCGTGGTCCATGTAGATCGGCAGTTTGACGGGCACGGGCGGCTCCGGGAAAAGGCTGTTGAGACTCGTTCTCAGTGTATTCGCGCTGAGGCCGGTTTGTTCGTGAAGTTTCCGGATTGACGAGCGATCTGTCCGGAATCAGTTCGGCCATGTGCGCGTTCGCGGGGGCATTCCGAGCGGATTCGGTAACGCCCGTGGCGGAAGACGAGTAACTGAATGGGGGACGGGATCGGGGGGAATCGGCGGCGGGCAACACCGGGAGACGGACATGGCGCTTCGGACGTTGAGCACGGCGGCGGCGATGGTGAGCGTGGTGGGTGTGGTGGGCATGGGCGCAGCGGCGTGGGCGGGGCCGCTGGAGCGCGGGCTGGTGCCGGCGGACCCCGCCGTGCTGGTGCATGTGGACCTGGAGGCGGTGCGCGACAGCGCGCTGGGGCGGCATGTGCTGTCGAACAAGGCGGCGTTCAACCTGGAAGGGCTGGAAGGGCTGAAGCTGTTCGGGGTTGATGTCGCGCGGGACTTGCTGTCGGCGACGGTGGTGCTGGGGCGGAAGCGGCCGGAGCAGGGCGTGGTGATCGTGAAGGCGACGCCGGCGGTGGATGGGCTGTGGGCGCACTTGAAGACCGAGCCGCATGCCAAGGCGTTGACGGTGGATGGGTATGAGATTCTGAGTTGGGAGGACGGCGGGGAGAAGAAGTACGGCGTGGTGCGGTCGACCGGTGGGGCTGGCGCCGCCGCGGGCGCGGGTGAGGCGGGGACGCGCACGGTGTATGTGGCTGATGCGTGGGAAGTGATTGTCGAGGCGCTGCGTGCGGCGGACGGGAAGGCGCCGAATCTGCAGGCGGAGGCGGCGGGCGGTGCGGGGGGTGCTGGCGCGGGGGGTGCGGGTGCGGGGGCCATCATCGTGGACATTCGGCAGGTGCCGGCGGACATGCGGCGGGACACGCCGGGGCGCGCGCTGTTTGGCCAGATGAGCAGCGCGACGCTGGACATCGGCGAGCGCGAAGGGCGGACGACGGTGCGGGCGGTGATGCGGTACACCGACGACGAGACGGCGCGGCTGACCCGCGCGGTCGGCGAAGGGGCGCTGGCGCTGGCGCAGATGGTCTCCAAGAGCGAGCCGGGGCTGAGCCCGGTCGGGGCGGCGGTGGCGGGAATGAAGGTTGAGGCGGAGGGCGCGACGGTCACGATCAGCGGGAACTGGGCCGGCGAGCAGGTGATCGGGCTGGTGAAGATGTTGATGGCGATGGATGAGCAGGAGCCGGACGCGGAGAAGAAGTGAGGAGCGGCCGGTGACGACGGGCGGCGGACAGGCGCGGGGGGAGGTCGGCGTGCTCGCGCGGGAGCGCGGGGGCGATCGCCGCGCGGGCGATCGCCGCGCGGGCGATCGCCGGGGGGACGATGCGGAGCGGCGCGCGTTTGAGGAGATGGTGGCGGAGCACGGGGCGAGCGTGCTGACGTTTCTGCGGCGGCGATGTGGGGCATGTGGGGCGGCGGAGGATGCGTGGCAGGAGACGTTCTTACGTGCGTGGCGCGGGCGCGGGACGTATGACGCCGCGCGGGGCGAGGTGCGGGTGTGGCTGCTGGGGATCGCCGGACGGTGTGCGGCGGATGTGCTGCGCGGCGAGCGCGGGGCGGCGCGCAGTGGTGATGAGAATGTGCGCCGCGAGCCGGCGGCGGAGGGCGGGGCGCATGCGGCGGGGACGGGCGAGACGGGCGCGGCTACGGGCGAGGTGTGGGCGCTGGCGGATCGCGTGCTGAGCGCGGACGCGGCGAGTGCGCTGTGGCTGCGGTATGGGGAAGGACTGACGCCGTCGCAGATTGGCGTGGTGCTTGGGTGGTCGGGCGTGCGCGTGCGGGTGATGCTGCTGCGGTCGCGGCGGGTGCTGCGGGCGGCGCTGCATGCGGCGCGGGCGGATGCGGGGGCGGGCGAGGTGGCGGGCAAGAATCGTGCAGCGGTTGATGGCGCGGCGCGTGTGGGTGTGGTGGGAGGACGGGCATGAGCGATATGCGGACGGATCAGCGTGGTGATGAGCGGTTGGGCCGACTTGAAGAGCGGCTGGTGCGCGAGCGCGAGGCGGGGATGTCGCCGCCGAGCGCGGCGATGGTGGACCGGTTGATGCGCGTGGTTGATGCGGAAGCGCGGGCGGCGGGAGAGATCGCGCGGGTGGGCCGAGAGTTCAGCGGACGCACGCGGGGAGCGGCGCGGCGGCGCTTGGTCGTGCGTGCGGCGATCGGGGCGGTGTGCGGGGTGGCGGCGGGGTATGTGCTGGTGAGCGTGATCGCGGGCGGGTTCGGGCGTGACCGGACGCAGCCCGCGGCGGAAGGGACGCGGGTGGTGGGTCCGGTGGCGGGTGCGGGGGCGGGGGGGGAGGCGAGCGCGTCGGCGGTGTTGTCGGCGTCGCTGGGGGTGTTGCCGCGGTCGGAGGGGGCGCTGGCGCGGGCGACGACCGAGCCGCTGCGGCGCGGCGTGGATGGGCTGAAGCCGGCGGTGTGGTGGGGTGCGTGGACGCCGTCGCGGGGCGGGGGCGAGGATGAGGCGGGGCGGCCGAGCGGGGAGTGATGGTCAGGGTGCGGGCGGTGGGGAGCCGTCTTTCCAGAGGTCGAGGGTGGAGGCGGTTTTAGAGGCGAGGCGGGCGGCGTGGCCGTCGAAGTGGAGGGTGTTGACGCCGCCTTGGTGCATGTCGCTGCCGAGGCGGGGCTCGGCGGAGGCGAGGGTGAGGTGTTCGCGGCTCCAGATGTCGTAGAACTGGGCGAGGTCGAGGTCGCTGGCGGTGTTGGTGCGCCAGCGGGCCCAGAGGCGGTTGTCGGGGTCGCGGGAGAAGTCGGCGAGGTTGGCGACGCGGGCGGGGCTGTCGATGATGGAGAGCGGGGCGAGGCCGCGTGGGCGGGAGGGCATGGGCTGGCCGGCGGCGTTGAAGGAGAAACCGTTGCTGACAAAGTGCAGCGGGTGCGGGGAGCGGGCGCGGGCGGGGCAGAGGTAGTACGGGGCGCGGGCGAAGCGGTCGTCGAGCGGGGCGGCGTGCACGGCGCGATCGTCGAGGTATGGGCGGTATGCGACGGCCCAGGGGACGCGCGTCTGCGGGGACTGCGGCGGGGTGGTGATCCAGGCGCCCTCGCGGGCGACGTATTCGCGGAAGTCGGCCGCGTACTGCGCGGTGGCGAGGCCGAGTTGGCGCTCGGCGGAGAGACAGGCGGCGGAGCGAGCCGCGTCGCGGGCGCCGGCGAGGGTGGGGAGCAGCAGGCTGATCAGGACCGCGATGACGGCAATGACGACGAGGAGTTCGACGAGGGAGAAAGCCGCGGGGGCAGGGGATAGAGGCGAGAGGTGAGGGGACAGGGGGGGAGAGGGCGCGCGCGGAGCGTGGGGGTACCCGGGGGAAGTGGAGAGGGGCGAGAGGTCGGGGGACAGAGTTCGGAACACGTTGCGGCCTCCGTCCCCACGGGGCGGCGTGTGGATGTCAGGCCGGGCGTTCCATGCGTTCGATGCGGCCGTCGGGCATTTGGACGACGATCTCGTCGGCTTCGTCGAGGAACAAGCCGTGGTCGACGACGCCGGCGGTGGCGTCGAGGAGGAGTTTGCAATCTTCGGGGGAGATGGTTTTGGGGAGGGAGACGTCGATGACGAGATTGCCCTGGTCGGTGAGGAAGTGATCGCCGGAGAGCGTGCGGCGGACGACGCCGTTGAAGCCGAGGTCGATGAGGCGTTTGCGGACGCTGGCGAGGGCGAAGTAGTGGATGGCGATTGGGAGTGTGGAGCGTTGGCCGAGGTGCTCGACGAGTTTTTCCTCGGTGATCATGTAGACGCGGCGCTTGGCGGCTTTGGCGACGACGCGTTCGCGGACGATGGCCCCGCCGCGGCCTTTGATCATGCGGAGGTCGGGGTCGACCTCGTCGGCGCCGTCGAAGAGGAAGTCGATTTCTTCGACCATGGAGAAGTCGACGACCTGGAGTCCGAGGGCGCGGGCCTGGGACTCGGTGGCGTGCGAGGTGGGGACGCACTTGATGTCGAGGCCTTCGGCGCGGACGCGCTCGGAGAGGGCGAAGACGCCGCGGGCGGAGGTCTTGCCGGTGCCGAGGCCGACGACCATGCCGGGTCGGATGTCGGCGACGGCGGCATCGGCGAGGGGGTCGGTGGAGGTGGGCGGGCTACTCAAAGCGGATCCCCTGGGCCAGTTGGAACTGGCCGCCGAAGTTGATGGTGGATGTTTGGCGTCGCATGTACGCCTTCCACGAGTCGGAGCCAGATTCGCGTCCGCCGCCGGTGTCTTTCTCGCCGCCGAAGGCCCCGCCGATTTCGGCGCCGGAGGTGCCGGCGTTGACGTTGGCGATGCCGCAGTCGGAGCCTGAGCCGGCGGGGGAGAGGAAGCGTTCGCTGACGCGGAGAGATTCGGTGAACAGGGCGCTGGAGAGGCCCTGATCGACGGCGTTGTTGAGTTCGATGGCCTGGTCGATGGTGCGGTAGGTGAAGACGTAGAGGATGGGGGCGAAGGTTTCCTCGCGCGCGACGGGGAGGTCGTTTGAGGGCGGGGCGAGGATGAGCGTGGGCTGGACGTAGTTGGCGGAGAGGCCGGGGAGCGTGGCGCGGCCGCCGCCGACGAGCACGCGGCCCCCCTGCTGCTTGGCCGCGATGACGGCGTGCTCGAAGGCGGCGACGGCGCGGGCGTCAATCAGCGGGCCGACGAGCGTGCGCGGGTCGAGCGGGTCGCCCAGGCGGTCGGCGATGGATTGGTACGCGCGGACGAGGCGCGGGATGAGCGTGTCGGTCAGTGATTCGTGAACGATGAGGCGGCGCGTTGTGGTGCACCGCTGCCCGGCGGTGCCGACGGCGCCGAAGACGATCGCGGGGACGGCGAGTTCGAGGTCGGCGTCCTGGTGGACGATGAGAGCGTTGTTGCCGCCGAGTTCGAGCAGGCAGCGGCCCAGGCGCTGCGCGACGACCTGGCCCACGCGCCGGCCCATGCGGCACGAGCCGGTGGCGCTGATGAGCGGGAGGCGGCGGTCGGCGACGAGGCGCTCGGCGACGGCGTCGTCCGGGCCGATGACGAGCGTGAAGAGGTTGGGGTGACCGGCCTGGGCGGCGACGCGGGACGCGATGGCGTTGGAAGCGATCGCGGTGAGCGGGGTGAGGAGGCTGGGCTTCCAGATGACCGAGTCGCCGCAGACCGCGGCGAGCATGGCGTTCCAGGCCCAGACGGCGTTGGGAAAGTTGAAGGCGCTGATGACGCCGACGGGCCCGAGTGGGAGCCACTGCTCCATGAGGCGGTGGCCGGCGCGTTCGCTGGGGAAGATCTGCCCGGGGATCTGGCGGGAGAGGCCCTGGGCGAAGTCGGCGATGTCGATGGTTTCTTGAACTTCGCCGAGGCCCTCGGCGAGGATCTTGCCGGATTCGAGGGCGACGAGTTTGCCGAGCGCGTCTTTGTGGGTGCGGAAGGCGTCGGCGATCTGGCGGACGACCTGGCCGCGGGCCGGCGCGGGGACCTGTCGCCAGGCGCGGAAGGCCTCAACGCTGGCGGCGATGGTGCGGTCGGCGGAGTCGGCGGTGTCCTGAGCGACGGCGGCGAGGGCGGCGTCGGTCGCGGGGCTTTTGGCGATGAGCAGGCGATTGTCGGCGGCGCGAGCGGCATCAGCGCCGACGGCCACGAGGCGCGGGTCGCGCTCGATGCCCAGTTCGCGGAGCAGGCTCGCGATCATGGCGGGAGTGTAGCAACGGGGAAGCGCACATTCGGCGCGGGGGGCGAGGGTCAACCGGTGAGCGGCATGGAACCGGCGCCGGGCGGCGGCGAGGGGGGCGACACGCTTCTAGCATCGCTCTTACGACATGGCGACCATCATGGCACGACAGGGACGCGGGCGGCGATCGGCGGGCATGCTCATGGCGCTGGCCATGGTGCTGATCGGCGCGGGGGTCACGCTCTATGTAGCGCTCGGGCATGGCTCGCGCGGGGGGGCCAGCGCCATCCCCGGGGTCATTGACCTCGGCGCGCCCAGCGAAGGGGGCGAGGGGCTGGGCAAAAGCGAGAACGCGCGGCTGCAGTTTGCCGACCCGAAAGATCCGACGCGCGTGCAGGCGGAACTGGCGTACGAGTCGCTCGACCCCGTCGGGCAGGGGCTGTACCGGCTGACCAAGCCGGAGGGCTGGGTGTTCTTCCGCGATGGGCGGACGCTGTATGTGAAGTCTGAAACGGGGCGGGTTCGGATGGCCGGGCCGGGGCGGGCCCAGGAGGCGGAGGGGGGCGAGTTCAGCGGGGGCGTGCTGGTGCTGCTGTTTGCGCCGAAGGCCGGGGGCGGGGCGATCGACCCGGCGAAGGACGAGCCGGCGCTGATGGCGTGGACGAACTCGGTGACGTTCGACACCACGGTGCTGGAACTGACCAGCGACGACGAGATCACGATCTCGACGCCGGGGCTGCTGTTTGTCGGGCAGGGGCTGGTGGTGCGCGGGAACGAGGTCAAGCAGCGGCTGGAACTGGTCAGCACGCGCGGCGAACTGGTGCGCATCAACCCGGACATGCTCGGCAAACGGCGCGGGGGCCCAACAGCGAGTGCGGGGGTGGCGGCGGGCGCGGCCACGGGTGGAGCGGACAGCCCTGCGGGGATGGTGGCGGCGGGACCTGCGGACGCGGCGGCCGTGCCGGTGCCGGCGGTGGTGCGCGAGACGCTGTACCGGTGTTTGGCGACGGGCGAACTGACCATCGAGCAGGGGCCGCGGAAGGCGCGGGCCGACACGCTCGAGGTGCTGGCGCGGACGATCAACAACCAGTTGCCCGACGGGGCGATCGCGGCGGTGGCGCTGGCGGAGATGATGGCGTCAGCGGGCCGCGGCGCGGGTGAATCGGCGCGGGCGGCGCGGGAGTCTGTGGTCGTGACGGCGGATGCGACCGCGTTTGTCGGGCCGCCGGCGCCGGAGACGGTGGGCGGGACGGAGCAGGTCGCGACGGTCAACACGGCGGCGAGCGCGGGGAACTTGGCAAGCACGGGGAACACGGCGGGTCAGCCCCCCCACTCTTCGCCGACGACGACGGCGGGCGCGGAGGCGGCGCGGAGGACGGGCGCGTCGGCGGGTGTGCCGACGATGTTTGTCAGCGCGGGCGAGCAGGACGTGCTGATGCGGTGGACCGGCCCGCTGGTGCTGACGCCGATCGCGACGGACGCGGACACCCCGCTGCCGGCGATGCTGGCGGACGGAAACCACTTGGGCGTGCGTTTGAGCGCGGAGCGGCCGGGCGGGGAGACGGCGGTGACGGTGGTTGATGAGGTGTCGGGCGCGACGGGCACGCTGGGGGTGCTGGAGTATCGGGCGACCAGCCGGGATGTGGCGGCGAAGGCGACGGGGATGAGTGGCGCGGGCGGCGGGGCGGAGGTGGTGACGTTCGCCGCGCCGGGCGCGGCGCGGTACACGGGCGACGAGGTGCGCGTGAACCTGGGGACGGGGATCGGGGCGGCGATCGGCGCGGGGATGCTGCGCGTGCTCGATCGCGACGGGCGCGAGCAGGGCGGGCTGATCCGCTGGACCGATCAGGCCGACTTCGCGCTGCGCATGCACCGGGGCAAGTTGTCGTCGGCGCTCGAGATGGCGTCGTTCACGGGCGGGGTGCTCGCGATG
>CAZTQN010000012.1:0-97017 GCA_964615765.1 uncultured Phycisphaeraceae bacterium
GACGCGGGACCAGCCGGCGTCGGGGGACCAGCGGACGAAGTTGGTCACGGGCACGTTGTTGAAGGATCGGAAGGAACCGCCGGCGAAGATCTGACCATCGGGCCACGCGAGGAGGTCGTAAGCGTTGCTCTGCGAGAGGATGGACCACTGGGCGCCGTCCCAGCGGATGGTTCCGACGAAGGCGGTCGAGTTGTTGATACGGCTGACGCTGCCGGAGGCGATGATGTCGCCGGCGGGCGTGACGGAGACCGTGCCGATCTGTGCCTGCATTCCGGAGCCGAGCCCGGTCCACTGGGTGCCGTCCCACACGGTGATGCCTGATTCGATAGGCGCGGAGACGCGGTAGACATCGCCGGCGGCGATGAGTTGGCCGGACGGCGTGACGCGGAGGTCGTTGACGGTGCCGCGGATCCTGGACTGCGGGGTATTGAGTGGGACCCAGGCGGAGCCGTTGAAGCGAGCGACGGGGTCGCCGAGGGTGGTGAGCGAGAAGTTGCCGGCGATGACGAGCTCGCCGCTGGGGAGGACTTCGAGGGCGTTGAAGTATGCCAAGTTGGCGAGGCCGGCGGTCGTAATCGAAGACCACGTCGCGCCGTTCCACCGGGACAGGACGCGCGTGCGGTTGGGTGCGACGCCGGGGCGGTAGTTGTCGCCGATGGCGACGAGGTCGCCGTTGGGGAGCACGGCGAGATCGACGATGAAGAAGTCGGCGCCGGCGCCGAGACCTTCGGCGAGCGGGGACCACGTCACGCCGTTGAATCGGGCGATGTTGTTCGCGGGCGCGCCGCCGGCGGTGGTGAAGCCGCCGGCGGCGATGAGATCACCGTTGGGAAGGGCGGCGAGGGCCAAGACGGGGCCGTTGAGGCCTTCGGCGAGCGGGGACCAGGTGTCGGTGGCGGGGTCCAAGAGTGCGATGTTGCGGGCGCGGACATTGCCGGCAACGGTGAAGG
The DNA here is from genome assembly GCA_964615765.1 of uncultured Phycisphaeraceae bacterium. Lineage (GTDB taxonomy): Bacteria > Planctomycetota > Phycisphaerae > Phycisphaerales > UBA1924 > CAZTQN01. Next base: position 951 of record CAZTQN010000012.1, read on the forward strand.
CGCCGGCGACGACCACGACGGGGTCGCGTGGGCCGGGGCCGTCGGGGTCCCAGCGTGTGAGGGCGGAGACGTACTCGTCGAAGAGTGTTCCGGCGGGTCCGGCGACGCCGGGGACGCCGTCGCCCGGGAGCCAGCCGGGACCGGCGCACTGGGCCGAGGCTGCGACTGGGAGTATCGCGGCGGCCGCGACGGCGAGCAAGTTGGTCGAAACGCGCAGGAGATATCTCGGGGCGAACATGAGAAGACCCTTTCGCGTGGTCATGCGCACGGGCGCGGCGAGATGAATGACGCCGCGGCGCGGATATCGACGAAACTTGGAGGATCGCGAGCGCCCATTGCGAATGCATGTGCGCCGGTCCGATCGTGGGACGCGGTCCGATACGCAGCACTGGGCGGCCGGTTGCGGCGGGTGCGGCTCAGCAGCCGGCGAAGTAGGCGGTGAGGAAGTCGAAGATGTCTTGGACGGAGAGGGTGGCGTCGGCGTTGATGTCGGCGGTGGGGGTGGCGGTGAAGTAGGCCGTGATGTAGTCGAAGATGTCGAGGGGCGTGAGGGTGCCGGAGGTGTTGAAGTCGGCGGTGCAGGGAGTGATGGAGATGCGAGCAGATTGGGAGAAAACCGCGCCGCAGGCATTAAGAAAGCTGACCGTGTAGTCTCCGGAATCCGAAGGTCGAGGGTTCGCGATTTTGAGTGTCACTGTGGTGGGTGTGGTGGAATCAGCAAGCGGGCCGACGGTCGCACCGGAGACGGCTCCTCCGCCGATGCTCGCACCCCCGGGGCCATTGACGACCGGGCGGCCGTTGCGGAACCACTGGACGCGAACGCCGGAGTACCCGGCGCCCACCGTCGCGGCGAGGCGAAAGTTCTGGACGGAGGGGGCGCTCTGCGAAGCCGGGTGAGTTGTTATGGAAGGCACGCCGTTGCTGGTGAACAGCACGAGGCTGGACGCGGTGGGCTGAGAACTGGCGCTGTTCTCAACGGCGGCCGCGAGTTCACCGCTCGGCAGTGCGACGAGCGCGGAAACCGAGGCGGTGACTCCGTTTGTGAAGGGAGTCCAAGATTGGCTAGCGGGGAGCCAGCGGGCGATGTTTCTGGAAAGGACGCCGCCCGCCTGGGAGAAGGTTCCGCCGACGATGAGTTCGCCGTTGGGAAGGACGGCGAGCGTACGAGGGAATCCGGCCACTCCGGCGCCGAGAGGGAGCCACTGCGAGCCGTTCCACTGGGCGATGTTGTTGGCGGGCGTGCCGCCGATGGCGCTAAAGGCGCCGGCGGCGATGACTTGACCGTTCGGAAGCGCGGCGAGCGCGAGCGCTGTGCCGGACACGCCCGAACCGAGAGCTGACCAGGTGCTGGTAGCCGCGTTCCAGCGGGCGATACCGCGTCCGGGGAAGTCTCGCGTCGGGGTGAACGAGCCGCCGATGACGAAGTCGCCGTTTGCAAGCGGCGCACCGGCGTAGACCCACCGAGGAATACCGGGTCCGAAGGCCGAGAAGCCGGACGTTGCGTTCCAACGGGTGATGCCGAGGGCGGGCGTGACAAAGGCGCCGGAAATGATTGCATCGCCTGATTGCAGCGCGATGACATTGGAAACGTCGTCTCCGACGCCGTTGCCCAGCGGCTGCCACGTCGAGCCGTTCCACCGAGCGACGCGTCTGGCGGGGCGCGAGCCGGCGGTGGTGAAACTGCCGCCGACGATGAGTTCGCCGCCTGGCGTTACGGCGAGCGATTCGACCGCGCCGGAGATGCCGGTGCCAAGAGCCGACCACTCAGAGGTTGTCAGGTCGAAGGCGGCGATGTTGTTGGCGGTGAGGTCGCCAAGGGTTGAGAATCGTCCGGCGAGAATCAGTTGCGGCGCGGCGGGGCCGGGGCCGTCGCGATCGAAGAGCGTCATGGCGTTGACCTGGCCATCGGGGCCGGGATAGGTGGCGAGCACGGCGGGACCGCCGCATTGGGCGGTGGCGAATGAGGATAATGAGCACGCGACGGCGAACGCCGCGAACGCGACGGGGACAGATGTCATGGAGACCTCACCTCAAGGTGCGTCGATGACCAGAACGGTCACCGCTGAGAGTACGCGGTGAACTGTGGCGTGGTTCCCGGAACAAGGCGCGTGCTCGAACGCACAGCGTTTAGGATCGATTAAGTGGTGTGCATGAGGACGCGGGGTGGGAGTCGCTGTGATGTTGCGGGCTCAGCAGCCGGCGAAGTAGGCGGCGAGGAAATCGAAGATGTCTTGGACGGAGAGGGCAGCGTCGGCGTTGAAGTCGGCGGTGGGATTTGCGGTGAAGTAGGCGGAGAGGAAGCTGAGAATGTCTTGCGTTGTGAGGGCGGCGTCGGTGTTGAAGTCGGCGCGGCAGGTTGGGCGCGGGCAGCCCCAGCGGGCGAGGCCTGGCGCGAGGACGCCGCCGGCGGTGGTGAATAAGCCGCCGGCGATGAGGTCGCCGTTGGGCAGGACGGCGAGGGCGTAGACGAAGTCGTCGAGGCCGGCACCGAGCGGGGACCACTCGATGCCGTTCCAGCGGGCGATGTTGCGGGCGGGGACGCCGCCGGCGGTGGTGAAGTAGCCGCCGGCGATGAGGTCGCCGCTGGGGAGGACGGCGAGTGCGTTGACCACGGTTTGACCCGCGCTTCCGCTCACGCCGGCGCCGAGCGGGGACCATTGGACGCCATTCCAGCGGGCGATGGAGTTTGCGGGGGCGCCGCCGGCGGTGGTGAAGTTGCCGCCGGCGATGAGGTCGCCGTTGGGCAGAGCCAGAAGGGCTTGTACGGCGTTGTTCATGCCGGAGCCCATGGGGGACCAGGTAGTGCCGTTCCAGAGGGTGATGGCGTTGGCGGCGGCGCCGCGGAACCTGGAGAAGTCACCGCCGGCGACGACGTTGCCGTTGGGGAGGACGGCGAGGGCGAACACACGGGGGTCAGGCCCGACGATGCCGTCGGCGAGGGGCGACCACGCCGCGCCGTCCCAGTTGGCAACGCCGTTGACGCGTTGGCCGCTGACGGATAGGAAGTCGCCGCCGGCGAGGAGGTTGCCGTCGGGGCGCACGGCGAGTGCCGTTACGAAGTTCCCTCCGAGGCCGTTGGCGAGCGGCGACCATGCGGCGCCGTCCCAGCGGGCGATGCGGCTTGCTGGTGCGCCGCCGGCGGTGGTGAAGGATCCGGCGGCGATGAGGTCGCCGTCGGGGAGCGCGGCGAGGGCGTAGACGTCGGCGAGGGAAGAGCCGAGGCCTGCACCGAGCGCGGACCAGGCGGAGCCGTCCCACTGCGCAATGTTGTTGACCGCGAGCCCGGCGACGGCGTTGAAGCCGCCGCCGGCGACGAGACGGCCGTTCGGGAGCACGGCGAGGTCGAGGATGGCACCGTTGAGCGCGCCGGCGGGACCGGCGTTGAGCGGCGACCATGTGGACCCGTCGGTGCGGGCGATGTTGCGTACGACTTGTTCGCCGGGGATATTGAAGCGGCCCCCGGCGAAGAGGTCGCCGCCGGAGAGAGCGGTCAGTGTCAAGACGGCGGCGTTGGTTCCGCTGGCAACTTCTGACCAGGTCGAACCGTCCCAGCGGGCGATGCGATTGGCCGTCGCCCCGCCGGCGGTGGTGAAGAGTCCCCCGGCGATGAGCTGACCGTTCTGGAGGACGGTCAGAGTCAAGACGTCGTCGCTGGTGAACGGTGATCCGATTCCGGAACCGAGGGGTGACCAGGTGTCGCCGTTCCAAACGGCGACGCGGTTCGCGGGCACGCCGCCGGCGGTGGTGAAGCGGCCGGCGGCGACGAGGGAGCCATCGGGGAGCACGGCGAGCGCGTAGACGACGCCGTTGGTGCCGGTGCCGAGGGACGACCACGCGGAGCCGTCCCATCGCGCGATGGTGGTGCTGACACCGTCGATGGAAGTAAAGCCGCCCGCGGCGATGAGGTCGCCCCCGGGGAGGACGGCGAGCGCGTGGACCATGGGGGGTGCTACGCCGGAACTGTTCACGGGCGTGCCCACCGTGGACCACGTTGCACCATCCCAGCGTGCGATGGCGCGGCCGGCGGCGATGAGATGGCCGCCTGGGAGGACCTTCAGCGCACTTACGGGGAAGTCGACGCCGGAGCCGAGTGGGGACCACGCCGCGCCGTTCCAGCGGGCGATGCGGTTTGCGGGCACATCACCGGCGGTAGTGAAGTAGCCGGCGGCGACGAGCGAACCATCGGGGAGCACGGCGAGCGCGCTGACGCCGGCGTTCATGCCGGTGCCGAGCGGGGCGACCTCGCCGGTGTCCTGGTCGTACGCCGCGATGTAGTTTGCGGCGACATTGTCGGCGAAGGTGAACGAACCACCGATGACGAGTTTGGGTCGCTGCGGGCCGACGCCGTCGGGATCCCAGAGGGTTGACGCGCCGACCGATCGATTGGTACCGCGCAGGGTGGCGGTGCTGGGATCAAACGGTTGCCAAACGGGCGTGCACTGGGCCGCGGCGGGGGCGGGGAGCGCGAGGGTCGTGAGCAGGAGTGGGAGCGCGAACAGCGCGGCGGTGGCGGTGCGGAACATGGCGGATCCCTCCAATGAGTCCGTGAGGAGCCACGGCGCATCGCGGCGCGGGGGTCATGAGAACATACGTGCTCGTGGCCGACATGATTCCAGAGTAATGGGATCTTTTGAACACGATCGATGTCTCCCCCCCGACTTGGCATGGCCGCGGGATCGGCTCGGCGGCTCAGCAGCCGGCGAAGTAGGCGGTGAGGAAGTCGAAGATGTCTTGGACGGAGAGGGCGGCGTCGGCGTTGAAATCGGCGGTGGGATTTGCGGTGAAGTAGGCGGAGAGGAAGCTGAGAATGTCTTGCGTTGTGAGGGCGGCGTCGGTGTTGAAGTCGGCGCGGCAGGCGGAGCCCGGGCAGCCCCAGCGGGCGAGGGAGGGGACGGCCACGCCGCCGGCGATTGGGAAGGCGCCGGCGGCGACGAGATCACCGCCGGGGAGTGTGGCGAGTGCGAGGACGGTTGGCCGAGCGTTCGCGGGGTCAGAGACGCCGGAGCCGAGCGGTGTCCAGGCTGCGCCGCGCCAGCGGGCGATGCGTTGGGCGCTTGTGCCGCCGGCGGTGGTGAATGAACCCCCGGCGATGAGGTCGCCGTTGGGGAGGACATGCAGGGCGCGGATGGTGGCATCTGTGCCTGAGCCGAGCGAAGACCAGGCGGAGCCGTTCCAGCGGGCGACATTGGTGATTGACGGGGCGGTGAAGGAGAGCCGAGAGCCCGCCGCGACGAGGTCGCCGGTGGGAAGCACGGCGAGCGCGAAGACGTCGCCGTTCATAGACGGCGGGAACGCGGACCAGGTGGAGCCGTCCCAGCGGGCGAGGTTGCTGGCGGGGACGCCGCCGGCGGAGGAGAACGTGCCGCCTGCGACCAAGTCGCCGTTTGGGAGGACGGCGAGTGCGTTTACGGTGCCGGAGAGACCGGAACTAAGCGCCGACCAGGTGGAGCCGTCCCAGCGGGCGATGTTTCTTGCGGGCGCGCCGTCGGCGGTTAAGAAGTTGCCGGCGGCGATTAGGTCGCCGCTGGGGAGGACGGCGAGTGCGTTGACCGGGGCGCCCAAACCGGAGTTGAGGCTGTACCACCGGGTGCCGTCCCAACGCGCGATGTTGTTGCCGGTGCCTTCGTTGATGAGAAGAGTGAACACGCCGCCGACGACCAGGTCTCCGTTGGGAAGAGCAGTGATCGCGTTGACGATCCCGAAGATGCTGGACCCGATGGGCGACCATTGACCGGCGGCCACGTCGTACGCGGCGACGGCCCTCGCGGACGTGCTGGCGAAGTTGCTGAAGGAGCCGCCGACGACGAGCCTGGGAGATTGTGGGCCGGCGCCGTCGGGGTCCCAGAGCGTCATCGCGTTTACGGTGGTGCTTGCGACGGCCGCGCCGGTGGTGGTGGGATCAACCGGTTGCCAAACGGGCGTGCACTGGGCCGCGGCGGGGGCGGGGAGCGCGAGGGTCGTGAGCAGGAGTGGGAGCGCGAACAGCGCGGGAGCGGTGGTGCGGGGCATGGTGCGGGCTCCTGTCAGAACGCTGGACACGTGGGCCGGCGCGGCCGGGCGCGTGGTCTCCAAGATCAGTACGAAGAATGCAGGAGCGACTGCCGCGGATGGCGGGATATTTCTGAGAAGCACGTCAGTGCCTATCAAACGGCGAACAGCAAAGAGGGACCACGCGCGGGGCGATTTGCGCGCGGCGTGTTTCGGTTGTTTGATGACGCGGGGAGGTGGGGCGAGTGCGGGTCAGCACCCGGCGAAGTAGGCGGTGAGGAAGTCGAAGATGTCCTGCACGGTGGTGCTGCCGTCCCGGTTGAAGTCGGCGTCGCGCGAGGAACGGAAAAACTGAGAAACAAACTCCAGAACATCGGCGACCGTGACGGTGCCGGAACCGTTGACGTCGGCACGGCAAGGGCCGGTGTCGACGGTCGGGCCGTACGCGAACGCCGTCAGGCAATCGGCGGAGGATGTGGCGAGTCGGTACGAGCCGCTGTCCTGACTGCGGAAGTTGGTGATGGTGAGTTCGAGCGTGTCGGCGCCGGAAATGATTGAGCCGTGCGGCGTGGGTCCGTTCACGACGGGCGTGCCTGTAAATCCGCGAATCCACTGGATATCGCGGGGCTGGCCGCTGGTCGCGGTGACGGAATAGGTGACGGTGGCCCCGAAGGGCACACGACGGCAGTAGGAAGAGTTTGTGGGGCAGAGGGTCCCGTTGGTGCGCGTGGTGACGGGCGAGAGCGTCAGGGGCGTGAGTGTGGAAGGCAGGCGGAAGGCGTTCAGGCCGCTGTTCCACTGCCCGGCGTACACGTACGAGCCCTGAACGGCGATGCTGTCGAAGTCGATGTGGCCAAAGTTGGGAAAGGCGGTCGAAAGGTAGGTGGGAATATTTCCTGAGTATATGGGGTTGGATGGGTCACCGACATCGATTACACCCAGGTGACCACGGTAGTTGCTAGAACCGATGATGCGTGAATCCACGAGGGCGAACGCGTCCATGTTTTGCGAAAGTCCGCCGAGCCGAATAGGAGTGGCCGGGTTGGAAACATCGAAGATCGCGAATCCCCCCGGGCCGGAGAGATACGCCCGGTCGCTTGCGACGGTCATGACGGTGGCGTTGAACGGGATCGAGCCGAGAAGTACCGGTGCGGCGGGCGTCGAGATATCAAAGATCCAGACGGCCTGGATGGGGCTGTAGTCGCCGGCCGCGACATAGGCGGTTGTTCCGACAACATCGATGGCCCGTGCTCCACCGGACATGGACACCGTGGCCAGCTCGACCGGTTGCGCGGGGCTCGATACGTCGAGCACGCGCAGACCAGGAGTATCGGCGAGGCAGGCGATCGTGTCGGACAGCGCGACCTCCGTTGGTTGGCCTTCGAGAAAGCCGACCTGCGCGGGTGCGGACGGGTCGGCGACATCGATCACGAAAAGCCCTTGCCTCGGCGAGACCAGGAAGGCGTGGGTGCCGGACACGGCAACGCTGGTCGGTAGGACGAAGTTCCACAACTCTCCAAGAAGGGTTGGGCGACCGGGAATCGACACATCAAAGATCTGCAGGCCGAGGTCATCGCTCAGCGCGTAGAGCGTGGAACCGACGATGACTATGTCTTCGTGGCGAACTTCCCAGTTGAAGGCGTTGGATATTGTGGGGAGCAACGGGTCGGTGGTGTTGAAGGTGTACACCACGCCATCCGCACGAATCGCGTATACCGAGGAACCGGAACTGCCGAAGGCAGTGTAGTACGGGGATTCAAGGTTTGAGTTGGCGACGATCGCGGGGGCGGAGAGATTGGCGATATCGACAAGTGCCGGCGACTTGATGTACCCATCCGGTTGCTTTCGCGCGAGGTACAACGCGCCCGGCGTGTAAGCGACGCGTGTGACCGAACCGATCCCGGTGAGCGTCGTTCGGAGCATGGGCACGCCGGCGGGGCTGATATCGACGATGTGAAGACCGCCGGCCTGATCGGCGATGAAGGCGTTGGCGGTGGTGGCGGCGACGTCGACGGCGTTGCCGGGGGTGTCGAGCGAGCCGAGCGCGGCTGGGGCGGCTGGGTTGGTGAGGTCGACCACGTGCAGCCCCGCGAGGCCGTCGGCGACGAGGACGGTCCGGGAAGAGAGGGTGACGGCGTTCGCGTCGCCGGGGGTGGGGAAGATGGTGAGCGGCGCGCCCGTGAGGGCGTTGACGATGCGGAGGCCGCTGGTCAGATCGGCGAAGACGGCCGCGGACGTCTCGGGGCAGATGGCCACGCCGACGCAGTTGCCCGGGCCGCTGGCGACGAGCACGGGGCTCGCGGGGGCGCTGACGTCGAAGATCGCCCAGCCGGAGTTGCCTCGGGCGACGGCGACGGTGGGGCGAACGCCGCCGGGAGCGCCGGCGCTCGCGATATCGGCGCGGGCGACGCCGACGATGTCGTCATCGGTGGTCGAAAACTCGAAGCGGCCGACTTCAATCGTCCCGCGGGAAGGCACGCGTCGGAAGACTACCAGATGCTCACCGGCGCCGGCGAAGTAGATGGGACCGCTGGGGTCTATCGCGACGGCGTTGACCGGCGACCGCTGGCTGTAGAGCGGTTGGAGCACGCACGGGCCTTGCGCGAGAGCAGAGGGTGCGAGCGAGAACAAAAGAGCTATCCACCGCAGACCACTTCTCATCGCCGCACAAATTGACGAGGTCCCCGGCCATCGGTGTGCGTTCATCAGGCGGCTTTCAGCAAGGAAGCGAGTGAAGCGGACTTCTCAACGAGTGTACCTCATGGATCACACCGTGGACTGCGCGACGCGAATCTTCATACGGGTGGGCCTGTTCGACGTCCACGGCCAGCCACCGACCGTGTGTCGACCATGCAACTTGGCCGGCCCGAATGACTTATGGCGATGGTTGACGGGTCGCACCGATGCCCGCCGAACGGAAAAAAACCGACGGGCTGGGGCCCGTCGGCTTGGGATGAAGGCGGTTTTGTGAGGTCGCGAGTTGGCGCGACTGGGGCGCGACTTGGCGCGACTTGGCGCGACTTACTTTGTCTTCCAGCTCGCCTTGAACTGGGCGCAGGCGTCGGAGAGCTGCTTGTCGAGGGCCTTGACGTCGCGCTTCTGCGCGAGTTCGTCGCGGACGGCCTTGGCGGTGGTGCTGAAGTAGTGCAGCAGGCCCTTCTCGAACTCGGAGACGTTCTTGACGGGGATGTCGTCCATGAAGCCCTTGCTGGCCGCGAAGATGGCCAGGACCTGGTCGACGACGTTCATGGGGACGTACTGAGGCTGCTTGAGGAGTTCGACCATTCGGGCGCCGCGGTCGAGCTGGCGCTGGGTGGCCTTGTCGAGTTCGGTGCCGAGCTGGGCGAAGGCTTCGAGTTCGCGGTACGCCGCGAGGTCGAGGCGGAGGGAGCCGGCGATCTGCTTCATCGCCTTGATCTGGGCGTTGCCACCGACGCGGGAGACGGAGATACCGACGTTGATGGCGGGGCGGACGCCGGCGAAGAAGAGTTCGGGTTCGAGGTAGATCTGGCCGTCGGTGATGGAGATGACGTTGGTGGGGATGTAGGCGGAGACGTCGCCTTCCTGGGTTTCGATGACGGGGAGGGCGGTGAGGGAGCCGCCGCCGTTGTCGTTGGAGAGCTTGGTGGCGCGTTCGAGGAGGCGGGAGTGGAGGTAGAAGACGTCGCCGGGGTAGGCCTCGCGGCCGGGCGGGCGGCGGAGGAGCAGCGAGAGCTGGCGGTAGGCGACGGCCTGCTTGGAAAGGTCGTCGTAGATGCAGAGGGCGTGCTTGGGGGTCTTGCCGTTCTTGCCCTGCCACATGAAGTACTCGCCCATGGTGCAGCCCGCGTATGGGGCGATGTACTGCATGGGGGCCGGGTCGGAGGCGGAGGCGTTGACGATGATGGTGTAGTCCATCGCGCCGTACTTGCGGAGGGTTTCGACGGTCGCGGCGACGGTCGATTCCTTCTGACCCACGGCGACGTAGATGCAGACGACGGCGTCGGGCGTGCCCCAGTACTGCTTCTGGTTGATGATGGTGTCGAGGGCGACGGCGGTCTTGCCGGTCTTGCGGTCGCCGATGATGAGCTCGCGCTGGCCCTTGCCGATGGGGATCATGGCGTCGATGGCCTTGATGCCGGTCTGCAGGGGTTCGGTGACGGGCTGGCGCTCGGCGATGCCGGGGGCGATGATGTCGACCTTGCGGAACTCGCTGGTTCGGATGGCGGGGCCGTCGTCGAGGGGGCGACCCAGCGGGTCGACGACGCGGCCGAGGAGGGCGTCACCGACGGGGACTTCGAGGAGGCGGCCGGTGGACTTGACGAGGTCGCCTTCCTTGACGGCGAGGTATTCGCCGTAGATGACGGCGCCGACGGTGTCGGTCTCGAGGTTGAAGACCTGGCCCATGACGGAGCCCTTGACGGTCTGGAACTCGAGCATTTCGCCGGCCATGGCCTTGGAGAGGCCGTAGATGCGGGCGATCCCGTCGCCGACTTCGACGACGCGGCCGACCTCGGAGATCTCGAGCTCGGCGGAGTACTGGGCGATTTCCTGCTTGAGGACGGACGCGATCTCGTCGGTTTTGATTTTCATGGCGTGGGGGGAGAGGGGTGATGGGACGGGGTGTCCGGGTGACCGGGGAAGGAGGGTAGGGGGGGGGCGGGCGGGTGGCAAAGGACCCGAACTCGCGTCAAATGCCGGGATCCCCGGCGGTGCTCACGGCATCGGACGGTCCGCTCGAAGCCAAGGTCCCGCCCGGAAATTCCACACAAACCGGCTGCCTGGCTTGGCAAAGCCGCCCGATGCGGCGTCCAGACCCATTCCGATCGAGCCAATTTTATTAGAGACGGAATCTGCTTTGAGTCGATGGGCACCGGTGGTCCGCGTGATGCAGTCCACGATCGCTCTTTGGATATCGCGAGGTTGTACGATGCCGAACGGGTTGAGCATACGCTGTTATTATGTCAAACTTCGATGGATCGCACGACTTGCTGTAGCGCTGGCGGTCGCCGCACCTGCGGGCGCACAGTGCACGGGGGATTGGATGGGCCCTGGCGAAGTGCCCGGACCGAACGGCCTGGTTTATGCGACGAAGATGTGGGATCGGGACGGCGCCGGAGCCCAACCCGCGAGGCTTGTTGTCGGTGGTGTGTTTACAAGCGCTGGAAACACGGGAACGACAACCGTCGCAACCTATGACTCTACCGACGGAACATGGGGATCTCTTGGTTGGAGGTCGAACGTTAATGGGGCCGTGCTTGCGCTCGCAACACTTCCGAACGGCAACCTGGCCGTTGGCGGGGGGTTCAACGCCGCATCCGGCGCGCCGGGAAACTCGGTCGCCATTTGGGACGGCACCAGTTGGTCTGGGTTTGGTTCGGGCCTGAACGGCGGCGGCGTCTTGGCCCTTGAGGTGCTTCCGAACGGCGACCTCGTGGCTGGAGGCTGGTTTACGGCGAGCGGAGACGTCCCGATGAACCGCATTGCGCGGTGGAACGGAGTCGAGTGGAACGCCCTCGGGTCAGGCTCGATGAGTTACGTCTACGCCCTTGCCGTGCTTCCGGACGGTACCTTGGCTGCCGCTGGGGAGTTCAGCGACTCAGCAGGCACGGTCCACGCGGGCGTGTCACGGTGGGATGGCGTTCGCTGGATGCCGCTGGGTCCCGCCTTCGACAATGAAGTGAAAGCTTTGGCTGTACATCCGAACGGGGATCTTATTGCCGCGGGCAGTTTCCGGGTTGCGGGCGGTGTTTCCGCGCGCCATGTCGCGCGGTGGAATGGCGCTCGATGGACGGAGATTGGCACAGGTCTAAGTGCACAAGCTCATTCACTCATCATGCTTCCTAATGGAGACATCATCGTCGGTGGGTATTTTACCGCAGCGGGCGGTGTTCCTGCTGATCGCGTTGCTCGATGGAATGGATCCACTTGGACGGCGGTCGGATCCGGGATCAGCAGTCACGTGTACACGTTGGCCGCGGTATCGACTGACGAAGTGGTTGCGGGCGGCGCGTTCCTTACCGCCGGGGGCCAGAACTCCCGCTTCTTCGCCCGCTACAGCTTCACCGGCATCCCCTGGGTCGCTCGCCAACCCGCGGCCTCTGTCTCCGTTCAACCGACGCAAACCGTCACCCTGACCGCGACCCCCGCCACCGGCTATTCCGCGGTGCGTGTCCAGTGGCAACGCAACGGCGCTCCAGTCGCGAACGGGCCCGCGGGCGCCTCGACGAGCGGGGGCATCGTCTCCGGCGCGTCGCTGACGCTCCCAACTCCGACCAACGGCACACCTTCGACGCTCACCATCACCAACGCTCAACCATCCGATTCGGGCCTTTACACCGCCCTGTTCTTGAACGACTGCGGATCAGCCACAACTCAAAGTGCGCGGGTAACAGTCGGCACCGTTTGCAATGCCGATTTTGATGGCAACGGCACGCTTGCCGTGCACGATGTACTGGATTTCGTTGCTTCCGTCTTTGCCGTGCCGGTGGATCTGCGCGCGGATTTCAACAGCGACGGCAGAGTTTCGATCCAAGACATCTTCGACTTCCTCGGCGCGTACTTCGCGGGGTGCTGAAGATAGAACTTTGCTGAGTCTTGAACGAATTAGATTGCACGGCGCGCTCGATCACGAGCGCGTTCGCTCCGCAGACACCATTGCGGCCAGGTTGGCTCTGACCTTCAGCGCGCGGGCCCAGTGATCGATCTCTGCCCGAGACGCGCGACAGCTTTCGTGGCTCTGGCCGTCGGCGACGCGTGGTGTCAGCGGAGAGGGTTGGCGGGCACCGAACGTGGACCGATCGCGGGTGGCGGGAAGGCTGCGGGGTGCAGCGGCTGGGGCGTGTAGAAAAGGATGGCGTGCGCGTTCTCGGGGGGCTTTGTGGGCTGGCGGGTTGGCTGCCGCGGTCGTGACGATGGCCTCGCCGCGGGCGATGGGCGTCGGGGGTTGGATTTCTTGACCGGCCGTACTCGCCGTGGTCTACTGACGCCGGTCTTTGTTCAGGCGGGTACGGACGTAGACCCCCGCCATCCGCCCAACCTCTCGCACCCCCCCCCCGCCCCCGCCCTGCCCCTTTCCTTCCCCCCCACTCGCTCCCACAGCGTCCATAGCCAGCCGGGCTGATCGCTCGGACCGTTCTTCGGACTTGCGTGGAGAGCGAGCGGCGTGGCTGGGCGAGCCCGCCGCGTGAGGCGCGAGCGGCGTGTGGGGACGGCCGGCCTGCTCACTGCCCATCGCTCATTCATCGAGGAACACCATGGCAACTCGTGCGGACTTTGTGACGGTTATGTTGGCGGCGTGTGCGTGCGTGGGCGCGGCGTTTGCCGGACCGCTCGTGCCGCCTTCGGGGCCGGTCGTCTCGACGGGCAAGACGCTGTCGGAGATCGAGCCGCGGATCGCGATCAACGGGACCAACACGCCCGGCGACGCCGACAGCGTGTTCAGGATCACGCAGCCGGGCTCGTATTACTTGACCGGCAACATCAGCGCCACCACCGGCAAGATGGGGATCGAGATCGCGTCCGCGAACGTCACGATCGATCTGCAGGGTTTCACGATCAGCGGCGGGCCGAGCACGCTCGACGGCATCGCGACCAGCGCGAGCACCGCTTCGATCGTCATCCGCAACGGGTTCATCACCGGGTTCGCCGGCGACGGCATCGACCTGTCCAGCCAGTCCGCGCCGGCGAGCACTGTGCAGGCGGTCACCGTCACGGCCTGTGGGGGCAACGGCGTCTCCGTCTCTTCGAGCACGAGGGTTCAGCAGTGTGTCGGGTACCAGAACCAAACTTCCGGATTCAACCTCAGCCCCGGGTCATCCGTCAGTGACTCCATCGCCCAGTTGAACTCGGCGAGCGGGTTCGTCTGCACCAACGGCGTGACGTTCACCAACTGCACGGCGTATCAGAACGGCTCTGTTGGCATCAACGCCGGCACCGGGAGCATCGTCAGCGGGTGCGTGGCCCGCTTCAACGGCTCGGACGGCATCCTCGCACTCAACTCCACGTTCATCAAGGACTGCAGCAGTTCGAACAACGGGTTCAACGGCGACGGCGCGGGCATCCACATTACCGGGAGCGACTGCCGCGTCGAGGGCAACAACTGCACCGGCTCGGACCGCGGCATCGACGTCGACTCCACCGGCAACTTCATCGTTCGCAACACGTGCTCGGGCAACGCCACCAACTGGGATGTGGTCGCCAACAACGTCTGCCTGGTGGTCGCCGCGACGTTGAGCGGGGCGGTGACGGGCAACTCGGGCGGGACGTCTCCGGGCATGGCCGATCCCGCCGCCAACTTCACGTACTGAGCAGTTTGGAGGTCGGTATTCATGGTCCGCGCTCGCACCATCACCGCTCGTTCGCCCGCGGCTGTGTCCAACCGCCGGCGCGACCAGCACGCCCCGCGACGCGGACAGCGTGCGGTCGTCGCGGCCCTCGCCATCGCGGCCGGCACGCCCGCGCTGGGGCAATCGAACGTCGCCACGACGAACAAGTTCGCCTGGAGCGAGAACTGCGGCTGGCTGAACTTCCGCGACGCCGGCTCGCCCGTGAGCGCCCAAGGCGCACGCTTCATCGGCTCGTTTGCCTCCGGCTTCGTGTGGGGCGAGAACATCGGCTGGATCAACCTCGGCGATGGCACACCCAGCAACGGCGTGTCGTATGCCAACGTCGACGGCAACGACTTCGGCGTCAATATCAACACCGGCACCGGCGCCCTGACCGGCTTGGCGTGGGGTGAGAACGTCGGCTGGATCAACTTCTCCGGCGGCGCGCTCGCGACGCCCGCCCAGCCGGCCCGTATCGACCAGGTCGCCAAGCGCCTCCGCGGCTACGCCTGGGGCGAGAACATCGGGTGGATCAACCTCGACGACGTCAACGCGTTCGTCGGCATCCGCTGCCCCGCCGACTTCAACGGCGTCGGCGGCGTGACCGTGCAGGACATCTTCGACTACCTCGAGGCCTGGTTCGCGAACAACCCCCTGGCCAACTTCAACGGCGTGGACGGGGTCACGGTGCAGGACATCTTCGATTTCCTGACGGCGTGGTTCGGGGGGTGCTGATCGCGCTGGGAAGCATGGATGACGCGCGCGGCGTACATCGAGCCGCGGCGCCGTGATGGCGCGCGCAATCCGGGGCGAGCCATGGCCCCCGGAACGAGCGGGATCTCCGACAGCAACTCCACGGTGATAGCCCGCGCACGCCGCGGCGGATGAGGGCCGCCGGGGTGGGTGCGGTGGCGTGGTGTGGTGCCGCGCCTCGCGCAACTGGGGCGATCAAGGAGTCATGCCATGAAGCGGAACGCGATGTCGATGATGACGCAGCAAGAGAGCGGCACAATGAACCGCGCGGCGAACGCCGGCACGAGCGTGCGAATGTGTCGAGCGTTTGTGCCGGGGGCGCGGCTGGCCGGGGCGGTGGTGGCGATGGCGGCGCTCGCGCCGGCGGCGCTCGGGCAGATGACGCTGGAGACGCAGGCGCGGTCAATCAGCGTCAACGGCGGGCCGTGCGGGAGTCAGTCGCTGTCGGCCCCGGGCTTTGCGCCGTTTGTGCAGACGGTGCGGGTCGGGTCGGGGGCGGCGTCGCAGAGCACGACGCTGTCATCGGCGCTGATCACGGGGACGGGCGGGACGTCTCGCCCGGCCGGCGGGCCGTGCACGGGGATCACGGGGTCGTCGAGCTTGAACGTGACGTTCTCGATCGCGCAGCCGACGAACTACATCTTTCAGTACGGCGCGACATTGCTGGCGCCGGTGCAGATCTCGCTGACGGGCCCGAACACGAACATCGCGTTCAACATCGCGACAATGGGGACCACGCCGCAGACGGCGACGGGCGTGTTTCAGCCGGGCGTGTACACGCTGTCGGCGACGGCGAACGCGGGCCCGCAGTCCGGGACGCTGACGCCGACGGGGTGGAGCATCAACCTGTCGGCGAGCGTACCGAGCGGGGCGTGCTGCACGGGGCTCACGTGCACGCAGGCGACGGCGGCGGAGTGCACCGGGCGGTTTGTGGGCGCGGGCGCGGCGTGCAACGCGGTGGGGAACGTGACCACGCCGTGCTGCCGCGCGGATGTTGATCAGTCCGGCACTCTCAGCGTGCAGGACATCTTCACGTTCCTGAACGCGTGGTTCCAGCGCAGCGTGGGCATCGGCAACTACAACGGCGATTGCTGCGTGAGCACGCAGGACATTTTCGACTACCTCGCGGCGTACTTCGCGGGGTGCTGATCGGGCTGAGTGGGAGCAAGTTTGAAACACGCCCGCGAGCGAGGTTTCATCGCCGCGGGCGCTTTGGCGCGCTGGCACTTCTTGCTAGAGCCCCCCTACTGCTGACCGGGCAAAGCACTCGCCCCGCCCGCGTTACTCCGGCAGATCGACCACCAGGGCCATGCTGGTGCCGATGACGGGGTACTCGATCGCGAACCGGAACAGTTCGTACCCGGCGGGGTCCCACCCGAGGCGGTCGAACACGCGCGCGATGGCGGCGACGTAGTCCGGCGCCTGGCGGATGGCGGCGACCGAGAGCCCGGCGCCCAAGCGCACGGCGTCCTCGGCGACGGGCAAGCGCTTCCATCGCGACGGGGGCTGGTGCACCGGGTTGGCGTTGAGCGCGCACAGGCTCATGCCGCGGGGCTGGTGCGGCGAGAACAGCCCGGTCGGGAACCACATGTCGACCACGCCGATCTCGACCGGGCGACGCACGCCGAGGATCAGCGCGTTGACGGTGTTGGCCTCGTTGCGCTTGAGACAACCGGCCAGGGCGCGGCGGATCTCGCCGGTGTAGACGGTCACGGCGCCGCGCTCGCCCAAAGGATGCTCGGCGAAGCGGTAGTCGACGTTGTTGCCGTCGGTCGGCACGGCTTCGAGCGCGGGGAACGGCGTGGTGCAGAAGTCGCGCAGGAGCGGGACGCCCTGCAGCACGCCCTCGGGCTCGATCGCAGCGACGCGCGCGCGGCGGACGCCGGGGTCGTCGGTGTCGCTCTCAACGGTTCTTGACAGCACGAAGTGCCCGTCGCGGCGGACCAGTCGCAGGCGCGCGTGCCCGCGCACGGTGGCGAGGTCGGCCAGCCCGTCGCCGACGGGTGTGTAGATGGCCGCGAGAACGTGCGCCTTGCTCTGAACGCCCCAGGTGTAGCTTCCGCAGCGGTACGCGGCACGGCGGGCGGCCCGCAAATCGGCGCTCGGGGCCCGCTCGTCCGCCAGCGCGCGGAGCATCACCTCCAACGAGGCCCGGTCCAACGACTGGGCGTCCATCAGTTCCTGGAAGCGGGCGAGCGCTTGGCGCACGGCGTGGATGGCGTCGGCGGTTGCGCCCGCGGAGGCGGCCGCCGCGAGGAAGATGTCCACGCCCTCGCTTCCGGGGATGTAGTGCGCATCCAGCAGCGGCGCCCGGCTGTGGGCGATGCGGATGACCCGCCACGCGAGGGACTTGTGCAGGCAGAGGCCGGTCTCGAGGTCGCGCGAGCGGTGCGGGGCGCCGGGGAGCTGGGCGAGCAGGGCGCGGAAGGCGGCCCGGATGTCTTCGAGGACGAGGGTGGCTTCCCGCTGCAGCTCGTGCTCGCTTGACCGCCGCGAACGCTCCGTCGTCTCCGGTGCCGCCATGCGATGAACTGTACCGCAGAGGTGACCGGCTGCCCCGAAAAGTTTTTGGTAAACTTTACCAAAAACGATTGCGAGGGTCGGGGTGCGGAGGTACCTTGTCCAAGAGCCCGCGGTCGGCGGGGGTCGCGCACGGGCGGCGTTGACGACGAGTTCCAAAAAGACACCGAACAGGTGCTGGAGGCGGTATGGCAATGCGGAGCGCGTTTGCTCGGGTGGCGGCGGTCGTGGTGGTGTGCGGTCTGTCGGCGTCGCGGAGCGAGGCGCAGTTCGCGCCGACGTGCGCGGGCGCACCGGCGGTGGGGCCGGGGACGCACGCGTTCAACATGGGCCCGTTGACGTCGCCGAACGCCACGGTGTCGCCGGAGTGTGCGCCCGAGCCGCCGAGCTATGAACTGTGGACGAGCTATGTGCCGACCGCGAGCGGGAAGGCGTTCATCACGCTGACGGGGCTGGTGAACGGCCCGGCGACGGTGGCGCAGCTCGGCTTCAACTGCGAGTTTCCCGGCTTTCTGAGCGGGTGCGCCAGCACGGACAGCCCGTGCACGCCGAGCGGGCTGCTCAAACTGGACGTGACGGCTGGCGAGCCGGTGACGCTGGTGATCACCGGGCGCGGCGCGGGCAAGCCGAGCGGGACCCTGCAGATCGTCGAGAACCCGGCGTCCGGGCCCGGCGACACGTGCGCGACGGCGATCCCGGCGGCGCTGGGCACGAACGCCTTTTCCGCGGCGGGTTCGGTCGACAACTCCACGCCGGCGGGGTGTCGCGGGTTCGATGACATCTGGTTCGTGTACGTGCCGTCCGTGAGCGGCGGTCTGACGGCGAGCGTGTGCGGCGAGCCCGGGGCCGGCTCGACGGTGAACATATATCTGTCCAGCGGGTGCACCTCCGAGGACGTGCTGGACTGCGGGAACTTCAACGAGAACGGCGGGTTTGCTCCCTGCCGCGCACAGACCGCGGTGAGCGCGGGCGAGCCGGTGTACATCCGGCTGACGCAAGACGGCTGCTTCACCCCGAGCACGCTGACCTTGTCCATCGACCCGGGCGTGCTGCCGTCGAACGACGCGTGCGCGAACGCGGCGGTGGTCGGCGAGGGGGACACGGTGGTGAACAACACGTTCGCGACGAGCGACGGCGCGGACGATTGCAGCGGCGGGGCGTTCGGGTTCGGGAGCGGGCGTGACCTGTGGTGCGTGTTCACGCCGGCGGTCACGGCGTCGTACGACTTCTCGACCGGGTACGACTCGATCGGGCTGGCGCTCCCGATCGAGGCCCCGGCGGTGGCGGTGTACACGTCGTGCGAGAACGCGACGACCCAGATCACCTCGATCGCGTGCAGCAACGAGGGGTTCTCGTACTCGTACTTCCGCGTGCCGTTGCAGGCCGGGCAGCCGTACGTGATCCGCATCGCGGGCGCGGGGCGCCTACAGGACGGAACCCCGTTCGCGCGGGGGGACGTGAAGCTCAAGATCCGGCGCGTGGTGCCGCCGACGAACGACCTGTGCGCGAACGCGACGCCGATCGGCTCCGGGCAGACGGCGTTCGATCTGCGGGACGCGTCGACGGACGGCGCCAACGCCTGCGGCGCCATCGGCGCCGAGCCGGACGTGTGGTTCGTGTACACCCCGTCGTTCACGGGGACGGCGGAGATCGGGCTGGTGCCGGATGTCACGAACTTCCCGCCCACGCTGCTGGCGGCGGCGGAGGTGACGATCGTGAGCTCGTGCGTCGGCGGCACGACCGGCACGTCGGGCCTGGCGCGAGAGTCAGCGACGGGTCAGGCGTACAGCCGGCTGATCGTGCCGGTGGTGAGCGGGCAGGCGCTGCTGGTGCGTGTCGCGGCGGAAGTGGGCTTCCCGCGCATCGCGGCGGGCACGCTGTACACGGGCCCGGTGCGTGCGCCGCTCCCGCCCGCGAACGACACCTGCGCGGCGGCGGCGCCGCTCGGGTATCGCGTGGCGGCGACGTTCGACCTGACCGACGCCACCAAGACGGCCCCGCCGTGCTATGAGTCCGGCAACTGCTTCCAGCCGACCGCGGACCCGTGCACGATCGCGATCGACGACGACCTGTACTACGCGTTCGTGGCGCCGAGCACGCGGGCGGCGGACATCCGCGTGAGCGACGGCCAGCCGTACCCCTTCGGGGGCGTGGCCATCGCCGTGCTGGATTCGTGCTCGTTCACGCAGCCGCCGACGCTGTGCGGCTTTGCGTGCGGCGACGCCCCGCGCGACCTGATCCGCCTGAACATGCTCGCCGGGCAGCAGTATCTCATCCGCGTGGGCACGTTCACGGGCGGCGCGCCCGGCCCGGGCTCGATCATCGTGACGTGCACCGGCGACTTCACGGGCAACGGGAGCGTGACGATTCAGGACATCTTCGAGTTCCTGAGCGAGTGGTTCGTGGCGGGCTTCGCCGCGGACTTCAACCAGAGCGGCGAGGTGACCGTGCAGGACCTGTTCGACTTCCTGGCCGACTGGTTCGTCGGGTGCTGATGGGCCGCTGATCTCGAGCGACATCAGCCCGCGCGGGCAAGGCACGGCGACACGGATTGTGCGATTCACGCGATCACGCCCGTCCAAGAGACCATCTTGGGCGGGCGTGATGCGTTTTGGCGATGGACGCGGGAGTTGGGCAGCGGGAAGCGGCCGGGCGAAGGTTGCCTGGGGGAACTACGGGGTCCTCGCCAAAATGTTTGCACCTGTGTTTGACAATTTCAGGAATGACGTGGTCCCGGCCGGCCGACGTGGCATGTTTACCGCGTTGAGTCTGGGTCACCCGGCCCGTGTGTGGTGCGCGCGGCGGGGTGGGCGTTCGGGCCGGTGCAGGAAGAGGCCATGCCGCGGTTTGGTCTGGGTGCTTTGGGAAAGGCGGCCGCGCGCGGGCGGCGTGCGCGCGGGGGACATGCCGCGCCGGGCGGGTTCACGCTCATCGAACTGCTGGTGGTCATCGCGATCATCGCGCTCTTGATCTCGATCGTGCTGCCGGCGCTGGCGCTGGCGCGGACGTCGGGGCGGCGGGTGGTGTGCGCGTCGAATCAGAAGCAGCTGGCGCTGTCGCTGCTCATCTACGAGTCGGACCTCAAGACGCTGCCCAACGTGTCGGTGTGGCTGGAGTGGACGGGCAGCGCGTGGACGTCGGGCGGCAACTTTGTCGAGCCGTACTTCATGCCCACGCAGGTGATGGACCGGCTCATCGAGTACGGCGTGTCGCAGGAGAAGGGGTTCCGCTGTCCGGAGGCGGGGCCGAAGACGCTGCGCGGGACGGACGAGGTTGGCTGGGTAGCGCGGAACCAGAGCGCGTGGGGGGACCGGGCCCAGGCGATTGATTACAACATCACCGGCGGGATGACCGAGCCGTATTTCCCGCGGAGCCTGGCGAACCCAAACGGCGGGACGACGACGTTCTCGCAGCAGGGCTCGATCGTGTATCGAAGCACGGCGACGAAGAACCGTCCGGCGCCGTACCTCATCGCGAAGGCGAACGTGGACGACGTGATCGCGGCGGACATCAACCAGGTGCTGGTAGGCCCGGCGGCGGCGGCGTCGAACCACGGGAACGTGTACGACAGCAAGCAGGCGTTGACGCCGTCGAGCTTCGACGGGTCGGAGTTCCGGCGCGGGCTGACGGGGAGCAACCGGGCGCTGGTGGACGGGTCGGTGGCGTGGGTGCGTGCGGCGGAGATGGGCCAGGGCGGGCCGGCGGGGATGGACCTGTCTCGCGCGAAGGCGACGACGGTGCAGGGCTTCCCGTTCGTGCTGTATTTCTGGTGGTGAGTTGCGCTCTTTGCGGGGCGTGTGGTTGTTGGGGCGGCGGGGAAGGACGTTGGCGCGGGGGTGTGGGGACGAGCGGGACGGGGCGTGCGCGTTGGACCGGATGGACACACAGGAGAAGTGCGGTATGTCGAAGCGAGCGATCAAGATGCTGGTAGCCGCGGCCGGTCTGGCGGCGGCGGGCGTGTGGACGGGCAGCGCCGCGGCGCAGGTGTACGTCGCGCCCGGGCTGCCGACGGCGATCACCGATACGCCGACGGTGCTGAGCACGCTGACGATCACGGGCGGGCCGTCGACGCTGACGGATCTGTCGCTGGTGCTGCGGCTGGATCACACGGCGCTGAACCATCTCGACATCGCGCTAGTGCGCGGATCGCGGTACCTGCACCTGTCGAGCGACAACGGGAGCTCGTCGGACAACCTGGGCAACATCCGCTTCCGCGACGGCGCGTTCCGGTCGGTGGCGATCTTGCCGACGACGGGGAATGTGGTCGGGGACTTCCGGCCCGAGGGCGGCCCGTTGGGGCTGTCGGGGGCGACGTTCAACCTGACGGGTCTGACGCGGACGGCGAGCTTCGCGGAACTGATCGCGGGCGACACGGCCGACGGGGACTGGACGCTGCTGGTGGATGATGACACGACGGGGCAGACGGGGACGCTGCTGTACTGGTCGCTGGAGTTCAACGGTGCGACGGACGGGACGGGTCCGGCGAACCTGGAATCGCCGCCGGCGTTCACGGGGGACTTCACGGGCACGCCGAACGTGCTGACGTTCGGGACGCCGGTGTCTGGGACGACCCGGTGGACGGGCTCTGCGGGCGCGCAGCCGGGGCTGACGGACGGGGCGGGCGAGGATCCGCTCACGCCGTATCTGGTGGCGCCGACGGGCTTCGATTTCCCGGGGACGGAGGTGGCGTATCGGTATGTGCATACGGGCGGGCCGATCGCGTTCCGGGCTGTGTCGTCGTCCGGCCTGGCGGCGGCGCTGGTGGTGACGGATTCGACGGGCCTGCCGGCGGGCGCGCTGGCGGTGGCGGCGGAGACGTTCACGGACACGGAGAGCCTGGCGTTCCAGAATCTGGCCGCCGGGACGTATTACGTGGTGGTTGAGAACCAGAGCAACACGGGCATCGGGTCGGACTTCACGCTCGATGCGGGCATCCCGCCGGCGAACGACGCGTGCGAGAACGCCGCGGTGCTGCCGATCGGGACGCCGACGGCGTTCACGTCGGTGTTCTCGACGACGCCGACGTTCAACTCGAACTACTGCTCGCTGACGGCGGCCTCGCCGGACGTGTGGTTCACGCTGGTGCCGGCGCAGTCGGGCGTGGTGACGATCGCGGCGTGCGACGCGGACTTCGAGGTGTCGCTGTCGGCGTTCGACGCGTGCGACGGGGCGCCGACGCGGTGCGCCAGCACCGGGTGCGCGGCGACCGGTCGCGCGGAACTGCAGGTGTGCGTGACGGCGGGCGTGCCGGTGCTGATCCGCGTGGCGGGGTTGCTGGACGTGACGGGCTCGGGGACGCTGACGGCGACGCTGGACACCAACTCGGGAACCTACGCCGCGCCGACCGGGACGGCCGAGCCGGAGGCGTGCCGGGGGGAACTGGACGACACGGACGTTGTCAACGGCGGGTGCCAGACGAACTCGACGACGCCGCAGTACACGTCGATCGCGCCGGGCGAGACGTTCATCGGGACGCTGTCGAACTCGATCGACTTCTCGGTGACGGACATCGACGAGTACGTCTTCACGCTGGCGGCGGAGACGACGGTGACGATCGAAGGGCAGACGGAGTTCGACGCGGGGATCACGCTGCTGTCGGACGCCTTGGACTGCGGGGCCGCGGCGCCGATCGGGTCGACGGTGCGGACCGTCGGGCCGTGCCGCCCGGGGTTCCTGATCAGTGAGACGCTGCCGGCGGGGACGTACGCGATCAGCATCGCCCCGAGCGAGGTCGACAATCTCTGCACGGGCGACTCGCGCGGGAACGGGTACTGGGTGCGGTTGACGGCGGGGACGGCGTGCCCGGCCGACTTCAACGGCGTCGGCGGGCTGACGGTGCAGGACATCTTCGATTACCTCAGCGCGTACTTCTCCAACGACCCTCGGGCCGACTTCAACGGCGCGGGCGGGATCACCGTGCAGGACATCTTCGACTACCTGTCGGCGTACTTCGCGGGCTGCCCGTAAGCCGCCGCGCGGGCGCGCTCTTGGGCGCGCCTCGGACTTTTGTGACCCACGCGACGGGGCGCCGGCAACACCGTTGCCGGCCCCCGCTCCGCGGGTTCGGGGCGGCTTTGCGACCGACGTGAACAGTGCGGGAAAGGGCGGAAGCGGGGGCAATCGGTGGACGGGGCGCGGCGTGGGGTCTGCGTCGCTCGTGGATCACTTCGGGATCTTGGTACCAAGGAGCTGGCTGTGAGCGATCGCACGGTGATTCGGACGCTCGGTTGGTGTGTCGCGGCGTGCGCGGCGGTGGTCGTGGGCACGGCGGCGCGGGCGCAGCCCACGTCGTTCGTGAACCTCGGCTCGGTGACGCCGCCCGCAACGCCGTACGAGTTTGTGTACGTCGAGGCGGACGCGCTGGTGCCGTTCCAGAACCCGCCGCTGGCGTTGAGCGTGCGGTGGGCCCGGCTCGAGATCGGTGCGCCGATCACGGGCGAGACGTTCCTGGATATCGACGGGCGGAACTACAACCAGGTCCCGGTGACGTTTGCGCTCTATGACAACGCGGGGAACTTCATCGCGGCGGACGACACCGACGGGACGGTTCCGCCGGGGACGTGGCCCGCGCTGTCGTTCGGCGCGACGCGGGAGCGCGTGCCGTATGGGCCGGGGGCGGGGCAGGACGGCGGGCTGGGCGCGGGGGTGTACTGGTTCGCGATCGTGGCGGGGGCGCGGAGCGCGATCACGTTCGGGCCGAACTGGGGGATCTCGACGGCGTCGACACTGAATGTCGGGTTTGAAGAGGGCGAGTTGTTCCTGGAGATCGGCGTGAAGGTTGGGAACACGATCCCGCCGCCGGTGCCCGCGAACGACAACTGCGCCGGCGCGGTGACGATCGGAGATAACTCGGGCGGCGGATCGATCCCGGCGTGGACGGGGACGAGCGTGGGCGCGAGTCTGGACGCGACGAGCTCGTGCTACTTCGCGGATACCGGCTTCACGTACAAGGACGTGTGGCTGCGGTATGTGCCGACGTTCACCGGGTGGGTGACGATCAACGCGTCGCAGGTGGGGAGCGGGATCCCGCCGCTGCTGACGCGGTACGAGGGCGAGTGCGGCTCGGCGCAGGTGCGGTGCGCGGGCGGCGGGAGTTTTCTGTCGGCGGTGGGGACGCGGCTGACGTTCGAGGTGACGGCGGGGACGCCGGTGCTGATGAGCATGGCGGCGTGGGCGGGGGACTGGGGAACGCTGGCGCTGGACGTGCGCCCCGTGGGCCCGCCGTGCGACCTGGGCACGCCGGCGACGGCGGTCCCGGAGATCGAGGCGGCGTGCGGCGATGCGAGCAACGATGGGTGCGCGGGATCGACGCCGGGCTTCGACCTGATCCAGCTCGGCGAGACGGTGCGCGGGACGCTGTACAACACGCGGACGTTCCGCGACACCGACGTGTACCTGCTGCGCGTGCCGCAGGGCACGAACGTGCGCGTGACGGCGGCGGCGCAGTTGCCGTTCGACCTGGTCGTGCGCTCGGTCTCGGCGTCGACCGGGTGCCCGGCGACGCGGATCGTGAACGGATCGTCGCTGAGCTATCAGGACGTGTGCGATCCGATCACGCTCACGTTCACGGGCGGCGGCGAGTACGCGATCACCATCGGGCACACGGCCCGCGACGACTTCTTCTGCGACAGCGGGTACACCGGGTACTGGCTGAGCGCCGTGGACACGGCGTGCGCGTACGCGGTGTTCTCGACGCAGCCGGCGGGCGTGGACGCGTGCCCGGGCGGCACGGCGACGTTCGCCGCACAGACCACCGGCCCCACGCCGAGCGGGCGCGGGTGGGAGTGGGAGCGCGTGACGGGCGGCGTGTCGGAGTGGCGTGCGGTGGTGAACGGGACGTTTGTCGACGCGGGCAGCGCGGCGGTCGTCTCCGGCGCGACGACCGGCACGCTCGTGCTCACGGGCGTTGACGCGGCGGCGGCGGTGCGCTTCCGCGCCACGGCGCAGACCTGCGGCGCGGCGATCAGCCGCCCGGCGACGCTGCGATTGGGTGCCGGCGGCGCGTGTACCTGCCCGGCCGACTTCAACGGCGTGGGCGGGCTGAGCGTGCAGGACATCTTTGACTTCCTGACGGCGTGGTTCGAGAACGACCCGCGGGCGAACTTCAACGGGGCCGGCGGGGTGACGGTGCAGGATGTGTTCGACTATTTGGGGGCGTTCTTTCAGGGGTGCTGAGTCAGTCGTGGGCGGGTGAGAGAGAACGGGTGCGCCGCGCAATCACTGGCGGGCGTCTGCTTCGCTTAGGGCGACGAAGATTGGTGCGCGGCGCACGCGACGAGTGCCGTGATGCGACCCGCTCGCGCAGTGCTCTCGCAATTCGAGGATGACGATCTCATTCCGACGCATCGCCGCATTTGCGGCCACCCTTATCTTGTTTCAATCGGCAACCTTTCCTTGAAGCGACTAGGATCGCTGCATTCAAGGAGTGCCCCGATGCCGCGAATGTTTGTCGCCTTGTTCAGGTTGGTTTCGATGGTTACTTTGGCACTGGGTGGATCCTCGCCGGCGTGGGGTCAGTGCGATCCAGTGTGGCAGCCGTTCGACCCGAGCACAGCTGGGCTTCCCGGCATTTCCGGAACGGTCGCTGCGACTGCGACTTGGGACCCCGACGGCCCGGGCCCGCTGACTCCGAAGCTGGTGCTCGCCGGCAGCTTCAATCAGGCCGGCGGCGGCCCGGCTCAGAATATTGTGGCATTTGACGAAGCAAATAGCCAGTGGCTTCCGATCGGGGCGGGGATCGCTCCAGTGACGGCGCTCGCCGTCCTGCCGAACGGAGAGTTGGTCGCGGCCAGCAGAACGACTGATTTTCTTGGGGCCGCTCTGGGAGTTGTTGTTCGCTGGAGCGGATCTGCCTGGTTGCCGCTTGGGGCAACTTTCAACGGTGAGGTACTGGCTCTGGCCGCGCTCCCCAACGGGCACTTGGTAGCGGGGGGTCGGTTCAGGACGGTCGGCGGAAACAGTGTCGAATACGTCGCGCAATGGGATGGCTTAGTGTGGTCTGCGATGAGCTCCGGGATGAACAGTTTTGTCCACGCTCTGGCGGTGCTCCCGAGCGGAGAGGTGGTGGCGGGCGGCGAGTTCACAAGTGCTGGCGGGGTGAACGCGAGTCGCGTGGCGCGCTGGAACGGCTCGGCGTGGTCCCGCTTGGGGTCCGGCGTGAGCGGAGGCGTGGACGCGATCGTGAAAAGGCTGGCGGTGCTGCCGAGCGGTGAACTGATCGCGGCAGGCAAGTTCACAAGCGCCAGTGCGATGACGGTTAACAATATCGCACGCTGGACCGGCCTTGCATGGTCCCCGCTTGGTTCGGGAATCACTCACCAGGGGAACGCCTTGGCGGTCCTGCCGAATGGTAATGTCGTTGCCGGAAGCAGCTCCGTTAACGCATCGGGGAACATGGTCGTCAGCATTTCCAACTGGAATGGCTCTACGTGGTCGCCGCTGCAGGCCGTGACGGGAACCTTGAACTCTCTCGCCACTCTGCCCAGCGGTCAGGTGGTCGCGGCGGGCGATCTCCGGACAAATGACTTGAGTACCGGCGCCGCTCGCTGGAATGGCGAGGTCTGGATGCCCGTTGGACCTGGTCTCGTCGGCACACCGGCCGTTGTGAATGTCTTGGAGACGCTGCCGAGCGGTGACCTTATCGCGGGCGGAGGATTTCGCGGAATCAACGGCGCGAGCCCGAGCAACATCATTCGCTGGAATGGTTCGAGCTGGTCGCCCGTCGGCTCGGGGATGTCACTCGGTTTGTCAACCGGCTCGGTGAACGACATCGCGAGCTTGCCCAGCGGCGAGTTCGTTGCGGCGGGAGCCTTCACCATCGCCGGCGGAGTGAGCGCACAGAATATCGCGCGGTGGAATGGTTCGGTCTGGTCGATTCTCGGATCAGGCTTGAACGGAACATCGAATGCACTGGCGGTATGGCCGAACGGCAATCTGGCGGTTGGAGGCCGTTTCTCGACCGCTGGCGGGGCGCTCGCGAGCAACATCGCCCAGTGGAACGGCTCGGTTTGGTCTCGCTTGGGGTCGGGCACGAGTGGTGGTGGTGTGGGAACCGTGAACAGCCTTGTCACGCTGCCTAATGGCGACCTGATTGCCGGAGGTGGCTTCAACACTGCTGGCGGCATCGCCACCAATAACATTGCAAAGTGGAACGGCTCGGTCTGGTCCGCCCTGGGATCGGGCGTGAATGGAACGGTGTACGACCTGGCCGTTCTGCCGAACGGCGACCTGGTGGCGGCGAGCAGTACAGGAAGAGTCGCCCGATGGAACGGCTTGGCTTGGTTTCCACTCGGCACCGGCTTCGATAGTGGTGTCTTCGCCTTAGAGGTGCTGCCCAACGGTCACCTCATTGCGGGCGGGGGCATGATCAACGCCGGCGGTACCGCGGTAAACGGAATCGCGCGGTGGGACGGAACAACATGGTCACCTCTGGGATCAGGCATCGGTGGCACCCCCTCGGGCGCTGTCACTTCGCTGAAAGTCCTCCCGTCCGGCGACCTGGTCGTCGGTGGCAGCTTTACGACGGCGGGTGGGGTTGTGGCGCCTTCTATCGCGCGCTGGGGCCCGCCGCGGATCTTTGTGACGGACCAGCCCGACGGCGTCACGCTCGATCAGGGCCAGACACTGGTGCTCGCGGCGCTGGTCAATCCGGGTCTAACAAACGTGAGCGTGCAGTGGCAGAGGAACGGCGTGAACATTACTGATGGCTTTGGTGGAGCATCGAGCGGCGGAGGCACGGTGATGCACGCGGCTGGAGCGCTGCCATCGCCAACCATCGGCGCTGAGGTCAGGCTGATCATCACCGGCGTGCAGCGGAGCGATGCGGGCATGTACACCGCCGTGTTCACGAATCCGTGCGGCAGCGTAACGTCAAACCCGGCGGCCGTGAACATCAATGGCCCTTGCCCGGGCGACTTCAATGGCGTCGGCGGGCTGACGGTGCAGGATATCTTCGATTTCCTGGCGGCCTATTTCTCAAACGACCCGCGTGCCGATGTCAACAGCGTCGGCGGGATCACGGTGCAGGACATCTTCGACTTCCTGGCGCAGTACTTCCAAGGCTGCTGAGCCCCGCGTGCTTCTCGAGCTTGAGTGAAGCAAACACCGAGGGGCTTCGGGCCCCTCGGCTTGGTTTTTGCGGGGGTTTGCACAGAAGCGCGGGCATGAAAAAACACGGGAGCGCGTGTAGCGCTCCCGCGTGTACGTTGGTGGAGATGAGATCCGCGATCAGCGGCGGCGGCGGGCGGCGAGGAGGCCGAGGGCCGCGAGGGCGGTGGCGGCGCCGGGGGCGGGGATCAGCGGCCCGACGGTGAAGAGGAAGTCGCTGTCGGCGACGTGGGGGGCGTTGGGCCCGCCGTGGGTGAGCCAGCCCCAGCCGGAGATGCCGTTGAAGCCGCGGTGCCCGAGGTCGTTGTTCTCATCGCCGAGGCGGAAGGTGAAGTTGCCGTCGGACTTGTCGCGGAGGGCGATGGTGTCGCCGAGGGGCGTGAGGATGGAGCCAACGTTGACGCCATCGGTGATGGGGTCGACGAGGATGTCGTCGTCGCTGGGGGCGATGCCGACGCCGATGTTGTACGTGAAGGAGAAGGTGTAGAGCCCGTTGTAGACGTCGGTGTGGTAGACGGCGCCGGCGTCACGGCCGCCCCACGCGGAGCCGGCGATGGTGATCGTCGAGCCGGTGTAGGTGAGCAGGACGTTGGAGCGGGCGTCGTCGAAATCGAACGAGAAGACGTCGTGCCCGGTGGTGGCGTTGTACAGCTCGTCGAGCCGGAGGCCGTAGGGCGGCGGGTTCTGGTTGCCGTCGGGGTGGTTGCTCAGCCGGTAGGTGCCGGGGACCAGGATCTGGCCGGAGGCGACCGAGGCGGCGAGCCCGACCGCGGCGAGCGCGGCCAGAGACACAAAATTGGAACGCATGTTTCTCTCTCTCCTCATTGTGTGCGCTAGGTGCCGAAGGCACCCCACTTCAGGCTACCTCGAAACCCCTCGGACGTCGAGCCTTCTCTGACTTTCTGGTGCGCATTTACCAAAAATTGACACGGTTTTCCTGCGCTCAAGAGGCGCTAACCCGGTTACGTACGGGGGTTAACGGTGAGATTTCGGCATTCGTCTTTTTTGACAGGTTTGTCTCGAAAGCAACGCACGAAGGGGTGGCCGCGGGTTGCGGCGGGTCGCCCGAGCGGGCGGCGCGGGGGCGGGGTGCGTGGAGATCGGAAGGGGTTTGCCGTGAAGCAACTACTGAGCGTGGGCGTGGTGGCGTGTGTGGGTGCGGTGATGAGCGCGACGGCGACGGCGCAGTTGGCGACCGACTACCGGGTGCGGGCCGACTTCCGCACGCCGGATGACGGCGGCTGGGCCGCCAACGAGTCCGTCGGCAACACGGACTTCCGGATCCACGCGCGGTACCTGGCGATGTACTACGGCGGCGTGCTGCGGCAGGACAACTTCACGATGAGCGTGCAGATCGACTTCACGGGCATCTCGGGCTTCGCGACGCACTTCGCCGGCAGCCCGTACAACAGCAACTACGACGTGTATTTCAACAACTTCTACATGGGGCGCGCGATCATGGGGCAGAGCGAGCCCGGCATCGCGGAGCTGGTGTACAAGAGCCGGCACCCGGACGCGCCGGAGCGGGCGGTGCCGGCGAACTGGCCGAGCCCGATCGAGATCGGGACGGTGGTGCGGGTGTACTTCGCGAGCGCGGGGGCGGAGCCGGCGTTCGGGTCGGCGCTGCCTTCGGGAACGCCGGTGCTGGTGTCGACGCTGGAGGAGAAGGTGGCCCGCGGCGACGTGAACCAGGACGGGAAGGTGGACATGGACGACTTCCCGACGCTGCTCGCGGAGTATGACCCGGCCGGGGCGCAGGGCGCGCACGTCGGGCCGGACCGTGGGGACTTCACGGGCGACAACCGGAGCGACGGCGCGGACTATGCGGTGATGGCGGCGAACTGGACGGACACGAGCGTGAGCATCCCGCCGCAGCCCACGGCGTGTCTGGAAACGCCGACGGCGCCGGCGAGCGCGACGGCGTGCCTGGGCGGCGCGGCGTCGATGTCGACGCAGGGCGCGGGGACGGGGCCGTTCGCGTACCAATGGCGGCGCAACGGCGTCGCGATCACCGGGCCGACCAACGCGAGCGCGGCGACGGCGATGCTGAGCCTGACGGACCTGCGCGGCGGGCACAGCGGGACGTACGACTGCGTCATCAGCAACGCGTGCGGGTCGATCACGACGGCGCCCGCGACGCTGACGGTGTGCACGGCGGACTTCAACTGCTCCGGCGCGGCGACGGGCCAGGACGTGTTCGACTTCCTGTCGGCCTACTTCACGGGCCAGCCGCTGGCGGATGTCAACGGCACGGGCGGCGTGTCCGTGCAGGACATCTTCGAGTTCGTGACGGCGTTCTTCCGCGGGTGCTGACGTCGCGGCGAGCGATCACTGTCTGAGCGCAAAGAGACCGGGGGGCCAGTTGGCCCCCCGGTTTTTTCGCGTGTCGGTGGCGCGAGAAGACGCCGACAAGGAGGTGAGTGCTGCTTGCTCAGCGCTTGATGCGTGAGGCGAGGGGGTGGGCGATGACGGGGCAGTTGACGATGACGTTGAGCGGCTTGACGCCGAAGACGAAGGCGTTGCCCGGGCCGTCGGGGTTGGCGGAAACGACCTCGCCGGCGGCGACGGCGCGCTGCAGTTCGGCGAAGGACGTGATGCGGCGGACCTTGCCCTGGGCGATGGCGGCGTCGGTCCAGGCGACGACGTGGGCGTCCCACAGTGGGCTGTAGTTGTTGGTGTCGGAGCGATCGTTGCCAGCCTAGACTACACTCCTTGCTAACTCTGTAGCAGAATGTGAAGCCTCTCGATCGCTGGCTAGGGCACGAGGAACTCTCAGTTACAGTAAGGGGACTTATGGGACAACTAGAAAAAAGCTCCGTACTGCGCAGTCTCACTTTCTTGCTCGTCCTTCTCGTGGGTGCAGGAATAGCCGGAGCCCAACCTGTCCTGATCCCGATGGGCCAGGTTCAAGGCGGGCCAGTAGCGGATGCGGCGTTGAGCGGAGATGGAACGACCGTCGTGGGAACACGGTACTTCAATCCCTTGAGCGGAATCCGTGGGATGCGGTGGACATCGGACACAGGTTGGCAGTTTTTGACGGATCCAGTTGGTGGACCACCGTCATTCGCTTTTGGAGTCAATCGCGACGGAACCGTAATTTCAGGTTTCATCGAAGGGCCTATTGGACCTGGGATGTGTACCTGGAATTCACTTGGCATCGCTACTTTGCTGCCTCCAAGCGACTCTTCTCGCGCTTCAGATGTGAGCAACGATGGACAGGTCATTGTAGGATCGGGAAGCCGGTTTGGCTTCCGCTGGACACCCTCTGAAGGATTTCAAAGTCTGCAGTTTGCATCAAGCTCCTTTTCCGCCGCTCGCGCAGTAAGCGGCGATGGAACTGTTGTTGTCGGACACGCTGACATTCTCGACGATTCTTGTTTTTGCCGTCAGCTGCGAGCGTTTGTCTGGACACAGAGCGACGGTATGGTGATGGTTCCTCGCTTGCCCGGCCTACCGGGCACTTGGCCCTCCACTGCGACGGCGATCAGCTCGGATGGATCTGTTGTGGTGGGCGGCGACGGAACCGGTGCATTCCGATGGCATCTGGGAAGCCAAGTCCAAGAGCTTTCTTGGCTTGCAGGATCCACCGGATGTTCGCCGATGGCAGTATCGGAGTTCGGAACTAGGATTGTGGGTTTATGTAACAATGGTCAAGGCTTCGTCTGGGACAACGCAATCGGCCTGCTTCCCGCCGTTCAATTCTTACAACAAGCAGGAATCCAAACAAGCGGATTAGAAATTCAGCTGGTGTCTGGAATTTCAGACGACGGCACTGTCCTGCTCTTTGAGGGCACTCTCGACGGCGTGCGGCAAACTTTTGTCGCCAAGGGACTCCCGCGCAGTACATCTATCGGTGCTTGCTGCAGCGGAACGAGTTGCTCCCTGACCCTCGCTGCAGGATGTAGCGCCAGCTTTGTCCCCGCCGTAAGCAGCTGTGGAACTGCTCAGAATCCCGTCGCATGCTGTCGGGTGAACGTAAATCAGATGAACGGCGTCTCCGTCCAAGACATCTTCGACTTCCTCGCCGCATGGTTTGGGGGCAACATTGCAGTAGCCAACTTCAACGCTGATTGCTGCATCACCGTGCAAGACCTGTTTGACTTCCTCGGCGCGTACTTTGCAGGCTGCTAGCGCGGTATGGTCTGGCTCTGTCGCATTGTTTGCGTCGTCTGACTTGATTGTCGACTTTGTCGGCTGGCACGAATGCAGCGATCTGCGCGGACAAAGACAAGCGTTCTCAGCCAGCGCTGGCTGCAATGCGCGCCTTGTTCCCGGCCTGCGCTGAAGGGCGCTAAACTCCCGCCATGCTGGGTCTCGCGGATGTCGCCTGTCCCAGCCGGCAAGTGCGTGTAGATGGCGGGGCGGGAGGATGGCACTGGAGTCTTCGGACATGAATATGCAGCGTCGGTCGATGGCGGTGGTGGTGCGTTTCCTGGCGGGTACGTCGCTCGGTCTGGCGGTGGTGAGCGGGGCGGCCTTCGGGCAGGGGAGCGCACCGGCGCCGGCGGCGGCGGCGAGCGCGGGCGGGGCGTTGGATCTGAAGGCCGCGCTCCCGGCGGACCCGCGGCTGGTGACCGGTACGCTGCCCAACGGGCTGTCGTACGTGGTGGTGAAGCACAGCAACCCGCCCGGCCGCGCGAACATGTACATCCATGTGTCGTCGGGCTCCTTGAACGAGACCGACGCGCAGCGCGGCCTGGCCCACTACCTCGAGCACCTGGCGTTCAACGGGTCGAAGAACTTCCCGCCGGGGACGGTGGTGGACTTCTTCCAGTCGATGGGTCTGACCTTCGGCCAGCACCAGAACGCGTTCACGTCGTTCGATCAGACGACGTACATCCTGTCGTTCCCGGACACGAAGGCCGAGACGATGGAACGCGGGATGAAGTTCTTCAGCGACGTCGCGTTCGGCATGCTGCTGCTGGACGCGGAGATCGAGGAAGAGCGTCAGGTGATCATGGAAGAGAAGCGGACGCGGCTGTCGGCGCAGCAGCGCGTGCAGGAGTTCGTGCTGCAGCGGCTGATGCCGGGGTCTTTGATCGGCGACCGGCTCCCGATCGGGACCGAGCAGACGATCATGGGCGTCAAGCGGCCGGACTTCATGGACTACTACTCGCGGTGGTACGTCCCGTCGAACATGACGGTGATCGTGGTCGCGGACGCCGAGCCGGCGACGGTGGTCGAGCAGATCTCCAAGAGCTTCAGCGGGGGCGAGAAGACCCCGCGGCCGGAGGACGTGGACCCGGGCGTGAAGCCCTACACCGAGAGCCGCGCGATCGTCGCGAGCGACCCGGAACTGACGCGTGGCGAGGTGGCCATCGTGTCGGTGGGCGGCAAGCAGGACCCCGTGCAGACGGTCGCCGACTTCCGGCGCGAGGCGGTGCGCGACATCGCGGTGCAGGCGTTCAACCGGCGCATCGACGCCAAGCTCGCCAAGGGCGGGATGGCGATGACCAACGGGTTCGCGATGGCGATGAACCTGTTCAACTCGGCGCACATGCGGCAGGTGGGGGCTTCGGGCGAACCGGGCAAGTGGAAGGACATGCTGGCGGAACTGGGCACCGAGCTCAAGCGTGCCCGCTTGCACGGGTTCACGCAGCGCGAGATCGATGACGTGAAGAACGAGCTGCGGGCCGGGGCGGAGCAGTACCTGGAGCAGGAGAAGACGATCCCCGCGCCGGCGCTGATCCGGACGATCAACAACTCGGTGGCGACGGGCGACGTGTTCATGAGCGCCCAGCAGGAGCTTGATCTCTACACCTCGATCCTGCCGACGGTGAGCCGCGAGGAAGTGGTGGCGGCGTTCAACGAGCTGTTCGGGAACGAGCACGTGACGTTCCTGGCGCAGCTGCCGACGGGCGTCGAGGGCGGCGTGCCGAGCGAGAGCGACCTCTTGGCGCTGGGCAAGAAGGCGCTGGACGTGAAGCCGGAAGCCGAGAGCGAGGCGGCCCGGGCGTCGTCGCTGATGGAGAAGGCGCCCACGCCGGGCAAGGTCGTTGAGACGACGGTGCACGAGGGCGCGGGCGTGACGAGCGCCTGGCTGGACAACGGCGTGCGCGTGCACCACCGCAGCATGGACATCCGCAAGGACAACGTGTGGATCCAGATCAACCTGGCGGCGGGGCAGATCCAGGAGACCGGGAGCGTGGCGCGCGGGACGACCGACGTCGCGGGCCTGGCCTGGGGCACGCCGGCGACCAGCACGCTGTCGTCGACGGAGATCCGCGACCTGATGACGGGCAAGAAGGTTGAAGTCGGCGGCGGGATCGGGACCGACACGATGTCGATCGTGGTCTCGGGCAGCCCGGCGGACCTGGAGGCCGGCCTGCAGCAGGCGCACCTGATGCTGACGGACCCGAAGATCGAGCCGAGCGCGATGGAGCGGTGGAAGACGTCGGTCCTGCAGTCGATCGCGGCCCGCGCGTCGACGCCGCAGGCGGCCTTCGCCGAGGCGCTCACGAGCACGTTGTTCCCGCCGAGCGAGGCGCGGACGCAGCTGCTCACGGCGGAGCAGGTGAACGCGCTGAAGATCGAGCCGGCGCAGGCGTGGCTGACGAGCACGGTGCGGTCGGCGCCGATGGAAGTGTCGGTGGTCGGCGACATCACGCTCGAGCGGGCGATGCAGCTGGTGACGACGTACATCGGCTCGCTCCCCAAGCGGGAGCGGATCGGGGCGTCGACGCTGGACGACCTGCGCACGATCGCCAAGCGTCCGGGCCCGATCGAGACGCGCAAGCAGATCGACACGCAGACGGCCCAGGCCGTGGTCGCGAGCGGGTTCTACGGGCCGGACGCGGAGAACGTGGCGGACACGCGGACGATGATGATGGCGTCGCGTGTGCTGTCGACGCGGATCCTGAAGAAGATCCGCGAGAAGGAGCAGCTGGTGTACTCGGCGGGCGCGCGGCTGCAGCCGGGCGACGCGTACCCGGGCTACGGCGTGATGATGATGGCCGCCCCGACCGAGCCGGCGAAGGTCGATCGCCTGATCGCGTCGACGGCGGAGATCTGGAAGGAGTTCGCCGAGGGCGGGCCGACGAGCGAGGAGATCGACGTCGCGAAGAAGCAGCTGGCGAACCAGCTCGACGAGACGATGAAGCAGCCGGACTTCTGGCTGGCGCGGCTGGGGACGCTGGGGTACCGGAACGTCAAGCTCGACGACGTGATGGCGGCGAACGCGTTCTACCAGTCGCTCACGCCGGAAGCCGTCAAGACGGTGTTCGCCAAGTACTACAAGCCCGAGGCGGTCGTGACGGCGGTGGTGATGCCGAAGACGCCGTCGGCGGGTGACGCCGTCAAGCCGGCCAACGGCCCGGCGGCCCAGCCCACCAAGTCGGCGAACTGATCGCTGACGGAGAAAACAAGTTCAACAGCCGCCCGGTGTGATGCCGGGCGGTTGTGCTTTTGGCATGAAGAAGAGGCAGCAACCCCACGCGGAGCGTGGGGGTACCCGGGGCGGCGCGGCTCACTTCTGGGTGCGGGAGAGTTCGATGAGGGCGGCGTGCTTCATGAGCGCGGCGCAGGCGGTGCTGGCGGCGGCGAGCCAGCCGGGCAGGCCGTCGAGCACGCCGCGTTTGAGCACGAGTTGTTTGAACATGGCGCCGGCGGGCGAGAGGAGCAGTCGCGTGCGGCTGCCGCGAATGCCGGCGGCGTGCAGGCTCTGTGCCATCGTCGTCGCGTGGGCGTGCTGCTTGCGGAGATGTTCGATGAACGTCGGGAACGAGTCGTGGCGCAGCGTGCCGGGGAGGCGGCCGGCGGGCGCGCCGGGGCGGCGGAGTTCGAGCTTGTCGTGCGGGTCGAGCCCGCCCCACTGGGCCGAGCCGCGACGGACCAGACGCAGGCGCCACTCGGGCTGCCAGACGTAGCGCAGCGGGCGGCCCTGGTAATAGGTCATGCGGTTGAGCGCGTAGCCGTCGGGCTTGGAAGGCGCGTCGGCGGCGAGCGCGGCCCGGATCCCGGCGGCGAGTTCGGGCAGAACGCTCTCATCCGAGTCGATGCACAAGACCCACTCGAGCGTGCACGCTTCGAGGGCGAGCTGCTTGGTCTTGATGTGCCCGAGCCAGGGGGAGTGCACAACCCGCGCGCCGGCGGCTTCGAGCATCGGGATGGTGGCGTCGGTCGAGCCGGAATCGATCGCGACGATCTCGCTGGCGAGGCCGCGGAGGGAGGCGAGCGTCGCGCCGATCGTGTCCTGATTGTTCTTGCACACGATCGCGGCGGAGAGCGGCAGGCGCGAAGGGGCAAGGGGCTCGGACGGAGAAGACATGGCGTGAGGGTACCGCGCGGTCGATCGAAGGCAGGCGGGACGCCTGAACTCGGCTGCCCTCCCCCTAGTGCCCAGTGCCTAGTGCCCAGTGCCTCTCCCCATCAGTTCTTCGGCTTTTCCTTGGGCTTGAAGAGATCCTTGATGGTGCGGTCGAGGGTGTCCTTGATGGCCTCGGCGGGCTTTTCGATGAGGTTTTTGCCGGCTTCCTGGGCGAAGAGGCCGGGGTCGGGCGTGAGGGAGGGGTTGTCGAGCGAGCCGCGGAGGCGCCAGGGGAACATCGTGGCCTTGTCGAGGACGCCGAGGTTGACGCCGAGCCCGCCGCCGCCGAAGAGCCCGATGGCGCGGTCGGTCATGAGGCCGAGGGGGATGTAGGTAACGCAGTCGAGGCGGCGGTTGACAAGGTCGACCTGGCCGCGGGTTTCGATGGAGAACTCGCCGATGGGGAGGCGGAAGCGGTCGTAGTTGGCGACGCCCTGTTCGAAGCGGACGACGAAGGGTTCGATGCGTCGCCCGACTTCGCCGGCGGTGCGGAGGCCGACGGCGTTCATGACGTCGGCGAGGATGCCCTGGGTGGTGAAGCGGGCGACGCCGGGGTCGATGCGGACGAGGCCGTTGAGTTTGCGGAGGTCGCCGTCGATGGGGACGCGGAGGGTCTCGGCCTGGATGATCGCGGGGTCGTCGGTGGTGTTCTTTTCGAGGGTCTTGACGATGGGGACGCCGCCGGAGAGTTGTTCGACCAGGGCGGGGCGGATCTCGATGATGCGGAGGCCGGTGTCGCCGGCCTGGATGAAAGCGCCGTTCTGGATGTCGCCCAGGAGGCGGGCGGTGGCGCGGGGGCTGACAGCCGTGGCGTCGATGCGGCCGGTGGCGATGCCCCCGCCGGCGGCGGCGGCGCCGGGCGGATTGCCGGGCTGGTTCTGTCCGGGCTGGTTCTGATTCGGCTGGTTCTGACTCTGATTCGGCGCGGCGGCGAGCGAGACGTTGTCGGCCCGGGCCTTGAGGTCGATCGTCGGGCCGAGGGCTTCGACGAGCAGGCCCTTCTGCTGGCCCAGCTGGTCGACGATGGCGGTGGGGAACTGCGCGAAGTCGGCGTCGAGGTTGAAGATGGCGTTCTTGGCGTTGATGACGCCGGTGCTGTCGGCGAGGTTGACGATGGAGGCGCGGGCGGAGGAGGGCTTGCCCGCGGCGGCGTCGGCGCCGGAGATGCGGGCGATGGAAAGGTCGGCGTCGATGGCGCCGGGCTGTTGTCCGGAGCGGACGGCGGCCTGGATCTGATCGAAGGTGAGCGGGCTGGGCTGATCGGCGGCGGCGCCGATCCCGCCGCGACGGACGGTGGCGGCGATCTGCGGGATCGCGACCGAGGCGTCGAGCGCGAAGACGCCGGGGAGCATGGGCCCGCGGGCGGGCGCGCCGGCGGTGGCCGCGGCGGGCATGGCGACGCTCAGACGCTGCAGGCGCAGGCTGACGGGCGCGGACTGTGTGATGGTGAGGCTGGGCGGCGGGGCGCCGGGCTTGCCCGCGCCGAGGACGACGCGGTTGAGGAACGCCGCGTCGGGCGTCCAGGTGATGTTCGCCGGGGCGTCGAGCGACAGGCGGTCTTGCCCGAGCGTGAGCGCGATGTTGTCGGCGCCGGAGAGCTTGGGGGCCTGGATCGCGGCGACGAGTTTCTGGATGCCTTGGCCCGCGGGTGTGACGCTGGCGCGGATGTCGGCCGTCGGGCCCAGCGCGCCGGTGAGTTGCCCGTTCTGGTTCAGCAGCGCGTCGATGGCGACGACGTCGAGCCCGGCGAGCGCGGCCTGAGCCGAGCGGAGCGCGGGGGCGACCTTGCCCTCGGCGTTCTTGGCGAAGGCGAGGGTCGCGGTGGCGTCGAGGTCGGCGATGCGTCCGGGGGCGCCGGGCCCCCCACTGCTGCTGATGCCGGCGCCGCGGAGGATCTGCGCGCCGGCCTTGATGTCGGCCTGCTTGCCGTCGCCCGCGGGGTCGCCCGCGAGGGCGGCGATGGGCGCGCGGGCTTCGACATTCAGGCGGCGAACCTGGACCTGCGTGGTCGTCGGGCGGCCCGAAGGGTCGGTGCCGACGGCGACGTTGTCGACGATGATGTCGCGGTCGGAGGTGATGGCGATGACGGCGTCGCCGGCGCGGGCGAAGTCTGGCGAAACGCCGCCGTCTTGCCCGGCCTTGAGCGGGACGTCGATGGCTTCAATAGCGCGGAGCGAGACGGTGAAGGGCTGCGCGATGGCCATCGGCGTCGTGCCGGACTTGGCCGACTGGGCCAGGGCGGGGTTGAGCGTCGCGGGGTCGGCGGTGAGAGTGACGTCGGCCTTGCCGATGCTGGCGAGCGTCGGCGTGACGCGGGCGCGAATCTCGCCGCCCACGCCCTGCGCGGCGGTGGTGAGCGTGACGGTGGCGGCGGTGCCGGCCGGCGCGCCGCCTTCGAGGATCGGCTCGAAGCGCGTCGTCAACGTCGCGGAGCGCCCGACGGCGCCGCGGACGATGGCGCCGACGGCGTCGGTAGACGCGGGGTCGAACATGGTGGCCAGGCCCGGGGCGATCTGCAGGACGGAGGCGGGCAGTTCGACGATCTCGAACGTGCCGCTCGCGCCCATGCGGAGCGCGAGATCGAGCCCGGCGGACTTGGGCAGGCGGCCTTGCTTCATGCCCTCGAGCGTGATCTGGGCGGCGGAGCGGAAGGGCTGACCGGCGTGCACGAAGCGGCCGGCGTGCTGGATGGAGGGCGCGACGCCGGGCGCGAGGGTGATCGCGACGTCGGCGGTGTCGATGACCAGCGGCTGTGCGGGCTGCGCAGGAGCCGGCGCGGGGGCGGCGGCCTGGGCCGGGTCGGTCGATGCGGCTGGCGCGGGTGTTGGCGGCGTGACGCGGAGGTCGGCGACTTGAGCCGTCACCCGGGCCCGGATGGCGGACATCGCGTCGGGCTTGGAGAGGTCGGCGAGGTTGACGGCGAGATCGGTGATGCCGGCGCGGACGCGGCCGGCGCCGTCGACGGCGAGGCTCGGGCCCGCCGCGCGGCGGATGACGGGCCCGGCGCTGGCGATCTCGAGCGTAATGCCGGCGGGGCCGGTGGTAAGCGCGCCGGCGTTGTGCGCGAGTTCACCCGTGGCGCGGACGTTGGCGGACGTGAGATTCAGCGTGACCTGGGCCGGCGGGAGCGGCGCGTTCGTGACGCCGAGCGGGTACGCGCGGAGGTCGGCACGGGCGGTGAGCGCGGCGTCGAGCGTCGGGCCGACGTCGGTGGTGAGGTCGACCGGCAGGTTCATCCCGGCCACGAGCGGCTGGATGAGCGCGGTGGCGACGCCCTGGGCTCGGATCTCCGCGTCGAGGCTGTCGGCGAGGGTCGCCGGCGGGCCGCCCGCGGCGGGGCGCTGCAGCGCGCGGACGCGGCCAGCTTGATCGAGCAGGCCCGCGACGGTGGCGCTGAGGTTGATGGTGCCGCCCGAGGCGCCGTCGACGGCGGCCTGCACCGCGCCGCTGAGCGTCACGGGCTGGGCGAGGTCGGGCGCGATCAGGGCCAGCCGCGTCGGCTCGATGCGGAACGGACGCCACTCCGCGGGCGCGCCGGGCTGATTCGGCTGGTTGGGCTGATTGGGCTGATTGGCGGCGGCTTGATTGGGAGCGGAGAGCGCGACGCGGCCTTCGGCGGCGCCGATGTTGAGCGCGATCTCGACGCCCATGCCGCGGGCGTCGATGGTCGCCGCGTCGATGCCCGCGCCGCTGGCGGGGAGCGGGAGGCGGAGGCGCGTGATGGCGAGTTCGACGGGCGGCTCGGGAGACGTGAGGCGGATCTGGCGGGCGGCGGACTCGACCGCGGCCCGGGTCGCCGGGAGGCGCGCGAGGAAGGCGGTGGAGGCGATGGTGAAGCGGTTGGCGTTCTGCGCGGCGGCGGCGGGCGTGCTGAGCACGCCGTCGACGACGGTGAGGGCCAGCGCGCCGTTCACGCCGGGCGAGGTGATGCTGAGATTGGCGACGGCGTTCTTGAGATCGCCGTCGGCGGAGAGGGTGATGTCGGCGTCTTCGCCGAGGAGCGCGAGCAGCGCGCCCTGCTGGGCGGCGAGGGCGTCGATGACGCCGACGGGCGCGCCCTCGATTTGCCCGGTGATCTTCACGTTGTCGAGCTTGCCGGTGTCGAAGGTCTGGCCGGCGGTCTTGATGACGGCGTCGACGTTGATGCGGGTGGCGGCGGCGGCAGCGCCGCCGACGGGCGAAGCCCCCAGGACGCTGGCGTTGAGGTCGGCCTTGGTAGTGACGGTGCCGCCGGCGAGGTTGATGTCGACGGTGCCCTTGAGATCGCGCACGCCGGTCTCTGGGCCGAGGGTGCCGTCGGCGGCTTTCTCGCGGATGACGACGTCGAGGTCTTTGATCTTGAGCGAGGCCTTGAGCGCCTTGAAGCCCTCGCCGGCGGGCTTAGGTGAGGCGGGCTTGGGGGCGGCGGGCGCGGGGTTGCGCGGCTCGATGGCCTGGTCGAGGTTGGTCTTGCCGGACGCGTCGCGCTCGATGTCGGCCTGGCCGGCGAGCTCGATCTCGCCGAGGTCCAGACGCTGCGTGTTCCACCACTGCTCGCTCACGACCTTCCAGAGCGTCGCGGGCGTGGCGACCTGCACGCGGGCGGCGAGTTTGCCCGCGGGGTCGCGGACCTCGACGGGGCCGATGATCGTCGGACTGAACCAGCCCAGGCTCAGGTTGGTCACCTTCACGGTGCCCTTGATCTGCCCGGCGGCGGCCCGCTCGATATAGCCCGGCGCGACGGCGCTGGCGATGCTGGGCGCGGCGGCGATCAGCACGACGATGATCAGGAGCATGACCCCGGACGTAACGCCCAGGATCAGCCCCCAGCGACGCTTGCGCGGCGCGGTGTTTCGTTCCACCTCGGACCTGCGTGGACCCGGCATGGGATCGCCTCCGATGCGATAAAGCGGGATGGGTGTTCGCGCCGGCGGGAGTGGCCCGGCGGGCGCGGAGAATTGTACCGGCGAGCGGCCGGTTCGATGCCCCCGGAGGGGTGAACGTGCCGTGCGGGACGGGATGCGGTGAGGGCGCGGGGGCGGGCCGGCGTGAAGGCCGGGTGGGGGATCGTCAGCCTTCGATCTTGCCGAGCTGCCATTCTTCGATTTCGATCGGGGCCTGACGCCCGAAGATGGTGACCAGAACGCGGACGAGGCCCTTCTCCGGGAGGAGTTCGTCGACGGTGCCTTCGTAGTTCTGGAATGGGCCTTCCTTGATCAGGACGTGTTCGCCCTTGCTGAAGACGAGCTTAATCGTGGGCTCTTCCTCGGGCTTGCGGCTGTCCTGATGGAGCTTCTCGATCTCGTGCTCTTTCATGGGCGTCGGGCGCCCGGCGGTGCCGACGAAGTCCCCCACGCCGGTGGTCTCCTTGATGAGGAAGAAGACATCCTGGGGGATGCGTCCGTCGGGCTCGAGGCGCATTTCGACGAAGACGTACCCGGGGTACATCTTGGTCTCGACGATCTTCTGCTTGCCGCCCTTGATGGTCTTGGTCTTCTC
The DNA here is from genome assembly GCA_964615765.1 of uncultured Phycisphaeraceae bacterium. Taxonomy (GTDB): domain Bacteria; phylum Planctomycetota; class Phycisphaerae; order Phycisphaerales; family UBA1924; genus CAZTQN01. The sequence continues at coordinate 43,407 of CAZTQN010000012.1, forward strand.
GGTGGGGACGAGGATGCGTCCGACCAGGTGCTCCATCTTTTCGATCTGGACCTTGCGGAGGAGGGTTTCGCGCACGTAGGACTCCTTGTTGGAGGCCACGCGCAGCGTGAACCAGTTCATTCCTTCCCGCGTGATCGGCTCGACTTCTTGGGGCATGACCGGTTCCTATTCCTATTCAACGTCGGGCGGCGGGCCGCCAGAGCGGACGCGCGCGGCCCATGAGGACCACAGAGAAACGAACGGGCGACGCACGCCGATGACCCGGGCCCCCGTTGATGGAGGGGGCGGAGGGTGCTGACGCGCCCGGACCCAGCCGTCCCGCCAACCGCCCGCGATGGATCCACGCTGCGGGATCCGGACGGATCGAGGCCGGGGCGGCGGGCCGCCGACTTCAGGCCGCCAGCACGCCGATGGCCTGGAAGAAGGCCTTGAAGGCTATGTCGACGGTGAACAGGGCGGCGGCGATGAAGAAGGCGGCGAAGATGACGACCCACGTCGAGGAGATGATGTCCTTGCGGGTCGACCAGTTGACCTTTTTCATCTCCATGTCGGTGGAGATGAGGAACTCGACGGAGGACGGGCGGACGGCGCAGAAGTAGTACGCGATGATGAACCCGATGATGATCGTGAGCGCGGAGGCGGACCCGCCCAGCAGCTCGGGCCCGACGCTCGGCTGGCCCGTCACGCGGCCCTGCACGGGGATCGCGACGTCCGCCAGGCGGAGCGAGCGGGTGTCGCCGGCGTTGTAGTCGGTGCGGGGGGCGGAGGGGGCGGCGCCGGCGGGGGCGGGCGCTGGCTTCATTGTGAGGCCGCCCAGCACGACCGAGCGGGAGGCCGGGTCGAACGAGCGGACGGTGCCGGTGCCGAGTTCGGTGGGTTCGCGGCGGCCGCGTTCCGGCTCGCCCAAGAGCGTGACGGTCTGACCGGCGGCGGGGTTGACGACGGCGGCGGAGGCGCCGGGGGCGGCCTGCGGCGTGCCGAGGGTCATCGTCCACGCGGTCCGCGGGAGACGCTCGGAGACGACCGTCATCTGCTTGTACAACCAGGCGGCGGTGGCGAGGGTGACGATGCCGATCACCGTCGCCGTCATGACGCGCGTCCAGTAGCCTTGCCCGGACTTGTGAATGCCGATGTCCATGCTGCGCCTAGTGCGAGGGAGAGCGGCCGAGCCGCTGGAGGGGGGAAACACGCCGGGAGGGACTTGAACCCGCAACCTGCGGATTTGGAATCCGCTGCTCTACCAATTGAGCTACCGGCGTAGGGGAAGGGCCGAGGGGATAGGGCCGAGGGCCGAGGGGAAGATGAAAGGGAAAGGGCCGAGGGGGTAGGGCCGAGGGCCGAGGGGGAACCGAAGAAGGTCGAGGGAGCGGGTCGGAGGTTCGAGTGGTTCGCACTCGGCCCTTGGCCCTGGGCCCTCGGCCCTTCTGAAACTTACTTCCGCTTGACCTTGTGCAGCGTGTGCTTGCGCAGGCGGGGGGAGTACTTCTTGAAGCCTTCCTTGAGTTTCTCAGCGACGCCGCCCTTGACGTTGATCTCGGTGCGGTAGTTGAGGTCGCCGGTCTCGCTGCACTGCAGCCAGACGTACTCGCGGGCGGCGGCTTTGCCTTTCTTAGCCATGACGGACGTTCCTTTGTTCGAAAAGCCGGCCCGCCGGGGGTGACCGACGGGCCAGTGGGGGTTCGATCGTATTCCCGCGTCGGTGTGCGGGGGCGGGGGGTCGGGCGATTAGTCCAGGATGGCGGTGACGGTGCCGGAGCCGATGGTGCGGCCGCCTTCGCGGACGGCGAAGCGGAGGCCGGTTTCCATGGCGACGGGCTTGTCACCGAGGTCGACTTCGATCTCGACGTTGTCGCCCGGCATGCACATTTCGGCGCCGCCCAGGAGCTTGACGGTCCCGGTGACGTCGGTGGTGCGGAAGTAGAACTGCGGGCGGTAGTTGGAGAAGAACGGGGTGTGGCGGCCGCCTTCTTCCTTGGTCAGGACGTAGACCTGGCCCTTGAACTTGGCGTGCGGCTTGATCGAGTTGGGCTTGCAGATGACCTGCCCGCGCTCGATGTCGTTCTTTTCGATCCCGCGGAGGAGCACGCCGACGTTGTCGCCGGCCTGGCCCTGGTCGAGGGTCTTCTGGAACATTTCCACGCCGGTGATGGTCGTGGCCTTGTTCTGCTTGGCGAGCCCGACGATCTCGACGGCGTCACCGACCTTGCAGATGCCGCGTTCGATACGGCCGGTGGCGACGGTCCCGCGGCCCTTGATCGAGAACACGTCTTCGACCGACATCAGCATGGGCTTGTCGATCTCGCGCGTCGGCTCGGGGATGAACGAGTCGATGGCGTCGAAGAGGTCGTCGATGGGCTTGCAGGCCTTGTCGTCCTTGGGATTCTCGAGGGCGAGCTTGGACTGGCCGCGGATGATGGGGGTCTTGTCGCCGGGGAAGTTGTACTTGTTGAGAAGTTCGCGGACTTCCATCTCGACCAGGTCGAGGAGTTCGGGGTCGTCGACGAGGTCGACCTTGTTGAGGAAGACGACGATGTAGGGCACACCGACCTGACGGGCGAGCAGGACGTGCTCGCGGGTCTGGGGCATGGGGCCGTCGGCGGCGGAGACGACGAGGATGGCCCCGTCCATCTGGGCGGCGCCGGTGATCATGTTCTTAACGAAGTCGGCGTGGCCCGGGCAGTCGACGTGGGCGTAGTGGCGGGCCTTGGTTTCGTACTCGGTGTGCGAGGAGGCGATGGTGACGGTCTTGTTGGCGTCACGGACGGTCCCGCCCTTGGTGATTTCGGCGTAGGTCTTGGGCGTCTGACCATTCTTCACGGCGGAGCGAGCCGAAAGGGCGGCGGTCAGCGTGGACTTGCCGTGGTCGATGTGACCGATGGTGCCGACGTTGACGTGCGGCTTGGTACGTTCGAAATTGCCCTTCGCCATGACGACCAACCTCCTATTCGCCGCCCCGCGCGGTCCGTCAACCGACGGCGGCGGGGCGAGAGGGGCGATTTGTTGAGCCCCGCTTGAGCCAGAGATGTCGGCACGACCCGGGACGCCGCGCGTCCCCGCCCATGCCCGCGGACACCAACCCGGTGCCCGCTTCCCGATGCACGCCCCCGCCGACAGACGGTTCGTCGGCGGGTGTGAAACCTATCCGGCCCCGATCGGCGCGTTGCCTGGACCGACGCGAAGCGTCAGCCCCTGCAGTGCGCCGGCCGATGCCGGGCGGGCATCATTGGCTCCCCGAGGGCAAAAGCCAAGGGGGCAGCGCCAACGGACCACGCGGCACAGGGGCGGAACAGCCGCTAGCGGGATTTGAACCCGCGACCTCACCCTTACCAAGGGTGCGCTCTACCACTGAGCTACAGCGGCGACATCGGCCGGGCCGGAACCCGGTCGCCGGGTCCATGGTAGGACCCGGAAAGGACCGGTCAATCGGACTGTGCGACCGCCCGACTTGGGGCGGCGGAGCGTCCGAAACGACGGAAATCGCCCCGGCAGGACCGAGAATTCCGACAGCGCGTTGACAAAGTCTAAACCTTCCGGCACACTCGAACTCGGTGGTTCCCGGGAGGGAGAGGCGTCCGTGGCGGGCGTCGACCCGAGGATTCACCCCGTCATCAGACGCGTTCTGAAGGGCCATTCGTGCCCAGGTCTGAAGGGCGGCCGATCGCACGTCGAGAGCGGGACCCTGCCTCCGCAGGTGCTTCGCTGGGCGGCGGCGAACGGATGCACATTCAGGAAAAAGGTGGTGTGGCGATGTTGAATCCCAAGGTATCCCGCGGCCTGATGGCCGCCCTGCTGTGCTGTACGGGCACGGCGGTGACGGCGCTGGCCCAGCCGGCGAACAACGCGTGCGGCGCCAACACGGCGTCATTCACGATCCCCGGCGGCGGCGGCATCGTCAGCCAGACGACGACCGACACCACGGGCTGGACCCGTGACACGACCGGCGTCTGCACCGGCTCGACGGGCGCCGACGTGTACTGGTACTTCACCCCCAACGCGGCCGGGCCGTGGCAGATCGACACCTGCACCAACCCCTCGTTCGACTCGGTGCTGTCGATCCACAACAACGTCTGCCCGGTGGGCACCGGCAACTACGCCAACGGGCTGGCCGGCACGGTCGCCTGCGGCGACGACAACTGCGGGTCCTCGTCGCGCATCACGGTGACGCTGACGGCGGGCAACACGTACATCATCCGCGTCGGGCGCTTCAGCGGGACCGCCGCCGCCGCCTACACGCTCACGGTCGCCAACGTCGGCGCGCCGGGCGCGTGCTGCACCGCGGGCGTGTGCACGATCACCAACGGGGCCGCCTCGTGCACCGCGCCGGGCACCTTCCAGGGCGCGGGCTCGACCTGCTCGCCCAACCCCTGCCCCCAGCCCCCGGCCAACGACCTGTGCGCGAACGCGACGGTCTTCTCCGGCACGGGCTTCACGGTGACGGGCAACAACAACCAGGCCACCAATGACGGGTGGGCGAACATCACGGGCGGGACGTTCGGCTGTGCGCCGGGCAACACGTTGACCACCCCGGCCAGCCGGGCCGACCTGTGGTATCAGTTCACCCCCAGCGTCACCAACAACTACAACCTCGCGATGTGCAGCTCGACGCCGTCGTGGGACTCGGTGCTGTCGGTGCACACGGCCTGCCCGGGCGCCGGCGTCAGCAACACGCTGGCCTGCAACGACGACGGCACCTGCGCCACGGGCGTCGGCCTGTCGGCGATCACCGGTCTGAACCTGACCAGCGGCGTGCCGGTCTGGATCCGCGTGGCCCGCTTCGGCGCTACCGGCACCCAGAACGACAACTTCACCCTCACCGTCACCAGCGATCCGCTGGGCGCCTGCTGCTCGACGGCGGGCGTGTGCAGCCTGCTCACCAGCGCTGCCTGCACCTCCTCCGGCGGCACCTACGCCGGCGACGGCACCACCTGCGCCACGACGGTCTGCACCGGCGCCTGCTGCAACGTGACCACCGGCGCGTGCACCGCGACCGGGCCCGCGGCCTGCGTCTCCCCCGACGTGTTCCAGGGCGTCAGCACGGTCTGCTCGCCCAACCCCTGCCCGCAGCCCCCGCCCCCGGCCAACGACGAGTGCTCCGGCGCGCTGGTCGCCACCCTGGGCACCACCTCCGGCACCAACGCCCAGGCCACGACCGACAGCTCGGCGTCGTGCCAGTCCTCCTCCAACAAGGACGTGTGGTACACCTTCACCGCGACGACCGCGGGCTCCTACCAGTTCGACACCGAAGGCAGCGTCCAGACCGACACCGTCCTCAGCCTGCTCGACGGCTGCGGCGGCACGGAACTGGCCTGCGATGACGACGGCGGCACCGGCCTCTTGTCCAGCCTCGTGTTCAGCATGACGGCGAACCAGACGGTCACGATCCGCCTGGCCTCGTTCGGCACCACCCCCGCGGGCGGCGTGTTCAACCTGAACATCGCCTCCGTCGTTGCCGGCGCCTGCTGCAACGACACCACCGGCGTGTGCACCACCGTCGTCGGCGGCATCTGCCCGACCGGCGCGACCTACCAGGGCGACAACACGACCTGCGCTCCCAGCCCGTGCCCGCCTTCCGGCTCGTGCTGCAACATCGCCACCGGCGCCTGCTCGCTGACCGTCGAGTCGCTCTGCGGCGTCGGCAGCACGTGGACCCTCGGCGGCATCTGCACGCCGAACCCCTGCCCGCAGCCCCCGCCCCCGGCCAACGACGAGTGCACCTCGGCGGTGGTCCTCACGGTCGGCAACCCGTCCAACGGCACCATCACCAACTCCACCGGCACGGACATCTCGACCTGCTCGGGCTCGTCGATCGACGTGTGGTTCTCCATCACCCCGGCGGCCGGCTTCTACACCGTGACCTCGACGCCCAGCTCCGCGTCCGATGACGCGACGGCCCTGGCGGTCTACACGAGCTGCCCGCCCGCCGCGGACAGCGACATCGCCTGCTCGGCTCAGCCGGGCCTCGGCGCCACCAACACGGTGCTGTTCAACGCGGACGGCACGACGACGTACTACATCCGGGCCGCCGGCTTCGCCGGTGACATCGGCGCGTTCTCGATCCAGGTGAACTCGACGATCGCCGGGGCGTGCTGCGCCGCGTCGGGCGCCTGCACCATCACGTCCTCGACCGGGTGCACCGCGGGCGTCTTCCAGGGCGACAACACCACCTGCACGCCCAACAACTGCCCGCAGCCCCAGCCCCCGACCAACGACACCTGCGCCACGGCGATCGTGGTGAACGGGACCGCGTCGGGCAACATCACCACGCTGGTCGCCCTGAACGAGAACGACGAGCCCGTCGGCACGTGCAACAGCACCGCCGCCGTCGGCCTCGACAACTCGATCTGGTTCACCTTCACCCCGGGCAGCGCCGGCACCCTGGCCGGCACGATCGACATGGACTACGACGGGATCGCCGTGCTCTACAGCGGCGGCTGCGGCCTTGCCAACCTGACCGAACTGGCCTGCTGGGACCTGGAACCGATGGACCTGTCCACCCCGGACGAAGGCTCCTCGGCCCTCACCCCCGGCGTGACCTACTTCCTGGCGATCGGTGACTGGGGCTCCTCCGACGGCGGCGGCCCGACGAGCTACACCATCACCGTCCCCGCGGCGAGCACCGGCCGCTGCTGCATCGGCGCCCGCTGCGCCATCGTGGCTCCGGCTCAGTGCGTCGCCTCCGGCACCGCTCAGGCCGTGTTCACCGCCTCGGCGACCGACTGCAACGCTTCCGGCGTCAACACCGCCCCCTGCTGCTTCGCCGACTACAACAAGGCCGGCGGCGTCACCGTCCAGGACATCTTCGACTTCCTCACCGACTACTTCACCGGCAGCGTCAACGCCAACGTCGGCGGTGACGGCACCACCCTCCCCACCGTCCAGGACATCTTCGACTACCTGACGGCCTACTTCGCCGGCGGCTGCTAAGCCCCCGGGCAACGCGGAGCCCGCTCCTTCCCAAGGCTCCGATCACTTCCCCACGCTTCTTGCCGGAGCCCCGTCCATCGGACGGGGCTCCGTCTTTTTTGCACGCTCCGTTCCCGGCGATGGCTCGGTCACTCCGCCCGGGCTCGCGCACGCCCGCGGCGCTGTGGAAGTTCTCGGACAACGCGCACCGGTCACACACGAGGACAGCGGCATCAGGCTGCGACGATGGCGCGGCGCAGAGCGGACAATCGTCCAAAAGCGCTGGAGATTGAGCGGGGAATGCAGAGAGTTCTGCGATCGCGTTGACAACCAGGCAACCTGCCGACAGACTCCACGCCGTCGTTCTTGGGAAGGAGAGGCGTCCGTGGCGGGCGTCGACCCGAGGACTTCACTCCGTCATCAGATGCTTTCTGAAGGCCAGTTCGTGCCGAGGTCTGAAGGACGGCCGATCGCACGCCGGGCGCGGGACACTGCGAAGGCAGGTCCGCCGCGTTCGACGACGAGCGGGTGGACACTCTGTTCAAAAAAGGTGGTCTGTCGATGCTGAATCCAAAGGTATCCCGCGGCATGCTGGCCGCGCTGCTGTGCTGCACGGGCATGGCCGCGAGCTCGGCGCTGGCGCAGAACTTCCCCGAGACCGAGCCGAACGACACCAAGTTCGCGAACAACGCGGTTGGTCCGCTGGCTCCGGGGAACACGATCACCGGGAACTCGACCGGGACGAGCACGACGACGGCGGGCGCGACCAGCTCGGATAACTATCTGGTCACCGTCGCGGCGCCGCCCACGGCGGGCATCTGGCGGTACCGCCTGGTGCTCACGACCACGGGCACGGCGGGGCACGTCGGGAGCATCCGCGGCCTGACGCAGACCGCCGGGGTGATCACCGCCGGGACCGACACCGCGTTCCAGACCTCGTCCTCCGCGACGACGCCGGCTCGCTTCAACCAGTGGTACGGGCTGGGCGCGTCGTCGCACCAGCTGTTCTACCGCGTGACCGGTACGACGTCGACCACGGCGGACTACGTCGCGACGCTGGAGCGGCAGGCCGTCACCCCCGTGCCCGGCCCGGCGGACATCATCGAGGGCAACGTCACGATCTCGACGATCGGGCAGACGAGCACGGACACGGACCTGTGGGTGTATGACAGCAACTTCAACCCGATCCCGACGTTCGGGAACGACGACGAGTCGGCCGCCGGCGGCGGAACGGGCGGGACCCTGCAGAGCCGCGTGACCCGCGCGCTGACGCCCGGGACGTACTACGTGGCGATCTCGAACTTCGCGTTCGCCAACGACCAGCCCTCCCCGACGGACGACGATTTCCAGTTGGGCGCGGTGATGGACTTCCCGAACGTGGCCACCAACTCGAGCACGAGCACGAACGTGAACGTCAACCTGGCGATCACGGGCGGGTCGGGCACGACGACGCCGGTCGCCCTGACGCGGGCGGGCGCGTTCGACGTGGTGTGGCTCCGGTTCCAGGTCGTCCCGCTGTCCTCGCCGACCAACCCGTCGGGCGTCGGCACGGCGACCCCGACGAACGTTTCCAACAGCGGCACGGGCACGACGACGCTGGCGGTGACGGTGACTCCGGGCACCAACCCGGCGTCGACGGCGCACACGGTGACGGTGACCAGCCCGGCCCTGCTGGGCGGGTCCATCCTCCTGCGAGACAACGGGATCTTCCCGGACACCACGGCGGGCGACAACATCTTCACGGGAAGCGCGGCGGTGGTCGGCGGTACGACCCCGGGCGCGGTCTCGCTGCCGTACGTGATCCAGGAAGTGTCGCCGTCTCCGCTGACGCGCTCGGCCAACGGCAACATCGCGATCACCGTCATCCCGCCGCCCCCGTCGAACGACGAGTGCTTCAACGCCACGGTGGTGAGCACCGGCACGACGACCGGCGACAACTCGCAGTCGACCAGCGGCACGACCGTGACGTGCGCGACCTCGAGCAGGGACGTCTGGTACAGCTTCACCTCCGCGAGCGGCGGCAGCTTCCAGTTCGATACCGAAGGCAGCACGCAGGTCGATACCGTGCTGGCGCTCTTCGACGCCTGCGGCGGAACGGAGCTGGCGTGCGATGACGACGGCGGCACGGGCAACCTGTCGTCGCTGGTGTTCAATCTGGCGCCGAACCAGACGGTCTTCGTCCGCGTCGCGTCGTTCGGCGGTTCCGCCGCCGGCGGTGGGTTCACCCTCAACATCTCGTCGACGGTGACCGGCGCGTGCTGCGCTCCGAGCGGGACGTGCACCATCACGACCTCGACCGGGTGCATCGCGGGCGTCTTCCAGGGCGACAACACCACCTGCGTGCCCAACAACTGCCCGCAGCCCCAGCCCCCGACCAACGACACCTGCGCCACGGCGATCATCGTGAGCGGGACCGCGTCGGGCACGATCGACACCCTCATCGCTCAGAACGAGGACGCCGAACCCATCGGCACGTGCAACTCGACGACCGCGGTGGGCATCGACAACTCCATCTGGTTCCAGTTCACGCCGGGTTCCGACGGGACGCTCTCGGGCACCGTGAACACGGGCACGTACGACGGCTTCGCGGTGCTCCTCAGCGGCGGCCCGTGCGGCAGCGCCGCCAACTTCACCGAACTGGCCTGCTGGGACTTCCCGGACGATCCGATGGACCTGTCCTTCCCCGACTCCGGCTCTTCGGCGCTGACGGCGGGCGTGACGTACTACTTGGTCGTTGGTGACTGGGGCGCGACCGACGGCGGCGGCGCGACGGCCTATGACATCACCGTTCCGGGCGGGGCGGCGAACGGCCGCTGCTGCATCGGCGCCCGCTGCGCCATCGTGGCTCCGGCTCAGTGCGTCGCCTCCGGCACCGCTCAGGCCGTGTTCACCGCCTCGGCGACCGACTGCAACGCTTCCGGCGTCAACACCGCCCCCTGCTGCTTCGCCGACTACAACAAGGCCGGCGGCGTCACCGTCCAGGACATCTTCGACTTCCTCACCGACTACTTCACCGGCAGCGTCAACGCCAACGTCGGCGGTGACGGCACCACCCTCCCCACCGTCCAGGACATCTTCGACTACCTGACGGCCTACTTCGCCGGCGGCTGCTAAGCCCCCGGGCAACGCGGAGCCCGCTCCTTCCCAAGGCTCCGATCACTTCCCCACGCTTCTTGCCGGAGCCCCGTCCATCGGACGGGGCTCCGTCTTTTTTGCACGCTCCGTTCCCGGCGATGGCTCGGTCACTCCGCCCGGGCTCACGCGCGCCCGCGGCGGTTCTCGGACAGCGCACCGGTCACCCGCCGAGAAGACGGGGTGGCCTTGGCGGGGGCGCGCAGCGCGGGGCGGGCGGGGGGTGGCGTGACGGTGGGCGGCGGGGCGCACCGTGGGCGGGTCCGCCCGATACGCTCTAGCGGCCTGATCCCGGGGTGATGCTGTGCGGACGAGGCCGGCCGGATGGAACTGCCCCGGCCCGGACGCGGACAGTCCCCGGATCGGGCCCGTAGGGACGCTTCCCGACCCCCCCTCCCCCGCCCCCCCCACGCCGGCACGCCGGAACGGAGCGGCGGCAAGGGGCGCTGGGGGCGTTCACACCCAGAGCGCGGGCGGCCGCCAGACCTCGTGAGCGAGCACGTGAGGATGACCTTGAGCAGCGATCGTTGTTATGTGCGGGCCATCGGCGCGGTGCGCGTGCTGCTGTGGACGTTGATGACGCTGGGCGCTCTGGCGGCGACGCCGAAGGCGCTGGCGCAGCCGGGCTTTTGCGACCCCCCGCCGCCGGACGACGTGGAGCCGAACAACAACAAGTTCGAGGCGAGCCTGGCCCCGCCGGGCGACCCGATGAACCCTTTCGACCGGGGCGGGTTCCTGGTGCCGGTGGGCGGGTCGATCGTCGCGGTCGAGGGGTGCACGCGCGGGTCGTTCGCGTTCGACAGCCCGGACACGGGCGGGCAGTCGCGCACGCAGGACTTCTACTTCATCCGCATCGCGGCCGACCCGGACGCGTTGCCGGGCACGATCGCGCGGTACCGCCTGCAGATCGAGTCGATCGGGTTCGACAACAACGCGTTCCGCGGCGACTTCATGGGCCAGCGGCAGAGCGAGAGCGTCGTGCTCGGGTTCGACGCGGTGGCGCAGCGCTCGCTCGGGGTCGAGTTCGGCGGGATCTACCCGTTCGTCTCGGCGCCGACCAACGTGTGGTACGCCCCGGCCGACCGCCCGCACGAGTTCTTCTACCGCGTGCTGATCCGCCCGGGCGCGAGCGACCTGTCGATCGGCACCGGCCAATACCGGCTGGTGCTCTTCCGTGACCAGCCGATCCTGCCGCCCTTGATGAACATGGACTTCGCCCCGGGGCGGATCACGATCGACCTGCAGCGTCAGCCGACGGATTCGTCGGCGGACACGCGCGGCGACAACACGGAAATCTGGGTGCTGGACCAGTTCTTCCGCCCGATCCCCGGCGCGGTGAACGACGACAGCGTGATCGTCGGGAGCGGGCGCTGCTGCCTGGCGGGGGGCGTGTGCCAGGTGCTGCCGCTGGACGAGTGCGCGGCCCGGCAGGGCGTGTGGGACGCGAGCCCGACGTGCGCGGGCGATCCGGACCCGTTCTGCAACCGGGCCGGGGTGTGCTGCATCGGTTCGTGCGCGTGCACGGCGATCCTCGTGCGCCCGGGCGATTGCCCGAGCGGGCGGTGGCTGGCCGGGCCGTCGACGTCATGCGTGCCGGGGCTGTGCGATCAGGGCCTGGGCGGGTGCTGCCTGCCGGACACGACCGACCCGGACTCCGCCGGGCGGTGCGTGGTGGTGAGCCGGCAGGAGTGCTTCGAGGCGGGCGGGGTGTATCGCGGCGACACGCTGGGCTGCCGCGCCGATGTGTGCCCGGCGCCGTCGGGCGTCTCGGTGGGGACATGCCTGATCGGCGCGGGCCCGGGGCTGGTGGGGACGTGCAGCATTCTGACGCGGGAGTCGTGCGAACTGACGGCGGGCGGGCGGTACCTGGGGGACGGGTCGGTGTGCGGGCCGGTGACGCTGCGCTCGGTGATCGGCGCTTGCTGCCGCGGCGATGGATCGTGCGTGAGCACGCTCGCGCCGGACCCGCGGACGCCGACGGACGATCCGGCCCGGTGCAACGGGGAGTTTGATACGTGGCGCCCGGGGCTGGCGTGCCTGCCGCACCCGTGCCCGATCACGCAGTACGCGGCGTGCTGTGCGGGCACGACGTGCACGATCGTGACGGAGGCGGAGTGCACGAGCGTGCTGGCGGGGGCGTGGCTGCCGCTGGTGACGTGCGAGCCGTCGCCCTGCGAAGGCGGGGACGCGCGGCCGGACCAGCCCAAGAGCCGGCTGATCCGCCAACTCTCGCCCGGGACGTACTACCTGGCGGTTGCGGACAGCGACCTGTCGACGTTCCTGCCCAGCGCGCCGGACGATCAGTTCCGCAGCGGCGTGGTGCTCGACCTGCCGGGGGCGATCCTGTCGGGGCAGACGGGCCCGCGCGTGACGGACCCGATCCTGCGGCCGGATGTGCTGCGCTCGCTGACGATCAGCGATCGCCTGGACCGGACGGACCTGTTGACGGGCATCCTTCGGAGCAACCCGTACGACGTCGCGTTCGTCGAGTTCACCGTCGGCCCGCTGACGGGCGCGCCGGCGCTGGTGAGCTCGGGCGTCGCGATCCCGGACGTGCTCGAGACCGACGGCACGGGGATCTTCATCGCGGAAGTGACCGTGACGCCGGGGGCCGATCCGCCATCGACGGGGCTGTTCGGCGAGCTGATCGACCCCGGCGTGCCGAGCGTGCGGATCCCGCTGCGTGACGACGGGTTCCCGCCGGACCGGTGCGCGGGCGACAACATCGTGACGGGGCTGGTGCAGGTGGTGGACGGCGCGGGCCCGCCTGGCCCGTTGGATATTCCGTACACGGTGGGCGATGCGCAGGGGCGCACGGGGACGGGGACGATCCGCATCACGCTGCTGCCCGGCCCGCCGGGGAACAGCCGGTGCGAGACGCCGACGGACGTGACGGTGGGGACGACCTTCGGCGACAACCAGTTGGCGACGACGGACGTGGTGCCGCTGTGCCTGGAGTTCCAGAACCCGGTGCGTGGGCCGTGCGGGCCGAGCTCGCGCGACGTGTGGTACCGGTTCACGGCGTTGACGGCGGGGGACTACATCTTCGACCTGACGGCGAGCACGAAAGAGACGCTGTGGCTCAGCCTGCACACGGCGTGCGATCCGCTCGCGCTCTCGTGCTCGTGCGTGTGCGACCCGGCGGCGATCGTGTTCCCGCAGATCACGCGGACGCTCGCCGACGGCGAGGTCGTGCTGGTGCGCGTGGCGTGCTGCGGGGTGACGTCGACCGGCGGGCCGTTCCAGCTTCGGATCGAGCCGGCGGCGTCGACGGCGGGCTCGTGCTGTCGCACGGGCGGGGTGTGCGAGATCGTCCCGCGTGCGTCGGCGTGCGCCGGCGCGTTCGCGCTGGGCGGGGTGTGCACGCCGGGCATCTGCCTGACGAACACGGGCGCGTGCTGCCTGACGGATTCGACGTGCGTGATCCGCACGGCCGGCGACTGCGCCGAGGCGGGCGGGGCGTTCACGCTGGGCGCGGTGTGCGGGGCGGCCCCGTGCCCGCCGGCGGGGGCGTGCTGCACGTTCGACGGCGCGTGCTTCAACGCGCTGCAGGTGAACTGCGTGACGCCGAACATCTGGATCGGCGGGTCGGTCTGCTCGGTCGGGCTGTGCCCGCCGGGCGGGGCGTGCTGCACCGGCGCGCTGTGCCAGGTGGTCATCCAGACCGGGTGCCCGGCGGGGTCGACGTGGTTCTCCGGGGCGGCGTGCGAGCCGACCTCGCCGTGCGAGCCGGCGGTGGCGTGCTGCGGGTCCAACACGGAGTGCTTCGTGATCCTGCGCTCGCTGTGCGCGACGCCGCTGTCGCCGACGACGGCGAGCACGTGCACGCCCAACCCGTGCGGGACGCTGGGCGTGTGCTGCCGCACGCAGCCGGGCGTGGCCCCGCTGTGCTCATTGGAGACGTTCTTCGCGTGCACCAGCCGCGGGGCCTCAAACCCCAACCCGGGGGTGTGGACGGCTGGGGCGGCGTGCTCGCCGACGGCGTGCCCGGATGTCGGGCGGTGCTGCCGCGTCGACGGCACGTGCGCGCTCAACGAGTTCCAACTCTCGTGCGAATCCGCGGGCGGGACGTGGACGCGGGCCGGCGCGGGCGTGACGTGCGCCCCGGGCGCGTGCCCGCCGGCCGGGTCGTGCTGCCTGTCGACGGGCTCGTGCTCGCAGCGGACGCAGGCGTCTTGCGGGCGTCTGGGCGGGGTGTTTACGGCGGGCGGGGTGTGCTCGCCCAACCCGTGCCCGACGGTCGCCGCGTGCTGCGTGCGCGGGGTCTGCTCCGTGCGGACCACGCCGGACTGCGTGAGCGTGGGCGGGGTGCCGCAATCGGCGACGGCGTGCACGCCGACGCTGTGCCCGGTGTTCGGGGCGTGCTGCGTCCCGTCGGCGCCGGCGGTGACGTGCACGTTCGTGGCGCAGGCGGACTGCACCGCGCCCGGTGCGCGGTGGGTCGCCAACACGACCTGCTCGAGCGGGCCGTGCGCCCGGGCCGGGGCGTGCTGCGCCGGGCCGACGTGCGTGGTGGTGTTTGAAGATCAGTGCACGCCGAGCGCGGCGTTCAACCCGTTCACGGCGTGCTCGCCCGACCCGTGCGGGATCGTGGCGGCGTGCTGCGTGGTCGGGCAGCCCTGCACCCTGACGACCCGGGCCGCGTGCGCCGGGTTCTGGACGGCGGGCGTTACGGCCTGCACCCCCGAGCCGTGCGACGACCCGGGGCGGTGCTGCGGCGTGGACACGATGACGGCGACGGCGACGTGCGTGGTGCTCACGCGGGCCGAGTGCCCGCCCGCGAACTTCACCGACGCGGGCACCTGCACCCCCAATGACTGCCCGCCCGCCGGGTCGTGCTGCCTGACGACGGGCGCGTGCGCGGTCTCGACGCAGGCGTCGTGCGGCGTGCCGCGGGCGTGGTCGACGGGCGTGGTGTGCGGGCCCAGCACGTGCACGACGATCGGGACGTGCTGCCGCCTGGGCGTGTGCACGCTGCGGGTGGTGGGCGAGTGCCTGATCGATCCGGACAGCGCGTGGAGCGCCGGCGGCGTGTGCGACCCGAACCCGTGCCCCCCGCCGCCCCCGCCGGGGTTCTGCTGCGTCGGGACGCGGTGCGCGATCGTGCTCGCGACCGAGTGCGTGCCGCACCCCTCGAGCAGCGCCGCCGGGACGCAGTTCGTGCTCTCGCCGACGCCGACGTGCAACGCCAGCGGCGTGCTGGACACCCCCTGCTGCTACGCCGACTACAACAAGGACGGCGGCGTTGGCGTGCAGGACATCTTCGATTACCTGGTCGACTACTTCGCGGCCTCGCCCGACACGCGCATCGCCGGCGACGGCACCACGGCGCCGGGCCTGCAGGACCTGTTCGACTTCCTCGGTGCGTTCCTCGGCGGCTGCACGCCGGCGCCCGTGAACGGGCGGTGCTGCGTCGGCGCGGTGTGCACCATCGTCCCGCAGGCGAGTTGCAACGCGACCGGCGGCGCGGGCGCCGTCTTCACGCCGAGCGTGAGCACCTGCAACGCGGCGGGGAACTTCACGACCCCGTGCTGCATCGCCGACTACAACAAGGCCGGCGGCCTGACCATCCAGGACGTGTTCGACTTCCTGAATGACTTCTTCGTCGGCAGCCCGTTGGCGAACGTGGACGGCGACGGGATCGCCGCCCCGTCCGTGCAGGACATCTTCGATTTCCTGACGGCGTACTTCAATGGCGGGTGTTGAGGAGGAAGGGCCGAGGGGATCGGGCCGAGGGCCGAGGGGGGCGGGGGACCGGACGGAGCACTGAGGGTGCGCTCGGGCTTTCCCTAGATCGGTGATCATCCGGGAACGTTTGCGGCCCCTTGGGCCGCATAGCTCACAATCGAGGTGGGGCGGCGTCGTTGTTCTCGGCCTTTCTGCGCGGTTGGTGCCGCGTGGCGGGGCCGGCGCGGCGTGGTGGGGCACGGTGGGCCGGGATGCCGGCTCGGCGTGCCGTCGCCACTTCGGGCGGATTGCTTCGGCACACACAGGAGGACGCACATGGCATTCGGAACTCTCAAGCGGGCGGTGATGCTCGCGAGCGCTGCGGCGCTGTGTTGTTTGACGGGCGCGGTGCAGGCTCAGCCGCTGGTCGGCGGGGCGTGCTGCCTGCCCAGCCCGGCGGGCGCGGTGACGTGCCAGGTGCTGGGCGGGGATGCGTGCCGGCAGCAGGGCGGGATCTTCCGCGGGCCGGGGACGACGTGCACGAACGACATCTGCTCGGCGCCGAACGAGCCGCGCGGGGCCTGCTGCATTCCGGGGATCAATCCCTCGTCGCCGGTGTGCCAGGTGCTGACGCAGGCGCAGTGCTCGCAGTCGCCGGGCGGTGTGTGGCGTGGACCGAACACGGCGTGCACGGCGACGACGTGCGGGACGCCGCCCCCGCCGCAGCCCGGCGCGTGCTGCCTGCCGGCGTCGGCTGGGACGACGGGCGGGTGCCAGGTGGTGACGGCGGACGTGTGCCGTTCGCAGAACGGGGTGTTCCGCGGGAGCGGCACGGCGTGCGAGACGACGACGTGCCCGACGCCGACGCCGCGCGGCGCGTGCTGCCTCCCGCTGGGCGGGACGGTGGCCGGCCCGTGCGTGATCGTGAGCCAGGCGGATTGCCAGGCTCGCGGCGGGACGTTCCAGGGCGCGAACGCGGCGTGCACGGCGACGACGTGCCCGCGGCCGACGCCGACGGGCGCGTGCTGCCTTGAGACCAACGCGGCGGGGATCGTGTGCCAGGTGCTGACGGCGGACGCCTGCCGCGCCGCGAACGGCGTGTACCGCGGGAACGGGACCACGTGCGCGTCGAACGACATCTGCGTGCCGCGTGGGGCGTGCTGCAACCCGACGATCACGGGCGCGCCGATCGCGTGCATCGCGACGACGCAGGCGGTGTGCACGAACATCGGCGGGAACTTCCTGGGCAACGGGACGGTGTGCTCGGCCATCAACCCGTGCCCGCAGCCGGCGCCGCGCGGCGCGTGCTGCCTCCCGCTCAGCCCGACCGGGGCCGCCCGGTGCGAGGTCGTGACCGAAGCCCGCTGCACCGATCTCCAGGGCACCTATCGCGGGAACGGGACCACGTGCTCGGCGACGGCGTGCCCGCGCCGCTGCGCCTGCGACTGGAACAACGACGGGCGCCTGGACAACCGCGACCTGTTCGCGTTCGTGCAGTCGTGGGTCAACGGCAACGCCGACTTCAACGGTGACAACGCCACGACGGGCGATGACCTGCAGGCGTTCATCGTCTGCTTCACGACTCGCCCGACCGGGTGTGCGAACGATCAGCCCAACCCGCTGAACGACGCCGCGCCGGCGGCCGACACGACCCGCTAACCGGCGTCGGTCGGTATCTCTGGATACGCCCACAAGCCCTCGGGTCCGTCCCGGGGGCTTGTGCTTTTTCTACGTAGCCAGAGTTTTCCCGAAATACGCGCCGAGGCGTCCATTTTTGAGGAGGAATCATCCATCTGCGGCGACTTGGGGCGGATAGTGAGCCCGTCCTCCATCGCCCGCCCCGCACAGGGTGAGGCGAGCGGGAAGGGCGCGGGCGGCGGCGGGGTTGAGGGTCGGGCACGGCCCTTCTCAGGAGAGTCTCAATGCGGATGTGTGTTCAAGCGGCGCGGGCGGTGGTTGCGTGTTCGGCGATCGCGGCCGTGACAGCGCTGGGCGGGGCGGCCTCGGGCCAGGTGGTCATCTCGCAGGTGTGGGGCGGGGGCGGTTTTATCGGGAGCGGGCCGAACGCCGACACGGTTGAGCTGTTCAACGCGGGCACCAGCCCGGTGTCGCTGGCGGGCCTGAGCCTGCAGTATCGCGGCGGGACGAGCACGGCGGCGATCAACCCCGCGTTCGGGCTGTTTGCCCTGAGCGGGACGATCCAGCCCAAGCAGTACTTCCTGGTGCGGCTGGAGAACCCGACGGCGACGGGCTTCGCGACCGACACGCCGGACCAGACTTTCACCGCGATCGACCCGATCAGCGTGAACCGCGGGCAGTTGTTCCTGGTGCAGGGCACGGCGGCGCTGGCGGCGGGGTGCCCGGCCGGGCTGAACGGGAACACGGCGATCCTCGACTTCCTCGGGTACGGGCGCGGGTTCAACAACGACAACTCGGACTGCCCGGGCACGTTCTGCGCCGTCTGCCGCGAGGGCACGAGCTCCGCGGATAACGCGCCGGGCGGAACGTCGAGCAGCAGCGCGGTGTGGATCCGTCGCAGGTGCGGCGGTCTGCAGGACACCAACAACAACTTCAACGACTGGGAACGTGTTGGCCCCGGCGTGAGCGCGCCCTCGGCGTTCCGCAACTCGGCCTCGCCCGCGAACACCTCCGGCGTGAGCATCACGCCCGGGCCCGTCGGGGCGTCGGCGTTCCCCGGTCAGAGCCTGAGCATCACCGCGACGGCCAGCAGCGACTGCGGGACCGTCACGGGCGTGAGCGTGAACCTCACCCCGATCGGCGGGTCGGCGAATCAGGCGCTCGCGTTGGTGGGCGTGAACCAGTTCGCGCTGACGACGACCGTCGGCGCGGGCATCACGCCGGGCGTGAAGACGCTGGTGCTGACGGCGACGGCGGCAGGTGGACTGACGAGCTCGGCGAGCCTGGACGTCATCGTGCGGACCAGCAACGACGAGTGCGCGGGCGCGATCACGCTGACGGGCTCCGGGCCGTACGCGTGGTCGAACATCGGCGGGACGACCGGCACCGACGGGCAGGGCTTCAGCGGGTGCGACAACGGCGGGTCGCTGACGGGCCCGATCGAGTCGGACGTGTGGTACCGGTGGACGGCGCCGGCCTCGGGCGAGTTCACGGTGTCGACGATCGGCAGCGTGGGCGCGGTGCAGCCGGGCGACCGGTTTGATGCGCGGATCGCCGTGTACGCCGACGGGTGCCCGCCCGGGCTGCCGCTGGCGTGCAACGACGACGCGACGTTGCCGGACGGTCCGGCGGCGCGGACGAGCTTTGCGGCGAGCGCGGGCGTGACGTACCTGATCCAGATCGGCGCGGACGACCCGCAGACGTTCACCGGCCAGGGTGTGCTGACCTTCACCGCCGGTGCGGCGGGCGCGTGCTGCTTCGGCGACGCGCAGTGCACGCAGGTGGCGTCGGCGGCGGACTGCTTGGCGCTGAACGGGACGTTCCAGGACACGGGCTCGACGTGCGCGAACGAAGTGTGCCCCGGCTTCCCGGGCGCGTGCTGCTTCACGGACTTCATCAGCGGACTGCCGGCGTGCAACGTGACGGACCGGTTCTTCTGCACGCAGGTGCTGCAGGGCCAGTTCGGGCTCGGGCTGACGTGCGATCCGGACCCGTGCCCGCTCGCGACGACGGGGCGGTGCTGCGTCGGGGCGCGGTGCGTGATCACGGATGAGGCGGCGTGCACCGCGGGCGGCGGGCTGGCTGGGACGGCGTTCGCCGTCGGCGGGCTGGACTGCAACACCGCGACGATCCTGAACACGCCGTGCTGCTTCGCGGACTACAACAAGCAGGGCGGGATCTCGGTGCAGGACATCTTCGACTTCCTGACCGACTACTTCACGGGCTCGGTGAACGCGAACGTGGCGGGCGATGGGACCACCCCGCCGAGCGTGCAGGACATCTTCGACTACCTGACGGCGTACTTCGCCGGCGGGTGCTGAGCCGACGATGATGATGGCTCCGGATGTTCGGGCGTAGTTCTCCGCACCCCGCCGGTTCGGCGGGGTGCGGTGTTTTTTGGTTCTTGCGGGGCCGCAACCCCGGCTGGCAGCGTGTCGAAATGGAAGCGATGGCACAGCACTCAGATGTGTTTCGGGGCGACGGGAAGCTCAGCGCGGGAACGGCGGGACCACCCGTTAGGCATGCGTGCGGACGTCCCTCGTGCGGCACGCCCTCGCGGCGGGCGGGGTGGACCCGGGCGGTCGGCCTGATCGTGGCGACGGCGGGCGGGGTTGCGGTCGGCGGGGTCGGCGCGGCAGACGCGGCGCCGGTGCCGATCGGGACGATCGGGGACAGTCTGACCGACGAGACGACGGGCCTGCCGTTCTCGTACGTGCGGTCATGGTCGCAGATTCTGGAAGCGCGGGACGCGATCGAGCTTGGGCCGACGGCGGCGGAGGCCGGGCTTGAGGGCCCGGCTGGGTGGGGCGGGCCGCGGGGCGCGGGGTTTCGCAACAACTGGGCGCTCGCGGGGGCGCGGACGTCGGACGCGTTGCGGGACGGGCAGGCGCACGGGCTGGTGCGTGAGTCACGCGCGACAGGTGTAACGCACGCCGTGGTGTTCCTGGGCGTAAACGACTGGAGCTCGTGGTTTCAACACGAAGGCTTCGGCTGGGTGTATTACGACTTGTACCTGGGCACGCTGGCGGATGATCGACTGGAGGCCTACATCGATGCGCGCATCGGCGCGTACCGAGTGATCCTCGACACGCTGACCGCGGGACGGATCAATCCGCTCGTGTGCACCGTGCCGGACTTCAGCGTGTGCCCGCACACGCAGACGGTGTTCACAGAGGTGCAGGGGTTGACGCGCGTACGTGCGGCGGTAACGCGCTACAACGCGCGGCTGCGCCTGCTCGCCGCCGAGTATGACGCGGGCGTGCTCGACATGGCCGGGCTGTTCGATCGGATCTTCGGCACGCCGGAGAGCCCGCGGACGACGATGACGCTTGCAGGGCACACAGTGCGGCTGCGTGATCGCGACACACCGACGGGCGAGGACGCGCTGGCGGCGTGGTCGCACGACGGGCTACACCCGGGAACGTTGGTGCAGGGAGTCATGGCGTCGGCCGTGGCGACGGGGCTGCGCGGGGCCTATGGCGTGAACGTGCCGGCACCGAGCGACGCGGAGATCGCTGGCCTAGTCGGGCTGCCGGCGCTCGTGGGGCCGACGCTGCGAGAGCAGCTCGGGGCGATGGAAGACCTAGTCAGCGCGCCGCGATGGGCGCAGTGTCCCGCGGAGTTCGACTGGCGGCGCGGCGTGTCGACGGGCGACCTGTTCGTGTACCTCGGCACGTGGTACTCCGGTGACCTGCGCGCGGATGTTGACGCGAGTGGAACGCTCGGCGTGACTGACATCATCACGTACCTCGCGATCTGGTTCGCCGGATGCCCGTGACTCGGCGCGCTTGATCGCGGCTCGCGACGACGGGCGGAGGTCGCGGGGCGGGTGCGATGATGTTGATCCCGCGGCTTACTTGGCCAGGCGGTCGGGCACGGTGACCTGCATGCTGGCCCAGGTCTTGTCGATCGAGCAGATCTTGTCGTCGATCATGCCGATGGCGCCGCCGATGCGCTTGATCTCGATGGCGTTGAGATCGGTGGACATCGAGGAGCCCTTCTTCGGGAAGGCGATCCACAGGCGGCCGTTGGGCTTCATGCTCTTGGACAGCGGCCCGAGGCGAGCGGTGAGCATCTTGGCGGTGGGGACGAAGAGGACGGCGACATCGAACTCCACGCCGCGGCGGGCGGCGGTGTGGATGTCGACCCCGTCGGGCGGGTTGAGTTCGTTCATGAAGCCGGCGGGGGCGTCGGTGACGACCATGGTGTGGCCGGCGGCGATCCCGAGGCGGTCGGCGATGGTGTCGATCTTTTCCGGCGCCGGTGCGGGCGCCGGCTTGGGCGCGGGCTTGCTGGCGGCGGGCTTGGGCGCGGGGGCGGGCTTGGCGGCGGGCGCGGGCTTTACCGCCGCGGCCTTGGCGCCGTTCTTCTCAGACGCACCGTTCTTCTCCGGCGTGCCGTTCTTGGCGGCGCCGTTCTTCGCCTCCGCGGGCTTCGCGTCGCCGCTCTTGGGCGATGCGTCCTTGCCGGGCTTCTTGGGCGCAGAGAGGGCGCCGTTCTTGCCGGCGGGGGCGGATTTGGTCTTGGCGGTGGTGGAGGCCATGGTGGACCATTATTGGTCTGGACCTAGCCCCGCGTCGCGGAGCCGACGGATGAAGTCTCGGGCTCGCTCGGGCGAAACGCCGCAATCCAGTTCGGCTGCCGGACGGGTCCAGACGGTACTTCCGGGGTCCGGATCGGCCGGGTGGGCGTACCGCGGGATGATGTGCCAGTGGACGTGGGGGACGACGTTACCGAGGTTTTCGTAGTTCAGGCGGCGGGGCGCGAACGCCGCCCGGATCGCGTCGGCGACGTCCATGACGTCGTCCCACAAGTCACGCTGGAGCGCCCGCGGCATGGCGTCGAGATGCTCGGCGTGCTCGTCGACAAACACGGAACACCAGCCGGGATAGGCCTGGTGCTTGTGCAACAGGACGTAGGACACCCGCAGGCGGGTGATGCAGAGCGGATCGTCGCCGGCGCGGGCGCGGGCGAGGCGGGCGCAGGCGGGGCAGTGGGCGGATTTTGGCTCGGACGAGGGGTTCACTGGACCCCCTCACACCCCCGCCGGTTCCGCGGCGGGGGCTTTGGTTTCGCTGACGCGCTGGATCTCGGCGCCGAGCAGGCGGAGGCGTTCTTCCATCTGCTCGTAGCCGCGGTCGAGGTGGTAGACGCGGCTGACGGTCGTCTGGCCTTCGGCGGCGAGGCCGGCGAGGACGAGCCCCGCGCTCGCGCGGAGGTCGCTGGCCATGACGGGGGCGCCGATGAGGCGGCGGACGCCGGTGACGACGGCGGTTGGGCCCTGGCGGGTGATCTTGGCGCCCATGCGGCTGAGTTCGGCGACGTGGAGGAAGCGTTCGGGGTAGATGCGTTCGGTGATGACGCTGTTGCCGTCGGCGATGGTGAGCAGGGCCATGGTCTGGGCCTGCAGGTCGGTGGGGAAGCCGGGGTGGGGCTGGGTGGTGACGTCGATGGCGCGGAGCAGGCGGGAGCAGGTAACGCGGACGCTGGCGCGGAGGGGGTCGGTCGGGCGGCCGGGCTCG
Organism: uncultured Phycisphaeraceae bacterium; assembly: GCA_964615765.1. Classification (GTDB taxonomy): domain Bacteria; phylum Planctomycetota; class Phycisphaerae; order Phycisphaerales; family UBA1924; genus CAZTQN01. The sequence goes on from CAZTQN010000012.1 coordinate 66,269, forward strand.
GGGGCGAGGGTTTCGAAGTTGACGCCGATGCGTTCGAGCGCGTCGGCGATGGCGAGCATGGCGTCGAGGGGGCAGTTGTCGAGGGTGATGTCGCCGTTGGTGATGGCGGCGGCGGCCATGTAGGTGCCGGCCTCGATGCGGTCGGCCATGACGCGGTGCTCGCACCCGGCGAGTTCTTCGACGCCGTCGATGACGATGCGCGGGGAGCCGGCGCCGCGGATGCGGGCGCCCATGGCGATGAGGGCCTTGGCGAGGTCGACGACCTCGGGCTCGCAGGCGGCGCTCTCGATGATGGTCTGGCCCTCGGCGAGGGTGGCGGCGGACATGACGTTGGCGGTGCCGAGGACGGTGGAGCCGAAGGGCCCGCCGAGGAAGATGCGGGCGCCCTTGAGGCGGCCGCCGGACCCGGGCTTGCCGCCGGGGACGCGGGCGACGATGTCACCCTGGTGGAGCTGGATGTCGGCGCCGAGGGCGCGGAGCCCGCGGAGGTGGAGGTCGACGGGGCGGTCGCCGATGGCGCAGCCGCCGGGCATGCTGACGCGGGCGTAGCCGCGGCGGGCGAGCATGGGCCCGAGGGTGGAGATGCTGGCCCGCATGGTTTTGACGATGTCGTAGCGGGCGTGGCTCTGGGATTCGTCCTGAGCCTGGATGACCATCACGCCGCCGGGGCTGTCGATGCTGGCGGTGGGCGCGTGCTCGACGCGGCAGCCGAGTTCGACCAGGAGGCGGGCCATGTTGTCGATGTCGGCGAGCTGGGCGACATCGCGGAGCATGACGGGGCGGTCGGTGAGGAGGGCCGCGGCCATGATGGGGAGGGCGGCGTTTTTGGAGCCCTTGACGTTGAGGCGTCCGCAGAGCCGCTTGCCGCCGGTGATGACGAACTGGTCCACGACGCGAGAGCCTTTCTGCCCGTGCCCGTCCATGGAGTCGGGTGAGGGGGCGGAGGGGGAGAGTGGGAGAACCGGCGCGATCGTCCGTGAGGGGCCGGCGTGGGAGCGATGATCGGACGTCGCCCGCCGACGCCAGCAAACAAAATAGACCGGGATTTGCGGGCGCGTATGCGGCGCAGACGGCACACGCGTCAGGGGCAAGCCGCTTCGCCCGGGCGGCGTGGTTGACGGGGTGGCACGGGGTGGCGGCGAATCGCACGGTTAGGGGCGAGTGCTTGCCCGAACGCCGGGCAAGGCGCGGGGACCGCCGGGCGGTTTCCCGCGAGGCCGGGATCGGCGGCGATGTGCCGCCTGACCGACCGCCCGCCAGGCCCGGGAGCGAGGCGCAGGACGCCCATGAAACGCATGACCGAATCGTATCGTCTGGCCCCGGCGTGCCTGGTCGCCGCCGTGTTGGTCACCACCGGGGGTCTGGCCGTCAGCGCCAACGGTCTGCAGCAGCAGGCCAGCAGCGCGGCGTCGGAGCTGCCGTCGTCGATCACGCTGACCGGTCTGGTCCGCGACTTCCGCCCCAGGACGGTGACGGGCGGTCACCCGGACTTTGAACGCCAGCCCACCGGCGGGTTCGGGCACTATGTCGGGTCGGTCGAGGATCAGCTCGACGCGGACGGCAAGCCGCGGTTCGCCTCGACGGGCTTCCGCGTCGCGACGCAGCGCACCGATAGCGCCCGGCGCAACATCATGCCGGTGACCAAGTCGTACATCGCCTCGCGCCAGGGCGACGCGGCCGGGTCGGTCGCGTCCTCGGCGGGCGGGTCTTTGACGACGGCGGCGTCGTTCGCGCAGTGGTTCCGCGACACGCCGGGCGTCAACGTCTCCAAGACCATCCCGCTCCGCCTGGTCCGTCAGGGCTCGAGCAACATCTACTCGTTCTCCGACCGGACCGACTCGACGTACTCGGCCCGCGGCGGGTTCTTCCCCATCGACGGCGACCTGTTCAACGACGCCCGCTCGGGGCACAACTTCGGGTTCACCTTCGAGCTCGACACCACCTTCGTCTACAGCCAGGGCACCGGGCAGTCGTTCACGTTCACCGGTGACGACGACGTGTGGGTGTTCATCGACGGCAAACTGGTCGTCGACATCGGCGGGGTGCACGGGGCCATCAGCCAGACCATCGACCTGGACCGCCTGAACTGGCTGGAAAACGGCAAGCGGTACGGGCTGAAGCTCTTCTTCGCCGAGCGCCACGTGACGCAGTCCAACGTGCGCATCGATACCACCATCAACCTCCAGAACGCGGAGCTGCCGGTCAGCAGCGGTCTGGCGGACTGATCACCGACCTCCTGGTTCGGGCTCATGCTGTGCCGAGCGCCCGGGTCTTCACGGCCCGGGCGTTCGTTTTTGTTCTCGGGGCTGTTGAGACCGGCGCGATTCAGGCGTGCGACGCGGCGTGGGCGGGGGCGCCGGCGCTCTGCACGACGTCGGTCAGGATGTCGCGGTGGTTGGCGCAGCGCGGGCACTTGTGCTGGCCGCCGAGTTTGCCCTTGCGTTCGAGCCAGCGGTGGAAGGTGCCGATGGGGAGGGGCGTGAGGGTGGGCTCGGCCATGCCGACGCCGTCGGTGCGCTTAGTGGTGTAGTCGACGTTCTGGCGTTTGAGGGAGGCGTCGAAGGCGTCGCGGAAGCGGTCGAGCGCGGGGGCGGCGGCGGGCTTGTTCTCGATCTCGACGGCAAGTTCGAGCCCGGCGCGGCGGCCGTCGCCGGGGTAGACGGGGGCCGCGGTGAACTCGCCGACGATGAGGCCGGTTTCGCGGGCGGCGTCGGCGACGGCGGTCTCGATGTGCTCGACGATGAGGTTCTCGCCGAAGGCGTTGATGAAGTGCTTGTGCCGGCCGACGATGCGGAGGCGGGCGGGCCCGTCGCCGCCGCGGCCGTCGAGGTCGTCGGGGATGGTGTCGAACATCACCACGTCGCCGATGAGGTAGCGCCACAGCCCGGCGCAGGTGGACATGGTGACGACGTAGCGCTGGCCCTTCTCGACCTTGTCGGCGGTGAAGGCGGGGGGATTGGGCTTGTCGGCGTCTTCGAGGGGGACGAACTCGTAGAAGTTGCCGATGTCGGAGAGCAGGCGCAGCCCGGGGTCGTGCCGGGTGTCCTGCATGGCGATGAAGCCTTCGCTGGCGGGGTAGAGCTCGAGGCGGAAGGGGATGTCGGCGCCGTCGGGCGAGCCGGAGAAGAGTTGGCGGACGCGGGATTCGAAGGGCGTGTACTTGACCCCGCCGTGGACGAAGGCGGTGAGGTGGGGCCAGACATCGCGGATGCAGTCGGCCTTCTGGCCGCGCTCGCGGGCGAGCTCGAGGACGCGCTGGAAGAGGACCAGGGCCCAGGACGGCATGCCGTTGATCATGCGGATGTCCTGGTCGATGCACTGGCGGGCCATGGCGTCGATCTTGCTCGGCCAGTGGTTCATGAGCGCGATCTGACGCCCGGGGGCGTAGATGGCGCTGATGGGCCAGCGGATCATGGGGGTGACCAGGCCGGAGAGGTCGCCGGTGCGGATGCCGTGCTGATTGACGGTGAGGTCGGTCGACCCGCCGAGGAACAGGGCCTTGCCGCGGAGCAGGCGGGGCAGGTCGACGCCGAAGCGACCGGCATTGGCGAAGATGTCGAGTGCGGCCTTGTAGTTGGACCGCATCATCGCCTTGGAAACGGGGATGAACTTGTCGCCGGCGGTGGTGCCGGAGGTCTGCGCGTAGTCCATCACGCGCCCGGGCCAGAGGACGTCGGGCTGCCCGGCGTCGCGCATGGCGCTGATGGCGGCCCGGAAGGCGTACCAGTCGGCGACGGGGACGTTCTGGCGGTAGGCGGCGACCAGGTCGCGGTCGGGCACGGCGGAGAGGCGCTCATAGCCGTGCTCGCGGCCGAAGGTCGTGCGGGCGGCGGTGGTCAGCAGCCCGCGGAGCTGCGCGACCTGCAGACGGGCGGTGCGTTCTTGCCAGTAGCGCGTGTTGCTGAGCAGGGCGGCGCGGCGCTTGTTGCGCAGGCTTAAGCCCAGGCCGACCAGCGACGTCCAGCGCCAGGAATCCTGGCGGGCGGAATGTCCGACCACGCTCACGGCGTGTGTGTCCCGTTGCCGGTGCCGGCGGCGGGCGCGGCGGACGGACCGCCGGCGGCCAGACGACCACGCACGCCGGAGGACTCACAGAACTCCAGCACGACGCGGGCGAACGCGTCGGGCTGCTCGATCATCGGGGCGTGCCCGCACTTATCGAGCCAGACGAGTTTGGAGCCGTGGATCATGCGGTGGAAGCCTTCGGCGGCTTCCGGCGGGGTGACGATGTCTTGGCGTCCCCAGATGAGCAGCGTGGGGACTTGGATCTCGCTGATGCGGTCGCCCAGGTGGTCGCGCCGGGCGGAGCGCGAGAGCTTGATCATCGCGCGGGCCCCGCCGCGGTTGGAGAGCTCGGCGTGGGCGCGGTCCAGGTCGGACTGCTTCATGAAGGACTGGTCGTAGAAGAGTTCGCCGATCTTGCGGCTGAGCCATTCGCGGGAGGGGCGGATCTGCACGTCGCTGACGATGGATTTTTCGATGAGCCCGCTGGAGCCGGCGAGGACGAGCCCGGCGACGAGTTCGGGATACTCGAGCGCGACGCGGAGGGCGACGTGCCCGCCGAAGGAGTTGCCCACGAGCACGACGGGCTTGCCCATGCGTTCACGCAGGAACTTGACGGCGTAGGTGGTGGCGCCGTGGATGGAGCATTCGGAGCCGCGGAGCTGGAGGAGCGGGAGCTCGACCAGCAGGCAGCGCATCTGCTCGGAGACGCGGTCGACCACGCCTTCCCAGTGCTCGTTGAGGCCGACGAGCCCGTGGAGGAAGATGATGGGGCTGCCGGTGCCGGATTCCTGAATGCAGGCGGAGAGGCCGGCCTGATTCCCCCCGAGAGGCCACGACCACGCGCCGGGCGCGGAAGAGCCGTCGGCGCCGGTGGGCGGGGTGTACAGACCGGTCGCCGCCCCGTTGGCGGGCTCGGTATTCGCGATCGCTGAGTGCGCTCGTCGCAGTGATCTCACGTCGAACTCCCCCGGTCGCCCGGACCGGATCATGGTCATGGTAGCGTGACCGCTCACTTGCGGCTTGGAGGCCGAACGTTTCCCACTCGCGGACGGTTTTCCTCACGCCGCCTGAACGTCCAGTTCACCCGACTCGTGTGGGTCATGGCTCCCCCTGTCCGGCCCCGGCCAGAGCCCGATCGGCCTGGGGGGAGAATGTCGTAACTACTTGTCCGTCCTCAAGTTCCACGACGCGGTCGGCCCGCTCGGCGATGGTGCGGTCGTGGGTCACCATGACCAGCGTGCGGCCGTCGCGACGTCGCTGATCGGCGATCTGGTCCAGGATGGCTTCCCCGGTTTTGCGGTCCAGGTTGCCCGTGGGCTCGTCGGCGAGGAGCAGCGGCGGGTCGTTGATGAGCGCGCGGGCGATGGCGACGCGCTGGCGTTCGCCGCCGGAAAGCTCGGCGGGGCGGTGCTTCAGGCGGTGTGCGAGGCCGAAGGCGGTGAGGAGCTGCTCGCCGCGGGCGCGGAGGGTCGCGGAACGGGCGGCGAAGCCGAGGCGGCCGTAGCGGGCCATGGCGGGGATGAGCACGTTTTCAAGCACGCTCAACTCGGGCAACAGGTGGTAGAACTGGAAGACGAAGCCGACGGACTCGTTGCGGTAGCGCGAGCGGGCCCGCTCGGTCATGGATTCGAGGGCGACGCCGCGGAAGGCGACCGAACCGCCGTCGGACGGGAGGGTGGGAGTGGTGAGGGCGGGTGATGGCACGTGCGCGATTGCGTCGACGCGGTCGAGCCCGCCGAGGAGGTGGAGCAGGGTGCTCTTGCCGGAGCCGGAGGCGCCGAGGATGGCGAGCCACTCGCCCTCGCGGACGGAGATGGAGGCGCCGCGGAGGACGGGGACGGCGACGCGTCCGAGCCAGTAGGTTTTGTGAACGGCGCGGGCCTCGATGATGGGGGGCGCGGCGGCCGAGCGCGCGGAGTGAGCCGCCGCGCTGATGGGTCGCCCGTTGTCGCCTGCCGCGTCGCTCACGCCGCTCCGATCTGAAGGTTGCCGACGATCAACCGGGGAATCACTCGAACCGCAGCGCCCGCACAGGGTCCATGTACGCGGCCCGGAGCGCGGGGATCAGCGCGCCGGCGACGCTGAAGATCAGAGCGCACGCCAGGACGATGGCGGCCTTGTCCGGCTCGACCTTGTTGGGAATTTCGCTGAAGTAGTACACGTTGGGGTCCCAGATCACCAGGCCCAGGGCCTGGCCCATCCATTCGTGGATGGGGTTGATGTTGGTGATGATGGTGTAGGCGAGCAGCCCGCCGGCGACGGCCCCGACGACGCCGATGGCCAGGCCGTAGCGGAGCCAGAGCCAGGCGACGCCGAAGCGTGTCCCGCCGACGGCGCGGAGGATGCCGATGTCCTTGGTCTTCTCGCTGACCATGCTCCAGAAGATGGCGAGGATGAGGAAGACGGCGACCAGCGAGATGCCCATGAGCAGGAAGAGGACCAGGGCGGTCTCTTTCTTGACAGCGCCGATGAAGGTGGCCTGGCTGCGTTCCCAGGTGGAGACGCCGCGGCTGCGTTCCATGGCCTGAGCGCTGGGGACCTCGGCTCCGTGGACGCCGGCGAACTCGGCGTAGATCTCCTCGGCCCGGGCCCGGAGTTCGTCGCTGCCGATGCCCGGCTTGGCCTTGACGAGGATGGTGGTGACGCGGGGCGGGTCTTCTTTCAGGACGCGCGGCTGCTGGGTGCGTTCCTGGCCGTTTTCCGTCTCAATCGCGTACGGGTCGACATCGCTGGTGTCGACGCGGACGCCGCCTTCCATGTTGAGCATGCGCTGGAGTTCGCCGAGGTTCATGAGGACGTGGTTCTTGTCGGCCTCGAAGAAACCGGTGCGGAACTCGTTAGCGACGGGGAGGACGCGGGGGCGGGGCGCGACGCTGCGGCCGCGACGGTCCATGGGGAGGACGGTGACGGTGACCTGACGCGCGGTGATGAAGCCGGTCTGCCACTGCATGGAGCCGTCGCTCTTGCGTGTGCCGACGAGTTCGCCGGGGGAGTAGAAGCCTTCGGGCTGGCGCTTGCTGAAGGTGGAGAGTTCGATGCCCAGGACGACGCCGGGGCGGCGTTCGCCGGTGCGGGCGTCGGTGACGAGGAGGTCGAGGCCGTCTTCCTGGAGCTGGGCCCAGGATCGGAACAGGCCGGGGCGCGGCGGGAGGAAGGAGTCTTGGTCCAGGCCCGCGAGCTGCTCAACGCGGCGCGCGTTCTGGAGCGAGGATTCCATGATCAGCGGCCAATCGGGCTTGAGGCGCGGGTCGCTCTCGTCGCGGTCTTTGGGGAGGGGTTTTTCGATCGGCTTCCACCAGATGGCCTCGGCGTAGTCGGAGACCTTGGCGTAGCGCGCGTCGACGCCGCGGAGCGTGACGCCCTTCACGCGGTCGTCGGGGAGGTTGATCATGCCGAAGGACTCGATGACGGGCGCGGCGGCGGCGACCATCGGGTCTTTCTCGAGGCGGTCGATGAGGTCTTCGTAATAGGCGAAGCCGACGGTGGGCCAGGTGATGGAGACGTCGCCCTCCATCTTGCGGCCGAGGTCGAGCAGCATGGTGAGGAAGCCGCCCATGACGGACCAGACGACCAGGACCATGCAGGCGCACAGGCCCACGGCCGCGATCGCCAGGTACGGCATGATCTTGCTGGAGAAATAGCGCCGAGTCAGGAGGGCTTGGTACACCGGGCGGATGGTAGTCGGCGGCGGGAGCGTGCGCGGCGCGATGAAACGCGGCGGGCGCTAGCGCATCAGCCAGACGAGGACCTGCGCACCGCAGCCGACGGCGACGCCGAGGGCCGCGATGCCCAGCCATCGGAGGATCACGCGGATAGTCTCAGCGCGGCGTGCTGCTGGGACGCGCCACGGGGAGACGTCGGCCAGGCGGAGAAACTCGCCCAGGCGCACGCCGCATTCGGGGCAGCGGTCGCCGGTGACGCCGGAGAGGTTGTAGCGGCAGCGCGGGCAGCCGACGTCGCGGTCGTGGAGCAGGTGCCGCAGTTCGCTTTCGAAGCCTGGGTCGAGGCGCAGGGCGGCGTTGCCCCAGGTTCGGGGTGCGGACTCGCCGTGGGGCGGTGTGGTCGGGCGCATGGGCGGCTCCCGGGCGTGCTCAACAGGTGGTACGCGGCGGGGGCGGGGTGGTTGCAGGATGGCGGGGCGCGGTGCGCCGGGAGCGGGTTACTCGATCTGATGCGCCGGCGTCGGCGTGGAGGCCGTGATCTTCTCGCGTTTGACCTGGGCCTCGGTCCCGGGCTCCTCGCAGGTGAGGAGATAAGCCTCGTCCTCGACGCGAAGTTGGAGGTGCACCGGGCGGCCCCAGATTGTGCGGAGGGAGCGGAGGACTTCCTTGGCCTTGGCGATCTCGACTTCGAGGCCGTTGTATTGGTGGGCGAGGTAGAGCTCGCCGCGGTTGCGGTAGTTGGCGTCGACGACGTAGACGAACGGCTGGCCCATGTTGGTCAGGCGGTAGAGCAGCGTCTGCTTGATGCGGTCGAAATCGCGCGAGACGATGCGGAGCTCGCCCGTCTGCGGGTCGCGCTTGTACTGGTACATCTTGTGGCGGTCGACGAACTCGGGCGTCAGGAACTCGTCGATGAACTGCACGTCGTTGTAGATGCGGCGGACTTCGAAGATCTTCTCGCGGCCGCGCATCGACTTGTCGTCGTAGCGCTCCTTGGCGCCAAGATCGTCCAGGCGTTCCCAGGCGGCGCCGTGCTGGCCGGTGTTCCAGCGGCGTTCGATGTCGCGGAAGAGTTCGTAGCCGATCTTGTACGGGTTGAAGCCGCCGGGGGGCATGTGCAGCACGCCGGAGTGCTGGTCGGCGTATTGCACGATCTCCTTGGCTTCGACGAAGTGCTGGGTCATGAGTTTGCTGTGCCAGTAGACGGCCCAGCCCTCGTTCATGACCTTGGTCATGGCCTGCGGGGCGAAGTAGTACGCCTCGTCGCGGATGATGGTGAGGACGTCCTGCTGCCAGTCTTCGAGGGGGGCGTGCCGGAGGAGGAAGAGCAGGACGTCGCGGGTGGGGCGGGCGGGCGTCTTGCCGCGCTGCTGGGCCTGGTCTTTCTCGTATTGCTCCCGCTGTCGCGCCATCTCGCGGGCGGGGTTGATGAAGGGGTCCATGTAGTCTTTGGCGGCGAACTTCTCTGGGACGAAGCCCGAGCTGCCGGCGTCGCGCGAGCCGCTTCCGCCGCCCACCCCCCCACTGCCGGCGCGTTCGCCGGCGCGGTAGACGGAGTGCGGGTCGATGAGGTGCTCGATGCTGAGGCAGGCGTCGATGAAGCGTTCGACGACGTCGTAGCCCAGGCGGTCCATATGGCGGCGGACGCGGGTGGCGTGGTTGGCCATCTCGTCCATCATTTTGCGGTTGGTGCGTCCGAACCAGGCGTTGTTCTTGAAGAAGTCGGCGTGGCCGTAGACGTGGGCCATGACGAGTTTCTGATCGACGACGTCGTTGGATTCCTGGAGGTAGGCATAGACGGGGTCGGTGTTGATCACCATCTCGTAGATGCGGCCCATGCCGTAGGCGTCGCGCTTGGAGAGGCCGTCGTACTCCATGCCCCACTTCCAGTGGGGGTAGCGGACGGGGAAGCCGCTGTAGGCGGCGATCTGGTTCATGACGTCGAAGGGGAGGACTTCGTAGATGACCTCGTAGAAGTCCAAGCCGTACTCGATGGCCTTGGCCTTGATCGCCTCCATGTGGGCGAGGAGTTCGGGGGAGAGGTCGGTGGAAGGTGTGCCGGGCATGGCGGAATTATCGGCGTGCGCGGGCATCGGCTGGCCCCCCTTTCAGATGGTCTACGTTCGGGGGCTGATGGGGTTCGGGAAGAACATGATGCACTCGCGTTGTGAACGGTACCGAGTGGATTCGCGTACCTTGGGAGACTGCTCCCGCGTCTCAGGAGGTTTTCCCATGCACAGCGAGCCCCGCGGCATCAACTCGGATGCAGCCCCAGCACGTTCACGCGGCCGGACGATCGCCGCGAGAGTTGGGATCGCCGCGGCGGTTGGCGCGATGGCGATGGGTGCGTACACGCTCCTGGGTGTCTTCACGAAACGCGGCGGGGCCCAGCAGACTTCGAGTGCTGCTGGGTTGCCGCTGGAGCGGCTTGGCGCGCTCGGTGCGAACCAAAGCGTGCCGTTCGCGGCCGACGGGACGACGTCGGGCACGCTGAGCGGGCTCCGGGATTCGATCGTTCGAGAAGGTCGTCAGACGCTTCCCGTCGAGCAGGCGGAGGCGCTGGCCGACGCGTTCGTGACGCGACTGTCCGCGTTGATGCGCGGCGACTACGCGGCCCACGCGGCCCGCGTGCAGGCGGAGGGGTACTTGCTCCCCGCCGGGCTGGCGGGTGCGCTGCAGCGGGCGTTTAACGAGGTTGTTCGCCAGTCGCGTTCGTGGCGCTTCGATCCGAATCAGGTTGATGTCGCCGTGAACGCCCGGCCGGCGCTCCACGGGGCCGCGTCGATCAGCGTTGAGTATCGAGCGGCGTCGGGGGCGGATCTGATCCCGGGCTTTCCGGCGAGCGCCCGGCAGAACGCCGCGAATGCCACGGTGCGCATCGGCGTGCTGTGGTCGCCGCCCGAGGCGCCAGCCATCCCGACGCTTGTCGGGTATCAGTTCGTATGGAATGCACGCGACGGCGTGTGGGTAGCCGTGCAACCGAACACGCTGGTCGAGGGCAGGAACGCGCAGGAAGCAGTTCCGATGTTTCCGGTGTTCTGACGCGCAACATCGCGTTCCTCCGCGTGAGTTCCGCGACCAGCAACGGCGCTCCTGCTGGCTTGGCCCGTCTCTTCAGCCTTACCCACACCCCGCGAACCACGCTTCCAGGAACGCGAACACGCTCTGGATGCCTGGGGGTGTCGTCGTGCCGTTGCCGGTGAAGTCGGCCCGCGGGTCGCCGGAGAACCAGGCGGTGAGGAATGCGAAGATGTCCTGCACGGTGAGGGCGCCGCTCTGGTCGAAGTCGGCGCGGCAGCAGGGTGTGCGCGGGTTGCCGGGGGCGTTGCAGGCGGCGGCGCTAACGACGAAGCGGCCGCCGAGCGCGGCGCACTGGGTGGCGGTCTGCTGGGCGCAGGTGGCGCCCAGGCAGCAGACGCCGGTGACGGGTGTGACGTTGTACACGGCGTCCTGCAGGGCGCGCCAGGCGAGTTCGCCGAAGCCTTCGTAGCCCTCGCGTGCGAGGTGAGCGACGTCGAGGTTGTTGTTGGCGTACCAGCCGCGCTGGTAGAAGTCGGCGACGCTGGAGACGCTCAGCCCGTCCATGACGACGATGTTGAACTCGGGATGATCGCGCTGGAGTTCGCGCCACCCGCGGACGAAGCGGCTGCGGAGCTTTGGCCCGGTAGTGGGCGAGGGGTGGTAAGGCCCGAGGACGAAGAGCAGGCGCTCGGTGGCGTAGCCCCGGCCGACCCATGCGTCGCGGATGCGGGTCATGAGCGTGAGCGTGTTGAGTTTTTGACCTTCGAGGACGTTGGAGGCGAAGCCGCCGAGGGTGCCGTCGGGGCTGACGGCGGGCCGGAAGTCATTCACGTCGTTCCCGCCGAGCAGGACCATGACCATCAGGCGCTCTTGCCCTGGGGTCTGATGGCGGACCATCTGGCGGAGGTTTTCGGCGAGCTGGGGGATGGTGGTGCGGTTGACGAGGGTGTCGGCGGCGAGCCGGGCCCCGTGCCCGCCGACGGCCCAGAGGTGGCTGACCGACCCGCCGACGGTCTGGTCGGGTGCGACCAGGCGCGAGTAGAGCAACGCGGCGGGGCCGACGGCGGGGCGATCGTCGCCGGGGTCCGTGACTTGCAGCGAGTACGCCACGCCGGGCTCGCGCGGGCCGGCGGGGATGCGGAGGACGGCGTCGACCAGCGCGTCGCCGGTGTTCAGCCCGGCGGGGGAGCCGTCGCTGGAGAGGTCGCGCTCGGCGAGGACTGTGTAGGGCGGGGACTGGGTGCGCACGCCGACGGGGAGCACGCCGCTAGCCCCGGCCCCCCCACCGTTGGCGACGGTGATGTGGGTGAGGTGCCAGTCGACGCTGTTGCGGAAGTCGATGGGGAACTGCGGGCTGTCCCAGCGGATGGAGCCCTGGAAGCCGGTGGTGGCGCCGATCTGCACGCCGGGGGCGATGACGTAGGGCTCGCTGCCGTAGCCCTGCCCGGTGGGGAGCATGCGGGCGGCGGCGAAGGGGGGCAGCGGGCCGCCGGTGCCCGGCGCGGGGAACGGGGGCGAGAAGCCGTTGACCTCGTTGGCGTAACCGCCGAAGGCGGCCCCGGAGATGACGGTGGATGCGTAGAGCGGCATGATGGCGCGGAGGCCCTGGGTCATGCCGACGATGTGCCCGGAGACGGTGCCGCCGCCGTAGCCGAAAAGCTGGTTGCTGTCGCCGAGGAGCGCGACATCGACGCGCCCGGTTGTGGACGCGTCGAACCAGTCGCGGGCGGCGGGGGCGTTGTAGATCTTGGCGCCGGTGATCCCGTTACCCGTGAGCCAGAGAGCGCGGATCTGGGCGTCGCTGAGCGCGACGGCGTGCATCGAAACCTGCGCGACGACGGAGGCTTTGCGGGTGGTGATGCCGCTATCCATCGGGGCGGCGGCGGGGTCGTTGACGCCGGCGATCGCGATCGGGCGGTCGAACGGGGAGACGCGGCCGCTGCCGCCGGCGAACTCGGCGGTCTGGAGGCGCTGCGGCTCGCCATCGATGGAGACGCGGGCGATGCCGTCTTTGAAGGTGGCGGCGAGCATGTGCCATTCGCCGCTGGCAAAGTCGACGCTGGTGAGCGCGGAGGAGGTGAACCCGCCGCGGCCGCCGGCGAAGAAGACAGCGAAGGTGACCTGGAAGGCGTTGGCGAGGTAGGGAAACTGGTTGGCGCCGAGGAGGAGCTGGAACCCGCTGCCGTCGGTGTTCATGACGCCGGCGAGCGCGCCGCGGGTGGTGTCGAAGGCGCGGAACCAGGTGACGAACGTGACGCCGCCGGCGTTGTTGAAGGCTTGGCCAAGGGGTGCGCCGTCGACGAGGGCGTGCTGGGCGACGCCGTCGAAGATGATCCCGCCGCCGCCGACGGGCCCGGTGGCGGGCGGCGCGGGCTGGTATAGCGGCCCATCGAGCACCACGGGCAGGGGCCCGGCGAGACCGACGAGTTGACCGCCGGCGCTGGCGACACGGTCGAGCACCTGCCCGGCGGCGGTATCGCCGAGTGGGTAGTGCCGCACCGTCCGATAATCCGGCGAGTCGAGGAGGTCGGTATAGGGGTCGGCGAGGGCGGCGTTCGGGGCGAGCGCGGCGGCAGCAACCGCGGCGGCCGTGTACAGAATGACCGCCGCTTGCAAACGCATGGACCGGGCTCCGGAGAGAGTCCCTCTATTCGGGCAAGCGGGAGCCGAGTTGCGGGAAAACCGCGGGAAGCGGTGAGATCCCGCGTGCGGGCGGGCCGCATGAACGGACGCGGCGCTGCCACCGGACGGGTGAGCGCCGACGCGGACGATGGCGGCCGTTGCGGGGCAAGGACTTACCGGGAGGCCGCCGGCGATTCGGTCATGGCGGCGGACTCCGGGCCGTACCACTCGTCCAGGACCCCGGCCCAGTCGGCGTGGCTGGCGACGGCGATGAAGCGGCGGCGGACGTCTTCCCGCTGCGGGTGATGGGCCGCGAAGCGGATCGCGAACTTGCGCATCGTGCGGCTGGCCAGTTCTTCGCCCTGCACCGCGATCGCCAGGCGGAAGTGCTCTTCGAGCACGGCCCGCTGCTCGGCGACAGTCGGCTGCGTGGGCGCTCGGCCGGCCATCATCTCGCGGGCCTGGCGGAAGATCCACGGGTTGCCAATGCAGCCGCGGGCCACGCTCACGCCCGTGACACCCGTGTAGCCGATCATGCGGAAGATGTCTTCGACGGTCCAGACATCGCCGGAGCCGAAGACGATCTTGCCGGGGTGGCGTGCGATCAGGTCGCGCAGGAACGTCCAGCGCGAGGGGCCGACGTATTTCTGTTGCACGGTGCGGGCGTGGACGGTCGTCCAGGCGTAGCCCATGGCGTAAGCAGCGTCGAAGATGCGTTCGAAGTTGGCGGCCATCTCGGGCGTGTCGTCGTAACTGCGCCGGAGTTTGACGGTGCAGGGGATGCGGGCGGGGACGGTTTCGCGGACGGCTTCGAGGAGGCGGATGGCGCCGGCGGGGTCGGTGAGCCAGTGCCCGCCGCGGGATTTGCTCTTGATCTTCTTGACGGGGCAGGCGAGGTTGACGTCGATGACCTCGAAGGTGAGGTGCTCGTGGGTGTGCGGCGTTGGAGGCCGGGACTGAGCCCGTTCAGGCGGGACGCCTGATCCACCGCCAGATGCACCACCTGATTCACCACCTGATTCCCCCGGAGCGTCTTCGTCTTCGCCGCAGGAGATCTGCTCGCCGCCCGGGTTGCGGAGGTGGGCGGCTTCGATCTCGCGGAGTTCGTCGGGAGAAAGGTGCTTGTAGGCCATGCGGCGGTAGAACTTGTCGCCACGGGCGCCCTGCTCGGCGGCCTTGAGGGCGGAGGCGGCCATCTCCTTGGGATCGGAGCCCATGATCTGGCAGGCGAGCGGGTGGTCTTCGGGCCCGCCGGGGATGTTGTCGTGGAGTTCGCCGAGGTCGGCCTTGACGAAGCCGCGTCCGCCGGCGATGAGCGTGCGGTCCAGCAGGGCTTCGGTGACGCAGAAGGGTGCGCCGTGGCGGCGGGCGATGATGCGCATCGCGGCGTCGCTGTAGCCGGCGAGCCCGGCCTGGAAGAACGGTGCGTCGAAGGCGGGAACGAGTTCTTGCACGCGCCCGGCAAGGCCGAGGCGATCACGCCAGGCTTCGCCCATACGCCGCGCGACCGCCGCCGGGTCGATATGCTCAACACCGGGCGCGATCGCCGGGCTCGGATCGGTCGCGTTGCTGCTGGCGCAGCCCATAGACCCGGATGGTAGGGAACCGCACGAAAGGACTCGCCCTGATGGTTCGCCAACACGCCCGCCCCGCCTTGACGGCCCGTCCTGCGCTGCTGACCGGTTCACTGCGGGCCGGTTCGCTGCGGGCCGGTTCACTGCGGACCAGATCACTGCGGGCCGCGTCCCTGGTGCTCGCGATCGCCTTGTGCGGGACGATGGCGGCGTGCCAGACTTCGGCCTCGCG
This sequence comes from uncultured Phycisphaeraceae bacterium, assembly GCA_964615765.1. Lineage (GTDB taxonomy): Bacteria > Planctomycetota > Phycisphaerae > Phycisphaerales > UBA1924 > CAZTQN01. The sequence continues at coordinate 81,385 of CAZTQN010000012.1, forward strand.
GGCCGACGCGGACGCGCCGGTCTTCCCGGACGCGAAGGTACAGGAAGAAGTGCTGGACATCCAGGTGGTTCGCGACGGGACGCACATCACGCTCACCAACACGACGGCCCGCGCGTACGGGCGGTCGCGGCTGTGGCTCAACCGGTGGTTCAGCCGCGATATCGAGGCGCTGGACGTCGGGCAATCGCTCACGTTCCCGCTGTCGGAGTTCCGCGACCGGTTCGACGAGCCGTTCCGCGCGGGCGGTTTCTTCGCGACGCGCCGCCCGACGCGGCTGGTGCAGGCGCAGCTCGAGACCGCCGACAGCCTGCTGGGGCTGGTGGTGGTGGCGCGGGGAGAAGAGAACTAACTCGGCAGCGTTTACTCTCGCGGACACACTGAACCATGCTCGCACGCACGCCCGCCCGCGTCATCGTTTTCGGCCCGCACCCGGACGATCAGGAGATCGGCATGGGGGGGACGATCGCCAAACTGGCCGACCTTGGGCACGAGGTGCTGGTGGTGGACGTGACGGACGGCTCGCCCACGCCGCGGGGCGATCGGGCGACGCGCTTGCCCGAGGCGCAGGCGGCGCTGGCGGCGCTGCAGCCGGACGCGGCGGCGCTGGCTCGTTCGGCGGGACCGGCGCGGGCAATCAAACGGATTCTGCTGGATCTGCCGAATCGGTCGGTGGAGCACACGCTGCGCACGCGGCATGTGTTTGCGGGGGCGATCCGGGCCCATCAGGCGAGCGTGGTGTTCACGCCCTGGCCGGAGGACGCGCATCCCGACCATCGCGCGGTGACGCGCGCCGTGGAGGACGCGCGGTTCGACGCGAAGCTGACGAAGGTGGAGATGCCGACGCCGGCGGGCTTCGAGCGGATCGGGCCGCCGATCTATCCGAAGTGGTTGTTCTACTACCACGTGTCGCACCTGCGGGCGACGATCACGCCGAACTTCGTGCTGGACATCAGCGGGTACGAGCAGAAGAAACTGGCGAGCATTCGCGCGTATCGGTCGCAGTTCGGCCCGTGGGACGAGCCGGGCCCGGGCTTCGCGGCGGGCGACCCGAAGCAAGCCGCGGCGGGTGGTCCGTCGCCTGATGCGCTGCGCGGGCGGCTGGTCACGCCGGACTTCCCGGCCCGCATGCTGGAGTTCTCGGCGTACATGGGCTCGCTGATCGGGACGGCGCACGGGGAGCCGTTCTTTACGAAAGAGCCGATCGGGCTGAGTGATCTGGCGGGGTTGGCGATGTGAGTGGTTTCGAGCGGTCGCGAATCTCACTCCGCACCGTGATCTTCGCGGCCGGTTGAACAAGCCCCCGGGAGCGCACGCTCACCGCCTCGGGCAGCGCCGTAAACTCTCCCGCGTGACCCCGACCGCGGAACTCATCCAGCCCGAGATCCAGGAGCTTGTCCGCGAAGGGGCGTACTCCGAGCTGCGGGCCGCGCTGCACGGCGTGCCCCCGCCGGATGTCGCCGACATCATCCGTTCGCTCGAGCCGGACCAGGCGGCGGTGGTGTTCCGGTTTCTGCCGCGCGACGACGCGGGTGAGGTGTTCTCGTACTTCGAGCCGGACCAGCAGGAGCAGATCGTGCTCAAGCTGGGGGACGCCGCGCTCCGCGTTGTGGAGGGGATGGAGCCGGACGACCGGGCGCGCCTGCTCGACGAACTGCCGGAGACGGTGGCGCAGAAGATCATCGCGTCGCTCTCGCCCGAGCAGCGCAAGACCACGCAGGCGATCCTCGGGTATCCGCCCAAGTCCGTCGGGCGACTGATGACGCCGGACTACGTGCGGCTGAAGCCGGATTGGTCGGTCGCTGCGGCGCTCGATCACATCCGGCGGTACGGCAAGGACGCCGAGACGATCAACGTCGTGTACGTGATCGACGACCGCGGCGTGATGATCGACGACATCCGCCTGCGGCAGGTGTTCCTCGCGAGCCCGGACGTCACGATCGACTCGCTGCTGAACCGCAACTTCGTCGCGCTCCGCGCCGATCAGCCGCAGGAAGAAGCCGTGCGCGCCATGGCCCGGTACGACCGGACGGTGCTGCCGGTGGTGGACTCGCGCGGCGTGCTGCTGGGCATCGTGACGGCCGACGACGTCGCCGACGTCGCGGAAGAGGAGGCAACTGAGGACATCCAGAAGCTCGGGGCCGTGCAGGCGCTGGAGCAGCCGTACATGACGGCGACGGTGCCGCAGCTCATCAAGAAGCGGGCCCCGTGGCTGGCGCTGCTGTTCATGTCGGAACTGCTGACGACCTCGGCGCTGGCGTACTACGAGGACCAGATCGCGCGGGCCGCGGTGCTGGCGACGTTCATCCCGGCGATCATCTCCTCCGGCGGGAACTCGGGGTCGCAGGCGTCGACGCTGGTGATCCGCGCTATCGGGCTGCAGGAGATCACGCTGCACGACTGGTTCCGCGTGCTGCGCCGGGAGATTGCCTGCGGGCTGATCCTCGGGCTGATCGTCGGCACGCTGGGGTTCATCCGCATCAACATCTTCGGGTTCGCCGGCTTCTTCCGGAGCGGCAGCCCGGAGTCGATGCACTTCACGATCCTCGCCGTCGCGATCGCGTCGACGCTGGTGTGCGTCGTGCTGTGGGGCTCGGTGATGGGGTCGATGCTGCCGTTCCTGCTCAAGCGGTGCAAGCTGGACCCGGCGGCGAGTTCGACACCGTTTGTTGCGACACTTGTCGACGTGACCGGCATCATCATCTATTTCAGCATCGCGATGCTGGTGCTGCGTACGACCATCCTCTCTCCCGCCCTGCCCACGCCGTGACGAACCAACTGTCCAACCTCGCCCGCCCGGGTACCTCCACGCTCCGCGTGGGGTTCGGCGTGCGTCGCGCCGTGATCGTCGGCGTGTGCGTCGCGCTGCCGCTGGCGATCGGCGCGTGCGGCTCCTCGCCGGATCGCCCGCGCGACCCGGCGGTCGCGATCGAGCCCGACGCTGGCCGGGCTTCACCGAGCGGGCGCGAGGACGCAGGCCAACCCGGCCCGGGCGATCGAGCGGACCCGCGCACGCCGAGCGGCCAGGGGAGCGGCCCATCGGCAGAACCCGCCGAGTCTTCGGACGTAACGCTGCGCGTGCACCCGCTGACGCGCGTCGCGACCGACGCGCGGAACACGCCGGCGATCATCCTGCACCTCGACGCGCGGGACGGGTACAACCAGGCCGCCCGCGTGCGCGGCGTGCTCACGGTGCAGCTCATCAACGTGCCCGACAGCCCGGGCGACGGCGAGCCGTCGCGGTCATGGACGATCGACCTGTCGGACCCGGCGCGGAACGCGGCGTTGTTCGACGACCTGATCACGCGGACGTACACCGTCCCGCTGGCCCGCCCGCCGGAGGCGCTGCTGCGCTGGGCCAAGGGCGACCTGCGCCTCAGCCCGCCGCCGACGCTCAAGCTGCGATACGTGCCCGCGGGCCCACGGGCCGGCGCGGTGACGATGTCGGCGGAGTTGACGAGGTAGATTGGGGAAGAGGCGAAGTGGCGAAGTGGCAGAGTGGCAGAGTGGCAGAGTGGCTAAGTGGAAGAGTGCGGGCGCGGTGGGCGCTTGCACTCTCACCCCGCTTTGAGCCCATCGCGCCTTCGCGTTCAAACCCCCCGCCCCAACTCCGTGCCCTCTGCGCCCCCTCCGCGTCCTCTGTGGACGGCCTCCCTCAACCCATCTTGGTCGGATCCTCACCCGCCTCGATGGCGCCGATCTTCTTGACGCGGCGGTCGTGCCGCCCGCCTTGGAACGGGGTCTGCAGGAACACGTCCACGATCTTCTCAATCAGGCGCTGGCCCAGCAGGTCCGCCGAGAGGCAGATGACGTTGGCGTCGTTGTGCGAGCGCGACAGTTCGGCGGTCAGTTCGTCGTGCACGAGCGCGGCCCGCACGCCCTTGACCTTGTTGGCCGCGATCGACATGCCGATGCCCGAGCCGCACAGCAGGATGCCGCGCTCGACCTTCCCAACGGAGACGGCGGCCCCGACGAGATAGGCCGGGTCCGGGTAGTCGCACATCTCGCCGTTGAGTTGCCCGTAGAGCTCGACCTCGTGCCCCTGGCTCTTGAGGCGGTCGACAAGCTGCTTGGTCGCCATGACCCCGCGATGGTCTGCGCTCAGTCCGAGTTTCATGTGCGGAGTTCCTCCAGGCGGGCCGTGATGAGATCCCGCAGACGCCGCGCCGTTTCATCATACGTGCGCTGGCCCATGCCGATGGGGTCCTCGACGTCGCCGCCGGTGGGGTCGAGGGTCTCGAGGCGTGTGCGGGAGCCGGCGACCCCCCCACCCGTTCCACCACCACCACCCACGCCGCCGCTCGGGCCGCCCCCCAGGGCAGGGTGCAGGGCGACCACCGCGCCGCGGTGGGAGCGGGTCATGGTGTACACGACGCCGGATTCGTCGAGCAGCGAGCGGGTGAGCCCGCGCGACAGGTGGCGCTCCGCCGGGACGCCGACGGCGCGGAGGGCGGCGACCGTTTCGGGGGTCGCCGGCTGACCACCCGCCGCCGCCGTGCCCGCCGAGGCGACGCGGACGACGCCCGGCGCCAGCCGTCCGTCGCGCTCGGCCTCCATGACCAGATGGCGAGCGATCGCGGCGGCCATCGGGCTGCGGCAGGTGTTGCCGGTGCACACGAACAGCACCTGCACGCGGGCGGCCTTGGTCACGTACCGCTCTTCGTACGCGCCGACGCCGACGACGCGGACCGCGCCGCTGGCGTCGACCTCGACCTCCGTCACCCCGCCGCGAACCCGCGGCGTGCCGGCGTCGATGACGACCTCGAGCGTGCCGCCGGCGGCGTTGACAACAGCCCGGGCCGCGTCCTCGGCGTCCGCCGCGGATTCGACGCACCGCCCGCGAGCATCACGTAGCACCAGCGCTCGCAGCGCCGGTGCAGCGGGTCCGTCACTGCCGCCGGAGCGCGCGGCGCCGGTGATGCGTCGGAGCATGGACTCGCCGGGGACCAAGGCCCAGCGGCGCTCTGGGCCCGCGGCGAAACCGAACGCGATCGGGCCCGGCGCCAAGGACCGGGCGAACATGCCGCGGATGCCGACGGTGCTAATGCCCGCGTGCGCGAGCATGGGCGCGACGTCAGAGAACACGGCGGCCCAGCGTCCCGGGCCTGTATCGGCGGCGGTGGTGACGAGCAGGTATCCGCTGTCGCCGGGGACGATGACGCCGGCGCGTGGGCCGCGCGCCAGACCGCCGGCGGCCGCTTCAACCACGCCGCGCTCCGAGTCGCGCATCCGCACCGGCCCGTTCACACCGCACAGTAGACCCCACGCCGGGGGCTCGAAAAAGGGCCCGGCGGGCTTACGTTGACGGTGCGGCGTCCGCGTTGGGCGCCGTGGGTCCGCCGGCACGCCCGCCTTGCCGAACGTGCCGGGCTTCGTCGAGGCGCTGCTTGAGCAGTTTCTCGCTGCCGTGGTCCGTCGGCTGGTAGTACTGGCGATCGACGCCCAGATAGTCCTGCTGACCGATGACGCCGAGCAGGTCGGAACGGACGCCCTCCTCGTGCGTGTATTGGTATCCGGGCGAGCGGGGCGGCCCGTCGTGGGTGCCCATGCGGGCGGCTTTGCGCACGTTGCCGTCTTTGATGTGCGGCGGGACGAGCACGGTGCGGCTCTCGCGGACGTCCTCGAGGGCGGCCTCGATCGCGGCGTAACTGGCGTTGCTCTTGGGGGCCAGCGCGAGGTAGGTGATGCACTGCGCGATGGTGATGCGGGCCTCGGGCATGCCGATGCGTTCGACCAGTTGCCACGCCGCCGACGCGACCATGATGGCGCGCGGGTCGGCGTTACCGATGTCTTCGCTCGCGAGGATCGCCAGGCGCCGGCAGAGGAAGCGCGGGTCCTCGCCGGCTTCGAGCATGCGCGCGGCCCAGTACAGCGCCGCGTCGGGATCCGACGCGCGCACGGATTTGATCATCGCGCTGGCCGCGTCGTAGTGCTCGTCGCCGGTGGCGTCGTAGACCGCCGCCTTCTGCTGGATGCTCTCGGCGGCGTCGGCGAGCGTGATGTGCAGCGGCGCGGACGGTGCGGCGGCGTCTTTGGCTGCGGCGCTCGGCGAGGACGCGGACAGCACGGCGACCTCGAGGGCCGTCAGCGCCCGCCGCGCGTCGCCGTCGGACTTGATCGCCCACAGCGCCAGCGCGTCGTCGTCCACGGTGATGGACCTGGCGCCATAGCCGCGGCCCGCGTCGGCGAGGGCCGACTTCAGCACGACGACGATGTCGCTCTCGCTCAAGGACTCAAGCCGGAACAGCGTGGACCGCGACACCAGCGCGGAGTTGACGGCGAACAGCGGGTTCTCGGTGGTGGCCCCGATGAGCGTCACGATGGCGCGTTCGACGTCAGCGAGCAGCACGTCCTGCTGGGCCCGCGAGAAGCGGTGGATCTCGTCAAGAAACAGCACCGTCGGACGCCCGCCGGACTCGATGCGCTTGCGCGATTCATCGGCGATGGCGCGGATGCGGGCCACGCCGACGGAGGCGGCGTTCTCGCGCTCGAACGGGCGCGACAGATGCCGCGCGATGACCTCGGCGAGCGTCGTCTTCCCCGTGCCCGGCGGGCCGAAAAGGATGATGCTGGTGAGCCGCTCGGCGTCGAGCATGCGGCGGAGCAGCTTGCCGGGCCCGAGGATGTGGCGCTGCCCGGCGATCTCATCGAGCGACCGCGGCCGCATGCGCACGGCGAGCGGCTCGACCGCACGAACCGCCGCATCGCGGCGAGACTGCCAGAGATCGGGCATGAGAAGAGGGTACGGCGGGGGGGGACGGGATTTGGGAAGCGGAATCGGGAAGCGGGATTCGGGAAGCGGGAAGCGGGAAGCGGGAAGCGGGAAACGGGAAACGGGAAACGGCGGGCGCGATCATCACTCCGTCACTTTGCCACTCCGCCACTTCGCCACTTTGCCACTCCGCCACTTGGCCACTTCGCCCCCTCCCTACCCTCGCCGCGATGATCGGCGTGCTGATGGCTGCGGGTGCGGTCGTGTGGATCGCCGCGGCGTGTGCGGCTCGTGGGCTCGTGCGCAACCCGCGCGGCGAGGTCTCCGTTGGGCTGGCGATCATCTTTATCCGCGTGTACGCGCGGCTTGTGCACCGCCTGCGCGTCGACGGGCGCGAGCATGTGCCGCCCGTGGGGGAGACGGGAAACGCCGAAGGCGGGCCGCTCGTCGTCGTGGCGAATCACACCGCCGGGGTAGACCCGCTGCTGGTGCAGGCGTGCGTGCCGTTCGAAATCTCGTGGCTGATGCTGCGCCGGATGATGCTGCCGGGGTTCGAGGCGGTGTGGGCGTGGACGGGCGTGATCCCGGTGGACCCCGCCGACGGGCGGAGCGCGCGCGAGGCGATCAAGCGGGTGCAGGCGGGCGCGGTGATCGGGATCTTCGCGGAAGGCGGCATCGCGCGCCCGGCCCGCGTGATCCGCCCGTTCGAGCCGGGCGTCGGGCTGATCGTGTCGCGCACGCGGGCCCGCGTGCTGCAGGTCGTGATCGACGGCACGCCGCAGACCGCGACGGCGTGGGGCAGCCTGGTGCGCACCAGCCGCGCACGCGTGCGCTTCCTGCCGCTGATCACGTTCGACAAGGGCACCGGCGCGGCGGAGATTGCGGCGCAGTTGCAAGCGCGGCTTGAGGCCGCGACGGGCTGGCCGGTCGCGCCGGCTGGTGCGCCGCGCGAGACTGCACCCGCGCGTTCTGAGTAAGCCCGCGCGTTGCACGCTCATGCCCACTTCACGCGGCTGAGCTGCGCACGGCTCATCCGCTGTTTGCGCGTCAAACCACGGTTAGCGGACGCAGCAGGTCGGTCTGTGCGGGCGCGGCATCGGTCCAAACGAGGTGAAACGCTGGCGGCGGTCAAGTCCGGGAGTACGGTCAAGGCATGGCGGGCAAGTCGAGATCTGTTGGGCTCTGGTGGCGCGATCGCGCCGCGTGGCGTCTGCTCGCCGCGAGCGGCGTCGCCGCGTGCCTTGTGATCGCCGGGTGTCAGGCCCGCGTGGCCCAGCGCGTGCGTGAGCCAGAGGGCGGGCGGCAGGGCGGCGCGTGGGAAGCCGTCGTCGCCTCGGCGTTCGTCAACCAGCGGCTCGCGGGGCAGGACCCGCGTTCTGCCCCCGAGTTCGCGCGGGCCGACGGGCGCGTATCCACCGCCGACGGGCCCATCCTCGCGACGCGCGAGTGGCCCGAGCCGGCCCGGGCCAGTCTCGATCGCCCGCGCCGCATCTATCTGCCGACGCGCGCGGAGAACCTGCTGTATTTCGAGCAAGAACGCGGCGTGCGCTCCAGCACCTCCGGCCCGAACACGCGAGATTACCGCTGGTGGTGGTGAGCGCCGTTCATGGCGCGGTGATCGCGACGTCGCCGCGGGGCGTGATGATCATGGTCGCCGCGCCGTGATCCGCCACCGACCAGACCGCCGCGTCGAACAACTCGTCACGCACATCGCCCGCGCGATCGGCATCGGCGACGATGATCACGTCGGGTCGATCTGCGGGCGCACCCGCGGCGTGCGGCGTGAACACCGACTCGCGCAGGCCCGACGCGGTATCAACACGGACACGCACGCGCAGTTCGTCGTCGCGATCTGAGCCGGGGCCCTTGAACAGCACCTCCGCCGCACGCTCGCCGCCGCCGAGCGTGAAGCGATCGCCGGGTGCGACGACGCGCACCTCGACGCCGCGCTCGCGCAGAATCGCCAGGAGTATCGACGCTGGCGAGCGGACGCCGCGGGCCTCGTCGCCCGTGGCTGCATGTGCCGCGCCGGCCGCGATGAGCACACGCCGCACGCCGAGCGGCTCGATCAGATCGGGCACGAGACTGACGTGCTCGAGCGTCGGGGCCGTGACGATGATCGTGCGCACGCGATCGACGCCCATCGCGCGGAGGGCCCCCGGCACCACGCGCCGCCCGAGGTGCGTCGAGCGCGAGCCCGCGTCGATCAGCACGGCCCCGTCGGGCGTGCCATCGACGCGCACCAGCCGGCATGACCCGCCGTAGACGTCGAGCGCGTCGACGCGCAGCGCGGCGTCGTGCGTCTTGTCGTCAACGCGAACGCCCCGCAGGCTCAGCCGGGGTGCGAGCGCGATCTCCGCGCCCAGCCATGCCGCGAGCGCGAGCGTCGCCAGCCACGAGGCCCGATGGCGCACGTGCCCGCGGAGGATCCACAGCACGACGACCGCGACGACGGCGAGCGTGAGCACGAACGACACCGCGGGCACGCGCACGACGGAGACCGCGGCGGCCGCCTCGTCCAACCGCGCCACGGCGGCGATGAACAACCCCGCGAGGCTGTCCAAAAGATCCCAGCACGCGCCGGCCACGCCGGGCAGAACGCCGAGCACCGCGAGCAGCACGCCGACGCACATCGCCGAATAGCCGACCCACAAGAGGGCCACCGCCAGCGGGAGCACGACCAGCCCCGTGACCGCGGCGAGCGGGCTGAACAGGCCCGTGTGGAACGCGATGATGGGCGTCGCGATCAGCCACGCCGTCAGCGACGCGGCGACGTGGGCCTTGCCGATGTCCACCAGCCCGGCGCGGACACGCCGCGCGTACGCGCCGGAGAGGAACCACCACCGCCCGGGCGGCAGATGCTCGCGCAGCACGCCGCGGATCGGCGGGCCGAACAGCCGCGCCGACACGTGCGGCGTGAGCGTCAGCAGCCCCGCTACCACCGCGAAGGAGAGCTGAAACCCCGGCGAGAGCATGTCCGTCGGTCGGAGCACCAGCAGCACGACGGCGATCAGCGCCAGCGTGTTCAGCCGGTCGTACCGACGCCCGCTGGCTTCCAGCGCGAGATAGACCAGCACCATCGCGCCCGAGCGCAGGATGCTCGGATCTGCCGGGAGCACGAGCATGTACGCCGCGATAAGCACGGCGAGTGCCGCGGGCTCGAGCCACCCGCGATCACCCGCGAGGCGCAGCACGGCGAGCGCGACCGCGCCCATGACCGCGAGGTTGAAGCCCGAGATCGCGACCAGGTGCAGCAGGCCCTGGCGCTGGAACAGGTCCGAGATCGGCTGCAGATCGGGAGAGCGCTCGCCGAGCAACATCGCGCGCACCAGGGCGCGGGCCGCCGCACGATCGTCCGTGACTCCCGGTGCGCCCGCGCTGGCCCACCGCTCGATCGGCGCCGACAGCGACGCGGCCAGCGCCGTCGCCATCGCCCGCGCTCGCAGCACGAGGTCCGGCGATGGCGCGGGCGTGATCAGGTCCGGGCTTGAGACGCGCAGCGTGCCCACGCGGTGGGCCTGGGCGGAGAGCAGGTCCCAACGCGGCTGGCCGGGGTTGCTCGCCGCGCGGAGCGGGCGGGCCCAGCCCGTGACGCGCACCGGCGCGCCCGGCGGCGCGCGAGCCGCGAGGGCCGCCAACCCGGAGTCGTGCAGATCGACGCGGACAGTGAGCACGCCCGAGCGCGGCTCGGCGGCGCGCCCGTCGGGCTCGACCGCGAACACGCGCAGACGAAAGGTCGCCGTGAACGACGCGGGCGCGAACTCCGCGAACGGGCCTGTGGGCGGCGCGTCGGCGATCGGCGGCGAGTCGACCACGCCGCGGAGCGTGAGCAAGCGCCCGCGGTCGTCGGCGTCCGAGCCCGGCGGGCCCGGGTTGTGCAGATCGAACGCGAGGCTGTCGGCGGGCCGCTCGAACAGGCGCGCGGTGTACCACCCGGCCGAGAGCGTCACGGTCGCGAGCGCGAGAGCCAGCACGCACGCCCGCCCGCGCGCGACGGCCGCGACCACCAGCGCCATCGCCGCGACGCCGATAAACCACGCCGCATCAACGCGGGCACGCGCGAATACCTGAGGATGCGGCCCAAGCCCGTGCGCGAGCAGGTACCCGGCGATGACGCACAGCAGCAGGGCAATGGCCCGCCGCTCCGCCAGGCGGGCACCGAGCGCATCCACCGCCGCCCGCACCGCGGCGCTCGCGCTGGCCTGGGTTGATGGGCCCACGGGGGAGAGTAGGAATGGAAGAAGTGGCGGAGTGGCGGGATGGGGAAGTGGCGAAGTGGCGGAGTGGCAAAGTGGCGGAGGGCTGGCCACAGCCGCCATCCTCGCCGCTTCCCGCTTCCCGTTTCCCGCTTCCCGAATCCCGATTCCCGTTTCCGCCCCCCCCCACCTCACCGCTCAAACGTCGGCAGATGCGTTAGCGGATCGAACCACGCGTCGTCGAGGGTGGGCGTGTTGACGCGTTGGATGATGAGCAGGCGTGGCGGGCCCGGGCGATCGCCGCGGGGGCGCATCGGCGGGAAGCCGGGCGGGCCGCGCATCGGGCCGAGATCGCGCGGCGGGGGACGATCACGCGGGCCGGCGCGGTCACGCGGCGGCAGACCGGGCGGCGGCCGACGACCCTCGCCACCCCGCGGGCCGCCTTCCGGACCACGCGGACCGCGCGGGCCCTCCGGCCAGCGCAGTTCGATGCGCTCCACCGTGTTCGAGGCCCGGTGAATCAGAATGTCAATCTGCGAAGGCTGCGGTCCGCCCGGGCGACCGGGACCGCCGGGCCCACCCGGACCATCAAACCCGCCCGGCCCGTCCGGACCCGGACCATCTGGGCCGGGTCGATCAAAGCCAGGTCGATCCCAGCCCGGGCGATCGGGCCCCGGCCCGCCGTCGTCGGGCAGGTCTTCGTGGTCCAGCGCGGGGGGACCGGCATCATCGTCTTGGGCGGCCGGCCCCCCAGGTCCATCGGGCCCTCCACGTAGACCCGGCTGAGGCAGGGGCGGTTTGTCGCCCCGACCCGTTTGGGGGACAGGTTCCGACGGACCCGGTTGAGAATTTTCGGCCACCGCCCGCCGGGCGATGATCCGGTCCAGCGGCGTCCCGTCGGCCGCCGTCGCGTCCGCCGGGCGACGCTCCAGCGTGTACCCGCGCGTGACGGATTCCAGCAGTTGATCGACCGAATCGGCGAGCAGGGGCTGCCCGTCGACCTCGGCCCAGCGTGGCCAGCCGCGCTGGTAGTCGGTCCGGTCGATGTGCCCGTTCGGACGCAGGTTCCACGGGCCCTTGGCGTCGCGCCCGACGACGATCGGCCGCCCGTCGGGCAGGATGGCCCGGATCAGCATCGTGCTCGGGGCCCGCATGTCGACGATGCCGATGGGCGGGCTGGTCTCGGTGGCGGCGTCGGCCGGGGCGCCGGGGCGGCGGTCGGTATCGATCGCGCGAACCTCGTACCGGCGCTCGCCGGCGGAGCGGAGCTGCGAAAGCGCCCGCTGCGTCTGCGCCAGGGCCGTCGGCTCGGCGGGCAGTCCCAGGATCACCAGCCCGCCCGTGATCGCGAGCGCCGCGGCGACGCCGAGGGCGACGCGCTTCCACACGGCCGTCGCGCGGCGCGACCGCACGCCCCGGGCAATCGGGATCGGCCCATCGCTGCCCGCGCGTTCCTGCAACGCCGCGATCTCGGTGATGACGCGCTCGACACGGGCCTGCTGAACCCCGGCGGAGTCGGCGTGCATGTGCGTCAGCATCCCGTGCACCAGCAGCTCATCAGCCGCCAGGCGTGGATCGGTCGAGGAGATGTCGGGGTGCTGGTTCATGGTGAAAACGTTGCGTTGCGGTCGGTAGGTTCAGGCTCGGCGGCGGTGCGCACTCACGGGCTGGCGGCCGGGTCGGTGCCGGCGAGCAGACAGCGGGCCAGCAACTGCCGCGCCCGCTGCACACGTTTCTTCATCCCCTCTTCCGTCGCCCCGACCGACTCCGCGGCGGACGCGATCAGCAGCCCGCGCGCGTACACCAGATCCACCGCCTCACGCATCGCCTCCGGCAGACGCTCCATGCACGCACGCAGAGCCGCGAGCTTGTCGCCGTACGAATCGCCCGGCAGTCGATCGACGTCGGCGAAGCGGAGGTCGAGCTCGGCGAGCACGGCGGGGTCGGTGCAGGCCGGTCGGGCCGCCCGCTTCCGCGCGTGCTCCAGGATCAGCATGTGCGCGATCCCGCGCAGCCACGCCGCGAACGGACGCGAACGGTCGTAATCCCCCAGCCGGCGCCACGCCACCAGCATCGCCTGCTGGAACAGATCATCCACCGCGGCGTCATCGCGCCCCAGGTGCGTTCGCAGGAACGCCGTCAGCATGTCCGCGTGCTGGCGCACCAGGATCTCGAAGACCGCGTGGGCCGGCAGGGGCTGGGAAGCCTCGCCCGCGGCGGCGAGAGACAGGTTGGCGGAATCGTCGGACACGATGTCAGCATTGTCGCCCCGCCGCCCTCGGGGGACACACCCCGCGCGGCCTATCTGCCGCGGCCCCCGCTCGGCTCGCCCAAGCCGGCAAGGATCTCCCGTGCCGCGCCCGGATCACATCACGCTCGCCCCTTCGGAGGGCTACGCCGGGGGCGCCGGTCCGGAAGGCGGTCCGGAAACGACCCCGGCGGGCGTCGGCCAACCCGGCGACCAGCCGGACCACAAAGCCGCGCTGCGGGCCCGCCTGCGCTCGATGCCGCACGCAGGTGCCGGGCGGATCGAACCCGCCGCGCTCGAACACCTGACGGGCCTGATCGGGCGATCGCCGCGGGTCATCATGGCCTTTGCGCCGCTCCCGGGCGAGCCGGACATCACGCCGCTGCTGCACGCGGCGTCGGCGTGCGGCGTGCACATCGCCCTGCCGCGCCTGCACGCACCGGACCGATCCATGACACCGGTGCGCATCGACGACTGGGCGGCGGACCTGGTCCGCTCGCCGGCGTTCGCCGCGCTGCTGGAACCGCGCGACACCTGCCCGCCGGTGCCGCTGACCGACATCGATCTAGTGCTGGTGCCGGGACTGGCGTTCGACCGCCATGGGCGGCGTCTCGGCCGGGGCGCGGGGTACTACGACCGCTTCCTCACCCGCCTGCGGGCGGCCAACCCGGCGACCCAGGCACGCCTGGTCGGCGTATGCGATGAACAGCACCTGCTCCCCGCCGTCCCGGCCGAGGTGCACGACGTGCGGATGGACGCCCTCTTGCTCCCCCCCGCCCGGCTGCAACCGGCGGAGCGCTAAACGCGAAGGCGCGAACACTGCCCCCCTACCTCCTTCCCCCCGTCCCCGCGTCATCCCCTCACCGCGTCATCCCTCCCCCCCATTCCTGCAGCCGCTCGGCGAACCGTTCCGACATACTCTGCGTTCTCTCGCCATGTCGATCCGCACGGAGGCTCCTTTGGCGCTGCAATCGCAAACTATCCGCGGCAACTCTGTTCCCCGCACGTACGGCGCCGGGACCACGCGCGACACGCAGAAGCGGGTCGTGGGCGTCGTGCTTCTGGTCGCGCTGGCCGGTGCCGCGGCGTATTGGTACTTCGACCAGAGGACCCCGTCCGTCCCGCGCACCGCAGGCACCGCGAACGCCGGTAAAGCCGCCCCCGCGCCGAGCCCCGCCACGCCCACGTTGTCGCCCGCAGCCGCCGGCGCCACCACCGGAGCCGCTACCTCCGGAGTAACGCCGCCGCCGCAGCCCACGCCCGCGCCGGTCGCGGCTGCCCCGGCCGCCACGCCGGATGTGATCGACATGGGCGCGCCCGCCCGGCGCCCGAGCACCGTGCCGACGCTCCCGCTCTCGCAGAACGCTCCCTCGCCCACCACGCTGACCACGCCGACGCCGGCCCCGTCATCCACGCCGAGCGTCACCCCGCCAACGGCGACACCAAGCCCGTCATCTCCCTCCGGCCCGTCTGCGCCGGCGTCTCCGAACCAAACGGCGCCGGTGCGTGACCCGCTCGCGACGCCCGCCGCCCCGGCGAAAGCCAACACCCCGCCCGCGCCGGCCGATCTACCGGTGGACTTGGCCGACGTGCTGCGTCAGGCCGATCGGCTCAGCGCGGACAATCGGCTGGTCGAGGCCCGCGTGGCGTACTCGCGGGTGCTGACGGACCCGCGGATTTCGCCGGCGGCCGCCGCGGCGATCCGCCCCCGCGCCGCCGAGGTCAACAACACGCTCATCTTCTCCCCCGCCGTCGCCGACAACGACCCGCTGGTGACGACGTACCAGGTTGCGCGGGGCGACTCGCTGGTCAAGATCGCGCGGAGTCAGCAGACCGTCACCGAACCGGCGCTGATCGCCCGCATCAACCGCCTGCCCAACCCCGACGCGCTGCGGCTGGGTCAGACGCTGAAGCTCGTGCGCGGGCCGTTCCACGCCGTCGTCACCAAGTCGGCGTTTCGGCTGGACCTGTACGCCGGCCCGGCCCCCTCCGGCACGCCGCGCCCGGACGGGCCCGAGGCCAACTGGCTGTACATCCGCTCGTTCAAAGTCGGCCTGGGCGAGGACAACTCGACGCCCGTGGCGACCTTCACCGTCAAGGAACGCTCGAAGCTTGTCAACCCGTTCTGGGTCAACCCGCGCACCGGCGAGAAGTTCGACGCCGACGACCCCAAGAACCCGATCGGCGAGCGGTGGATCGGGCTCGAAGGTATGACGATCCGCGACCGCGCGTTCACCGGCTACGGGATCCACGGCACGATCGAGCCGCACTCCATCGGGCAGGAAATGTCCATGGGCTGCGTCCGCCTCGACGCGCCGGACATCGAAGCGGTGTACGAGTTCCTGATGCCGCGGGTGTCGATGGTGAAGATCGTGGAGTAAGTGGGGAGGGGGGATTCGGGATTCGGGAAGCGGGAAGCGGGAAGCCACAGCGACCCCTCCGCGCTGATCACGGCGCTCACGCCCTTCCTCGGCGACGCT
>CAZTQN010000013.1:0-87648 GCA_964615765.1 uncultured Phycisphaeraceae bacterium
CGACCAGCCGACGCCGGACGGGGGCGTGGTGGAATCGGTGTGGGTGCGGGCCCGCGTGGGCGGGCAGACGCGGACGGCGACGGTGATGGCGGGAAACCAGCCGGCGCCGTGAAGGAAGAACCGAGGCATGCTTTCGCGGCGGGTTCGGAGTCATGGTCGGCATGGGAAAGCGCGGACGCCGCACGCGCGGCGCGGGGCCGCGTACCTGCTGGTCATGGCGACGGCGACGATCGCCTCGGCGGTGGCGCTCGGGGCGATCGCGATCGCGCAGTCCGGTCAGCGGGCGGCGGTGACGGCGGCGGACGCCGAGCGGGCCGCGATCGGCGCGATGAGCGCGCTGGAGATGACCACCGCGGGGATCAACGCCCATCGCGATTGGCGCACGCTCGCGGACGCGACCGGCGGGGTTCGCTCGATCGACCTGGGCGAGGGGGTGGTGGGCTCGGTGATGATCCTTGACGAGCTCGACGGCGATCTGCTGGACAACGCGGCCCACAACGTTCGGGTGTACGCGCAGATCAAGGCCGGGACGGCGAAGCGGACGCTAAGCGTTGAGCTGGAGCGCGAGCGCTGGGCCGGGCTGGATCTGCTCCGGTGCGGGCTGCACTCGTACGGCGATGTGCGGATCAACGGGCCGGTGCAGGGCGGGCCGATCTCGAGCGCGGGGACGATCACTAACGCGGGGTCGGTGCTGGGGAGCGTGGAGTGCGAGAGCATCACGGGCGGCGGGACGGTGTCGGGCACGACGACGACGGGGGCGGTGAGCAAGATGCCGCCGGCGAGCGATCTGTTCGCGCGATTGTCGTCGTCGTCGATGACGATCCCGGTGTCCGGGTCGTCGCCGACGATCGAGCGGATGCCGCTCGCGTCGAGCATCGCGGTGGGCGGGGCGTCGGCGTCGTGGGCGTATCGGATCACGCTCACGCCGGGACAGACGCTCACGATCCGTCAGAT
This sequence comes from uncultured Phycisphaeraceae bacterium, assembly GCA_964615765.1. Lineage (GTDB taxonomy): Bacteria > Planctomycetota > Phycisphaerae > Phycisphaerales > UBA1924 > CAZTQN01. Next base: position 955 of record CAZTQN010000013.1, read on the forward strand.
TCGGATCGCGGCGACGCTGCTGATCGATGTGCCGGCGGGCGCTGTGCTGCAGATCATGGGGCCGATCCTGTGGACGCCGGCGTCGGCGGATCGGCCGGCGCTGGTCGTGCAGGCGGGCGTGGGCGCGGTGGTGCGGTTCACGGGGTCGACCGACAGCCTGTCGGAATCGGCGGCGGGCGCGAACTTCAACCCGCCGCTGGCGGCGTACGCGGGCTCAACGGACATGGACACGACCGACGTGTACCCGTCGGCGTTCGTGGGGGTGTATCAGATCAACGGATCGCGGGCGAGCGTGACGATCGAGGGGCATTGCCTGTTCTACGGGACGGTGGTGACGGACGCGCCGGTGACGCTCGAGGGGCCGGTGGCGTTCCAGCCGGACCTCGGGCTGTTGCAGTCGCCGCCCACGGGGTTTGAATCGACGCAGATGCGCCCGGTGCGCGGGTCCTTGCGGTGGGAGCGGGCCGACGCGATGCCGTGAGGCCCGCGTGGCTCGCGGCGTGAACGAGCGGGCAGGCAGAATGGATCAGGCGGCCTTGGCGACATCGCCGGGGGCGGCCCCGGCGGCTTCGGCCTGGCGGGCGACCATGCGGTCGTACTCGGCGAAGTTCAGCCCGACGAAGATCTTGGCGAGGGTGGGGTCGAACTGCACGCCGGCGTTGCGGTGGATCTCGACGAGCACCTTGGGGCGCGGCATGGCGGCGCGGTAGGAGCGGTTGGAGCTCATCGCGTCGAAGGTGTCGGCGAGCGCGATCATGCGGGCCATGAGGGGGATGCCCTCGCCGACGAGGCCGTGCGGGTAGCCGCGGCCGTCCCAGCGCTCGTGGTGGTGCAGCACCCCGGGCAGAACATCGCCGAAGAGCGGGATGTCCTTCAGGATGCGGTGCCCGATTTCCGGGTGCTTTTTGATGGCGGCGAACTCGTCGTCGGAGAGCTTGCCGGACTTGGTGAGGACGGCTTCGGGGACGCCGATTTTGCCGACGTCGTGGACGAGCCCGGCGATGCGGACGCGCTCGGCGTGCTCGGGCGTGAGCCCGGCGGCGCGGGCGAGTTGCCAGGAGAGGTGGGCGACGCGGTAGGAGTGACCGCTGGTGTAGCGGTCCTTGGCGTCGATCGAGCTGGTGAGGGCTTCGAGTGTGCCGAGGAAGAGGGCGCGCTGCTCGCTGTACAGCGCGGCGTTGTCGATGAACGCGCCGACGTAGCCGGCGGCGGCCTCGATGAGCTGGATGTCGTAGCTGGAGACCTGCGGGTCGTGCCCGCCTTTCTCGCACCCGAAGATGACGCCGACGACGCGGCCGGAACGGACGACGGGGTGGGCCAGGACCTGCCCGCAGTTGGGGATGGGTCGGCCGGCGAGTTCGGTGAGCACGCCGGTGCGGGCCCCGCGCTCCGGGTCGGCGGCGAATCGCTGGAGTTCGGCGGTGAGCCCGTCGGGCTCGGGGGCGTCGCCGCAGCCGAGCATGCGCCCGCGCACGCCGGTGGGGACGAGTTCGTCATCGGCGAACCAGGCGCCGATGCGCCCGAAGGCGAGCGTGCCCTGGATGCGTCGGCACATGCGCTCGACGAACTCGACCGGGTGGTGCAGGTCGTTCATCGAGCGGCCCATCGCGTAGAGCACGTCGATGGTCTCGAAGCAGTCGGCGAGCTGGTTGGTAAAGCCCTGAATGGTGGACTCGGACTCTTCGACCTGGGCGAGGTCCTGGGCCATCCAGGCCATGGCGTCGCGGAGGCAGTTGGCCGCCGTCTGCCCGAAGCGGGCCTTGGGGAGCAGGGCGCGGCGGACGGCGGTGGTCTCGAGGGTCGCCTCGGCGCAGGCGCAGGCGAGCAGTTCGCTCTCGAGCGCTTCGGGGGCCATGGCCAGCGCGACCAGGCTGCCGACACGCTCGCGCCGGCGGACTTCGGGCAGCACGACGCCCCAGGCGCCCGGGAAGATCATCGCGACGGAAGGCGCGGCGACGGTGTAGGACTGGGCGGCGACGCGGGAGATCGCGGCGGAGAAGACGCGCGTCGAGAACAGCAGGGAGAGCGGCGCGGGCTCGTCGGGCTCGTCGATGATGAGCCCGGCGTTGTCGCAGCGCCAGGTCGGAGCGCCCATGGCGCCGCAGCGTTGACGGATGGTCCGCACGGAACTGCCGCGGGTTTCGCGGAGGCCGGTGGGCGGTGGTTCGGGGATCATGTCAGGCCTCCGCGCGGCGGGAACATCACGCGGCCCGGGCGGCGGGCTGCTGAGTCGGGAGGGGAGCGAGCACGTCCTTGACGAACGCGACGAGCTCGCGCACGCCGAACGGCTTGCTCATGACGCGCTTGATGTTGGTCTCGGCGAGCTGCTCGGGCGTGAGGATGTGCCCGCGGGCCGTGAGCAGCAGCACGGGGACCTGGCTGGTCCGCGGGTCGCGCTTCAGGTTGATCGCCAGTTGCAGCCCATTGACATAGGGCATCTGCAGGTCCGACACGACGGCGGCGGGGCGGGCGTCGACGGCGGCCTGGAAGGCCTCCTCGCCGTTGGTCGTCTCGATGACCGTGTACCCGGCGGCCCGCAGGCGATCGCCCACCACCAGCCGGATGGGCGGCTCGTCGTCGGCGACGATGATGGTGGGGGTAAATGCCTGGTTGGACACCGCAAGGACTCCGTGGTCGAAGGGCCGGATGAGATCGGGCGTGCGGGGGCGTGCGCTCGGCGTGTTCCCAAGACGGGCCGCATGTGCCCAGGGGACATCGCGCTACCTCTGGCGCGACAGGCGCATGCCCGCTGAGCGTCACAACCGGCCCGCGCGGCAAGGCCCGCCACGCGTGGTTCCCAGAACCCGCCGCGTGCGCCCGAGAACGACCCGCGAAGACCGCTTATCCGACGGTTGCGGCGTGCGCTCGCGGCGTTACCGGGCCGGGTGAACCGGGCGCGGCGTGCCCGCGGGGCACGTCCCATCACGCGCGGGGGCTTTCGGCACGTCCAATACTCCGGCGTGCCCGCACCGCCCGATAGCCCGCGACCGGCGCTGGACCCGGCCCGCGACCTTGTGGAGATGACCCCGCAGGGGCTGTTCTGCCGGGAGGGCGGCTTTCACATCGACCCCTGGCAGCCCGTCGCAAGGGCCGTCGTCACGCACGCGCACTCGGACCACGCCTCGGCGGGCTCGGGCGCGTACCTGTGCAGCCGGCGGGGCGTCGGCGTGCTCGGGCTGCGCGTCGGCACGCCGGAACGGGTGAGCGGATTGGCGTGGGGAGAGGCGGTCGAACTCGGCTCGGTCCGCGTGTCGCTGCACCCGGCGGGGCACATCCTCGGGTCGGCGCAGGTGCGGATCGAGCGTGTCGGCGGCAACAGCGGGCCGCGCGGACGCGTGTGCGTCATCAGCGGCGACTACAAGACCGACCCCGACCCGACATGCGACGCCTTCGAGCCCGTGGCCTGTCACACGTTCATCAGCGAGAGCACCTTCGGCCTGCCCATCTACCGATGGACGGATCAGCGGCGTGTGATGGACGATCTCAACGCGTGGTGGCGGGAGAACCAGGCGGCCATGCGCACGAGCCTGGTGCTCGCGTACGCGCTGGGCAAGGCGCAGCGCGTGCTCGCGGGGCTGGACCGGTCGATCGGGCCGATCGGCGCGCACGGGTCGGTGCGGGCGATGACGGCGCTGTACCGGGATCAGGGGATCGACCTGCCGGAGATCGTGACGCCGGGCGAACCGGGAGCAGCGGACGTGCGCGGCGTGGGTCTTGTCGTGGCCCCGCCGTCGGTCGTCGGCACGCCCTGGCTCCGGCGCCTGGCCAGCGGCAAAGCCGAGGGCGTCGCGACGGCGATGGCGTCGGGGTGGATGCGCGTGCGGGGGTCCCGACGTCGGCAGGCGATCGACCGGGGCTTCGTGCTCTCCGATCACGCCGACTGGCCCGCGCTGCACGCGGCGATCACCGCGACCGGGGCCGAGCGCGTCGGCGTGACGCACGGATCGATCGGGCCGATGGTGCGCACGCTGCGCGAGCGCGGGCTGGACGCCTTCGGCGTGCCCACGCGGTTCACGGGCGAAACCGCCGAGGACTCCGACGAGCCCGTCGGCCCGGGCGAAGTCACCACACCCAGCGGAGCGGGCCCATGAACCGCTTCACACGCCTCATCCTTGAACTGGACCGGACCAACAAATCCGGCGAGAAGCTTGCGGCGATCGAGCGGTACTTTCAGGAAGCGCCGGCGGCCGACGCGGCGTGGGCGATCACGCTGCTCTCCGGCCAGCGGCTGAAGCGGGCGCTGAAGACCGGGACACTCGTCGAGGCGGCGCTCCGCGCGACGGGCGTGCCGGCGTGGTTGTTCGATGAGTGCGTGCAGGCGGTGGGCGACCTGTCGGAGACGATCGCGCTGCTGCTGCCCGAGCGAGCGGCCGACAGCGGCGGCACCGTGAACGGGTCGATGGCGCTGCACCAGTTGATCGAAGAAAGGATCGTGCCGCTGGCGCGGTTGGACGATGAGCGGGGCGTGGCGCTGTTGATGGACACGTGGGCCGCGCTCGGGCCGGATGAGCGGTTCGTGTTCAACAAACTGGTGCGGGGCAACTTCCGGCTGGGTGTGCAGCGCCGGATGATCGTGCGGGCGCTGGCGTCGGCGAAAGGGCTCGACGCGGACCTGCTCGAGCATCGGCTGTCGGGCGGGTTCAAGCCGACGGTGCAGGCGTATGTCGCGCTGACGGGCGCGCAGAACGACGCCGACCTGGCGGCCCGGCCGTACCCATTCTGCCTGGCGCAGCAACTCGACGACCCGCCGGAGACCCTGGGCGACATCGCGGCGTGGCAGGTGGAACTGAAGTGGGACGGCATACGTGCTCAGGTGCTGCGCCGGAAGGCGGCGCCGGTGGCGCTGTGGTCTCGCGGCGAGGAACTGGTGACGGGTCAGTTCCCGGAAGTGGCGACCGCCGCGGTCATGCTGCCCGAGGGCACGGTGCTCGACGGCGAGATCCTCGCGTGGGACTTTTCGCAGCCCGACGTGCCGACGGCGCGCCCGCTGTCGTTCAACGACCTGCAGCAGCGCCTCAACCGCAAGCACGTGCAGCCCGGGCTGTTCGACGCACGCGGCGTGGCGTTTGTCGCGTTTGATGTGCTGGAGCACGCGGGCGTCGATATTCGCACCACGCCGCTGCGCGAGCGGCTGACATTGCTGCGCGGGATCGTCGCGCCGCTGACGGCCCGCACGGGCGGCGTGCTGCGGCTGCCGCCGACGCTGAGCCCGGCGGGCTGGAGCGCGGTCGCGGAGATCCGTCGTATGGCCCGCGAGCGGTACGGGGCCGAGGGCGTGATGGTCAAACTGCTGGAGAGCCGCTATCACGTCGGGCGGATCGCGGGCGGGTCGATCGAGAAGGGCGCGGAGGCGGGGTGGTGGAAGTGGAAGACCAGCCCGTACGCCGTCGACGCGGTGCTGATCTATGCGCAGCCGGGGACGGGCAAGCGGGCCGGGCTGTTCAGCGATCAGACCTTCGGCGTGTGGGACCCGGCCCCGCCGCCGGCGCCGGGCGCGCGGCTGGTGCCGTTCGCGAAGGCGTATTCCGGGCTGACCAACGAAGAGCTATCGCGCGTGGACCGGTTCATCCGGGCCAACACGACGGGGCGGACGGGCCCGGTGCGCATGGTCGCGCCGGAACTGGTGTTCGAGATCGCGTTCGAGGGGATCCAGGAATCGACGCGGCACGCGTCGGGGATCGCGGTGCGGTTCCCGCGGATCGCGCGGTGGCGCACGGACAAGACGGCGGCCCAGGCCGACACGATCGCGACGCTGCGCGGGCTGTTGCGCCAGGCCGAGCGGGGGGCCGAGGCATGAGCGCCGAGATGGGTGATCGAGCACGCGGGCGGGCGGGCGCGGGCGAAGCGTGGCTGCCCGCGCCGGTGTCGGCGTATTTCGCGTCGCGCGGGTGGACGCCGTTCGCGTATCAGGAGCAGGCGTGGCGGGCGTACCTCGACGCGGACGGAGTGGGCGGGGCGGGCGGGCTGATCCACGCGCCGACGGGCGTGGGCAAGACGATGGCGGCGTTTCTCGGGCCGGTGATCGAGCGGCTGCTGCGCCCGCCGGAGGTCGCGAGCGCGGACGAAGCGCCCGCGCCCGCGCGCGGCACGGGCACGCGGCGCCGGGCGGTGTCGGCCGGCGTGTTCGACCCGCTCACGGTGCTGTGGGTCACGCCGCTCAGGGCGCTGGCGAGCGACACCGCGTCATCGCTCGAAGAAGCGGTGCGCGGCGTGAACCGGCACGCGGGACGCGGGGGGCGCGAGGGCGGCGGGGGGGGTGGGGGTGTGCCGTGGTCCGTGCAGATGCGCACCGGCGACACGCCGCAGAGCGTGCGGGCCAAGCAGAAAGAGCGCCTGCCGAGTGTGCTGGTGACCACGCCGGAGAGCCTGACGCTGCTGCTCTCATACCCCGACGCGCGGGAGCGGTTCACGCGCCTGCGCTGCGTCGTCGCGGACGAGTGGCACGAACTGATGGCCTCCAAGCGCGGGGTGCAGCTCGAGCTCGCGCTGGCGCGCCTGCGCCGGTGGACGCCGGGGCTGCGGACGTGGGGCGTATCGGCGACGCTGGGGAACCTGGAGCAGGCCCTGGACGTGCTGCTGGGCGCGGGGTCGAGCGCGCGGGGCGTGCTCATCCGCGGCGACATGCCCAAGGCGCTCGACATCGCCACGCTCATCCCGCCCGACATCGAGCGCTTCCCGTGGGCGGGGCACCTGGGGATCAAGCTCGTCGACGCGGTGGCGGCGGCGGTGGATGAGCGGCGCTCGACGCTGCTGTTCACCAACACGCGCTCGCAGGCGGAGATCTGGTTCGGGCGGCTGCTGCAGGAGCGCGAGGATCTGGTCGGCGCGATGGCGATCCATCACGGGTCGCTGGATCGCGGGATCCGCGCGGAGGTGGAGAAACTGCTCGCCGCGGGGCGGCTGCGGTGCGTGGTGTGCACGTCGAGCCTGGACCTGGGCGTCGACTTTCAGCCGGTGGACCAGGTGCTGCAACTGGGCAGCCCGAAGGGTGTGGCGCGGTTGCTGCAGCGGGCCGGGCGCAGCGGTCACAAGCCGGGCGCGACCAGCCGCGTGCTGGGCGTCCCGACCAGCGCGATGGAACTGATCGAGTTCGCCGCGGCCCGGGACGCGGCCTTGGCGGGGCGCGTCGAATCGCGCCCGCCGATCGAGCGCCCGCTCGACGTGCTGGTGCAGCACCTGGTCACCATCGCGTGCGCCGGCGGCTTTGTTGAGGACGATCTGAAGCGCGAGGTGCGCTCGACGTACGCGTTCGCGCGGCTGGACGATGATGACTGGGACTGGTGCATGGACTTCGTGCGGCGCGGCGGGTCGGCCCTGCGGGCCTATCCGCAGTACGCCCGCGTCGTCGAGCGCGACGGCCACTGGGTGGTCGCGTCCGACCGCGCGGCCCGGGCGCACCGCATGACAATCGGCACGATCACCGGCGAGACGTCGCTGGCGGTGAAGTACACCTCGGGCAAGACGCTCGGGAACATCGAGGAAGGGTTCCTGACCAAGATCGTGCCGGGGGACCGCTTCGTGTTCGCCGGGCGCGTGCTGGAACTGGTGCGCGTGCGCGACAACACGGTGTTCGTACGCAAGACCAACCGTCGGACGGGGATCGTGCCGCGGTGGGACGGCGGGCGGTTCAGCCTGTCGACGCAGCTCGCCGACGCGGTCCGCGATCGGCTCGATCAGGCGCGGCGGGGCATCTACGACGGGCCGGAGATGGAATCGCTGCGGCCCTTGCTGGAGGTGCAGGCGCGGTGGTCGGCGCTGCCGGGGCCGGACGAACTGCTGGTGGAGCAGATCGCGACGCGCGACGCGTTCAACCTGATGCTGTACCCGTTCGCGGGGCGGACGGTGCACGAGGGGCTGGGGGCGCTGCTCGCGCACCGGCTGACGCAGGTCTCGCCGCGGACGGTGACGTCGAGCGTGAGCGACTACGGCATCTGCCTGGCGTCGAACGAGCCGGTGAAGGCCGACGAGGCGCTGCTGCGGCGCCTGCTCTCGCCGGAGCGGCTGGTGGACGACCTGGTGGTGTGCATCAACGCGGGGCTCTTGGCGCGTCGGCAGTTCCGCGATATCGCGCGGATCGCCGGGCTGGTGACGCACGGCTTTCCCGGTCAGCGCACGCCGGCGCGGCATCTGCAGGCTTCGAGCGAGATGTTCTTCGATGTGTTCGAGGAGTTCGACCCGGGCAACCGGCTGCTCGAGCAGTCGCGGCGCGAGGTGATGGAGCGACAGCTCGATGTGACGCGACTGCAGGGCGCGCTGGAGCGGGCCGGGCGGTCGACGCTGCGGATCACGCGGCCGGCGCAGCTCACGCCGATGGCGTTCCCGATCTGGGCCGAGCGGCTGCGGGCCAACACACTCTCGAGCGAGAAGTTCGAGCAGATGATCGGACGGATGGTGGTGGAGTTGGAAGCGCGGGCGGCGGGCGCGGCGCCGAGCGATGCCGCGGAGAAGAGCGTCGATCTACCATCGCCCACGGCGCGCGAGGACGGCGTCGCAGGGGCGGGCGGGCGGACGCGGACGAGGGGCAGACGTGGTCGACGTGCGCTGGGGCGGTGAACAGTGGCGGCTGCTGCATCACCGCGCGGTGTACTGGCCGCGCCAACGCACGCTGCTGGTCGCCGACCTGCACCTGGGCAAGCCGGCCGCGTTCGGCTCAGCGGGGATCCCGGTCCCCCACTCCTGCCCGCACGATCTGGACCGGCTGTCGGCGGCGGTCGCGTGCTGCACTGACGCGGGCGGGGTTGAGCGCCTGGTGATCCTCGGTGATCTGCTGCACGCGCGGTCCGGCTGCACGCGCGAGGTGATGGACGCGCTCCGCGCGTGGCGCTCGCGGCATAGTCGGCTGGACGTGCTGCTGGTCCGCGGGAACCACGACGATCGCGCCGGCGACCCACCGGCGGAACTCGGGTTCCGCATCGCGAACGAGCCGGCGAGCGACCCGGGCGACGGGCACGTGCGGTTTGCCCACTACCCGCCGAATGACCCGCACGCGGACGCGGACACGCTGACCATGTGCGGGCACCTGCACCCGGCGGTGCGGCTGGATGGGTCGGTGAGCGCGGCGAGGTGGTCGTGCTTCTGGTGCACGCCGTCGGCGATGATCCTGCCAGCGTTCGGATCATTCACCGGTGACAAGGTCGTGCGGCCGGTGGAGGGGGATCGGCTGTTCGCTGTCGGGCCGGAGTGTGTCGCGGAAGTGCCGACGGTCGTGCGCGGCCGGGCCGGGCCACGCGGGCAAAGCCGACAACTGCGCTGCTAGTAAGGAGCGCTGCTAGCCGACTTCGCGCGTCTGGAACAGCGCCACCGCCAGCGACAGATACACCCCGATCTGCACCACGGCGTACGCCATGATCAGCAGCAGGTGGTTCAATGGAACGTCGGCGTTCTGCGTGACGGCGTCCACCAGCCAGAAGAACTGCACGTTCGGGATGATGCCCCACAGGCCCAGCGCCAGCGGGCTCACACGCGTCGGCTGCAGGAACAGATAGTCGCCGGCGGCGGGCGTGCGGGCCGGCACGCTCCGGTCATCGGCCCCGACACGCCGGAGCAAGACCTCCTTGGCGGTCTGGTTCAGGACCATGATGGACGCGGGGCGGGAACGGTCGCTGACCTGCTCGGAGACGTTGACGTCGATGGGCTCGGGAGCGCCGACGTCGGGCAGGATTTCGCTGAGCCCCCAGCCGCTCGGGTTGGGGCCGTAGTAGGCGATGATGCCCGGGCGGATGGACTTGCGGGGCTCGATCTCGAGCGTGACTTTGTAGATATCGCCCGGGTTGGTCAAGCCTTCCATGCTGGGCGATTGCGGCACGGCCTGGGCGACGCGGCCGACAAACTCGTTGTCGATGGCCCTTTTGCCCAGGAAGTAGTTGCTCATCAGCCCGCCGACGAACACGCCGGCGCACACGACCAGGGTCATGACCTGGCCCAACCGGCTGGAGGCGGCGACGGCGACCGCCGTCAGCACCAGGTGGGCCATCACCACCCCCACGGAGGCGATGAAGATCTGCGGCTTGAAGTCGGTGAGGATCGGCTGGAGCGCCCATTCCTTACTGACCAGCAGCACGCCGACCCACGCCACCAGCATCAGCGGGAACAGCAGCATCGTCGCCGTCTGCGTGAACACCCACCCGTAGAAGAAGTTGCCCCAAGTCGCCACGCCGATCGAGAGCACGATGGCGCCGAGGGAGAAAAGGATGACCGGCATGTCCAGTTCGTCGGCGGCGGTAGACAGGACCTGGTGCCGGATGCCCATCTGCAGAAACAGCAGCATGGTGACCCCGGCGACGGCGATCGCGGCGGCGACCCCGACGTACTTGCCCAGCACCACGCTGGCCCGGCTGACGGGCTTGGAGACGACGGTGAGGACGGTCTTGCGTTCGATTTCCTTGCTCAGGACCGCCGTCGCGAGGAAGGCGGCCAGCAGCATCCCGCACACGAACACGGTGGCGAGCCCGACGTCGAGCAACATCTTGTTGTCGCCGGAGACTTCCGCCGAGTCGGAATAGCCCATGCTGAAAGCCGACGTCCATGTCGTAAACAGGATGGCGAGCGCGCAGATCCCGATGAGGATGAAGTAGATCGGCTGGCGCACGCTCTCGACGAACGTGTTGCGCGCGATGGTGAGGACGTGCAGCAGCATGGGGAGGGCGTGCGGGGAGTCTGGTCAATGGCCGCCGGGCAGGGCGGGGGAGGTCGGGGGGTCGGGGGGGTCGGGGGTCGGCGTGGGAAAAACGCCGAGGGATGCGAACATAGCGGGGGATGAATCGTACATCAACGTGCGTCGAGGGCTGCCGGTTCGTGTCCGGACAACTCCGACGTCTCGCCGGGCAGTTCTGCCGGGATCAGGCGAGCACACTTCGGCGGAAGTTCGGAGGGGCGGGGCATTCGTGAGGGGTCTGTCCTGGTGACACCCGGCTGGACGGTTTGGCGTCGTGTCTGCGCTCCATCGGGCGGCGCAACGCTTGCGCCGGAGAGAGATCGGGCCCCGGCAGTGGACACCGCGCGGGGGAAGGCACAGAATCCCGCTCGCGCCCCGGTTCCGGGCGCCAGCGCCGCGCTTGGCTTGATACGCCTGACGATGTCTCCGGAGTCGATGCACCCATGAAGGCCGACTATCTCTCGTTCAAGCGGGCCGTGTCCGTCAGCCTTGTCGGGCTGACGCTGCAACTGCTCATGGGGCTGGCCCTGCTGATCTATGGGGCCATCTTGCGGGATCAGGTCGGCGTGACGGGCGGGATCTTTATCCTGGCCCTGGCGCCGGTCTGGCTGGTGCTCGCCATCGTCTTCGACCAGCACCGGCGCGAGCGCATCGAGGCGATGGAGAACCAGGCCCTGGAGGCCTCCGGGGCCCGCGAGGCCTCGGCGTTTAACTCCGGCGACGACGACTTCCGCGTTCAGCACAAGCGGCTGCAGTGGATGCACCGCGTGCTGGTTCCGCTCAGCACCGTGCTGCTGGTCGTGCTGCTCGCGGGGCTCGGGGTGTGGCGGTTCACCGTCGGTTCGCCGGCGCTCGAGCCCGACGGGTTCAAGTCCACCGAGCACTTCGGCTGGCCCATCACGCTGGGCCTGTCGCTCGGGTTCATCGGGTTCGTCTTCGCTCGATACGTCGCGGGGATGGGCAAGCAGGCGGTGTGGGTGAACCTGAAGGCGGGGGCGGCGGCGGCGGTGGGTGCCGCGGTCGTGGGCGTCCTGATCGCCGTGGCCCAGTTCATCGACTCGATTGGGACCGACGGGGTCATCCGGCTCATGCACGTCGGGCTGCCGGTGCTGATGGTGCTGCTGGCGGCGGAGATGCTGCTGAACGTGCTGCTGGGCGTGTACCGCCCGCGCCGGCCGGGGGAAGTGCCGCGGGCCGCGTTCGAGAGCCGCGTGCTCGGCTTCGTCGCCGCGCCGGACAAGATCGCCGAGTCGATCGGCGGGGCCCTCAACTACCAGTTCGGCGTCGACGTCTCCTCGTCGTGGTTCTACCGCCTGCTCACCAAGTCGACCGCGCCGCTGCTGATCGCGGGCGTCGCGGTGCTGTGGCTGATGACCTGCCTCGCGATCGTGCAGCCGGACGAGCAGGGGATGCGCGTGCGGTTCGGGCGCCAGGTGTCCGCCGAGCCGCTGCCCTCGGGCCCGTACCTCAAACTGCCCTGGCCGCTGGAACGGATCGAGACCTTCCGCGCGACCGCGGCCCGCCGCATCAACCTGGGCGTCGAGCCGCCGAAGGTCGCGGGCAAGGCCATCTTGTGGACGAACGATCACGGCGTGGATGAGCGGTACATGCTCGTCCGCCCGGACACGCGCCTGGAAACGCAGGTCGCCCCGCCCCGCACCGCCCGGTCCGGCGAGAGCACGCCCGAGACCGACGCGGCGGTCAGCAACCTCTCGCTGGTATCAGCCGAGATCCCGCTGATCTACTCCGTGCGCGACTGGGTGAAGTTCACCAACTTCGCCGACGAGAGCGGGCGCGAGGCGCTCATCACGGCGGTCTCGCAGCGCATTGCCCTGCGGACGATCGGACAGCGGACGCTGGAAGAAGTCCTCGGGCCCGAACGGCGCGCGATCTCCGAACAGCTCCAGACCCAGATCCAGCAGGAACTGGACCGGGTGGAATCGGGCGTGGAGGTGCTGTTCGTCGGTGTCGAGGGCGTGCACCCGCCGCGCAAGACCGCCGAGAGCTTCGAGGCGATCGTCCAGAGCACGCACCAGCGGGACGCGAACGTCGCCGACGCGCAGCGGGACGCCAACAGCCAGCTCATCACCGTCGCCGGCTCGGTCGAGAAGGCGCGGACGATCGTCGAGGCGATCAGCACGCTGGAGCGGCACAACGCCAACCTGCCGCGTGCGGGCGATCGTGAGGCCCACACCAAGACGCGCCTGGAGCTTGAGCGGGCCATCGCGGACCTGATCGAGCGTGCCGGCGGGAGTGCGGCGTCCGCGCTGCGGGCCGCCGAGGCCGAGCGATGGACCAAGCACATGACCGCCCGGGCCCGGGCCGAGGCCCAGGTCGGGCGGGTCGCCGCGTATCGCGCCTGCCCGGAGGCGTACCTCGCCGACGTGTACTTCACGACGCTGCAGGAAGTCATGCAGAACGCCCGCGTCTACGTCGTCGCCGACGACGGTCGCCCGATCGAGATCCGGACCAACCTGGAAGATCCGGAGAACCTCGGCAGCATCTTCATCAAGCCGCCCGGGGAGCAATGACCCCGGTTTGATCGAACGTGATCGAACCCGATCGCCCGTATCTTCCGCCGAATCGAACGAACCCGACTCGCCAGACCCGAACCCAAAATCGCACGGAGCTCACCCGTGAGTGTGCAGAGAATCCTGATCATCGTCGTCGTCGCCGCGGTCTTTCTGTCGTTCATGATGACGTACACCGTCCGCTTCAACGAGCGGGCCGTCGTCACGACGCTGGGCAAGGCCGGGGAAGGGTCGGTCATTACCGAGCCGGGCCTGCGCTTCAAGCTGCCCCCGCCGCTGCAGGAGGTCGTGAAGTACGACAAGCGGCTGCGGTACATCCAATCTGACCAGGAAGCCCAGCAAACGGCCAACCGGGCCCAGGTGATCGTCACGTCGTTCCTGACGTGGCGGGTGGACGACCCGCTGAAGTTCTTCCGCCGCTTCGGCGGGGCTGGCGACAGCGAGCGCGAGCACTACCAGGAAGCCGAGAAGATCCTGCGGAGCAAGCTGCGGAGCGCCTCGAGCGCCGTCAGCCAGTACACGCTGCAGGAACTGATCTCCGACGGGGCGGCGTCGAGCAAGCTGCCGCAGGTCGAGTCCGACATGCTGGCCCGCCTGAGCGCGACGGACGCGGCGGACGGGGCCCTGTCCGAGTACGGCATCACGCCGGTGGCGGTGGGCATCTCGGGCCTGGCCCTGCCGCAGCAGACGACCGAGAAGGTCTTCGAGAGCATGAAGGCCGCCCGCCTGAAGATCGCCAACGACACCGTCAGCCAGGGCACGTCGCTGGCGAGCACGATCAAGTCCGGGGCCGAGGCCGACGCCAAGAAGATCACCGCGTTCGTCGAGCAGCTCGCGGCCCGCATCCGCAATCAGGGCGATATCGAGGCGGCGAAGTACCTCGAGCAGCTCCGCGATGACCCGCAGCTTGCGATCTTCCTGGAGAACATGAACTTCCTGCGCACGGCGTTCGGGCAGCAGACCACGCTGGTCCTGCCGACGAGCATGCCGGGGCTGGAACTGCTGCGTCCGGACGCTTCGAAGAACTTCCGCGCGGGGCAGATCCCCGGTCCGAACCTGGCGCCGCTCACGGCCCCGGGCGGCACGCGGAGCGCGGCCCCCGCCGGCGCCGCCTCGCCCGCCGGCGAAGGCGCCGCTGAACCCGTCGGCAACCCCGAAGGCCCCGCCCAGTCTCGCACGGAGAGCCGCCGATGAGCGTTGAACCCACTGGCACGCCCTCGCCGCTGCCCGGACCGGGAGAAGCCGGGAGCCGGGTCGGTCGCCCGCGTCGGCAGAGCGCGTCGGTCACGCTGCGCGCCGGCGCCGGGGCCGAGCCGAACATCCAGGACATGATGGACCCGGCGTCGCGCAGCCTCGCCGACGCCCTCAAGATCACCTACCGCCTGCTGCTGGTCGCGATGGTCGCCATCGCCGGGGTCTACCTGCTCAGCGGGTTCCAGAAGATCAACGAGCAGGAACGGGGCGTGCGCACGATTTTCGGGCGCGTCACCGGCTCCGACCTCGCGCCGGGCTTCACGCCCTCGTTCCCCGAGCCCTTCGGCGAACTGATCCGCGTGCCCACGGGCGAGGTGAGCGTCGAACTCCGCCGCGAGTTCTTCCCCCGCCTGACGGAGACGGAAGAGAAAAACCTCGCAGAGAAGGGCGCCTCGGGCGTGCAGGGCGGGACCAACTCGCTCGACCCGGACGCGGAAGGCTCCTTGATCACGGCGGACGGGAACCTGGTGCACGCGCGCGTCGTCGTGACTTACCGCCGCACCAGCCCGAGCAAAACGCTGATGAACATCGCCGGCGATCCCAACGCCAAGCCGGAGGAGAGCGTCGAGCGCAAGATCGTCGCGGCGGCCGCCCGGCGCGCGATGGTGCACGCGACGGCTCGCCTGACCGTCGACGAGTTCCTCAGCAACCAGCGCGACGCGGCCCGCTCGGGCGGGGATGTTCGCCCGCTGGAATCGCTGGCGCGCGAGATGGCCCAGGCGACGCTCGACTCGATGGACACCGGGATCGAGATCCAGCAGTTCCTGCTGAACTTCCGCATGCCCCCGCGGTTCCTCAACGCGGACTTCAACGCCGTGCTCTCCGCACAGTCCGACGCCGCCAAGGCGATCGCCGAAGCGGAGTTGGCGGCGAAGCAGACGCTCAACGCGGCGGCCGGCGAGGCGGCCCCGGTGCTGCTCTCGCAGATCGACCAGTACGAGCGCGAGCTGGGCCAGAACCAGCCCGAGCAGGCCGCCCAGACGCTCGACCGCCTGCACAAGCTCATGATGCGCGAGCCCGTCGAGATCGACGGGAAGACGGTGACGGCGAACACGTTCGGGACGGTGTCGACGACGATCGCGGCGGCCAACCGGCACCGCACGGAAGTCGTCAGCCGCGCCCAGGCCGACGCCGCCCTGTTCACGGCCAAGCGGGCCGCGTACACGTCGAACGCGTCGGTGATGGTCAACACGGAGTGGACGGGCGCGCTGCAGACGTTCCTGCAGCGGCCGTCGGTGCAGACGATGCTGCTCCCGGCGAGCACGGAGCGCGTGGTCATGATGCTCAACCGCGACCCGGCCATCAAGCGCCGCCAGGAGACCGACCGCATGCAGCGCGAGGCTCTGGAAGCCCAGAAGAAGCGCGACGCCGACCGGCGTCGCGAACAGTTCGAACGCCAGTTCGACGGCACCGGGCGCGACTGACCTCCCCACCTACCCCAACCTCCCCCACCCGCCGGGAACCCAAGCCCCCACTCCTCACGGATCACCGCATGATGACCGCCGCCCTTCAGCAACAGCCCGCGTCCACGCCCGCCCGCGGCGAGCGGGCCGCGCCCGCGCCCGGGAGCGAAGTGGTCGTCGTGCAGGCGCTGCAGAAGACCTTCCGCGACTTCTGGCTCCGCGCCCGCGTCAAGGCCGTCGACAACGTCTCGTTCGAGATCTACCGCGGCGAGGTGTTCGGCCTGCTCGGGCCCAACGGCTCGGGCAAATCCACGACCATCAAGATCCTGCTGGGGCTGCTGCACAAGTCGGCCGGGCGGGTGTCGGTGTTCGGCAAGCCGCCGACGGACGTGAGCGTCAAGAAGCGGATCGGCTACCTGCCGGAAGAGTCGTACCTCTACCCGTTCCTGAACGCGCGCGAGACGCTCGATTACTACGCCAAGCTCTTCGGGCTCGACGCCGACGTGCGCACGCGCCGCATCGACGAGCTGCTCGACATGGTCGGGCTGACGGCGGTGCAGTTCCGCCCCGTGCACGAGTACTCCAAGGGCATGCAGCGCCGCATCGGCATCGCCCAGGCGCTCATCAACGACCCCGAGCTGCTCATCCTCGACGAGCCCACCACCGGGCTCGACCCCATCGGCACACGCCAGATCAAGGACCTCATCCTGCAACTGGCCCGGCGCGGCAAGACCGTCCTGCTCTCCAGCCACCTCCTCGCCGACGTCGAAGACTGCGTCGATCGCATGGTGATCCTCTACGGCGGGAAGATCCAGGCCTCGGGCACGTGCGACGAACTGCTCGAATCCGCCGACCGCTCCATCATCGAGACCGAGCGGCTGGACCCAGCGACCATCGCCCGTATCGAGCAGGTCATCCGCGAATCAAGCAACGGGAAGGCCAGCATCTCCCGCGTGTCGCACCCGCGCCAGCGGCTGGAAGACCTGTTCATCCAGATCGTCGACCGGGCCCGGGCCGCCAACGTTGCGACCGCCGGTGCGCAGCACGGCGGGCAGACGGCGGCCTTCCTCCGCCAGGACGACGGCGAGGCGCTCATCGACCGGCTGGTCGCCGACGACCGGGCCGAAGTCGCCGCGACCGCGGCCGCCGCGGCGAGCGCCGCGCAGCCCGCGCCGGAGTCCCGCGTGGACGCCGCCGTGCTCGACAGCCTCCTCAAGCCCGCCGCCCCGACCCCCCCGACCCCCGCCACCCCCGCGACTCCGCCCGCGAGCGGGAGCGGGGCCAAAGCCCCGCCGGCGGCCCGTCCGCCTGCGGAGGTCGATCGCGGCGTGATCGGCTCCTTGCTCGACGCCCCTTCGGACGATGCGCCGGGCGCTCCCCGGCGTGACAGGAAGCCCGGACCGTGACTCTTCGCCAGCGTCTCGCCGCCGCCGACCGGCTTCAGAAGTCGCGATGGTTCAAGATCATCGCGTCGGCGGTGGTGGTCGTGCTTGGGATCGGCGTGCTGGTGACCTATGGCGTCGCCCGCGCGCGAGACGCCGGGCCCGCCGTGCAGGTCGATGAAGCCGTCGCCCCCAAGGCCCCGTCGATCGACCAGGCCAAGACCCCCGAGGAGCGTCAGCTCGCCGAACAGATCGCCGCCCGGCGTACATCCGCCGAGAACACGGCCCGGATGCTCAACGACGTGCTGGCGGCCCGGTCGGACCCGACGGCGGTCGGCGTCGGGGTCGCGGTCGCCGCCGGGCTCGCGCTGAGCGTGATCTGGATCGGGCTAGGGCTCACGGGCCTGCTGGTGCTGGGCGGAATCGGGCTTATCGCCGCGCCGCTCAGGCTCGCGGGCGACGCGATGGGCGTGCCAAGGCTGCACGCGCTGGGCTCGTTCCTCGGCGCGATCGGGATTCTCGGGTTTGCCTTCGTCGTGCTGGTGGAACTGCTGCGGGTGCTGCTCTCAAGCTCCAACCCGGTGACGGCGATCGCCCGCAACGTCGTCAACGAAGCCGTGCGCCTCAAGGTGTCGCTGGTCTTCATCGTGCTGCTGCTGTTCACGCTAGCAGCCCTGCCCGGGCTGCTGGACGAGGCCAACCCGCTGCGGTACCGCGTGCAGTCGTTCCTGCAATACGGCACCAGCGGGTCGTTCGCGCTGATCGCGATCCTGTGCCTGTTCCTCGCCGTCGGCACCGTCGCCTTCGAACAGCGCGACCGCGTCATCTGGCAGACCATGACCAAGCCCGTCCGCCCGTGGCAGTATGTCCTGGGCAAGTGGCTCGGGGTCAGCGGCGTGGGCGCGGTGCTGCTGACGGTGTCGTGCTCGGGCATCTTCCTGTTCACGGAGTACCTGCGGGAGCAGCCCGCCATCGGCGAGGTCCGCCCGTTTGAGGCCCGCGACGGCGTGATCGCGCCGGACCGCTTCGTGCTCGAGACGCAGGTGCTCTCGGCCCGAAACTCCGTGAAGCCGATCGTGCCGGAGTTCACGCCCGAGAGCCTCAAGCAGGCCGTGGACACGCGCGTGCAGCGCCTGGGCCTGGCCGACCCGAACTTCCGCGACACGCCCGCCGAGCGCGACCGCATCACCAACGAAATCCGCGGCGAGGCCCGCGCGCAGTTCTTCACCATCGAGGCCAACGACCGGCGCACCATGCGCTTCGAGGGCCTCACGCCCGCCAAGGAACTCGGCCGCCCGGTGACGCTCCGCTACAAAGTCTCGGCCGGCTCCGACGACCCGCGGCACACGCACCGCCTGACGTTCTACCTCCCCAACCTCGGCCCGCGCGTCGAGGAAGTCCCCCTCGGGCAGGCCCTCTCGATCGACATCGGCGCCGACGCGATCTCTTCCGAGGGCGTGCTCGAAGTCGAGGTCATCAACGCCGACATCATCAGCGGCCGCTCGTCCGATCAGACCATGTCCTTCTCCGCCGAGGACGGGCTGGAGGTGTTCTACACCGTCGGCTCGTACCGCGGGAACTTCCTGCGGGCGGTGCTGATCCTGTGGCTGAAGATCGCGCTGCTCTCGATGATCGGGATCACCGCGGCGACCTTCCTCTCCTTCCCGGTCGCCAGCCTGGTCTCCTTCGGCGCGTTCTTCGTCGCCGAGTCGGCCGGGTTCCTCATCGGCTCCTTGGAATACTGGGACTACCGCACCAAGGAAGGCGGGATCGACCCCTTCCGCCTGGTGGTGTGGGGGGTCGCCAAGCCGGTCGCCGAACTGTTCCGCGGGTACTCCTCCGTCGACCCGACGCTGGCGCTGGTCGACGGGCGTCTGCTCGCGTTCCGGCAGATGGCCATCGCCATCGCCGCCCTCGGGCTGATGATGTCGCTGCTGTACGTCGCCGCGGTGGCGATCTTCCGGCGGCGTGAACTGGCGATCTACTCCGGCCAGACCTGACCTGACCCAGCCGCGTTCTTGCCCCGCCGACTGAGCCGTCCCACCGACCCAACCTGACCGACCCAACCGCCCCACCCGCACGTAGATCTCCCAATGCAGCGTGACACTCGGGTCCAAATCACCGCCTCGGTCGTCGCCGCGGCGTTCCTCGCCGCCTCGGTGGCCCTCACGACGCAGATCTCCGCGTCCGTCGGTCGCAACCGCCTGGTGTACACCGACTCGGCGGAAGACGGCGACCGGTACCAGGCCCTGGGCGTGGCGA
The DNA here is from genome assembly GCA_964615765.1 of uncultured Phycisphaeraceae bacterium. Classification (GTDB taxonomy): domain Bacteria; phylum Planctomycetota; class Phycisphaerae; order Phycisphaerales; family UBA1924; genus CAZTQN01. The sequence continues at coordinate 20,441 of CAZTQN010000013.1, forward strand.
TGGGCGCGTTCCGCGGCTTGTTCGTCAACTGGCTCTGGATCCGCGCCAACGACCTGAAAGAAAAGGGCAAGTACTTCGAGGCGATCGACCTCTCCAAGACGATCACGCGCCTGCAGCCGCGCTTCCCGAAGGTCTGGCAGTTCCACGCCTGGAACCTCGCGTACAACATTTCCGTCGCGACGCAGACGCCGGAAGAGCGGTGGAACTGGGTGCAGTCGGGCATCCGCCTGCTGCGGAACGAAGGGATCCCGAACAACCCGAACAGCCTGGACCTGCACCGGGAGTTGGCGTGGATCCACCTGCACAAGGTGCAGGGGTTCATGGACGACGCGCACAAGTACTACAAGTCGCAGATTGCTTACGAGTGGAGCGTCGTCATGGGACGCCCGCCGCAGGCCAACTTCGACGACCTGGCCGACCGCAACAAGCTGCGCGAGGTGTACGCCGAGCGCTGGCTGAAGCCGATCGCCGAAGCCCCGGACACGCTGCAAGAGCTGTACGCAGCGGAACCTCAGGCGAAGGAACTGGTCGAGCGCCTGGCCCAGATCGGGCTCTCGCCCAACAAGGAGTTTCTGGAGCGGTTCGAGCTGATCTCCGCCGTCTCGATCGCCAGCGAAGACACGCAGATGGCGACCAACGTCGGGCGCGACCCGTTGGCGCAGCTCGTCGCCGAGGACCGCTACCTCTCCGCCGGGCGGGCTTTGGTGCGGCATGTGCGCAAGCGCGTGCTCATCGACGAATACCACATGGAGCCGGACCGGATGATCCGGTACACGCTCAAGTACGGCCCGCTCGACTGGCGCCACCCGGCGGCCCACGCGCTGTACTGGTCCGCCCGCGGCGTGGAAGAGTGCATCCTCCGCGTGACGGACGAAAACCGGCGCGACCACGACATCCTCAACGCCGACCGCCTCACCATCCAGTCCGTGCAGGAACTCTTCCGCAGCGGGCTGGTCGTCTACGACATCGTCAACCCCGAGTTCTACCTCACCCTGCAGCACACGGGGTACCTGGACGTCTACCGCGACGTGCTCAAGGAACTCACCGCACGCTCCAAGTTTGACCAGAAGGACCGCGTCTACCGCTTCTACTGGGCCGGCTACGAGAACTTCATGCGGGACGCCATCCGCTACCTCTACACCCGCGGCGACGTCGAGACCGCCAAGCAGTACCACCAGGCCCTCTACCTCGACCCCGACCTCAACACCAACAACCCCTGGCTGTACGAAGAGCTCGCCAAGCCGACGGACATCTTCGTCCAGCAGGAGATCGTCAAGGACGACCGCTTCACCAACCCCACGGTGGCGATGCAGGAGATCGCCGGGTCGCTCATGAACGCGTACATCGGCGGGCTCGGCCGCGGCGACGAGGGGCTGTTCCGGCGCGAGTTCGAGTACGCCCAGCTCTTCCACGCCCGCTACCAGGACTCGCAGGCGTTCCGCACGTGGGTCTCGGCCCAGGCCGAGAACTCGGGCGATGTCGGGCGCATGGGCCTGCCGCGGTTCGAGATCTTCGCGGGCCAGATCCTGGCCCAGTGCGTGAACATGTCGGGCATCCCGCTCGGCCCGACGATCTATCGGCGTGCCCCGGCGGAACTGCAAGGCCGGGCCTACGCCGTCCTGGAGCGGACGGCCCTGAAGGCCGGCCTGGACGAGCGGGCCAAGGCCGCCCGGGCCGAGGGCTCCGCCGAGGCGCCGGACTTCGACCGCTGGTTCCCGCCCCCGGCGGGCATCGATCAGTTCCGCGTCGAGATGTTCCCGGAAAACCCCATCCGCACGAACGACAGCGGGCGGATCGAGCTCAAGTAACCCGCCGGGACCGTCCGGGCGGGCCGGGCGCTGCACCCGCGACCTCCCGGCTACCGGCCCGGCAACTGGCCCGCCAACTGGCTTGGGCGAGCAACCCGCCGCCTCCCGGCGACGAACCGTGTCCACGGCCGCACCGGCGTTCCAACGCCGGCTCGACCCCGTCCGCTCGCGCCGGGGCGGATTTCGCGGCGCGTACAATCGCCCCGGTTCCCGCCGCCTGCTGGTTCAATCTTCCTCCCCCCACCCCACCATCCCGAGCCTGAACGCACCCATGAGCCTGAACACCGACACGCACACCGCCCCGCCCGCTGCCGGGCACGTCACGCTCGACCCCGATCGGACGCACGACCCGCACGAGACGCGCTTCGGCGACTTCCTGAAGGCGACGATCAAGTTCGAGGCCTCCGACCTCATCATGAAGACGGGGGCCAAGCCGAAGATCCGCCTGCGCGGCGCGCTGCGCCCGCTCGACACCACGCCGGTGACCTTCGAAGAGTTCATCGCGATCACCAAGCACATCCTGACCGAGGAGCAGATGAAGGATCTGCACCACTACGGCTCGGTCGACTTCGCGTACGACTACGACGACTACACCCGCTTCCGCGTGAACCTGTTCCACGCCCGCGGGAAGCTCTCGATCGCCGCCCGTCGCATCAGCGCCAACATCCGCCGGTTCGAGGACCTGTACCTGCCCAAGGTGATGGAAGAAATCGCCATGCAGCCGCAGGGGATCGTGCTGCTGTGCGGGGTGACGGGCTCGGGCAAGTCGACGACGATCGCGGCGATGCTGGACTACGTGAACGAGCGCAAGCCCGTGCACATCGTGACGATCGAAGACCCGATCGAGTACATCTTCACGGACAAGAAGGCGACCATCAACCAGCGCGAGATCGGGATCGACTGCCTGGACTTCAAGATCGCCCTCCGCGCGCTGGTGCGCGAGAACCCAGACATCGTGCTCGTCGGCGAAATGCGCGACCAGGAGACCTTCGAGGCCGCCCTGCACGCCGCCGAGACGGGCCACCTGGTGTACGGGACCATCCACGCCTCGTCGACGACGCAGACGTTCAGCCGCATCTACGGCCTGTTCCCGCCGGAAGAAGTCGAGCAGGTGCGCAAGATCCTGGCGTACCAGATGCGCGCGTTCGTGTACCAGAAGCTGCTCCCCACGCTGCACGCGAACATCCACCGCATCCCGGCGCTGGAGATCCTGGTCAACACCGCCGTCACCCGCAAGCACATCCTCGAAAGCCGCGAGGGTGAACTCCGCGAGTACATCGACTCGATCGAAGCCAAGCAGCTCGGCATGATCGACTTCAACCAGTCGCTGGTGAACCTCGTCGAGCAGGAGTACATCTCGCTCAAGGTCGCCGAAGAGTCCAGCCCGAACATCGACGAGTTCCGGATGCGCCTCAAGAAGCTCGGCTGAGCGGCCGGGACGGAACCCGGGGGCGGGGGTGGAGGGGCAGGGTGGCTTCGGGCCGGGTGCGGACAAGCGGGGCCGGGCCGGCCTGAGCGGGCCCGATCGACCTTCGTCCTGCGGCCCACCTCTTCGGGCCACCTTTTTCTCGCGGGCCGCCCGGCAACGCCACCGGGCGGCAAGGACGAACCACCGGACAAGCGACTACGCTACTTCCTGCGCTCCGTCGCGCCCGCTCGCCGAGGGGTCCCGCGCCGGCGCCGCCCATGGTCCGGGCGTCGGCATAACGCCGGCGTCCCCCAGCGCACGAGACCTCCCGCATGCCGACCGATCTTCTGCTCGCCTCCGCCCAGCCCGCCTGGCTGGTCAGCGTCTGGAAGCCGATCCTGCTCCTGATCCCGTTCGTGATCTGGGCCAGGATCGTCACCGGCGTGTACGACAAGCACGCCGCCCAGTACTTCCTGCCGCGCAAGATGTGGAACCTGGTCCACCTCTCCGCCGGTCTGCTGGCGGTCGTGCTGGCGATCGTGCTGGGCGGGGTCATCGGCGGGGAGGGCGGCTTCTGGGTCGCGCTCGTCGGCGTCATCGCCATTCTCGCGGGCGACCTGTACGCCTACATGCACATGGCCAACAAGGACGATCGCGTCCCCGAGTCGCGGCGCATCCGTTTCGGCATGGCCAAGCCCGACCCGGCCGACGCCAAGAACAAGAAGGACGCCAAGCTCAAGGGCAAGGCGGCCCAGCAGATCCGCCTCACGATCAAGTCGCTCGACGAGAAGGGCAAGTTCTCCAAGACGGTCGAGCCGCCGATGCCCGAGACGCCGGAGTTCGCCACCCGCGTCGCCGCCGAGGGCCTGATGGTCGACGCGATCGCCAACCGCGCCTGGCAGGCGGAAGTGGGCCCGGGCAAGGACGCGTACCAGGCCCGTCTGCTGGTCGACGGCGTGCTGCAGCCGGGGGCGACGTTCCCCCCGCCCGAGGCCGCCAAGATCATGGACTTCTGGAAGGCCTCCGCGAAGCTCGACATCGCCGACCGTCGCCGCCGCCAGGTGGGCGACGTGCAGATCGAAACTCCGGACTACAAGCGGGTGGTCCGCGTCACGAGCATCGGCGCGCAGGGGGGCATGCGGGTCACGATGCTGCTGGACCCCGAGAAGGCGGTGCAGAAGCCGCTGAAGGACCTTGGCCTGCTCGACACGCAGCTGGCCGAGCTGCAGCGGATGGCCGGGCTCAAGGGCGTCGTGCTGGTGGCGACCCCGCCGGACTCGGGCCGCACGACGCTGATGTACGCCCTGCTGCGTCTGCACGACGCGTACACCAGCAACGTGCACACGGTCGAGTTCGAGCCGCAGGGCGCGCCCGAGGGCGTCCGCGTCAACAAGTTCGACGCCGAGGCCGCAATGCCGGTGTCGTCGGCGAACGCCGCCGGGCCCTCCGGCGGGCCGGAGTACAGCACGCTGGTCCGCTCGATCATGCGTCGCGACCCGGACGTGGTCGCCGTCAGCGACATGCCCGACCCCAGCACTGCCAAGGAAGTCGCCAAGATCGACCAGACCCGCACGCGGACGTACCTCTGCTTCAAGGGGAGCGACGCCGCGACTGTGGTGCAGGCGTACGTGAAGGCCGTCGGCGAGACGCGCCAGGCCGCCGAGAGCCTCTCGGGGGTCGTCGTCGGCAAGCTGGTCCGCAAGCTGTGCACCAACTGCCGCGTCGCCTACCCGCCGACGCCGGACATGCTCAAAAAGCTCTCGATCCCCGAGGGCAAGGTCCAGACCCTGTTCAAGAAGGGCGGGCAGGTCCTGATCAAGAACAAGCCGGACACCTGCCCCGTGTGCAAGGGCTCGGGGTACCTCGGCGTCGAAGGCGTGTACGAAGTCTTCCCGATCGAGAAGGACGAGCAGGATCAGATCGTCCAGGGCAACTTCACCAACCTGCGTGGCTTGTGGCGCAAGCGCTCCATCCCCACGCTCCAACAGGTCGCCATCCGCAAGGCCGTCGAAGGCCTGACCAGCGTCGAAGAAATCATCCGCATCACCAGCGGCGAAGACGCGCCGGAAGCCGCGGCTGCCCCGGCCGCGCCTCGACCGCCCGCGGCCCCGGCCGCCAACGGCCCCGCCGCCGCCAAGCCCCCCGCCCCCCCCGCTCCCCCGGCCAAGCCCGCCAAGCCCTGACCAGTCGACTACCAGCCGGCTCCCCGGCCCGCTTCCCGGGCCTCCTCCCGGCCCGCTCGCGAGTTCCCGCGTCCTTTGCCCCCGCCACTCCCGCACCCGCGCTGAAGAGTCCCCGCCATGCTCGACCTGCTCGTCCTCGGGATCGTCGCCATCCTCGGCTACACGTGGCTTGCCCGCGGGTTCCTGTCGGCGCTCATGCACCTGCTGTGCGTGATCGCCGCCGGGGCGATCGCCTTTGCCGTGTGGGAGCCGGTCGCGTTCTTCCTCTTGAACGTCGACAACGGGCAGAACGAGCTGCTGCAGAACGTCGCCTGGGGCGCCGCCCTGGGCCTGCCGTTCGTCGCCGCTCTGGGCCTGCTCCGCGTGATCACCGACAAGCTCGTCCCCGCCAACTGCGAGGTCGACGGGGCCGTCAACATGGTCGGCGGCGGGCTGTGCGGGATCATCACCGGCATCATCACCGCCGGCATGGCCGTCCTCTCCATCGGCATGTGCCGCATGCCCACCAGCCTGTTCGGCTACAAGCCCGTGCAGTACGCCAACGACGGCGCCCTCACCGTCCAGTCCGGCCTGCTCGTTCCCGCGGACAAGTGGACCGCCGGGCTGTACAAGTTCCTCTCCGCCGGCACCTTCCGCCCGCTGGGCGGCGAGTCGCTGGCCCGCCTCCGCCCCGCGCTCGCCTATGAGGGCGCGCTGCTCCGCACCAACTTCGAAGAAGGCAAGAGCAAGGTCACCCTCAGCCCCGACGCGTTCAGCGTCGACAAGCGGTACACGCTCGTCCCCGCCGACGCCGGCACGCTCCTGCGCGACGCTTTCGACAACAAGCCGCAGTCCTTCTCGACCCTCAAGGGCGAGTCGGTCAACGTCGCCCAGAGCCAGATCGAAGGCTTCGTCGTCACGCTCAAGGCCGGTGCGAAGGAGCGCTCGGGCAACATCATCATCGGCCCCGGGCAGATGCAGCTCATCGTGCAGACCAGCGAGACCGACCCGCTGTCCACCGTCGCCGTGCAGCCCCTGGCGATGATCTCGCAGGCCGCCAACCGCCCTGACCTGGCCCGCTGGCGGTGGGACTCGCCCGGCACGTTCTTCCAGTCCGTGGGCGGCGGGGCCGACGCGAACTTCGCCGTCGAGTTCGTCACGCCCCGCGGCTCCAAGCCGATCGCGCTGTCCGTCAAGGGCGTCCGCTGGAACGTCTCCGAACTGCAGCCCGCCCCGACCTACGCCAGCACCGCCGACCGCGACGCCGCCATCCGCTCCAAGGCCATCCTGGGCCGCTCGGCGGGCGCCATCGAGACCGCCGGGGCCGCCCTCATCCGCGTCCGCCCCGAAGCCCTCAACCAGAGCTTCCCCATCCGCGTCGACAACTCCCTCCCGTTCAGCATCATCCTCCAGAAAGACGCCATGAACGGGCTCACGCTCAACGAAGAGCGCCCGCCGGAGATCGACGGTGGCGGCCTGGTCAAGTTCAACACCGACGACCTCAAGAAGCAGGGCTTCATCGACCGCAACCTGCAGGTCCGCTCCTTCGCCGCCTCGGACGACACCCGCATCGTCCAGGTCGCCGTCGATGGCAGCAACACCCAGTTCGGCCTCCTCTCCGACCCCGCCAGCGCCGCCGACCGCTCCCAGGCGCCCATGCTCATCGACTCCAACGGCACCACGTACACGCCCGTCGGCTACGTCTTCCGCAACAACGAAGAGACCCACATCTACTTCAGCCCGCAGGCCCCCGTCGCGAGCGTGAACGACCTGCCCACCATCTCCCGCTCCCGCCCGGACGCGGAACTGGTGCTCGTCTACCGCATCACCGTCGGGGCCACCATCACGCAGTTCACGATCGGCAACAAGGCCGTCGCGACCTTCGTGCCCGGCGTGCGCACGCAGAACAACTGACCCGCACCCGGACGCCCTTACGCCGCTGAGGTGATGTTCAACACGCCGCTGGCCTGGGCCGCGATGTCGGCCGCCACGCGCTCCGGGTTCATGCCCGCCTTCAGCAGCACGCACGGGATGCCCAGCGCGCGGCACTCGTTCTGCGCGTCCTCAACATGGGCGTGCCCGGCCAGGCGGACCAGCAGCAGCACCAGCCGCGTGCCCGGCCGACGGATCGCCGACAGCAGCGGCTCGCTCGAGGCGTGCTCGCGGAGCGCGACCCACTCCAGCTCATCAAGCCCCAGCGCCGACGCCAGACGATCCCGCTGGTGCGTCCGCTCCTCCCCGCCCGTCATCACCACCCGGGCCCCGCCCAGCGCCTCGCGCACACGCCGCACCGTCGGGCTGTACACCCGGGCGGCGGGGGCGTCCTCTTCGCGCTCGTCGGCGTCGTCGGCCATCAGGTCGCGCAAGCTCGTCGGGGCCGCGTCCCACAGTTCCGGGCTGGTCATCAGCGGCGCGAGCAGCGAGCGGATCACGTCCTCGCTCTCGCCGCTGTCGAGCAGCGACCGCACGCCGAACTCGATGCGCTCGAAGTCCGCCGCGATCGGCGTGCCTTCCTTGAGCATGTGCTTGACGTGATACCCGATCTTCGAGCGGGCTTCCTTGAGCAGTTTCCGCCCGTTGATCTGCCCCGACACCCGCCCGTCGGTCGCGGCGATCCGGGCCGCCAGGTCGCCCGAGTTCGCCGGGTCGGCCCCGTCGCCCAGCCGCATGAACCGCGGGATGAACACGCGCTCGCGCTCGGTGATCTGCCGCAACCACGCGAACGCTTCGAACTGGTCGTCGTCCTCTTCCAGCCCGATGCGCTCGCCCAGCACGCGCAGGCTCGACTGCGCCTCGGCCATCAGCATCAGGATGTCGAACTCCGCCTGGCTCTGGGGCGGCACGGCCCGCCCGTTCTCCAAGGGCGCCCGCGAGCGCGACACCAGGCGCATCGCCGCCGCCAGGTTCGCGAACACCTCCTGCGCCTGCCGCAGCGTCGCCTGGTCCATCTCGCCCGCGCGGTCGAGCATCCACAGCCCCTCGCTCCCCGCGGCTCGGGCCTTCTCACGCAGGCGCTCGGCCTCCTCGGACGAGGTCACCAGCATCAGCTCCGGATCACGCAGGAGCAGCGCCAGCGCCTGGATCTTCAGATCGCACCGGCGCGCGACCTTCTCGAGATCGGGCAGTTCCGGGTACGCCGGGCGCACCGGCGCCGCGGGCTCCGGCCGCCGGGCCGCGAGTTCCGCCGACTGCACCGCCGCCGCAGGCCCGGTGACGGCGAGCGGGATCGCCGGCAGATCGCCCAACTTCAGCGGCACCAGCGAACGCGGGCCCGTCACCTTCGCCGTCGCGCTCGCGACCACCCGCGGGGCCGGCGCTGGCGCGGTCGTCGGGGCGGTCGCCGCGACGGGCGGATTCGGCGCTGTCGCGGGCGACGCTTGTCCCGCCCCCGCTACCGCTTCAACCTGACCCGCGGCTGTCGGAGCATTCGTCGATCCCGCGAGCGCCTGCTCGCCAACCTCTCGCAAAAAAACGCCGAGTGCGATCAATAGTCGAGCGGTCGAAGGGTCGCGGCGTGCGGCGGAACTGGCCCAATCAGAAAACGCGGACGCGAGTTCTGGCCATCGTGGCTGTTCGTCAGGCATGGTGGAAACTCCAAAAACGGCATCTCTTAGGCGCCTCTCGGTCAGTACATCGTGCCGGAACCAACAGGCGATTGGGATTCTTGGAAAACCCTCTCAGAATGCACGATGCCACCCGTCTCTCATCCACCGGATGAATGACGCGCGAAGACGGTGTGATTCGACGCTCGGCTCGGCCGCCGAGCCCGTGCATCCGGCCCCGCCGGCCGGGAATGGCCTGCCGCCATCCGGGCTATGGACCAGCGGTTTGCCCGATGATCATATCCGTTGACCATTAGCGCAAACTTGATGCACCGGGAATCGCTTCCGAACGCCCCGCCGCGAAGATGGATCGCGACGCCGCCCGGACCGTCCGACGCGTCGTCCGTCTGTTGATGCTCGTCGAGCGTGGAGAGGGAGCTATGAAGCAGCGTCTGTGTGGAGCGATCGCCACCATCGTGGCGACGGTTGGAATGTGCGCCGGGTTTGCGGGAGCGGCCCCCGCCCCGTCCAGCGTGCTGTACGGCGTCGCGTCGTTCGCGCCGTTCTCAAACCAATTGCTGTATCTGATCGACCCCGCCACCGGGGCCGCCACGCTGGTCGGCAACACCGGCGTCGCCAACATCAGCGGCATCGCCTGGAACGCCGCGGAAGGGCGGATGTACGCCCTGTCCACCGACGCCTCGGTGTACACGCTCAACCTCTTCACGGGCGCGGCGACCTTCGTCAGCGATTCGCCCAACACCCTGCCCGAGGGCGACCTCGCCGTGCTCGGTTCCAGCCTGCTCGCCGTCGACGGCGGCAACCTCGTCTCCATCAACCCGGGCTCCGGCGTCGTCTCGCCCGTCGGCCCGCTGGGGGCGGCCGTCAACGACGTCTCCGGGCTCGCCTTCAACGCCGCCGGGACGCTCTTCGGCCTCAGCAAAAACGGCACCTTCGAGGACACCATCGTCACCATCAACCCGGCCACCGGCCTGGCGACCACGCTCGGCGGCGTGGGCTTCGACTCCCCCTCCGGCGTCGGCGCCCTCGCGTACGACCCCGACACCGACGTGCTGTTCATGACCGATAGCCAGCGCCTGCTCAGCGTCGACCAGACCACCGGGGCCGCGACCGTCATCGGCTCGCACGGGCTCGGCGGGTTCAGCGGGCTGGCCATCCCCGCGCCGCACGGGCTCGGCGTCCTGCTGCTCGGCGTCGCCGCCGCCGGCCGTCGCCGCCGGTGAACACGCGCTGACGGGACGGGGGGCGGCGGAGGGGGCGCCGGAGGGGGTCAAGAGCGGCGGGCGCGCGGTGCGCCCGCCCACACACAGCACTTAGCACTCATTCTCGCATTCGGAGCACTCACGATGCGTCACACCATCAAGATCGCGGCGGCGGCCCTCCTCGGCGCCGCCGGCCTCGCACACGCCCAGACCACGTTCTATCTCACCGTCCTGCACAACAACGACGGCGAAAGCCAGATCATCAACGCCGGCGCCGGCGCGCTGCAGGACTTCGGCGGCATCGCCCGCTTCAAGACCGTCGTCGACAACCTCCGCGCCCAGGCCCTGACCTATCCCGCGGGCCCCGAAGAAAAGGGCTCCATCCTCATCTCCTCCGGCGACAACTTCCTCGCCGGGCCCGAGTTCGACGCCAGCCTCAGCCGCCCCGCCAACCTGCCCTACTTCGACTCCATCGGCATCGGCCTCATCGGCTACGACGCCATGATCATCGGCAACCACGAGTTCGACTTCGGGCCCGACGTCTTCCAGCGCTTCGTCGAGAGCACGCCCGGCACGCTCCCGTTCCTCTCCGCGAACCTCGACTTCGCCGGCGAGCCGGGGCTCAGCCCGCTGGTCGGCACCCGCCTGTTCCGCAGCGTCGTCGCGACCATCCCGACGACCACCGGCACCGAGCAGGTCGGCGTCATCGGCGCCACGACCGAGGCGCTCCCGTTCATCTCCTCGCCCCGCGGCGTGACGGTGTCCTCCGTCGCCGCCGCCGTCAACGCCGAGGTCGCCGCCCTGCAGTCCCAGGGCATCACCAAGATCGTCCTCGCCAGCCACCTCCAGGGGCTCACGTCCGAGCGTGACCTGATCCCCCTCCTCGACGGCGTCGACATCGTCATCGGCGGCGGCGGGGGCGAACTCATCGCCGACGCCGACGACGTGCTCGTCCCCGGCGACACCCGCAACACCCAGAACATCGGCGGGCTCGACTACCCCCGCGTCGTCAACGACAGCAACGGCACGCCCGTCCCGCTGGTCACGACCCGCGGCGACTACCGCTACGTCGGCCGCCTGGTCATCGGCTTCAACGCCGCCGGCGAGGTCACCACCTTCAACGACCCGATCGACGGGCCCGTCCGCGTCTCCGGCATCGGCGTCGACGCCGTCACGCCCAACCCGCTCGTGCAGGCCCAGGTCGTCGACCCCGTCGCGGCCCACGTGCTCCAACTCCAGCAGACCGTCATCGGGCAGCGCGAAGTCCCGCTCGACGGCGTGACCAACAACGTCCGCGCGGTCGAGACCAACCTCGGCAACCTGTGCGCCGACTCGCTGCTCTACTCCGTCAACACGCGGGCCGCTCAGTTCGGCGTTCCGACGGCTGACGTCGCCCTGCAGAACGGCGGGGGCATCCGCAACGACAGCGTCCTGCCCGTCGGCAACTTCACTGAGTTCGACACCTTCAGCATCCTCCCCTTCTCCAACCTCGTCGCCGTCGTCCCCAACGTCTCCGCCCAGCGCTTTAAGGAGATCCTGGAAAACTGCGTCGCCAACGTCGCCGGCACGCCGGGCGGCGGCTCCAGCACCGGCCGCTTCGCGCAGATCTCCGGCTTCCGCATGGTCTGGGCCGAAACCGCCCAGCGCCAGACCCTCTCCACCACTACCAACCCCATCACCGGGGTGACCACCGCGACCGTCACGCAGGTCGGCCAGCGCGTCCGCGAGGTCATCCTCAACGACGGGCGCGTCATCGTCCGCAACGGCCAGGTCGTCCCCGGTGCCCCGAGCATCAACATCGCCACCATCGACTTCAACGCCCGCGGCGGCGACCAGTACCCCTTCAACGGGCTCCCCTTCACCGTCGTCGGGCAGTCCTATCAGCAGGCCCTCGACACCTTCATCCAGGACTGGCTGCAGGGCGGCGTCACGGCTCGTCGCTACCCCGTCGGCGGCGAACGCCGCATCATCCGCACCGCTAGCCCCATCCAGAACTTCTCCTTCGCTGACCACAACCTCAGCGGGTCAGTCACCGTCGACGATGTCTTCGCCTTCCTGACCGACTACTTCGCGCAGGTCGACGACGGCGGCTCGGCCGACTTTGACCGCAGCGGGCTCGTCAGCGTCCAGGACATCTTCGCCTTCCTCTCGGCCTGGTTCGCCGACCGCGCCTGAGCCTCCCTATTCGACCAAAGCGTCCACGCGGGCCCGGGCGTACGTCCGGGCCCGCTTGCTTTTCGCCCCTCGTCCAGCCAAGACTCCCCCCTCGGAGGTGCTGATGCGTGACACGCGGCTGACGTACAGCGATGTTGGCGTGGCCGTTCGCCTGGTCGCTCGCGTGCTCGAGCGCCGCGAAGCACCGATGGCCATGGCGGAAGAGCTGTGCGTGGGGCTGGCTGCCGCCACCGGCGCGTGCTGGTGCTCGATCGGGTCTCGTCTGGTTGTGCCGGCCGGGCTGAACTGGGGCGGGCAGTTGATCGCCTGGTCCGACACGGAGTGGATGGAGCGGTATCTGTCCGCGACCGTCGCCGCCAAGTCGCCCGGGTTCAAGTGGCCGTACCAGAACGAACTCGCCTCCCGACCCGACCGATGCGCCACCGTCGTCAAGCGGGAGCAGATGTCCCGCTTCGCCCCGTCGGATTTCCGCCCATACCGCGACATGCTGGGCGATCTGGGCGTCGGCGACGGTCTTTCCTCCCGCTACCGCAACCCCGCCTTCCTCAATGGCCCGCAGGGCGAACGCGTCGGCTGGCTCACGCTCCACCGCGAACGCGGCGAGCGCGACTTCGGCGAACGCGAACGCGCCATGGTCGACCTCATTCACGCCGAACTCGGTTCCACTCTCTGGAGTGTCCTCGGCGACTTCGAGGATTTTCGGCGGCGGTGAGCGTCCGCGGACGTAGAGTGCACTCGGCGGCCGCCCGGTGTGTGCGACCGGGCCCCCCAATGTGCGCCGCATGGACGAGCGATCGGTGAAAAGTCTGTCCACCCCGAACCCGCCGCCGGGCGCGTCCTCGCGCCGGCGCTATCTCGCCTATCTCGCCCGCCGAGACGAAGCCGCCACCAGCCGCGCCGCGCTTTCGCCCGCCGACCCAGGCCCGCCCAAGGCCCGCCCCGGCAAGCCGTCCCGCTCGTTCATGACCCTCGCCCGCGCGTTCTGGGCCATGCTCCGCGGGCATCGCGGCGTGGTCGCCTTCTGCGCCTTGACCGTCATGATCTCCGCCGCCATCGGGCTCCTCCCGCCCGCCAGCACCAAGGTCGCCCTCGACTACGTCCTGACCAACAACCCCGGTCCCGCCGGCCTGCCCGACTGGGTCAGCCGCGTCACCGGCACTGACCGCACCACGCTCCTTTGGATCGTGGGCGGCGGCGTGCTGCTGGCGACGGCGATCTCGATCGTCGTCGGCATCACCGGCCGGGCCCTGATGACCCGCCTGACCAAGAAAATGCAGGCAAAGGTCCGCCGGCGCGTCTTCGAGCACGCCGTCCGCCTCCCGCTGCACCGCGTCTATCAGATCCGTTCCGGCGGAGCCGCCAGCATCCTGCGCGAAGACGCCGGCAACGCGGCCAACCTGCTGTTCACGCTGCTCTACAACCCGCTCCGCGCCGTCGTGCAACTCGTCGGCACGCTCGCCATCCTCGCCTGGGTCGATTGGCGCCTGCTCGCGGGCAGCCTCGTGCTCATCCCGCTCGCGTACCTCAGCCAGAAGACCTGGATCGCCCGCATCCGCCCCGTCTTCCGCGATTCCCGTAAAACCCGCGAGCAGATCGACGCCCACGCCACCGAGGCCTTCGGCGGGATGCGCATCGTCCGCGCTTTCGCCCGCCAGCGCGGCGAGGCCGGACGCTTCGTCACCGGCAACCACCTCATGGCCCGCCAGGAGCTCCTCGCCTGGCGCTGGAGCCGCCTCATCGAGATCGGCTGGATGATCTTCATCCCGCTCGCCTCCTGCGCGCTGCTGATCTACGGCGGCGGGCGCATCTTTGACAACACCATGACGATCGGTGATCTCATGATGTTCTCCGCCTACCTGCTCATGCTCCTTGGCCCGCTCGAATCGCTCAGCGCCAGCGCCACCGGCATCCAGAGCGAACTCGCCGGGCTCGACCGCGTGCTCGACCTCTTGGGCGAACCGACCGAGTTCCAGCCCGGGGCCGTCGGCGCCACGCCCGCGGCCGCCGCGTCCTCCATGACTTCTGCCGCCGCCGCGGACCGCTCCTCCCGGGCCGCCGTCGCCGCGCTCGGGCGCGATGATCGCGACCGCCCCGCGCTCACGGGCGCCGTGCTCCGGCGCGAGCGGGTCGCCGGGCATGTCCGCCTGCGTGACGTCTGGTTCGCGTACCCACGCATGGACGATCGCCCGCGCACCGACGGCGCCGCGGCTGGCAACGGGTCCGTCGATGCGCTCGACAACGGCGCCCCGTCCGCCGGACCCGCCGCACCGCCGGGGCTGGAATGGGTGCTCCGCGCCGTGAATCTCGACGTGCCCGCGGGCGCGACCGTCGCCCTCGTCGGCGCCTCCGGCGCCGGCAAGACGACGCTCTGCAACCTAGTCGCCCGCTTCTACGACCCGACCCACGGCCGGGTCGAACTCGACGGGCGCGACCTCCGCGAGATCGATGTGCAGTCGTACCGGCGCCTGCTGGGCGTCGTTGAGCAGGACGTGTTCCTCTTTGATGGGAGCGTGCGCGACAACATCGCCTACGCACGCCGCTGGGCCACCCGCGCCGAGATCGAAGCCGCCGCCCGCGCCGCCAACGCCCACGAGTTCATCCACCGCCTCGAACGCGGGTACGACACCGTCATCGGCGAGCGCGGCGTGCGTCTCTCGGGCGGGCAGAAACAGCGCCTCGCCATCGCGCGGGCCCTCCTCGCCGACCCGCGCATCCTCATCCTCGACGAAGCCACCAGCAACCTCGACTCCGAGAGCGAGGCCCTCATCCAGGAGTCGCTCCGCGAACTCATGCGCGGCCGCACCTGCTTCGTCATCGCCCACCGCCTCTCCACCATCCGCCACGCCGACATGATCGTCGTCCTCGAACGCGGCGAGATCATCGAACGCGGCACCCACGCCCAGCTCGCCCGCGGCGAAGGCGTCGGCCGCTACGCCGAGATGCTCGCCCGACAGTCGGTTCGACAGGAATAACAAGGGAACCGCCGCGCCGAACTTGCGAACATCGAATGCGCGAGTATGGTCTTCGCGAGCAGAGAGCGATCCGCCGAGCGCAGTGCCGGCGTGCAAATGCGAGCGCCTGTGCATGGTGGTCATTCGTTCGGTCCGCGGCGGGGATCTTCTTACCTTCGTCTTCTCTGTTTGCTGGTTCGCCGGTACGCACGCGAGCGCCGCGCCGCTCCCGCTGATCAACCCCGGCTTTGAGGACGTCAGCGTCACGCTCGCGCCCGGCGAGATGACCAGCGGCACCGGCGGCGGGACGCAGGCCGTCCACACGTTCTGGCCGTCGACGTTCGCGGATGTCGCCGGCACGCCGCGAACGGGCGTTTTCGTGCAGGGCTGGCGCAGCCAGGTCGTCCCGCCGCAGCTCGGCGACCTCAACGCGGGCGTCATCAACCCGGGCGCGACCATCAACGGGCAGGCGTGGCTGACGGGCTACTCCGGCCGCAACGTCGCCATCGCGCAGAACGACCGCCTGCAGCAAACGCTCAACGTGCAGCTCCAGCCGCGCACGGTGTACACGGTGCGCTTCCTCGCCGGCATCGGCCGCAGCGACCTTCCCTACTTCCCGATCGTGTCGCTCCTCGGCGCGCCGGATCTCGCCACGCCCGTCTACGACGTCGGGCTCAACGTCCCCCTGCTGGCCTCGCTGGAGAACTCCCCGATCGGCGACGACGACCTGGGCGTGATGCGCCCGTATTCGTTCTCGTACACCACGCCCAACGTGCTGCCGCCGAGCTTGCAAGGGCGGTACCTCGCGCTGGCGCTGGTGGGCAGCGACGGCTTCCCGCGCGTGGCGTTCGACGACTTCAGCATCGACGCCGTTCCCGTGCCCGGCCCGTGGTCGGGCGCCGTCGCGCTGCTCACGGCGGGCAGCCTCGCCCGACGCCGCCGGCCCGGCATGTACCGACCCGGCACGCACTGACCCGGCACTCCCCCCTGAAATCTCACGTCGCCGCCGCTCGCCGAGGGCCCAACATACCCTTGGCCCATGACTACGAGCGCCGCCGCCCACCCGCCCGCGTACCGCGAACTCGCCGACGCCCTCCGCGCCGTCGATACCCTGAACTCGATCGGCGCGCTGCTGAGTTGGGACCAGGAAACCTACATGCCCGCCGCGGCGGCCGAGCACCGCGCCGAGCAGTCCGCCGTCATCTCCGGCCTCGCCCATGAACGGGCCACATCGCCGCGCATCGGCGAACTGATCGCCGCGTGCGAGAAGGACGGCGCCATCGCCGCCGACCCGACCGAGGCCCGCAACCTCGCCGAGATCCGCCGCGATTACGACCGCGCCACCAAACTGCCGACCGACCTGGTCGCCGAGCTCGCCCGCGTCGGCTCGCAGGCGCAGGACGTCTGGAAGAAGGCCCGCGAAGCCAACGACTTCGCGATGTTTGCGCCTTGGCTCGACAAGATGATGGCCCTCACGCGCCGCAAGGCCGAGTGCTACGGCGTGCCCGCCGGGGGCGAGCTCTACGACGCCCTGCTCGACGAGTACGAGCCCGGCGCCACCGCGGCGGAAATCCAGGCCGTCTTCGGTCCGCTGGGCCCGCGCCTCGCCGAACTCGTCGCCCGCGCCGGGCGCTCTTCCAAACAGCCCAACGACGCGGTCCTGAAGGTCGCCATCGAGCCCGCCGCCCAGCACGAACTCGGGCAGATGGTCCTCAAGGCGATGGGCTTCGACTTCGACGCCGGTCGTCTCGACACCACGGCCCACCCGTTCTGCACCGGCATGGCCCCCGGCGACACACGCCTCACGACGCGCTACCGCGAGCAGGGCTTCTGCGACGCGCTCTATTCCACCATGCACGAGGGCGGGCACGGGCTGTACGAGCAGGGCCTGCCCAAGGCCGCCCGCTTCGGCCAGCCCCTTGGCAACTCCATCTCGCTGGGCATCCACGAGAGCCAGAGCCGCATGTGGGAGAACTTCGTGGGCCGCTCGCCCGAGTTCTGGTCGTGGCTCTGGCCGCACGTCCGCCGCGCCGCCGGGCGCGGGCTCGACGCGTTCACCGAGGCCGACATGGTCAAGGCCTGCAACCTCGTGCGCCCGAGCCTCATCCGCGTCGAGGCCGACGAGAGCACGTACAACCTGCACGTCATGATCCGCTTCGAGCTCGAGCGCGGGCTCATCTCCGGCGCGCTCAAGGTCGCCGACGTCCCCGGCGAGTGGAACCGCCTGTACAAGCGCTTCCTCGGCGTCGACGTCCCCGACAACCGCCGCGGCTGCCTGCAGGATGTCCACTGGTCCGCCGGGCTCATCGGCTACTTCCCCACCTACACGCTCGGCAACCTCTACGCCGCCCAGCTCTGGGAAACCATCAACCGCCAGATCCCCGACCTCCGCGCCCGCATGGCCCGCGGCGACTTCGCCGCCCTCAAGGACTGGCTGCACCGCAACATCCACACCCACGGCCGGCGCTACCGCGCCGCCGAACTCTGCAAGGCCCTCACCGGCGCACCCCTCAGCCCCGAACCCCTCATGCGCCACCTCGAAGCCCGCGTCACGATGGTTTACGGCTGATCCGAACTTTCGCGCCCGCCGCCCCCCACTACCCTCGCGGCATGACCCTCCAGCTTCTTCAGGTCCTGCTTCAGGGGCTCAGCAGCCTCGGCATCGCC
Organism: uncultured Phycisphaeraceae bacterium; assembly: GCA_964615765.1. GTDB lineage: Bacteria > Planctomycetota > Phycisphaerae > Phycisphaerales > UBA1924 > CAZTQN01. The sequence goes on from CAZTQN010000013.1 coordinate 38,377, forward strand.
GGCGGCTTGCTGTACACCGCGATGCAGTTCCGCAAATCGCGCAACGCCACGCACTTCTCCAACTTCTCCAAGCTCGTGCAGATGCAGATGCACCTCCGCGAGATGCGCGTCGGCGACCCCACGCTCGCCAGCGTTTACCGCCACGACGTCGCCTACGCCGAGCACTTCGCCAACCCCGAAGAGCGCGAGCGCGCCGTCCGCGAGTACTTCTTCAACCTCATGCAGCTCTCGGTCTTCGAAATCGCGTGGTACGGCCACCGCAACGGACAGATCCCCACCGACTACTTCGCCAGTTGGGAAAGCCGCATGCGCGAGATCGCCGCCGAGCGTTCCTTCCGGCTCATGTGGCGTTCCCCAAGCATGAAGATCATGCACGACGAGTTCCAGAAGTACATGACGACGCTCGTGCAGAGCGTGCCCGCGAACGACGGCGGGCCGTAACGCTCCGATAACGCCCGCCCCGATCGACCCCCTCGCCTTCCGCTCATTCCCCTCAATCCGTGACTCGATATCCCTGACAAGGAGGCTGCTCCGGCATGGGTATCGCCGTCGGGTCAATGGCGTTCATCGCGGCACTCGCGATCGCGCTGGTCATCGCCGGCGTGTTCGCCGCGCCGATCCTCATGATCGCCAGCAAGCTCGTCCTGCGCAACGCCCTCCCCTTCGGGCAGTCCTTCCTCATCGCCATCGCCTGCTTCATCGCCGGGGCCGCCATCACCTGGCCCATCCATGCCGGCGTCGGCGACATCCCCGAAGGCAAGTTCCTCGCAAACGCAATGGGCTGGCTGATCTCCTTCGGCGTCATGACGGCCCTGGTCGACAAGGCCACCTCCGCCGGCCTGACCCGCTCCGCCACCGTCGCCGCACTCAACTTCGTCATCTACATGTGCGTCTGGCTCGTCGTCACGCTCGCGCTGATGGGCACGATCATGGCCATCTTCGCCGGCCTCGGCGGACCTAATCCCGGCTGATCACGCCCGAGCCGCCGCCGAGCGCACGCACCGCCGGATCTCCGCCGCGCACAGCACATACAGCACCAGCATGCACGCCAGCGGGATCGGCATGTCCCGCAGCAGCCCCGTCTGCGACGCCTTCGGGATCGCCAAGGCGATCGGCATCCCCACCGCGACCAGCAGCCCGCCGCCCGTCGGCAGCGCCAACGTCGACCGCTGCATGCTCGCGAAGATCACCGCCGCCGCCGCCGGATAGAGCAGCACCAGGTAATGCCGGTGACACATCGGCACCGCGGCGAGCATCACGCAGCACAGCATCCCCGTCCGCAGCATCATCACGATGCCCGGCTCGCCCAGGTTCACCTCGCCCGCGCCGCTCACTCCATCCTTGCGCCCGCCCCCCAGTCGCAGCCCGCGCCCGACCAGAACCGCCCCCGCCAGCAGCGCCAGCGAGCACGCCACGTGCACGCCCTTGATCCACCCGGCGATCTCCGTCGGCCGCTCGCCCCGCGGCGTGCCGATGTTCGTCAGGTTGTGCAGCACCCCCTGAATCGCCCCGTTGTCCGTGTTCTCCGGCCCGGCGCCCGCCTGCAGCGACGGCGCGTCCGTCAGCCCGAGCCCCGCCAAGAGCACGCCCTCCATGAACGTCCACGTGTGCTCGACCGCCTTGCTCGGCCCGTAAACCACCACCGGCAAGGCCGCCATGCACGCCAGCCCGCACGCGATGTACCCCATCATCGCGCGCCGATCCAGCCGCGCCAGCAGGTAGAACACAAACACGCCGGGAAACACTTTCAAGCACGCCGCCAGCGCCCACGCCGCCCCGCCCCAGGCCCGCTTCCCGCGTGAGAACCGATCCACGCCCAGACAAATCAACGCGAGCAGCAGGATGTTCACCTGCCCCCGGCTGAGCGTCGACAGCGCGTCCGGCAGCACCGCGATCGTCGGCCAGAACCGCACGTTCCACCACCCGCCCGACGCCGGCGTGATCGACCGCACCTCCGCCCGCTCCGCCGAGCGCTCCAGCGCCCCGCACATCCAGCGCACGCTCAGCACCAGACACCCGATGCTCAGCGCATACCAGATCGCCACCGACACCGGATACGGCAAGTACCCCGCGGGCGCGTACCACAGGTCCGCGTCCTTCGCCGGCGGCAGCGGCTCCGGCGGCGGCGCGTGCGCCAGCGGCGTCAAGAACACCGCCATCCCCGGCGGGTACAGATAAAACCACCCGTTCTCGTCCGACACCGCGTACGGGTCCTGCCCCTCGCGCACGGCCCACCCGGCCCGGAAGAACACGCCCGCGTCCGTCCGCCGCCGATCACTGAACGCCGAGCGGTCCACCACCACCCACCCGATCACGATCGCCGCGATCGCCAGCGCGACAAACGCGCCCTTCTCCCACGACGGCGCAATACCAACGCCGGGCAGTCCGCCCTTGAGTTTGCCGCCACGACCGCTCTGCCCGCCATCATTTGCGTCTGTTGACAAGGGCGCGAGTATACCGCCGCGTCCCCGCGCCCAATCCCCGCGTCCCCCCGTCCCCCGCTCCCCGCGTCCCCCCCTCCCGTCCTCCCTCACCGACCCGCGTGCGATTCAACAAACCACAGCCGCTTGTCGACCGCGCGGGAGATCTCTGTGCAGATGTCCGCGCTGCCCTGGTCGCCCAGCCGGGCGCACTCGTCGATCGCCTTCCGCATCGCCGCCCCGAACGTCGCGAGCGCCGCGCTCAGCGCCTGCACGTGCGCGGCTCCATCCACCGCGTCCAGCGGATACTCCGCCAGCGTCGACCGCTTGGCGACCTCCCGGGCCGTCCCGACCGCCGCTCCCCCCAACTGCGCGATCCGCTCGGCGAGCAGATCCGCGAACTCGTCCGCCTCGCCCGCCGCTTCGTCGAACAGTTCATGCAGCATCAAGAACGTCGGCCCGCGCACCGTCCAATGGGCCTGCTTGGCCTGCGTGTACAGATCCACCGCGTCGGCGAGCCGGGCCGAGAACAGCGCAATGACCGCGTCCCGCGTCCCGCCGGGCAGATCGTTCCTGGTCGCAAACTTCGCCATGGTTCCCACCTTCCGTACCCGCCCGCCCCTGCCCCGCCCGTCCACCGCCCGTCCCCCCCGCCCGGCTCGTTGACCGGCGCAACCGGCCGTCCAATCATTGGCCTGAGCCGCGATCACTTCACGGAGAGGTGCCAGAGCGGTTGAATGGGCTGGTCTCGAAAACCAGAATACGGCTTGCCGTATCGGGAGTTCGAATCTCCCCCTCTCCGCTTTCTTCTTCGCCCCGCGCGTTGCCTTCATCGCACGCGATGGCGTGATCAACGAATCACGTCATCGCACGATGCCGCGATCCCGCGCGCTTCACCGCGCCTCACACCCCCGCCTCACACCCCCGCCTCATCCTCCCCGCAGTACACAGCCCCGGACGTCGCTGTCTCCCACAGCTCGACCTTGCACAGCCCCGGCAGCGTCGGCTTCAGCCGGCGCCACAGCCACACGCTGATCCCTTCCGACGTCGAGATCCCCATCCCCTCGATCTCATTGAGATACGCGTGATCGAGCTGCGCGATCAGCGGATCGCACGCGCGCCGGATCTCATCAAAGTCCATCACCCAGCCCGTCTTCGCGTCCACCCGCCCGCGCACGTGCACGCGCAGCCGGTACGAATGCCCGTGCAGCCGCCGGCACTTGTGCCCTTCCGGCAGGTGGTCCAGCCGGTGGGCCGCCTCGAACTTGAACTCCTTGAAGATCTCCACAGTGCTCGGGCTCCAAACGTCCCAATCGTGCCGCGACGTCGCAACCGCCGCCCTGCAAAATAGTAGGATCGAAGCCCCCCGCGCCCGCTACCGTTCCGGTATTCCCCCGGAGCCTGACCATGTCCACCGCCAGCGTCGTCGTCGTGTATCACTCGGGTTACGGCAAGACGAAAGTCCAGGCCGAGCACGTCCTCAAAGGCCTCGCCGGCGTTCAAGGCGTGCAGGCACGCCTGCTCTCGGTTGACGAAGCCCTCGCCGACGCCGCCCCGCTTCACGCCGCCGACGCCATCGTCTTCGGCTGCCCGACCTACATGGGCTCCGTCACCGCCAAAATGAAGTCGCTCTTCGAAGTCCACTCCAAGACCTGGGCCGCTCAGGGCTGGAAGGACAAGCTCGCCGCCGGCTTCACCAACTCCCAGGGGCCCAGCGGCGACAAGCTCAACACGCTGACCGACCTGTTCCTCAACGCGATGCAGCACGGCATGGTCTGGATCGGCAACGCCGGCCTCCCCGGCGCTGAGAACACCGCCGGCACCGACCGCGAACTCAACCGTCTCTCCTCCTACGCCGGGGCCATGGCCCAATCGCCCCACGGCAGCCAGCAGCCCGTCGCCGCCGACCTCTACACCGCCGAGCGTTTCGGTCGCCGCATCGGCGAAGTCGCGCTCCGCTGGGTCCGCGGCCGCGGCTGACACCCACGCCTTTCCCATCCGCTGAACCCCCCGGGCCCGGCCCCCGCTCGTCCACGGCTCGCATCCGCCTCGGAGACCACATGCCGCGCACGTCCCGCTCGCATCGGCTCCTCGCGCCCGCCCCGCGCCCGCTCCGCGCCGCGATCGCCCTCACGCTCACACTCGCGCTCGGCCTGCTCTGCCCGTCCTTTGCCCACGCCGAGCAGCCGACCTTCGGCCGCCCCAAGCCCAAGAACCCGCCGCCGGAGCGCGTCGACCAGCCCCTCGGCCCCGACGGCCCCCGCCCGGCCCGCATCCCGCCCGAGCAGGACTGGCGCGACGATGACCCGCCCCGCCTCCAGCCCGAGCCCACCGCCGACCCCGGCAAGGTCTTCCTCTGGAAGACCGACGACGGCACCCGTTACTCCTGGTCGCTCCCCTTCGACTTCAACCCCAACGAACCGTACGACCTGGTCGTCCTCCTCCACCCCGCACGTATGGACTTCCGCTGGGGCTTCTCCGCCCACCGGCGCGAAAAGAACGGCTTCCGTCCCAACGACGTCGTCGTGAGCATCGACGGCATGGGCGGCGACCTCCGCCGCCCCAACCAGCGCTTCTTCACCGTCTCCAAGGAAGCCGCCATCCGCTTCCGCGACATCATGCTCGAACTCTCGCGCGTCTTCGGGCCGCGACATCTGTACCTCTACGGCTCGGGCGCCGCGCCCGAGTCCGGCGCGGGCGGCACCTTCGCCCTCGCCTTCGCCGCCGAGTTTCCCGCGCTCGCCGACGGCGTGCTCGTCCACGCCGCCAGCCCCGCGCCCGACACCGTCGCCGCCTCCTCCACGCCCATCGTCTTCCTGCAAGGCGCCAAGGACAGCTTCCACCCGCTCCGGCACAGCCTCGACGCCCTCGCCGCGTACCGCGAAGAAGGCCACCAGTCCGTCCGCCTGCGCGTGCTCCGCGAGTACAACGACTTCCCGAACCCCGTTCGCGCCGACGAGTGCCTGCACTACCTGCAAGCCATGGCCGCCACCGAGCCCGCCGACGTGCTCGCCCATGTCGAACGGATGCTGGCCCCCAAGCTGCTGGACGAGTTCAACTACGCCGCACCCGTCTGGTACTCCGGCGCGTACGCCGCGCTCGGGCGCCTGCTCGGCTCGGCCGCCAACCCGCTGACCGACGTCCCCGAAGCCCTCGCCGCCCGCGCCGCCCAACTCCAGGACGCCATCGACGCCGAGGCCCAGGCCCACGTCGACGCGCTCCGCCCGCTCCTGCAGACCGAGACCGGCGCCGGCCTCGCCCTCGACGGCGGGCCCTGGCTCGGCTATCTCCTGGCCTTCCGCGATGACTTCGCCGGCGTGCCCAGCACCGAGGCCCTCGCCGCCACCCTCGGCCTCGACGCCCTCATCACCGAACACGCCGCCCGCGCCCGCGACATCATCGACGCCTTCGACCAGGGCGACGCGATCGCGGAGTCCGAACTCTTCGCCCGCATCGTCGAAACACTCCCCCACGCCTATCTCTTCGAAGCCCTCCCCATCGAACTCGTCGGCTGGACTCGGGCGGCTATGCGCAAAGCCGACGAACTCGGCCTCGCCGAACGCCACACCCGCGACTACGAGTACGTGCAGCTCTGGGAACGCGGCTGGCGCGACGGCCTGAGCGCCTACGAACGCCGGTGGCGCCTCTGGTCCGGCCCGCCCGCCGCCAAAGCCACGCCCGAGACGCCGTAACGCCCGAGATCAGCCGCTGATCAAGTTGTGGACCACCCCCACGCCGCCCAACCGCCGCGCCGCGGCGGCTCGTCTGGTTGAAATGGGCCTGGAAGGAGTTGAACCTTCGACCTCACCCTTATCAGGGGTGCGCTCTAGCCACCTGAGCTACAAGCCCGTGGGCCGGTTCTCGGCCACAGGAGCCCACTATACGCCGCTCGCCCCGCCGCGTGAAGTCTCCGCCCGCCCGCCCGTGATCTCCGTGCAAATCCCGCCCCGTTCGCCCGAGAACGCCGTGCATCCAGCAAAGGTCGGGGGGATGACCGCACGAATCACCCACCTGGCCCCGACCGTCACCGAGCGGTACCAACCACGCCCCCCACCAAACGGCCGATGATTGCTCCGGTTCGCGTGACGTGTTCCAGGATCGAACAGCGGAACGTGAGGTGTAATCGTGCGGTGCGGGTCGGGCCGGACAACTCGGCGTGGGCGTGCGTTCACGCTCATCGAACTGGTGATCGTCGTGGTCATCATCGGGGTCGTTGCGGCGATCGCCGTCCCGCGCTTCGGGCAGGCCGCCGCCAACTCCCAGTCCGCCGCCGTCCTCGCCACCACCCGCCAGTTCCAGACCGCCCTCGACCACTACTTCGAGGAGCACCGCCAGCGCTCCGTCCTGGTCAATCCCGACGGCACCCGCACCAGCGACCCCGAACGCCTGCTCGCCCGCCTGCTGCAAACCACCGGCGAGGACGGCTCGCTCGGCGGGCCGCTCGGGCCCTATCTCCGCACCGTTCCCATCAACCCCCTCAACCGCCTGAGCACGATCCGCATCGGCGGGGCCGCCGGCGGGTCCGAGACGCACGGCTGGCGCTACACCGCGTCCAGCAACGTCGTCAGCCCCGACGACGGCCGCGGGTTCAACATCTGGAAGCGGGCCGCCTCCACAACCGCCGGCCTCGGCGGGGCCGATCAGGCCGACGCCGCCGACGCGGGCAACCCCTTCTCACAGTTCTCTGAGCCGGCCAAGGGCGAGATTGACTTGTTCAAGCCCTAAGCGGCCGGAAACAGCGTGAAAAAAAGTTCTCGGGTCGTCCGAGAAAGTCAAAGTGCCGCCCCCGGCATGACGATGAACCCCTGCCGAGGTTTGCGGACCTGCGCCTCGGCGGGCGGAAACCCTGGCGCGGAGCGCTGGGCACCGTCTGACCTCTGCCTCGTCTCGTCCCCGGAACAAGGGACAGACAGGCGCGCGGAGCGCGCTGGACCATCCCATATTCGACACCCGACCGGCCCGGCCAGACACGCCCGGCCGCGGACATCCGTCTCGCACCAATCCGTTTGGAAGGACCAGCCATGCCCGAACCGACCCGCACGACCACCGTCATCGGCCCTGACACCCACATCAAGGGGGAGATGGTCTTCGACTCCACGGCCCGCATCCTGGGCACGTTCGAGGGCAAGATCATCGCCAAGGGCGAAGTCCAGATCGGCGACGGGGCCGCCTGCAAGGCCAGCGTCGAAGGCGTCAACGTGATCGTTGACGGGCTGGTCGAGGGCGACGTGCTCGCCCGCGAGCGCGTGCAACTGAACCAGAAGGCGCGGATCATCGGCGACGTGGTCGCCAACACGCTGGTCGTCGCCGAGGGCGCCTCGTTTGTCGGCAACGTCCGCGTCGGCGCGGACGCGGTGAAGAACGCCGGCAACCGCCCGCGTCCGGCCCCGGGCCAGCCCGCGGCTCAGGTGCAGGCCGTGACCGCCAAGACCACCGAACTCGACGCCACCCTGGCCGGGCTGGAAGCCCGCCTGTCCGGCATCAGCCGTCGTCCCGCCGAGGCCACCAACGGGCTCGGCCACGACGGGATGTAACTCGCCCGCAGGACGCCCCTGCCCCGGCGCCGTCATCGCACGGCGCCGGCGTCTCGCGCGAGCGCGTGCGCCATGGCCACCCGCGGCACACCTCCGCCCCGCACCGTCGAGTGCTATCACTGCCGACGCGGCTTCGACGTGCCCGCGTCGGCGATGTCCATCTCCTGCCCGTGGTGCTACAAACGCGTCACGCTGGACGACCTGGTCGTCCGCGACACCTGCTGGACCTCGCGCATCCAGACCTGCGGCCGCATCGTCGTTGAACGACGGGCCACGCTCGTCGCCTCGCACATCGAAGCCCGCACCGGCATGACGATCCTCGGCGTGGTCGAGGGCAGCCTGCTCTCGGGCGGGCCGGTCGTGATCGGGCCCAAGGCCCACGTGAAGGGCGACCTGGAAGCCCCGAGCGTCGACATCGCCGACGGCGCGTCGATCGAGGGCGGCTTCTTCAAGATCACCTCGCCACGCCCGACCCCCGGGGCCAAGTCGGCCGGGTTCATCAGGCCGCCCACGCCCGGGCTCACAACGCCTGCGACGCCCGCGACGGGTGCGCCGGGTCAGTCCGGGTCGGTGGTGATTCCGGAACGGCGCGACGGCGCATCGCGGCCCGCGGGAGCCGCGGGCCCCGCCGGACCGGGCGAACTGCGCGCCACGGTCCGGGTGCCGGATTGGATCAAGCGTCGTCTGCGGACGACCTGAGGCTTACTTCTTGGCGGCCTTGTCGCCGGCCTTGTCGGCCTTCTTGGTGTCTTCGCGCGGCTTGCGGGCCGCCTTCTGCGGCTTGGCGTCGTCAGCCGCGGCGGGCGACTTCGCGTCCGCGGCGGGCTTGCCGCCCTTGTCACCAGCCTTGTCGGCGTCCGCGGCCTTCTCGCCCGCGTCGCCCTTGCCGGGCTTGCCGGCCTTGGCCTCAGCGCCGGCCTTGTCGTCGCCCTTCTCGCCGCCCTTTTCGCCACGATCGCCACGATCGCCGCGACGGGTCACGAGGTTGCCCTCGTTGTCGAAGTCCATGTCGGGCTTCTCGTCCTTGGCAAGGAGGCGGTCGGCCTTCACGTGCAGGCGGATGTCGGTCTCGAGTTCGGTCTCGAACTTGATGTGCACGATGTAGTCATCGACGCGCTTGATGGCGCCGGAGAGACGCACGTCGCGCGGGCGGACGGCGAAGCCGGCCTTGTTCAGGGCCGTCGCGATCTCGCCCTGCGTCACCGAGCCGTACAGGATGCCCAGGTCGTTGCACGACCGCTCGAGCGTGAGCTCGTAGCCGTCGAGCTTGGAGATGGTCTCCTTGCGGGCGGCGCGGACTTCCGCGGCCTGGCGCACGGCTTCGGCACGCTTGGCCTGCAGGCTGTTCTTGAGTTCTTCGCTCGGGACCGTCGCCAGCGAACGCGGCAGGAGGAAGTTGCGGGCGAAGCCGGTGCGGACTTTGACAACGTCACCGACGATGCCGAGGTTGTCGACGGATTCAACGAGCAGCAGTTCAACGTTCTTGGGCATGGGTCGCTGTCCTTCCCCTCGGCCGGGCGATGAGCCCGCCGACGGGTCAGTTGAGGAGCGTCCTGCAAACCCGGCGTGCACACGCCGTCAACCGGGACGCCCCAGCGGAATGGGGTTGGGGGGGAGTTTAGGCGGGAACAGGCGGAGTGGCGAAGGGGTGAAGTGGCGGAGTGGCGGAGTGGCGGAGTGGCGGCCGAATGGTTCGGCTCCCCCCCACCCCCCTCGGCCCTCGGCCCTAACCCCTCGGCCCTTCTTCAAAACGGAATGTCATCTTCCTGGATCTGCTCGTAGCTCTGGCCTTGCGGGGCCTGGCGGACGGGCGCGGGGTTTCGGCCGGAGGGGCCGGCGCCGCCGGCGGGGCGGGTCTGGACGCGGGGTTCGCCGCCGGCGTTCATGCCGCCGCCACCACCGCCGCCTTCAGCTCCCCGGTTGGAGTCCACAAACTGAAAGCTATCGACGACAACCTTGAGCTTGGACCGATTGGTCCCGTCGTTCTTGTCCTGCCAGGTGTCGAGCTTCAGACGCCCCTGGATGAAGACAGGACGCCCCTTCGTGAGATACTGCGCCATGACTTCAGCCGTCTTGTCCCAGGCCTCGCAGTCGACGAAGGTCACTTCTTCTTTCTGCTCGCCGGTCTCGGTGCGATAGCGCCGGTTCACAGCCAAGCCGATATTGGCCACCGCCTTGTTGTTGGGCGTGCGCCGAATTTCGACGTCGCGCGTCAGGTTGCCCATCAACAACACCTGGTTGAAGCTGCCGGCCATGCGAACCTCCTGCGTGCGCGAAGGCGTCCCCTGCCCTCATACCTCGACCCCCATCCGCCCGCCTGTTCGGAGTTTATTCGATTCCGCGGGCGGAGCACAGCCCCGGGCGCAAAAAGTGGGCGCGGCGGGGCCTGGCCCTTCCCCCCTTCCACCCGAGCCGCCTCCCGCTCTTGTGAGCGGGAGGGGCGGCGGTGAGCGGGATCAGGCGTCTTCGCCGACTTCCTCGTCGGCGCCGGCGTCGGGCTCGGGCGTGGCGGCGACGGCGACGGGGGCGGGCTGGGTGGCACGCAGGCGGGCTTCGGTCTCGAGGCCGCGGCTGTCGTCGAGGGCCTTCATTTCCTCAACGTTCATGTGTTCGACCTTGATGACGAGCTGGCGCAGGAGCTGTTCGGAGAGGTTGAAGGCGCGTTCGATGGCGCCGAGCGAGGGGGCCGGGGCCTGGAAGTAGACCAGCAGGTAGTAGCCGCGCTTCTGCTTGGCGATTTCGAACGCCAGGCGGCGCTCGTCCCACTTGCGCATCGCCAGGACGGTGCCCCCGTTCTTCTCGATGGCCTGGCGGATGAAGCCCGCCACGCCGTTGAGGTCCGTGGCGACGGACTGGGAGATCAGGAACAGGCCTTCGTACGCGTTGGTTCGGATCTGAGGCATGGTTCAACCTTGGGGTGTGGTGGTCGTGGGTGGGGTGGTCGTGGGAGTGGACTGGGAGGACTTGGCGGGGCCGGTGTGGCCGGCCGGGCCATCCGGGGTGGGTGAGGTGGTGGCGCCGGGAGCGGCGGGGCGCGGGGAAGGCGCGCCGGCGGCGGGCTTGCTGTTGAAGCGGTTCATCGCCGCGGTCACGCCGCGAGCGACGAACATCTCCGCGGCGTCGGCGGCCTGATCGAGCGCGGGCTCGAGCAGGGCCGACTGTTCCGGCGAGAAGCGGCCCAGGACATAGTCCTCCAGGGCCATGTAGGGCGGGCACGCGTCGACGCCGACGCGGAGGCGCGGGTAGTTGTCGCTCCCCAGGGCCCGCTGGATATCCGTCAGCCCGTTGTGCCCGCCCGGGCCGCCGGAGGCGCGGAGGCGGATCTGCCCCGTCGGGAGCGCGACGTCGTCGACGATGACCAGAAGGTCGTTCGGCGGGTCGATCTTATAGAACCCGACGGCCTCGCCCACGGCCCGCCCGGAGAGGTTCATGAACGTCGTGGGCTTCATGAACAGCGTCTTTTCGCCGGAGACGGAAGCCTCGGCGACGACGGCGTTGAAGCGACCCTTGGGCGTGGCCCCGCCCGCGTGCCGCCGAAGGAGGCGGTCGACGACCATGAACCCGGCGTTGTGCCGGGTCTTGTCGTACTGCGGGCCGGGGTTGCCAAGGCCGACGATGAGCTTCATGACTCTCAGGGGGCGGGACAGGTGCGAGCGGACCGGGAACGGCGCGGGGGCCGGGTGCGGCTTACTTCTTGGCCGCACCACCCGCGGGCTTGGCGGCAGCCGCGCCGGGCTTGGCGGGAGCGGCGGCGCCCTTGGCGGGGGCGGCGCCCGGCTTGGCGGCGGCACCGGCGGCGGCGCCGTCGGGCTTCTTGGCAGTAAGGACTTCGGGGGCCGCGGCCGCGTCCGCGGCAACGGTCGCCGCTTCGTCGGTCTTCAGCGTCGCCGCCATCACGACCTGCGCCACCACCGCGTGCGTGTCGGTGATGAGCTTCATGTCGGGCATGGGCAGCTTCACATCGCCCGCGGTGATCGAGTCGCCCAGATCCACGCCGGCGATGTTGACCTCGATGGCGTCGGGCATGTCGACGACGCGGCACTCGATCTCGATCTCGGTGGCGGGGTGCATCAGGATCGCGCCGGCCTGCTTGAGGCCGATCGCCTCGCCCACGAGCGTGATGTGCACCTTGGTGCGGACGCGCTCGTTGAGATCGACGCGGGCGAAGTCGCAGTGCACGATGTTCGTGCCCAGGTAGTCGAACTGCAGGTCCTTGAGCAGGACCATCTGCATCTCGTCGGCCTGGTTGTGGCCCGGGAAGTCCAGGCGGAAGACCTTCTCGCCCTTGTGGATGTGCTGCAGCGCCTCGTGGGCGTCGAGCGTGATGGGCAGCGGCTCGCGCCCGTGCCCGTACACGATGGCCGGCAGGCGGCCCTTGGTGCGGTCACGCTGGGCGTAGCGGGTGCCGATGCGGGCCCGGGTTTCGGCCTTCAGAAGCGGTGATTTCTCGTGCATGGCTCGTCCTCGTATCGTCGGACCGGTCCGGCCCGTTGGGTGATTCGGTGTGTTGCCTGATGGCTCTTGGGAACGTCAGCGTTTAGGCCCCGCCGTGCGCACGAACAGGGCCGAGATGGACAGATTGTGGTGGATCCGGTGGATCGCCTCGGCCAGCAGCGTGCCCACGCACAGCTCCGTGAACAGGTGCTTGATGGGCTCGATCCGCGGGCCGATCGGGATGGTGTTCGTGCACACCACCCCGCTGATCGGGCTGTTCTTGATCCGCTCCATCGCCAGGCCCACCAGCACCGCGTGCGTGGCGGCGGAGATGATGCGGGCGGCGCCGTTCTGCTGCAGCAGGCGGGCGGCCTCGGCGATCGTCCCGCCGGTGGTGATCATGTCGTCGAACATCAGCACCGTGCGACCCTTCACCGTGCCGATGAGGTTGCCGGTGGTCACGTCCGACCCGCTGGTCCGCCGCTTGTTGATGATCGCCAGGTCCCCGCCCAGCATGTTCGCCATGCCCTCGGCGACCTTGACGTTGCCGACGTCCGGGCTGACCAGGCACAGGTCGCCCAGCTCGTCGCGCCGCTTCATGAAGTGGTCGACGAACACGGGCGTCGCGGACAGGTGATCGACCGGGATGTCGAAGAAGCCCTGGATCTGAGCCGCGTGCAAGTCGAGGGCCAAGAGGCGGTCGGCCCCGGCCTTGGTGATGAGGTTGGCGACGAGCTTTGCGGTGATCGGGACGCGGCCTTCGTCCTTGCGGTCCTGACGGGCGTAGCCGAAGTACGGCGTGACGACCGTGACGCGCCGGGCGCTGGCCCGGCGCAGGCAGTCGATATAGACCAACAGCTCCATCAGGTTGTCGTTCACCGGCGCGCCGGTGGAGAGGACGATGAAGCAGTCGCGCCCGCGCACGTCCTCGTCGAGCTTGACGATGATCTCGCCGTCGGGGAACGCCTCCGTCCGCGCGACGCCCAGCGGCAGATCGAGATGGTCGCAGATGCGTCGGGCGAGCTCGAGGCTGTGGCGGCCGGCGAAGATCTTGAGGTCGTTGGCGTCCTGGCGGCTCATGCGCGTCCCCCCGTCCTCACGCGTGACCGGTAGATCGCGTCGACGTCCGCGAGCTGCTCGGGCGTGTTGATGCTCAGCACGTCTTCCGGCGGGACCGCCGCGACCACCTCGACCACGCGCCCGTCCTTGAGCATCAGCTCCAGCACGTCGGTGAGGTAGTACTCCCCGCCGACGGCCTGACGGGGGACACGCGGCAGGGCCTGGAACAGCGCCCCGGCGTCGAAGCAGTAGTAACTCGGATTGACCTCGCGGATGGCGAGTTGTTCCGGCGTGCAGTGCTTGTGCTCGACGATCGCGGCGAAGCGCCCGCCCGCGTCACGCACGATCCGCCCGTAGCCGGTCGGGTCGTCGATCATGCTCGTCGCGATGGTCGCGCCGGCGCGGGTGTCGCGGTGCCGCGACAGGAGCGTCGAGAGCGTGGCCTCGCGGATCAACGGGCCGTCGCCCGCGAGCACGAGGACCGCGGCCCCGGGGCGGGCCCGTTCACGCTCGAACAGCGGCTGGGCGCACATGACGGCGTGCCCGGTGCCGAGCTGCTCGGGCTGGACGGCGAACTCGATGTCCTGCAAGCCGTTGGCGCCCGGGTACGCCGCGGCGACCGCCTCGCGCACCAGTTCCTGCTTGTACCCGACGACCAGGACGATGCGGGCGCACCCAGCCTCGCGGCAGGCGTCGATGACGGCGCACACCATCGGCCGACCGCCGATCGGGTGCAGGACCTTGGGCAGGTCCGATCGCATGCGCTTGCCGAATCCGGCGGCGAGAATGATCGCCGCGGGCGCGTCGGAGTTGGGTGTGCGGGCGCCCGTGATCATGAATCAGGGCGTCGAGCGCGAAAGCCCGGCAGGGGCGGTGGGGCCGACAAAGCGGGGACACAGATCGCGAAGATGAGAACGGAAGCAGGGCGACTAGGATTCGAACCTAGACAAACAGAACCAAAATCTGCTGTGCTACCGTTACACCATCGCCCTGTGATTCGTGTCCCAGATTGGTCGGGAGAATCGCGATGGGCACGGGCGAATGGGTCTCGCCGGTGCTCGATCAACGTGCCGGACTGGCTGCGACGCGCAACTCCTTTGCCTGAGCGGGTGGGTTGAACCAACCGCGAACACACGACGGACCACACGACGCGGTCCGCCGAGAGTCGATCACCGTGAGGTGGCCGATTCGGGCAGCGGGAGCCGCGGCACAGTGCTCATCCACCCGAAGGGTGGCGAGCCGGAACTCGGACGGTGAGCCAGCCGCTGGCCCGGGCCGCCCCTGACCCCGCCTCGGTCGCCCGGCCGGTGGCCAGCGCGACGTCCGTCGGGGTTCGGTTCCGAACGGAGGGAGGGTAGGACGAGCGCGGCGGGCGTCAAGACGCCGCGGCCCCGCGCTCGCGGGCCAGCTCCTCCCCGACCGCCGCCGCGAGATATCGGACCTGTTCGAGCGTGTTGTACGCCTGCATCGACACCCGGATCAGGCGGTGCGTGGGCCGATCGCCGCCGACGGGGAGGACGAAGACGGGGATCTGAATGCGGTGGCGTTCGATGAGGCGGTCCCAGAGGGACTCGGCGTAGCCGCGGGCGCTGGGGGTGATCACGCCGCCGGGCGGCAGGGGCAGCGGGACGCTTGCGAGGGCGCCGATGAGTTCCTCCGGCGCGGACGCCGGAACGTTCAGCGACTCGCACAGGATCTGCCGAGCGGCGAGCGCATTGGCGCGGTTGTGGGCCATCAGCCCGGGCAGGCCGCCGGGGATAAGGCCGGAGAGGAAGTCGATCGCGTCCGGGATGCAGAGATACGGCGAGACGTCGGCGGTGCCGGTGTAGTCGAACTCGAGCAGGAAGCGGGAGCGGTCGGTGCGGGTGGAGTTGGCGCCGTGCGAGATGACGGCGGGGCGGACGCGGCTCTGCCGATCGGCGCGGACGTTCAGGAACGCGCAGCCCTTGGGCGTGCACAGCCACTTGTGCAGGTTGCCGGTGTAGTACGGCGCGTTCAGGGCGCGGAGGTCGAGCGGGACCATGCCGGGCGCGTGCGCGCCGTCGACGAGCGTGTCCACTCCGCGGGCGTTCAGGGCGTGCACGATCGGCGCAACGGGAAGGACCAGGCCCGTCGGGCTGGTGACGTGGCTGAGGAGCACCAGGCGCGTGCGCGGCGTGACGCGCGCGAGAATCGACCGCACGATCTCATCGGCGGAGGCGACCGGGAACGGAACGTCGGCGACGACGACGCGGGCCCCCCACTGCTCGGCGGCGTAGTGCAGGACGTTGTTGCACGCGTTGTACTCGTGCGTGCTGGTGAGCAGTTCGTCGCCGGGCTCGAAGCGGAGCGAGCGGACGACGGCGTTCACGCCCGCCGTCGCGTTGGGCACGAACGCGAGCGAGGCGGCGTCGGCGCTGAGCAGTTCGGCCAGTCGGGCGCGGGAGCGGTCGAGCAGCCCCTCGCAGCGTTCGACGAAAAAGCGGACGGGCTCGGCTTCGAGCAGTTCCTGGTAGCGGCGCTGGGCGGCGAGCACCGGCGTCGGGCAGGCGCCGAACGAGCCGTGGTTGAGAAAAACCACGTCCGGGTCGAGGGTCCAGTGGCGGGCCAGGGGCGAGCGCGGGGGGAGCATCGCCCAACGCTATCGCGGCGGCGCGTGGGCTCAGGCGGACAGGTCGATGGTGCGGCCGAGCTGCACGCCCGTGGCGGCGGCGTTCTTGTCGGCCGGGTGCCGGTAGAACGCCAGCGGCGCGGGCGAGGCCTGCGGAACATCGCCGGAGAAATCGACGCGCCCGGGGACGACGGCGGCGATCAGACGGTTGATGGACGCCGACGCGGCGGTGCGGTCCACATTGGCGACCGGCTGCACGCCCTGGGCGGAGTCCGCGGCCCGCGGGCCGACAGCTTCAGCGGGGCGCGTGATGCCGACTCGGGCGATGTTGGCGGCCGGCGCGGCTGGCGCGGTCGGCGCGGGCGTCTTGACGCCGTAAACACGGGAGAGGTGGTACGGGTTGCTCGGGCCGGCGGCCGCGTCGATCCGCATAGGGCAGAGCATATCGGAAGCGGACGCCGGAAGGATGGAGCGTGTAACCGAGTCGGACGCGCCGCGCAGAATCTGCGTTGGGGAAATCGCGCAACGGTCGCGGCGGGGCACGGGCACGATCGCGGAAGGGCCGCGATGATGCGCAACAACGGCGGGCGCGAACGCACGCCGTCACGGCTCGGTCACCACTCAGTGACGTAGTTGCGGCGCGAGCCGCTCACCGCGCGGGCGCGGCGCTCGCGGCCCGCGGCGCGACACGAACGCGCGGGCCGCCGGCGCCCGGCCAGAAGTCCTGCAGGGCCGCGACGCCCCAGTCCTGCGTCTGCATCGCCGCGATTGCCGAGACCGCGGCGACGGCGCCGGTGGCGGTGGTGATGATCGGGATCCCGAAGCGCACGCTGGCGGCGCGGATCTTGCCCTCGTCGGTCTGCCAGCCGGTGCGCGTCGGCGTGTTGATGATGAGCTGGATCTGCCCGTTGGCCATCAGGTCCAGCACGTTGGGGCGGATGTGCTCGCCGATTTTGGGCAGCAGGCTGGTGGTGATGCCCGCGGCGGCGAGGTGTCGCGAGGTGCCCGTGGTGGTGTAGACGGTGAAGCCCAGGCGCTGCAGGTCGCGGACGACGCCGACGATGGTGTCGCGGTCGCCCTCGCGCACGGAGACGAACGCGGCCCCCTTGACGGGGAGCGTGGTGCCGGCGGCGATCTGCGCCTTGGCGATGGCGAGCGGGAGCGAGCGGTCGATGCCCATGACCTCGCCGGTCGAGCGCATCTCCGGGCCCAGCGCGATGTCGACGCCGGGGAACTTCTGGAACGGGAAGACCGACTCCTTGACGCTGTAGAACCCGCGCGGGATCACTTCCGTGACGCCCATGTCGGCGAGCGAGCGGCCCATCATGACCTCCGCCGCGATGCGCGGCCAGGGGACGTTGGTGGACTTGCTGACGAACGGCGCGGTGCGGCTGGCGCGGGGGTTGACTTCGATGATGTAGATCTCGCCGTCTTTGACGGCGAGCTGCGCGTTCATGAGCCCGCGGACGCGGAGTTCCTTCGCGAGCGTGCGCGCGATCTCGCGGATGCGCACGGTGATCTGGTCGGGCAGGCCCGAGTGCGGGATGGTGCACGCCGAGTCGCCGGAGTGGATGCCGGCCTGCTCGATGTGCTCCATGAGCCCGGCGACGATGGCCTGGCCCCGCCCGTGCTCGTCGAAATCGGCGACGACGTCGACATCGACCTCGGTCGCGTCGGACAGGAAGCGGTCGATGAGGACCGGGGCGCGGTCGAGCTCGGAGGCGTTGACGGCGGTGGCCATGTAGTGGCGCAGGGCCGGCTGGTCCGGGCAGATTTCCATGCCTCGCCCGCCCAGCACGTACGACGGGCGGACCAGCACCGGATAGCCGATGCGCTGCGCGACGTCGACGGCCTGCTCGACGCTGCGGGCGATGCCGCTCGGCGGTTTCTTGAGATTGAGGCGCGAGAGCAACGCGTCGAAGCGGTCGCGGTCCTCGGCGAGGTCGATGGAATCGACGCTGGTGCCGATGATCGGCGCGCCGGCCTTGACCAGGCCCTTGGCGAGGTTCAGCGGCGTCTGCCCGCCGAACTGGACGATAAGGCCCAAAACAGAGGAAGTGGCGGAGTGGCGAGGAGGCGGAGTGGCGGAGTGAGAAGACGCCGGCGCGGGCCCGTTGAGTCGTTCGACGACGTTGAGGACGTCTTCGAGCGTCAGGGGCTCGAAGAAGAGCAGGTCGCTGGTGTCGTAGTCGGTGCTGACCGTCTCCGGGTTGGAGTTGATCATCACGCTCTCGAAGCCGAGGTCGCGGGCGGCGAACGAGGCGTGCACGCAGCAGTAGTCGAACTCGATCCCCTGGCCGATGCGGTTGGGCCCGCCGCCGACGATGATGACTTTGCGCTTGTCCGTGACGCGGACCTCGTCCTCGGCGGGGGAAGGCACGAAGTGATCAGCGGTCATCCCCGCTTGGCCACTCGGCACCTTCGCCACTTCGCCACTTCCGCTCTCGTACGTTGAGTAGTAGTACGGCGTGACGGCCTCGAACTCGGCAGCGCAAGTGTCGACCAGTTTGTACACCGGCTGGATGTTCAGCGCCTTCCGCCGCGCGCGGACGGCGAGGATCGTGTCCGGCGAGATCGAGCCCAGGTACAGATTGGCCAGCTGCGCGTCGGAATAGCCGAGCTGCTTGGCCTGGAAGAACACGTCGCGCGGCACGTCGTCGAGCTTCGCGAACGAGCACAGCACGTCCTCGAACTCGACCAGACGCTTGAGTTGATCGAGGAACCACGGGTCGATCCGCGTGAGCTGCTGGATCTGCTCGAGCGACCACCCCATCTTCAGCGCGTAACGGATGTAGTAGATGCGTCCCTGGCTGGGCACGGCGAGCTTGCGGCTGAGTTTCTCGTGCGGGATGGGCCAGACGACGGGCTCGTTGTCCGCCGTCACCAGAGCCGCGGCGGCGGCGGCGCCGTGCACGCTCTCGCGGAGCGCGGGCTTGCCGGTCATGGTCGCGTCGCGCAGCGACGGCACGCCCGAGGCGAGCAGCCAGTGGTCGTTGCGGTCCAGCCCGTAGCCGAACCGCTTGACCTCCATCGAACGGATCGCCTTCTGGAAGCTCTCGCAGAAGGTGCGCCCGATCGCCATCGCCTCGCCCACGGACTTCATCTGCGTCGTCAGCGTCTCGTCGGCCTCGCGGAACTTCTCGAAGGCCCAGCGCGGCATCTTGGTGACGACGTAGTCGATCGCCGGCTCGAAGCAGGCGCTGGTGTTGCCCGTGATGTCGTTGCGCAGTTCGTCGAGCGTGTAACCCACGGCGAGCTTGGCGGCGATCTTGGCGATCGGGAAGCCCGTGGCCTTCGACGCCAGAGCCGAGGAGCGCGACACGCGCGGGTTCATCTCGACGACGACCATCTCGAAGGGCTTCTTGCCGTCGGGACCGGGCGTGGGGTTCGGGTTGACGGCGAACTGGACGTTCGACCCGCCGGTCTCGACGCCGACGGCGCGCATGATGGCGAACGCGGCGTCGCGCATCGCCTGATACTCGCGGTCGGTGAGCGTGAGAATCGGCGCGACAGTGATGGAATCGCCGGTGTGCACGCCCATGGGGTCGATGTTCTCGATCCCGCAGACGATGATGCAGTTGTCTTTCTTGTCGCGGACGACTTCGAGCTCGTATTCCTTCCAGCCCAGGACGGACTGGTCGATCTGGACCTGCGTGATGGGGCTCTGGCGCAAGCCGCGGGTGATGATCTCGTCGAACTCTTCGGCGTTGTACGCGATCCCGCCGCCGGAGCCGCCGAGCGTGAACGCGGGGCGGATGATGGCGGGCAGGCCGATTTCCTTGAGGAACTCGCGAGCGTCGGCGAGGTTGGTGACGGTCTTGGCCTTGGGCATCTTGAGGCCCAGGGCCAGCACGATGTCCTTGAAGACCTGGCGGTCTTCGGCGCGGTGGATGACGGTGCGGTCGGCCCCGATCATCTCGATGCCGAACTCTTTGAGGGTGCCGTCGTCGTGCAGGGCGCAGCCGCAGTTGAGCGCGGTCTGCCCGCCGAGCGTCGGGAGCAGGGCGTGGATCGGGTCGCCCATGTCGCGCTGTTTCTGGATGATCTTGCGGACGCTGGCGGGGGTGATGGGCTCGATGTAGGTGCGGTCGGAGAACTCCGGGTCCGTCATGATGGTGGCGGGGTTGGAGTTGACGAGCACGACGCGGTAGCCCTCGGCGCGCAGGGCCTTGCAGGCCTGCGTGCCGGAGTAGTCGAACTCGCACCCCTGCCCGATGACGATGGGCCCGGAGCCGACGATGAGGATGGTCTTGATGTCGGTGCGTTTGGGCATGACGGTCCTGTGCTGGCCGGTGCGATCGGATCGGGCGGGGGCGATGAGGGTCGGCGCGGGGTGGGGGGGGTAGGGTGGGCGCGCAAACTCGGGCAGCGTAGGGGACCGCGTGGGCGTATGCAACGCCGGGGCGAAAATCCGCCGAGGCGCCCGCGGCGCTTCAGGGCAGCGGGCGGACCATCTCCGTGCTGGCGGCGCGGAAACCCAGGGCGCGGAGCATGGCCCGGGCGTGCTCGTTGTCGCCGGCGGTTTGCCCGCGGACCTGCGTCACGCCCATGCGTTCAAACCGGCGAACGGCCTCGATGACCAGCGCGCGGGCGACGCCCTTCCGCCGTGCGTCCGGCTCGACCCAGAGGTCGTGCACGAACCCGTACCGGGCGGTCTGGTAGATCGGGATGTTGTCGAGCACCTCACCCACGAGGAACCCGACGGCGCGCGGCGAGGCGGCGTCGGCGTGATCCTCGGCGATCAGCAGCACGCTCTCCGGGTCCGCCGCCCGGCGCGGCAGCCACGAGCGGTACCGCTCCACCACGTCGGGCAGATAGTCGAAGACGACCGGGTCGAGCGCGGCGTGGAAGTCGCACACGGCCTGAACCATCGGGGCGATCGCGGGGATGTCGGCGGGGTTGGCCGGGCGGATGAGCACACGCATCGCGGAGCGTATCGTTGCGCCGGTGTCCCCGTAGCTCAGCTGGATAGAGCGGCGGTTTCCTAAACCGCAGGTCGCGTGTTCGAATCTCGCCGGGGACGTTTTCCTTTTTCTGCGTACCCCCGACGGGTGAACCGGCTGCCCGGCACGACGGGCTCAGCCGAGCAGTATCGCCTCCGCCGTCAGACCCGGGCCGAAGGCGAGCATCACGCCCGGCGGCTTCCACTCGCCCGATTGCTGCAAGCGGTGCAGGATCGCGAGGACCGTGCCGGAGGACATGTTGCCGTGGTCGGCGAGGATGCTGCGCGAGGGCGTAAGAGCCGCGTCGTCGAGGTCCAGCGCCTGCGCCACCGCCGACAGCACGCGCGGGCCGCCGGGGTGGATCATCCATGAGCCGATGTCGCCAACGCTCAGGCCCGACGCGGCGAGCCAGGGCGTCAGCCAATCGCGGATGACCGCGGCGATGCGGTCGGGCACGCGGGTGTCGAGCGACATCTCGAAGCCGTGATCGCCGACGCGCCAGGTCATGAGGCCTTCCGAGTTGTCGAGCAAACAGGACGCGGAAGAGAGCAGCCGGGGCGAGCCGCGCGGCGGGCCGCGGTCGATGACGGCGGCGGCGCTGCCGTCGGCGAAGAGGGCGCTGGCCACGATCTGGTCCGGCGTGGGCTGATACGTGAAATGCAGCGAGCAGAGTTCGACGCAGCAGACCAGGACGCGCTCGCCAGAGAGCGCGAGAGCCCGCGCGACGCGGAGCGCGTTGATCGCCGCGTGGCACCCCATGAAACCGATGGTGGTGCGGGCGATCGTCGGCGCGAGTCCAAGACGGTCGATCAGCGCGCGATCGACGCCCGGCGAGGCCATGCCCGTGCACGAGGCGGTGATGAGGTGCGTGATGGAGGGCGCGTCGACCTCGGCGCGGGTGAGGGCCTGCTCGCACGCGGGGGCGGCGAGGTCGGGAGCGAGGCGCTCGAAGGCGCGGAGTCGCGCGGCGGTGGTCGGCCCGCGCCCGCCCGGTTCGAACAGGGCCGCGGCGCCCTCGGGCACAGCACTGACCGCCCCGCGGCGGACCACGCCGCAGCGGAGATAGATCGAGCGCCGGAAGCGGGTCGTGTCGGCGTCGAGCGGGTCGAGGGCCTCGCTGCGCGCGAGGGTCTGCTCCTGCGCCATCGACGTGGACGGCACGGCGAAGCCGACGCCGCGGACGACGGCGTGCGCGTCGGTCGTCATGCGCCGGCCCCTTGCACATGAGCGCTGATCGGCGCACCGGCCCGCACGGCGCGGCCGCGCACGACGCGGTCGGCGAGGCCGGGCATGAGGCGCGTGAGCGATATACCAGCCCGGACCAGCACGGGGGCCCGCAGCGCAAGGGCCGTCACGCGGCAGCGGCGACGCCGGGCGGCGAGATGACGTTCCACGGCGTGCGCTTCGGGCTGACCAACCGCCCACGCGCCGGCCGCCGCGCCGGACGCGAGCGCCCACGCGATGCCCTCGCCCGTGAAGGGTTCGACAAACGCGCGGGCGTCGCCGGCGACGGCGATCGGGCCGTCGGCGATGCGGCGGGAGGCGTGCGTGAGTTTGGGCGTGCCCGTCCAATCGAGTTCGGCCCACGGGCCGCGCGGGTCGCCGATGATCGCCGCGATCGCGGCCCCGACACTCCCGCTGGCGCGGACAAAGCTCGGGCGGACCGCCGCGGCGATCGTGACACGCTCGTCGGCGAGGCGCACCAGGCCGACGTAGCCCGCGCGGTGCACGTGCATCGCGATCTGCCCGCGCGGAAGATCAATGCCCGGCGCGTCGGTCGTCACGCCGACGCCCATGCGCGAAGCCGCTCGCACACGCGGCAAGAGTTCTGCGGGCGTTCCGGGGATCGCACGCGCGAGCCCGCCGGCGAGCACGGCGCGGGACGCGGTTACCGTGTCGCTCGAATCCGCCCGGCGGACGCAAACGCGCTCGCCGTCGGGCTCGATGGCGCCAACACGCCACGTCGCGCAGAACGTCGCCCCCGCGGCGTGGGCGTGATCGACCATCGCGGCGTCCAGCACGTCCCGCGCGACGGCGACCCCGCCGGGCGTGAGCGGCAGTTCGGTGCGCAGCCGCCCCGCGTGTACGGCGAGGCTCGTCAGCGCCGTTGCGCCCGGGAGCGCCCGCGCTGCAACTCCGAGCGCGCCGAGCCGGTCGATACCGTCGGGCGCGATGCAGTTTCCGCACACCTTGCCGCGTGGCCAGGTCCGCGCTTCGAGCAGGACCACGCGCGCCCCGGCGCGGGCGGCGACGATGGCGGCGGCGCACCCGGCGGGCCCGGCACCGATCACGACCAGGTCGGCGGTGCTCACGCGGGCACCTTCGACGGGCTGGCCGTCAGCAGCATGCGGGCCGGGAATCGCCGCGATACGCGAATGTCCGTCAGCCCGGCTTCGGCGGCCATCGCGGCGAGTTCTCGCGGCGTCCACGCAGCCATCGCCGAGGCGTCAGAATCGAAGTGCACCACGGGGCTGCGCGTCAGCACGCGGGCCGCGGCGTTGATCATCACACGGTTGAGCACGCCGCGGGCCAGGTCGCTCACCAGCACCAGGCGGCGCGACGCGGCCCCCATCTCGCGCAGCAGGCGGACGACATCGGGCCCGTCGAGGTGATGCGCGAACAGCGAGCACATCACCACATCGTACTGAGCGCTGGCGTGCCCACGCAGCCCGCTCGGCGCGAGAACGTCCACAACGACCGCCGACGCCGGAACGGTCTTCTTGCGTGCGTACGCCGCGGCCCGCTCGAGCGAGCGGGCGTTGATGTCCGAGAGCGTGAGGTGGACGTCGACGCCGCGGCGCTTGAGCGCGGCGCACGCGTCGATCGCGACTTCCCCCCCACCGCTGGCGACATCGAGCACGCGGAGCGGCGAAGGCGTGGCCGCCGCCGCCGCGCGCAGCGGGGGCACCAGCACCGACGCCGCCCGGCTGACCATGTTGAGCCGGGCCAGCCCGTCGAGGGCGGCGAGCAGTTCCGCCTCGGGCAGCGCCGGGTCGTCCATGCGTTCCGGCACGCGCCGTCGCTGGTTCCAGCCGCCCGACGCACGATGGATTTGCTCGCCCCGGCTCACCGGCGCAGCGTACCCGCGTGGCGATCGGTCAGGACTTGCCGCGGTGCTTGCCGGAACGATCGCGCCGCTGGCGATCGTGGTTGTGCGAGGGTTCGAGGCGGGAGGCGCCGCGTGGCGCGCCGCCCTGGTTGGCCCCATCGGGCCCGCCGTGCGCGGCCTGCTTCGGACCCTGAATCGATGACCCGCGCGCGTTGTCGTCATCCGGCGGCCCGCCCTGCGTCTGCCGCCCGGACGTCTGCGGCGTGTCGCCGGAGACTTTCGCACCCGCGTCTTCGCCCGGCTTTGTGTCTTGACGCTTGCCCATGCGGGCGAGAATGCGGGCGGGCCATGAGCCACGCGTGAGCCGCGAGCGGTTTACGCCGGAGCGTCGGCCGGGCTGGGCGGGCCCATCTCGACGAGCAGCTCCAGCACGCGCCCGGGCTCGAGCACGCCCCAGGTGGTTTCCTTCGAGACGGCGACAGCGAGCTGCTGGAGGTACTCGTCCCGCGGGACGTCGATCACGCCAAACCGCTGGGTGTGCGGGTTGGCCATCTGCACGTCCATCAGCATGAAGTTGTGGCGGCGGAGGTGGGCGACCAGGTGGATGAGGCAGAGGTTGGACGCATTGGTCCCGCCGAGATCCGGGCGGCAGAACATGCTCTCGGCGAAGAACGCGGCCCCGATCTGCACGCCGTAGAGCCCGCCGACGAGTTCGAGCGACCGGTCGGTGTCGTCGGGCGAGTCATTGGCGCGGATGCCGACGTCGAGCCAGGCTTCGATGGAGTGTGCGTGCCCGTGGGCGTGCAGCATGGCGTAGAGGCGGACGAGGGTCTCGTCGATCCAGAGGCCGTTCTCCGGCTCGCCGGCGCGCTGCACGCGCGGGCGGGCGCACGCGCGGATGACGCGCTCGAAGCACCCGTCGGTCGTGAAGATGAACGGGGGTTTTCGGACGTGCCGGCGCAGTCCCCCGGGGATGTGCAGCCCGCCGGGCGTGAGCGGCAGGATGGCGCGCGGGTCGGGGCTGAACCAGCCGATGCGGCGCGCGGTGGGCAGTTCGATGCGCAGATCGTCGCTGGCCCGCTCGGCCCGGGTGCGGGTCCGCTTGCCCGCGGGCAGCATCGCCATGGGGAACGCGCCCTGCCGGTACGCGGTCAGCACCATCTCGATGATCTGCTCGTCGCTGGTGCGCGGGCCCTGCATCAGGAAACTATCCGTGATCCACGCGTCGGCGAGCAACCCGCGCGGTGTGAAAGTTCGCTGAATCCTCCGGGCAGTGTGAACGGTTTGGCTGGTCTGCGCGGTTTTTTCACCGAGTCGTCCGGATTGCGACCCACGGATCCGGGGGGCCGGCCCGGCCGGGTGCGGCGCGGCCCGGTGAAACCGCCACGGGCGTCCGGCCAACAATCGGCGGGGACATCGCTCCACACGGAGACGCGCATGCTCGCCGACCACACCACCGATTCGCTCATCACGATCCCCGGCGTGCTGGCCCAGTCCGACATGTCCGGCGAGATGACGGGCGTGCTGATTGTCGCGCTGTGCCTGGGCGGCGTGCTGCTATACACGCTCATCAAGACCGTCGGGCGCGTCGCCGACACGCGGGCCCGCGAGCGGACCAAGCGCGAGGTCGCGGCGTATGTCGCGGAAGGGAGCATCACGCCCGACGCCGCTGAGCGTTTGCTCAAGGCCGGCAGCGACAGTTGGGCGGATCATGTCGCCGAGATGGTGCGCGAGGGCACGCTGGACACCAACGAGGCGGAGCAGCTGCTGCGAGCGCACGCGGCGACGACCAGCGAGACCCGCGCCGGCAAGCCGGGCGAGAAAGTCGCCGCGACCTAATCGACGCGGTGTTAGCGGCCTTCGAAGCGCACGCGGTTGACGAGCGTGCCGAGCCCGTCGATGGTGATGCGGACCTCGTCGCCGTGCTTGAGATACGTCGGCGGCGTGCGCGACATGCCGACACCGCTGGGCGTGCCGGTGAGAATCACGGTGCCCGGCGTGAGCGTCAGCCCGCGCGAGAGCTCGCTGATGAGCGTGGCGACTTCGAAGGTCATGTCGCCTGTGGAGGCGTCCTGCATGACCACGCCGTTGACGCGGGTGGTGAGGCGGAGCTTGGCGGGGTCGGGCACTTCGCCCGCGGGCACGACGCGCGGGCCCAGGGGGCAGAAGGTGTCGAAGCTCTTGCCGCGGAAGAACTGGCCGCCGGAGCCCTGCTTCTGCCACCAACGGGCCGAGACGTCGTTGGCGATGCAGTAGCCGAGGACGCACTGCATGGCGCGGGCCTTGGGCACGTCGCGTGCGCCGGCGCCCGTCGGGCCGGGCCCGATGATGACGGCGAGTTCGCCTTCGAAATCGACCTGGTCGCCGCCGGTCTTGGGGTCCTGGCACGCGGCGGGCACGACGATGTCATCGCCGTTGAGGCACGCCGCGGCGGGGTTCTTGGTGAACGCGACGATCGAGTCCGGCGGGGCCAGGCCCTGCTCCTTGGCGTGCTCGGCGTAGTTGCGTCCGATGCCGATGATCGGGGCGAGCGCGAGCGGTCGCCCGGGCTCGATCATGACCGCGACGCTCGCACCCCCGAAGCCCCCGCCGGTGCGCATGAGTTCCATGCCCCGAGGGTAGCGGCGCGTCAGGGTGACTGGCTCGGGTCGGCGGGGCCCGGTGACGTATCGCCACTGTCGGCCGCGTCGGTGTCCTCGATCAGCCCGGACGTGATCATCGGGCGGCTTCCGCTTGGGCGGTCAGGATCCGGCACGATCGTGAAAATCAGGTGCAAGCCGCCGGCGGGATCAACCACCACCCCGGGCGGAAGCCGGTCGCCCAGCGCATCAGCATCGCGCGGATACTCGCCCGTGCGAGCGTGATGCTCCTCCAGCGCCAGGAGGAGGAACGTCATTCGCGTATCCAGGTTGAGCGCCGCTTCCGAACCCTGAGCCCGCTGGAGCGACGGCGCCAGGAGCCGAATCAAGCCAGTGCGCGGCGGAGTGTTCGGGATCGGCTGACCAGCCTCCAGCGCCGCGATAGCCGCGTCCATGTACGCGGTCGCGTCCCGCTCGTGCGCGTCGTAGGACACGAGCGTCGGCGGGAATGACCCGGGAGTGTTCGACAGCAGGTTGCCAAGATCGCCCACGTCGCCCAGCAGCGTCATCCGCGCCGCGCGGACCGGGTCGGAGAACGTCCATCGCACCGTGTCCAGCATCGACTCTTTCTCAACCCTGAACGCGAGCGGGAGCAGGCTCGGCGAGTGGCGACGAAGAAGCACGTCGAGCGTCCGCCCGGCCCACGCCCTGGCGACGGGGTCGGCGGACACTTGCTCGCGGATCGTTCTCAGCAGCAGCGACCGCACCGCCACGGCGAGGAGATGATCGATCAGGCATCCCTGGTGGTCGACCGCCTGGGCCACCACCAGCGCCTCGTCAAGGGCCGCGAGATACTCCGTGGCGTTGTGCTCGCGGCAGGCGACGTGCATGCGTGCGACCGTCCAGCGCGCGTAGTTCCGCGCGTGCCCGAGCTCGCTGATCCCGATGTACACCGCGGCCTTTCCCGGCGGGGTATTCATACCGCGCTCGAACCGCGCCATCTCGGAGATGGCTCTGGTTCGTTGGGTGAGCCCGTCATCGCGGGCGTCGAGCACAGCGTCGCGCGCGACAAACCGCGCCGTCGAGAGTGTCACCCCGGAGAACCTTCGGTACTGCGCCTCCGAGCCGGAGTCCCCCAGCGACACGAAGTCGACATATTGAATGAAGTCCGCCCCCGGGTTGGCCGCCATCCAGCGCTGCGGATACGCCTTCGTAAAACTGTTGACCTCGAGCAGGATGTCGAGCAGCGCGGGGTAGTCATTCGCGCGCCCGGCGGCTTCAGGCCGCTGATGTTCGGCGACCAATTGAGCGACACGCGCGTCGAAGTTCCGTGCGGCGGCCGCACGGCGCGCCTGCGACTTTAGCGACGACCACCAGAGCCCCGCCGTGATCGTCACGACCAGCGCACACACACCGACGGTGATCGCCGACCACTTGATGACCTTCCGACGTCGCCGGCGCCGACGGGCGCGGACTTCCGGCTGTTCCCGAGGCGCGGCCGGCTGATACACGCGCTCGCCCGACTCAGTACTTGCCAGTTCGTTGAGCGATTCGTCCGCGATCGCGACCGTGCCGCACTCCGGACAGATGATGCGCAGGTCCGCCCCGACGCGCATGCCTAGCAACGAGTATCCGCACCGGTGACAGCGCCCGCGATCGTTGATGACGCGGCGAACACGGCGCGCGAGAAGCCAGTCCCGCGTCCGCATGGCGATGACAAATCCCGGCACCAGCAGGCCGACCGCGATCCCCAGCCAGAGAAATGTCTCCAGGCCGCGCGACATCCAGCGAACACCGACCCGCTGCTGCGTCACGCCGATGACTACGCCCAGCCCCGCCAGCGTGAGCGTGATGATCACAAATACCGCGAGCCAACGCAACAGACGCCGCCACCACGGTCGACCCGCGGCGTACATGAAGTTCTTGCACTGCTCGTCGCTGAACGCGTCGAGCTCGGGAAAGGCGCGGTACAGCTTGCGAGTCAGAAGGCGCACGGCGGGCCTCCGGGGTCACCATCCGATGAAGGCCTACCGGATCGTGATTGACCGGATGCGGGGCCCGGTCACTTCGCCGGGTATTCGAACACGCCCCGCCCGGTCTTGTCGCCCAGGCGACCCGCCGTCACCAACTGCTTCAGCAGCGGGCACGCCCGGTAGCGGTCGTTGTTCAGCCCCTCGGCGAGCACGTTCATGATGTGCACGCAGGTGTCGAGCCCGATGAAGTCGGCCAGGCGCAGCGGGCCCATGGGGAAGTTGCAGCCGAGCTTCATGATCCCGTCGATCGCCGCGGGCTCCGCGACGCCTTCCATCCAGGCGTAGAACGCCTCGTTGATCATCGGCATCAGCACGCGGTTGGAGACGAAGCCGGCGCGGTCGTTGGCCTTGAGCGGGGTCTTGCCCATCTTGGTCGCGAGCGCGACGGTGCGTTCGACGACGTCCGGCGCGGTCTGGATCGCGGGGATGACCTCGACCAGTTGCATCAGCGGGACGGGGTTGAAGAAGTGCATGCCGACGACGCGGCTCGCCGTCACACCGGCCGCCGTCGCGATGTCCGTGATGCTGATGCTGCTGGTGTTGGTCGCCAGCACGACGCCCGGGTCGGGGTACATCTTCGTGAGCTGCGCGAACAAGTCCTTCTTGACCTTGGCGTCTTCGACGACGGCCTCGACAATCCAGTCGCAGCCCGTCAGCGCGTCGAGCCGATCGACGAAGCGGATCCGCGCCGTCGCGGCGTCGGCGTCGCCCTGGGCGATCTTCTGCTTCTCGACGAGTTTGCCCAGCGACTTCTTGTGCACGCCCTTGCACTTGTCGATCGCGCCCGGGAAGGCGTCGAACACGACGACGTTCAGACCGCTGACCGCGGCGACCTGCGCGATCCCGCCGCCCATCTGCCCGGCCCCCAACACGCCGATCGTGCGAACTTCGCTCATGCTGCGCTCCAAAGGTGCGGAGCCCGGCGCGACGGAACGGCGCCAAGGTGCCCGCGGACCGCAGCGTACGCGGGGACGCCGCGGCGGTCTGGACGGGCCAGACCGCCACGGAGATCCCCCGGGTCCGCGGATCTCACCCACGCCGACGCCGGGCCGCCAAGAGCCCGCTCAGCGCCAACAGCCCGATCGACGACGGGGCGGGCACCTGCATGCGGAACGTCACCCAGACGTCGCGCACGCCGTTGAGCTGCTCGTTCTTGATGTTGATCATCAGGTTGTTGAGCACCCCGCCGGAGAAGACCGAGCCGCGGGTGTAGTCGCCGCCGGGACCGAACGTGAGCAGCGTGCCCGTGCCGCCGCCCGCCGGGTCGACGACGTCGGCAAACGTGCGAACTTCCGTGGTCCCGCCGATGAGGAAGTCGGTGAACGGGATGTCGACCGAGGCGAGATCGAAGATGGAGAACGTGGTGCGCTGCCCGGCGGCGAGCCCGGCGAACGCCGCGTCGGCCCGGAAGTAGAGCGTGTATTCCTCCTGGTTGTTGCCGATCTGGCGCGCGGAGGTATCGATCGTGATATTGCGGCCCGCGGCGGCGATGGTCGTGGTCTGGGCCCACGGGATCTGCCCCGTGCTCACCTCGGCCCCGCCCGTCGGGCCGACGCGCAGGTTGACCGAGTCGCGCCGCGTGATGTTCACCAGCCCGCTGTTGAAGTACATCGCGCTGATCTGCGGCTGGGCCACCGTCGCGTCGTTGCTGCGCGGGCCGACGTTGCGCCCGATGCGGTCGGCGTTCGAGTAGGGCGAGACCTCGTTCAGCGCCGTAGGAATGGTGCGGATGCCGCCGGTGGCCATGAGGTCGGCGGCGTCGTTGGAGTGGAACCCGTTCGCGGCGCTCCGCTCACCGTTGCGCCACTTCCAGCGATCCACCAGGACGTGTCCGCCCTCGTGCGCGACGGTATCGACACGCCGGTCGGGCGCGACCACGGCACCGTGTCGAGCGGCCCCGACGTCTTCGATCGACCACGCCTCGCCGAAGTCCGCCCCGTTGTTGTACTGCCGCACGTAGTACATGTGAAGTTCACCCGCGCTGCCCCGAGCTTGATCGAGCAGGTCCGTCCGCACCTCGGCCGGCGACCAGTTCCCGTCGTTGTTCGGATCGTTGCGCAGAATCACGGCGTTGCTGGAGCGCAGCGTGGTGATCCCGATCTGCCGGTAGATCTGGGACGCGTACTCGATATCGCGATCAATGTTGGCCGCCGGCGCAGGCGGGCCGACGTTGTCGACGCTGATCGTGCGCACGTTCAAGTAGGCCCGCATGGGCAACGCCGACGCCGAGCCCGCCAAGGCCAGCATCGCCATTGTGCCAACGCACGCAGCGCGCGGATTCCACCGTGTGATCGTCATCTCTCTCTCCTCTGCGACGCAGCGCCGGTGTGGCCCTGCGTGCGAATGTTCCCCATCCCTGCGACGATTGACCCGCCCCGAAACGACCGCTCACCCGCCCGGCACGCGCCCGCCCCAACTCTCGATCACTTCGCCCGTGCTCTCACGAACAATAGTTTCGAGCAGCCACCCGGCTTTGCCGACCTCGAGCCATCGATAGCGCAGGCCGGCCGAGCCGTCCGACAGCACTGACGCTTCGCACACGATGGGCGCCTCGGCGATCAGCCGGCGCTGCAAATCCGCCGGGAACTGCTCGCGAGCGGCGACCGCGCGGGCAGCGGCCCGGGCCACGTCCTGATGCCGCGCACACGGCGTCTGGGCACTCGCCTGATCAGGGGGTAGAGCGTCGACGCGCGGTGAACCGCCGTCCTGCCCGCAGCCGGTTGCGCAGACCATGAGCCCGACGGCGAGCAGCGACGTTCGCGCCATCGCGGCGGCCGCCGTCGCGCCGGCTTCTCGCCGCCGCACTCGATCAAGCGCGCACACGCGTGAGGCATCGCGGGCATGGCCGGCACTCATGCGGCCCAGACTAACCGCCCGCCGCTCTGAATACCATGGTCCCCACCGCATTCCGCGAGAAATCATCGTGCCGAGCAGAGTTCAGCAACTCGAAGCGCTCCTCGCCAAGGAGCCGAACGACACCTTCCTGCTGTACGCGCTCGCGCAAGAGTTTGCCAAGCAAGGGGATACGGACGCGGCCCGGGCCCGTTTCGACGCCTGCCTGCAGATCGATCCCGACTTTCTCTACGCCTACTTCCACAAGGCCAAACTGCTCGCCGGCCTGGGGCACACCGGCGAGGCGGTCGAGGTCGCCCGCACCGGCTTCGCCCGAGCCCGCGCCAAGCAGGACAGCAAAGCCATGAGCGAACTCGAAGCGTTGATCGATGAACTGACGTGATTGAGGGCGTCCCCAGCCGCACGCCGGGCTCCCGGGCGGCCGGGGCTATCGTGCGCCGTGGCGTCCCGCGGCCGTCGCAATCCCATCGACACGCTCCCGCCCGAAGGCGGCGTGATTACGCGCGTCGGGCCCGGACGGGCGCAAGGCACCGTCATCGCACGGGTCGGGCGGCGGGCGCTGCCGGCTATCCCAGCGAACGCGGCGGGCTCGATCGGGCTCGTCGAAGGGGCCGCGTGGACGGAGCATCTTCGCGTTGAAGTCGCCGCGGCCGTCACGCGGGTCCGGGCCCGCGCGTACGCCATCCGCGTCGCGGGCTCGCGCGGGATGAGTCGGCGGCAGTTGGAACTGCGCCTGGCCCGGCGCGGGGTCGACGCGGCCGGGGCCCGCGCCATCGCCGACGAACTTGAGGCCGCCGGCGTGCTGGATGATCGCGCCTTCGCCGACGCCGCTGCCCGGTCGCATCTATCACGCCGGGCCGTCGGCAAGTCCGTGCTGGTCGCGAAACTGCGGTCCAAGGGCGTGGCGGGCCCGCTGGCGACGGCGGCCGCCGACCGCGCCATCGCCGACGCCGGGGTCGACCCGCTGGACGCCGCGCTCGCGCTGGCGCGTCGACGGGCGGCGTCGCTCGGGCGGCTTGAGCCGCAGGCGGCCCAGCGCCGGCTGTACGGGCTGTTGGCCCGACGCGGTTTCGAGCCGTCGGTGTGCCGCACGGTGGTGCGCACGGTGCTCCGCGCGGACGTCGACGGGAGCGCCGACGACGCCTGACCCGATCGCCGCGGGGCGTCCTGCCCCGGGCGGCTGGTTCTGGTACCGTTCTCGCGTGACAGAACGCCCTCAGGACAGCCGGGAAACCGCCGCACCGAGCACCGCGCACGCCGGCACGCCGCCGCTCCCAGTCACCCCGCACCCACTGCCAGCGCCAGCCGCGACCCCGGTTGATTGGCGACGCCTGCGCCTCTGGCAGATCCAGCCGGTCCGCGATCTGCTGGTGCTCGCCACGATCATCGGGTTGGTGTACCTGGGCTACGTGCTGCGGGTGGTGATGGTGCCGGTGCTGCTGGCACTGCTGCTGGCGTACCTGTTCGAACCGGTGGTGGCGTTCCTCGATCGGCGACGCCTGGTGTCGCGCCCGGGGGCGGCGATCGGGATCATCACCGCCGTCGTGCTGCTGCTGGTCATCCCGACCGTGCTCGGGACGGGGTTCGCGGTCATTCAGGGGGCGCGGGCGGCTCGGACGATCGCCGACGGCGTGACGCGCGTGCAGGCGTCGGTCGCCGCGCCGGACGATCAGGACCTCAAGGAACGCGTCCCGCCCGGCGCGTGGACGTGGATCCGCGACCGCGTCGTGCAGGCCGACCAGGAACGCCGCAAATACCTCGCCAACTCACGCGGTACGGACGCCGATGCGCCGGGCACGACGGACCCGGCGTCACCGGACGCGGGCGCTCCCGACGCACCCCCCGCGCCGCGGCCCGACGAGACCGCGGGCAGGACGGAAACGCCCCTCCCAGATTCGGCGATGGGCCCGCCCTCGCCGCTGGAACGCATGGCGCTCGACTCGGACGACAGCGAAGCCAACGTGCTCATCAAGCTGAGCCTGGATTGGCTGCGCGAGCACGGGAGCGAGTTGGCGGCGTCGCTCGGGCGGCGGTTCGTGGGCGGGGGCGCGCAGGCCGTCGGGGCCGCCGTCAGCACGTTCACCAGCGTCGGCTACCTGCTCTTCGCCGGGTTTTTGACGGCGTTCTTCTTTTACTTCTTCTCGACGGGCTGGGCCCGCGTGGTCGAGTTTGCCGCCGGGCTGATTCCCGTCTCGCGGCGGGAAGAGATCCTCGGCATGGTCCGCCGGATGGACCGCGTCATCGCCGGCTTCGTGCGCGGACGCCTGAGCATCTGCCTCATCCTCGTCGGCTACATGACGCTGTCGTACTGGCTCGCCGGGGTGCCGGCCCCGCTGGTGCTCGGGCCGCTGGTCGGCGCGCTGTTCATCGTCCCGTTCATCCACGTCCTCGGCGTGCCGATCGCGATGCTGCTGATGTGGCTGGACCCGCTGGGCCCGGGCAACTCCGCCGCAGGAACCGCCGCGCTGTGGGCCTTCCAGCGCGAATGGTGGTGGATCGTCGGTGCGCCCATCGGCATCTACGCCGGCGCACAGTTCCTCGACGACTGGGTCCTCACGCCGACGATCCAGGGCAAGACCACCGACCTGTCGGTCCCGCTCATCCTGTTCGCTTCGATCGCCGGCGGGGCGCTGGCCGGTATCTACGGCTTGCTGATCGCGATCCCCGTCGCGGCGTGCCTGAAGATTGTCGCGGAAGAGATCGTCTGGCCACGCGTCAACGCGTGGGTGAAGGGGCGCGAGAAAGACTTCCTGCCCATCGGGCGCGAGTAATCGCGCCCCCCACCCCCCCACCCCCGACGCCGGGCGGATGATCAGCGGGCCGCCCGGCTGGTGGAGATGAACACGCGCTCGAACGTCCTGAGGTCGCGCCCGAAGGGCTCGCCCTCCGGCTGCAGTCGACCGAGCAGGCGCCCGCGGACGCGCTCTTCTTCCGCCGTACCCAGGCCCAGGCGCGACAGGTGCTCGAGCACCTCGCCCACGCCCAGCACCGCGTCGAGCGTCTCACGCTCGCCCGGCGTGCGTTCGAGATACGCGCGGAAGCGGAGCGGGTCGATGGTCGACGCCGCGCGCCCGCCCTCGCTCGCCTCGCCCTGGCGGTAGCGATCGACCGACGCCGAGATCGCCGCACGGACCGCGGCGACACCCTGCCCGGAGTTCTCGACATCGCCGAACACGCGCTGGTAGGCGTTGGCGAGGGCCACGCTGGACCGGGCCGAGAGGCGGTTGGCGACCACGGCGCGATCGCTCGCGATCACGCCGCCCGCCGCACCGCCGACGGGCTCGCCGCTGTTGGAGAGCGCGCCGCTGTCATCGAACGTGGCGGCCCCGAACAGCAGGTCGTACTGCTCCTGCCGCGTCGCGCCGCGCGTTGTGACGCCCAGGTCGCTCAGCACCGCGACGGCCAGATCGCCGACAGCCGGATCCACCGGCGCGACCGTCGGCGCGGTCTGATCCGGCGGGATCTCGGCGAGCACCGTCGCGTAGCTCGCCGTGCTCGAGCCGGTGGGCGTCAGGTCCAGCAGCCGCTCGCCGTTACGGAGCACCTCGCCGGCCCGGGCCGCGGGGACGGTCTCGCCCACCTGGAACTCGCGGATCAGCAGGCCCGCGTACACCGACGGATCCCCGCCGACTTCGCCGGCGCCGGTGCCGATCCGCGGCGTGGGCCCCGCCCCCGCCAGACGGGGACGGTCGGAGAACGTCACCCGCCCGAACGTCGAGATGATGTCCGTCCCGTCATCCAGAAGCAGATTGCTCGCCAAGGTCTGCTGATCCGCGGTCGATGACGGGTTGAAGTTCACGCGCAGCAGGCGCTGGCGCTCGCGCCGCAGGATGGTGATCGCGTCGGCCGCGTTGCTGCGGGCCGTGAGCGTGACATCGCCGGAGGCGGAAATATCGCCGACGGTGATCTTGTTCGCGTTGATAGTCAGCGGGCCGACGACGCTGATCTTCTCGTTCTGCCCGACGATGAAGTCGCCCGAGAGGTTGAACGCCAGCCCGGAGGAAGCCGTCGTCGTCGTGCCGATGGTGGCCTGACGCGGGACCGTAACGCGACCGGCGTCGGCGTTCAGACGCACGGTGCCCAGACGGGCCGAGCGGCCCTGCAGGTCGGTCCCGACGTCTCCGCCGAAGCGGATGGTCGGGATGCGCGGCGGCAACTGGCCCGCGGCGGTCGGCGCGTCGCTGCTGGCGGTCACGTTCGCGGACAGGTTGAACCGCCCGTCCTGCGCGAAGACGCGCTGGGCGAACGTCACGTCCCCGCCGCCGATCGCGTTGACGACCAGGTTGCCCGAGAGTTCCGTCCCGCCCAGGAAGCGGACCTGCCCGCTCGGGCCGACGGCCTGCACGCGCCCGCGCACCGTGGCCCGGTCGCCGAAGGTCACGCCCGTGCCCCCGGTGGTCTCGATCGTCGGGCTCGCCGCGGTGATGACGGCGTCGTCGTTGAAGGTGATCTCGGTCGAGGCGAGCACGTCCCCGCCGATGCGCACCGAGCCGTCGGCGTTGGTGCGAAGGCTGGCCAGGCGGCGCGTGGAGCCGATGTTGCCCGCGAAGACCGTCTGCCCGTTGCCCGCCGAGTCGACCGTGAGCGCACGAGCCGCGGCGGTGTCGGAATCGATCGTCGAATCAAACCGGACGCTGTTGCCGCGGACGGCGATGTCCTGCCCGGTGAGCACGGCGGCCGAGCGCACACGCACCTGGCCCCCGCCCGAGACGTTGGCCCCGATGTTGACCAGCCCGTCGCCGAACTCCGCGGTGCCGGCCCCGCCGTCGAGCACCACGCCGCCCGTGTCCGCCGTCAGGGCCCGGTTGACGTTGACGGCGCTGCTGGCCTCGGCCCGCAGGGCGTTGAACGTGGAGGCGGTGTTGTCGAAGTTGATGTTGCCCGTCGGGCCCAGCGCGCGGAGCACGGTGGTGCCGGCGATGCGGTTGGACGCGGCGTCGGTCACGCCCTCGACGCGCACCAGACTGGTGTTCTCGCCACCGAGCGTCAGCCCCGTCGCGATGATCCGCCCGAGTTCGTCGTTGGAGATCGTCATCGGGTCCGACGCCGAGGCCGCCGTGGCCGCCTGGTCGAACGAGCCGAGGGAGATCGTCCCGCGCGTCGTCCGTTCGATGCTGACGCGCCCGCCGCCTGCGTTGAGGCTCACCGCGTTCGCGGCGCTGGACGAAGCGCCGAAGCGGATGTCGGCCGCCGTGATCGCGATGTTGTTGCTGTCGCTGCGGACGGTGTTGCCGACGCCGATCTCGAACGTGCCGGCGCCGTTCGCGTCGCTGTCGGCACGGACGGTCAGGTCGCCGTTGACCAGGAAGTTGCTGCGGATCGCCACGTCCCGCGCGGCGGTCAGCGTCAGCGGGCCTTCGCTGTCGCCGGTGGCGCCGTCGATGATCAGATCACGCCCGCTGACGGCGCTGCGCCCGCTGAAGAATCGGACGCGGTCGTCCGTCCCGCCGGAGTTGTCCAGGTCGGCGTTGATCGTCAGGTCGCCCGTGGTGGTCGTGAGATTGGCGCGAACCTCGACGCCCGTGTTGGAGAGCGCGCCGAGCGAGGTGAAGCGGAACCGCCCCGCCCCACCCCCCCCACCGCCGCCCGTATCGATCAGCGACAACAGCCCGCCCGCTTCGAACGTCACGTTCCCGCCGACGGTGGTGAACAGCGACTCGTCGACGTCCTGCACGGTGATCGTGCGCCCGGTGTTGTCGGGCGTCGCGGCGGTGTCCAGGTTGCTGACGCGCAGCCCCGTCGCGGTGATGCGGGCGATCTCGCCGGCGTCGATGGTCAGGTCGCCCGTCGCCGTCCCCAGCCCGACGGTGCCGGCGCTGGCCCGCGCGATGGTGACGCCCGCCTGCCCGCCCGTCAGCCCCGCGGGCGTGACGGCGAGATCGTCGGTGCGCAGCACGATCGACCCGGTGACGCGCATCCGGTCGGCGTCCGTCTGCCCGGCGCTGTTGTTGATCAGACCGTTGACGGTGATCAGCGAGGCGGTCGTGCCGCCGAAGGTCGCCGTGCGGGCCTCAATGCGGGCCAGTTCGGGCTGTTCGAGCACGAAGGCGCCGGCGGGGGCACCGGTGGGGTCGCCCAGCCAGATCTCGCCGCGGGTGGAGCGTGTCAGCGCGACCTCGCCGTCAACCGCCGTCAGGTTCCCACCCAGGCTGACGTCGGCCGCCGTGACGCGGACCGCGCGCCCGGACCCCGTCGCGCCGACGGTGATGTTCGCCCCGCTCGCGGTCGTGAACAGCCCGGGGCCGGTCGCGTTGGTGTCGGCGTTGATGGTCGTGTCGCCGGCGGTGTTGGTGTACGAATCTCGGATGGTCACGCCGTCGGCCCCGCGGAGCGTGACGGCCCCGGCGCCGGTGATGTCGCCCGTGAGCGACTTGAGCGTGAGCTCCGTCGCCGCGTCGAGCGTGACGCCCGGGCCGATGGTCAGGCGGTCGCCCAGCCCGGTGCCTACAGGGGCGGCGGTGTCGTCCGCGTCGCCGTCGATGAACAGCCGCCCGACGGTGGTCGTCACGTTGCTCTCGAGCGTCACGCCGGCCCGCCCGAGGATCTCGGCGGTGCGGAAGCTCGACGCGGGCCCGTTGAAGAACACGATGCCCGAGCCGGAGCCCGGGGCCAGGCGGACAAGGTCCGGCGCGTCCTCGCCCGTGAGCGTGACGCCCGCGACCGTGACCTGCCGCGTGTTCGACCCGCCGATCTCCAGTTCCGGCGTGTCGAAGCGGTTGAGCTCGGCGTTTGAGAGCGAGATGTTGCCCGTCGCGCCGCCCAGGCCGATGGAGCCGTCGGCCGCGTCGTTGTTGATACGCACAATCAGCCCGGCGACCGACCCGGCGAGCTCGAGGTCGCCCGCGGTGAAGTTGACAGCGCCCGCCGGGGCGCTGACGGCGGCGTCGGTCTGCACGCTGACGGTGCTGACGGCGCGGAGGTCGACGTTCCCGCTCCGGGCCGTCACATCCTCGCGCAGCGTAATCCCGCCGACGGTAGTGCGGATGTCGAAGCTCCCGGCCGTCCACGGCGTGAGGCCGGAACTCGTGATCTCGCCCGCGTTCACCAGCCGGGCCTGCTGGTCCGTGTCGATCGTCAGCGCGACCGACCCGAGCGGGGCCATGGCGCTGGAGTTGTCGATGTCGATCGCGCCCTCGGCGGAGGCGATCAGCGTGCCCGGCGTCACGAGCGAGCCGACCGCCGTCCGCAGCGGTCCGCCCACGCCGATCAGCCCGTTGGTGCTGGTGATCGTGAGCGTGTCGGCGGTGATGCTGGGGGCCGAGCCGGCGAG
Organism: uncultured Phycisphaeraceae bacterium; assembly: GCA_964615765.1. Classification (GTDB taxonomy): domain Bacteria; phylum Planctomycetota; class Phycisphaerae; order Phycisphaerales; family UBA1924; genus CAZTQN01. The sequence goes on from CAZTQN010000013.1 coordinate 77,141, forward strand.
GACGAAGATGTTGCCGTCGGCGGTGACGTTCACCGTGCCGCGCGGCGCCCCGATGGTGCTGGTCATGACCAGCGCGCCGTCGGTGTTGAGGACGATGGTCCGCGTCTGCCCGGTGCGCAGGCCTTCGTTGTTGATCGTGATGCTGCTGACGATCGGGTCGACGAAGGAAAGATCGACGATCTCCAGCGCGCTGCCGGCGCCGCCGGTGTTGGTGATCGTGATGTCGCCGGACTCGGCCCGCCCGCTGATGCGGGCGACGTCGGTGCGGAGGGTGACGCCCGTCTGCCCGCGGACGAGCAGCCCGCCGGTGGTGTTGATCGAGCCGCCGATGGTGACGTCCGGCGCGTTCCGCGCGGCGCTGACGATCGACGCGCGGGAGAGGAGCGTGAGCCGCCCGTCGTCGCGGATGGTGATCCCACCGGCCCCGGAGTCGGAGGAGAAGACCATCTCGCCCCCGCGGATGGCCACGTCGAACGAGCGGGCCGAGAGGTCGATCTCGCCGAGCCCGCCGATGACGATGGCCCCGGTGGCGTTGAGCCCGCCGATGGTGAGCACGCCGCCGGTGCTGATGCGCCCGAGTTCCGCGTTCGAGATCGACAGCGCGCCGCCGCCGGGGCTGTTGAGCAGGATGCCGGTGGCGTCCTCGGCGGGCTGCACCACCACCGCGCTCGTCCCCGTGACCGAGCCGGTCGAGCCGATGTCCAGGTCGTTGCCGGTGATCACGACGCGTCCGCTGCTCGAGACTGCGTCGCGGATGTCGACCAGGCCCGTGCCGCTGATGTTGACCCCGCCGTTCCCGCTGACGCTCGCCGAGATGGTCGCCGTCGAGCCCGAGTCGATGTTGACGAGCCCGGCGCCGGCGTCGATGTTCCCGCCGACGGTCGCCGCGCCGGTGACGGCGACGTTCGCCGTTCCGCCCGAGGTCGTGATCGACGTCGTGCTGGCGAACGAGTTGCCCGAGGCGCTGAACGAGCCGCCGGTGGTCTGGACCGGCGCGTCGACGCTGACGGCGCCGTTCTCGCTGGTGAGCGTGACGTTCAGCTGGCCCCCGCCGGTGCTGGAGATCGCCTGGTTGACGTTGATGTTGCGGGCGGCTTCGAGCGTGAGCGTCGCCGAGGTCGCCGAGTTCTTGGTGATCGGCGCGTCGACGATCAGGTCGCCGTCCTGCGTCCCGGCGGAGCCGGCCAGGCCCGTGGTGATCGTGACGTTGGTCCCGCTGGCGCCGGTGCTGAGCGCGGTGGAGATGCTGTCGGCGGAGACCTGGGCGTCGTTGCCGGTGGGCGTGTACGTGTCGCCCATCAGATCATCCACGCCGGCACCCGCCGCGGTGATGCGCACGTTGAACGGGTCGAGCAGCCAGGTGCCGGCCCGCCCGTCGGCGGCGCTGGCGTCGACCTTCGCGCCGCGGAGGTCGAGCGTCCACTTGCCGGAGGTTTCGACGAACCCGCCGTCGCCACCCTTGGCGCCGCCGCGGGCCGAGAGGTCGCCGTACACCCCGGTGTGCCGGTCGGACCAAACAACAACAGTGCCACCCTTGCCGAGCCCGATGGCGTCGGCGCGGACGACGGCGTCAGCGTCGATCAGCGCAGTCTGGGCCGTCTGGCTCGTGCCGCGACCCTGCACGCCCCCGCCGATGAGCACCGTCCCGCCGCCCGCGTTGCCGGAGGCGTCGATGGTCGCGCCGCGCAGGGCGACGTCCTTGCCGGTGATCTCGACGCGCCCGCCGGTGCGGGCCTCGGGCGTGCCGGCCTGGTTGCGCGTGCTGATGGTGCCGGCGAGTTCGACGCGCCCGTTCCCGCGGGCCTGCATCTTGACATCGCCCGCCGTGGTCGTCCCGCGATCGCGGATCGCCAGGCTGTACATGTCGCCCGCGACAACGCGCACGCGTCCGCCCATTGAGCGGACGGTGCCGGTGTTCTCAACACCCGGGCGGGCCGGGTCGAGCAGCTGCGCGTTGTCGGGCGAGACGCGGACGCTCATCGGTTCGCCGTGCTTGCTCAGCACGACCTGGTCGCCCGCGACCATCGCGACCACGCCCGCCGCCCCGGCCTTGTCGGTGACGATCGAGCCGGTGTTGGCGACGTTGGCCCCGACGAGGGCGGCGACGCCGGCCTCGATGCGCCCATGATTCTCGACGGCGCCCGTCAAGCCCGTGAAGCGGTTGGTCCCGTCCAGGAAGTCGCGGTTGCTCATCTGCCCGGCCGCGGCGTAGAGCTGGTTGACGTTCACCACCGAGTCCGGCCCGAACACCACGCCCGCCGGGTTCAGGAAGTACACCGCGCCGTTGGCGCGGAGCGTCCCGTCGATGCGCGTCGGGTCGGCCGAGTCGATCCGGTTCAGCACGCGGGCCTGCGCGCTGGGCTGCACGAACCGCACGACCTCGCCCTTGGCGATGTCGAAGCGGGAGTAGTCGATGATCGTGCGGTCCGCCGCCCGGATGACCGTGCGGTTGCCGTTCTGCCGGATGGTCGCTTCGCCCGCGACGACGCGTGCCCCCTCGGGCCCGGCGAGGGCGGCGGGCGTCAGCGCCAGCACGCCGGCCCACGCCGTCACCGCCAGCCGAACCCCGCCCCCGACGTAGACGAACCGGCCCAGCCCGAGCCCGATGACCCCGCCCCGAGACATCGGCCGCTTCTCAACGCCCGTCGACATGACGCGCTCCCGATTCCCAACGCGGGCCCCTTCGTGGGGCCGCGCGGGGTAAAAAACTGCCTGTCCGACCGTCCAGAACTCGACCCCACCCCAACACCGTCGGCCGCCGTGGGTCAGAACAAAATCGTCGCCACGAAGTGCACCCGGCTCGACCCGTCCTTCACGTTCAAGCCCGGCGTCCGAATCTCCTCGAGCGCCACGCCCCAGTCCAGCCGGAGCGTCAGGTTCCGCTTGAACACCAGATCGACCCCAACCCCCGTCCCCACAAGCGTCTCGTTCTGTTCGCCCGCAAGCCGGTCGCTGTTCTCCGCCCGACCCACGTCCAAGAACGCTTTCAGCACCAGGTCCCAATCCGCCCGGCCGTACGCCTGGCTCGGCTGCCACCGGAACGGCTGACCGAACAGCATCCCCGGCGTGGGGTCAATCCCGAGCGCCTGCGGCAGGTGCAGCCGGTACTCGACCGACCCCAGCGCGACCGTGTCCCCCGCCACCGCAGACTCGGGATAACCACGCACCGTGTACAACCCGCCCGCCACCTGCTGCAGGTTCGGAATCAGCCGCGAATCGAACGCGTACTGCCCGCGCGTCGAGACGGCGATCTCGTGCGCCAGCGTGCCGCCCGCGTTCGGGTCGCCGAAGCGATCCCCCATGATCAGGGGTTCGAGGTAGAAGGACTGGTAGAGATCCCACACGAACAGGGTGAAGTCGTCGTTGCGTCGGCCGCTGAAGTTGCTGACGTCGGTATCGACGGCGTCGGAGGCGTTGAACTCGAACCCCAGCCGCGCGTCGGTGGTGGCGGTCTCGCCGCGGCGCTCGAGGCGCACGGCGACGTTGGGGATGAGGAAGTCGGCCTCGGCGGTCTGGGTCGTCAGCGTCGGGTTGGTCGTTTCCACGCCGAAGAAGCGGACGCCGCCGATCGCGTCGACGAACCAGTCGCGGTGCTGATAGATGTTGGCGGTGAGTTCACCGCCGGCGGTGTAGCTCTCGCCCTCGAAGTCCTGCCCTTGGGCCCCGACGTCGGAGGCGCGGAACTCGCTCCAGTTGCCGTAGATCCGCCCGCGGAGCCAATCACCCCAGAGCGGGCGCTCGTACGAGCCGGCGAAGGCGTGCGTCTTGTCGAAGCTCGCGGTGAGGTAGTCCAGCGACAGGATGTCGTCGGACGAGGTGAGCTGGTTGTGCACGAAGCCGAACCGCTCGCGCCACTCCTCGGTCTGCCGCGTGCCGGTGTTGGAGACCTGGAAGTACACATACCACGGCTTGATCTCGCTGACGAGATAGTCCAGCGTGACGCCGCGTTCGCCTTGGCCCGGCGAGATGGCGGTATCGACCCGCCGTCCCGGGTGCCGGTTGAGGCGGAAGACGTAGTCGTCGATCAACTGCTTGCTGATGACGTCGGTGCGCTCGGGGTCGTCCTCTTCAAACGCCTGCACCGGCGAGAGCTCGGCGATGCGGTCGTGCTTGGGCGAGTCGATGCGCTGGTCTTCCGGCAAGCGCTCGCCGAAGGCCAGCGTGCGGACCGCCTCGATCCGCGCGACCTGCACCAGCAGCGTGAGCTGCGTCTGCCCGCGACGGAGGTCGCGCCCCCACGCCGGGTCGGTCTCGCCCGGCTCGCCAAACTCCGTGCGCAGCGGCACGATGCGCACGCCGACCACGCCCAGCTCGTTCATGCGTCGGACGACGGCCTTGGCGATCTCTTCCAGCGCGCGGGACGTGAACTTGGACTTGGGACGCAGCCCGATGTCCTCCAGCGGGAACATCTCGATCTCGAGCCCGGGCGAGGGGGCGACGTACCCCTCGGCGACGCGCCCGAGCGCGACCTCGGCCTGCATCAGGTCATCGATCGAGGGCAGTTCGGGGTGGTCCTGCTCGTAGCGCACGCGCAGGCGGCTGACGGTGATGCGCGGGGTTTCGTCGTCCGCTTCCGCCGTGCCCGCGTCGCGGTTCGGGTCGGGCGGCGTGAACTCGGGGCGGCCGATCTCCGGCTGCCCGCGCTCGGCGCGACCGGGCTCGGCCCGCTGGATCTGCGCATGGGCCTGCCCCGCCGCCGCGACCAGCGCGGCGATCGCGGCCGCCGCGATCACGGGCTTCGACACCATCCGCCATCCTCCTTGTGCACGCGCGTCCGTCATGCCGCCTCCGCTCGACCCCACCACCTGGGCACCATCCGGGTGCGATCCATTATCGGTCTGTCGCCGCCAATGCCGGTTATCGCTCTCGACACCAGCGCCGGTCGGGGGCAACGATACCCGATCGGACCCCTCCCGTGGTGCCCGACTCACCGGGGCCGAGGGGGGGTGCCAGCCGCGGTGTTACCGGACCCGAAGCAAGGGCGGGGGGTCGAGCAGGGCCGACAGGCGCGTCCGGATGGTGCCGCCGCGGCGTGGGCCCGTGGCGACCGAACCTTCGCCCGCCAAGGGCGCGTCGAAGACGGGCAGGACGCCGATGTCGGCGTTGCCGGCGTCGCGCCGTTCCGCGGGGAGCGCGGCCGCGCCGCCGGGGCCAAATCGACCAACCCCCAGGCCTTGGCCGTGCTGGTCGATCATCTTCAGAATGGACTCGGCCCGCGGTTCGGGCCCGTCGGCGGGCGGGACGCCGTCGAGCAGGAATACGGATTGCGGCCCCTGTGTCGGCGTTGCGCGGGCTTGCTCGATGGCCCCCCACTCCGCGCTGGTCGGCAGGCGACCGCCGACCGCCGCGGCGAGCAGCAGCGCGACCGACGGCGGGATGTGCTGGATGCCCTGATCCGCACTGCCGGGGCCGGCCGGCTCAAGCATGGCCCGGTCGGCGTCGCCCGGCTGGCTCCAAGACCATGTCCACGGACCCTGCCGCGCGTCAAACGCGGGCGGCACGGGCGGCATCAGCCGGCGCAGTTCCGGCTCGGCGTACTGGGCCCGGACCGCGCCGATCGCCTCGCGCACCGTCATCGGGCGGCGCAGCACATAGATCGCCCGCGTCTCGCCGCCTTGGTCTGACACCGGCACGCGCTCGAACTCCAGGGCCGTCGCGCGACTGCCGGGCGCGACCGGCTCGAAGCGGGCCAGCAGCGGAGCCGTGCTCGCCCCGACGGCCCCCCTCACCCGCTGGGCGGCGGGGCTGGGGTTCGGCGTTGTCTGCGCCACGCGCCAGATACCCGTGAGCGCCGGGCCGGACTGGCCCAGGTCGTCGACACCCGCGGTTTCGCCCGCGAGCACGCGCTCGATGCCCGCGTGCAGCCGCGCGACTTCGCCCAGGAACGCGATGCCGCCCGGCAGGGCCCGCGACTCGGCGATGAACGATCGCGCGGCGTCGGCGAGCAGTTCGTCGGTCATCCCCGGCGAGCGGACGCGCTCGCGCAGCCCCAGCACCAGCGCGTTGTACCGGGCCCGCGGCTCATCGACCGTGATCGGGCGCGACGGCGCGGTGGTTGGTGCCGTGGTCGGCGCGGGAGTCGGCACACCGTCGGGCTGGGCGGCGAGCGTCGGGATGGCGGTGAAGGCCACGAGTGCGAACGCGGCGAGCGGGGCCAGCCGCGACGGCGCGGGCGTGCGCGTCGTGCCGGGCGTGACGATGGGGCTGGCGGTGGTCATACCTGCTCGTACACTAGCGTCCGCCCGGGGCGATGCGCGATCCGCGCCCGCGGGCGCACCGGGGAACGCGCCATCATGCTTCGACTGCTTCATGTCGGTCTGGGTCCGCTGGGTCGGTTGATCGCGGCCGACGCCGCCAAACGCCGCATCGCCACCATCGTTGACGCCGTCGACATCGATCCCGCCATCGCCGGCAAACCCTTGAGCGCCGTCGTGCCCGAGACGGCGGGCGCCGGCGGCGACCAGGTCATCGTCCGCGCGTCGCTCGAACAGATCACCGACGCATCGCGCTACGACGCGGCGATCCTCACCACCTCGAGCGACCTGGCCCGCTGCGCCCCGTCGCTGCGGTCGCTCATCGCGCTGGGGCTGCCGATCGTTTCGACGTGCGAGGAGCTTCTGTTCCCGCGCCTGCGGCACGCGGCCCTGGCGGAAGAACTGCACGCCGCGTGCGTGCGCTCCGGCGCCCGCGTGCTCGGCACGGGCGTCAATCCCGGCTTTCTGATGGACACTTTGCCGGTGGCGGCGACGGCGGTGTGCCGCGACATCCGCAGCGCCCGCATCTACCGCATCCAGGACGCCACCACGCGGCGCGTGCCGTTCCAGCAGAAAATCGGCGCCGGGCTCGATGACGAGGCCTTCGCCCGCAAGGTGCGCGAGGGCACACTGCGCCACGTCGGGCTCGGCGAGAGCCTGCACTTTGTCGCGCATTACCTCGGGCTGAACGTCGCCGACTGGGACGAAACCATTGAGCCCGTCAAGGCGACGCGCCCGCTGGAGTGCGCCCTCGGACGCATCCCCGTCGGCACGGCGGCGGGTGTGCGCCAGGTCGCACGCGGTTGGGCCCGCGGGGCGCGGCGCGAGGATGCGCCCGTCATCCAACTGGAGTTCCAGGCCGCCATCGGCCAGGCCGACCCGCACGACCGCGTGCACCTCGACAGCGACCCGCCGATCGACCTCATCATCAAGGGCGGCGTGCACGGGGACGTCGCGACCAGCGCGATCACGCTCAACGCGGTGCCGGCGCTCAAGGCGGCGTCGCCGGGCCTGCACACGATGGCGACCGTGCCGCTGGTGCGCTGCGTGCGCCCCGGGTGAAGTGAAACGACCGCCTCGCGCACTCACGGAACGACCCGCATGCTTCCGGACCGCTCGCACATTCTGACCGAGCAGCGCAACCCGCGGTCGATGGGTCTGCACGCGATGTCGGTGCGCGAGTGCGTGGAACTCATCAACCGCGAGGACCAGACGGTCATCGACGCCGTGCGCGACGCGACGCCGGCGCTGACGGCGTTCATCACCGACCTGGTGCCGCGGTTCGCACGCGGCGGGCGGCTGATCTACCTCGGCGCGGGCACGTCCGGACGCCTGGGCGTGCTCGATGCGAGCGAGTGCCCGCCGACGTTTCATACCGATCCCGGCCGCGTCGTCGGCATCATCGCGGGCGGCGACTCGGCCCTGCGCCGCTCGAGCGAGGGCAAGGAAGATGACCCGCGCGGGGCCGCGTCGGAACTCGCGGCGCTGGCGCTGACGTCCGACGACGCCGTGCTGGGCATCGCGGCCGGCGGGACCACGCCGTACGTCCTCGGCGCGCTGACGATCGCGAAAGCCGCGGCGGCTCCGCTGACGGGGCTCATGACCTGCGCCCCGGTGCCGCGACCGGCGGACTGCGATCACCTCATCACGCTCGCGACCGGCCCGGAAGTGCTGACGGGCTCGACGCGCATGAAGGCCGGCAGCGCGACGAAGATGGCGCTGAACATCATCTCGACGACACTGATGGTGCAGACCGGGCGGGTGTACGAGAACCTGATGATCGACCTGCGCGCGACCAACAGCAAACTGCGCGACCGCGCGACCCGGATCGTCATGGCCCTGACGGGCACGCCGCGGGATGCGGCGCTGGACCTGCTGGATCGGGCGGGGGGGAGTGTGAAGGCGGCGCTGGCGCTGCACGGCACGACCGGTCGGGGATCGTGATGCCGATCAGGGCAACCCGGCACAAAGCGGGATCAGTTTGAAGGATCCCCGGCAACCAGGATCGCCTCGATATCGCGAGCGCCGTGCAACACACGCATGATCGTGACTGTTCTCCGCTCGGCAACGTACAGCACGACATACCACCGGAAACCGTCCACAGTGATGCTTCGGTACGCCTTCATGCCCGGCTCTCCATGGTGCCACGGGCGTCCGGCATGGGGCATGCGCTTTAGGAACTCAACAGTGTTTCGAAGGCCGAGAATGAAACCGTCCGCCGCCTTGGGGCTTCGTTGCAGAAGGTAAACGCGAATCTCCTCAACATCGGCGTCCGCCGCCGGCGAGATTTCCGCGCGGTATTTCATCCGACCCGCCGCGCTCGGGGCGGACGCGCATGGTTGCTCGCGAGTTTGCGGGCCCAGTAGTCGGCATCCATAGGAAGAGGCGGGCCGGACTGCTCGCCTTCGCGAATGAGACGGTTGATGTGACGCCGGGCCGCGAGCACGGCCCGCTTGTCCTCTTCCACGACATGGCGCAGGTAGTCGGCGACGCTGTCAAAGCCCCCGCTCTTGACGCGAGCGCGAACAAAGCCGCGGAGCGCCCGAGGCACCTCAAAGGTTTCGACGCCTGGCGCGGCAGTGCTTCGCGAAGGCCGTTGACGCGTGAGCTTCTTGGGCATGGCCAACTTTACGCGCGTCACGCCACCCCAAGATCCTCGAACACGCCCGGCGAGTTGGCTTCCGCGACCAGTTTCTCGTGCTTGCGGAGGTACTCGACCACCGCCGTCACCACCGTCGCGTGGCTCCATGTCAGCGGGCTCACGCTGATGGGCGCGCCGGTGTACGGGTGGTACTGCTCGGCGAGCACGCCCGAAGTGTGGGCCCGGGCCGCGGTCCATTCGAGGATCGGGAGCGCCTCGCGCAGTTCTTCCGGCGTGCGGGCCAGCGCGATGATGTGCTGCGCGTGCCACAGGGTGCAGATGATCCACGGGTTGCCGGGGACCTTGTCGATGTCGTCGCGTTCGACCATGTGGTAGTAGTCGCGCTCGTAGCGGGCGCACCCGCCGACGTCGGTCTTGACCCACAGGCGGTCGCGCAGCGACTTCATCTCGGCCATCACCATCGGGTTGCCGGGGCGGAGCGCGCCGAAGGCCCACAGGGCGTAGTTGGCGCTGTCGCGCGTCATGTCGAGGCGGTACGCGCCGACCTTGGGCGGCGGGCCGTCGCCCGGCTTGTTGCCGACGATCATCGGCTTTTCCGGCGTCTTGGCGGCCCCGCGCGCGTCGGGCGTCCCGCCCGCGTCGTCGATCGGCGTCGCCATCCGTGCGAAGCGGTTGTGCTCCGGGTGCCAGAGGTGGGTGACCATCGCGTCGCGCATGCGATCGGCGGCCGCCTGCATCTCTTCGGCGCGCTCGACGTCGCCGAAGTCGCGCGCGAACGCCGCCGCCGCGCCGAGCGCGCCGACCGTCGCCGCCACCGTGAACGTGTGCACGCCGCGCCGCTCCTCCCACAAATCCCAACTGCTCCGCGGCAGGCCGTTGGAGTCGACGTGCTTCATCATCCACGCCGCCGGCTGGGCCACCAGCGGGTTGTACAGCGGCTTGACGAACTCGACGTCGCGGAAGGTCTCGAAGTGCAGGCGCAGCGCCCACAGCACCAGCGCCGTCTCGTCCTGCTGGATCGGCAGCACCTGCTTGCCCTGAAGCACCCACGGGTGCCACGAACTCGCCAGGTGCCCCTGCGGCGTGTACTTGTGCAGGAAGTACCCGTTCTTGTTGATCACGCGCGAGCAGTAGCGGAAGAAGTTTCGGCTCAGCTCGCTCTGACCCGTCAGGATCAGCGCCTGGGCCACCAGCGCGCCGTCACGCGGCCAGCAGTATGCGTAGTGGTCGCCCGCGAAGTGGCTGATGTCGCTGTCCGTCGCCGCGATGATCGCGCCGCGGTTGTCGACGTTGGTCCGCAGGATCAACTGGCTGCGCGAGAACAGGTCGCGCACGGACGCGGGCAGCACCGCGGTGTCCGCCGTCTCCTTCCGCAGCCACAGGCGCCAGTACGCCTCGGTGCGGATGGCGAGCTTGTCAACGCCCTTGGTTTGGATGACGCGGTTGAGCTCGCGCACGCGTTCGTAGCTCTCGCCGCAGGCCATCCAGATGACGGCGTGCGTCTCGCCCGCGGCGGGCACGCTGAGGTTGATCCCGACGGTCGCGTCGACGCTGCCCTGGCTGATGGCGTTACGCCCGAGCTCGCCGTCTTCCGCGTCGCGCCAGGTGCCCTCGGCCCCGCCGACGCGCTTGGTGCCGATCGCCCAGTGGTC
>CAZTQN010000014.1:0-86134 GCA_964615765.1 uncultured Phycisphaeraceae bacterium
CAGCAAGTTCGTCAGCCGCAACCGCGTCGCGGTCATCGCGGCGACGCTCGGGCTCGTGGGCGTTGTCGCCGGGGGCGCGCTGGCGGCGGTCGCGTGGCGCGGGGAGCAGGCCGCGCGCGTCGCCGAAGCCGCGCAGCGCCAAGCGGCGGATCAGCGCTTGGCCCAGGTCCGAGCGCTCGCCGAACGCTTCTTGCAGGACCTTCGGAGCCGAGTCGAGAAGCGGAAGGGGCAGACGGAGTCGCTGCTGCTGCTGTCGGAGACAGCGCTCAAACTTCTCGACGAACTGCATTCGGAGTTTCCGGACGATGCCGCGTTGAAGCAGGAGCTCGCGCGCGGGTATGTCAACATTGCCCGTGATCTCGCAGGAGTTCGCGGGGCGCGCGGTGGGGCGGTGGACACCGCGCGGGATCTCCTCACAAGAGGGCTGAAACTGCGCGCGGAGCTGCACCAGGCCAGCCCCGCAGACATCACATTCCGGCGCGAGTATGTCGCCGCGCTCCTCGAATCCGCGAATCTCTTCATGCGCATGAGCAACGTGCCTGCCGCAACGGAGGATGCCGATCGCGCCATCGCCATTGCCGAAGCCGGCGGCGACGACGCCGGGCTCGCGCGTGTGCTGGCGACGTCGCACCAGCTTCGCGGCGACATCTCGCTGGAGAACGGCACGATCGATGACGCCGAGAAGCACTTCACACGCTCACTGCAGATCCGGCGAACGCGCTATGAGCAGAACAGCACCGACGCCAACGCCGCCCGCGAGTACACCAACGGTCTGGACCGGATGATGCAGCTCGCCCTACGGCGGGAGGACTGGCCGGCGGCCGAGGAGCTTGCCCGTCAGGTTCTGGCGATCCGCACATCGCTCGCCCGCCGCACCGACGCCGATGCAAGCACCCGCGCCCTGAACGACTTAGCCCGAACGCAGTACAAGTTCGTCGGCGTGTTGCTCGATCGACCGACCGCAGACAGTAACGAACTGCTAACAGCGATCCAAAGCAGCGTTCGCACGCTCCAAGACCTTGCTCGCAGCGATCCTGCCGACGCTCGACTGGCGATGGAGCTCGCTACCGCCGCCCGCCTCCGTGCTCGCGTGCTGCTGCGACACGATCCGCCCGACCCCGCCGAAACCATGACGATGGCCACGCTCTCCGTAACCTCGGCGGCCGCTGCGTTGACCATCGACTCGCACGCGGCGGATCACATGCTCGAGTTCGCGTTGGCACGCGAAGTTCAAGGCGACGTTGAACTCGCCACAAGCACCGCATCGGACGCGGTGGCTCGCGCTCGTGAGGCATTCCAGGAGAGCGAGCGCACCCTCCGCGAACTCTCCGCCCAGCAACCCACGAATGGCGAGATCGCGGCCGCATTGAAGCGCGTGGTCGCGAAACGTTCCAGATAACCGCTCAATGCCCCGCAGCCGAGTACCGCCGCGGCGCTTGCCTACGGCTGCGGCGTCGCTATACTGTAAGAGATGTTCTTCGCACCCGCCCAGCATCACCATCATCATCATGCCACGAGCATGGCCGGGTGATGGTGCGCTGAGGTCGCTTTGATCTGACTCGCAACCCATCGACGCCGGCCTCGTGCCGGCGTCGTGTCCTTTTGGACAACGCACGTCGGACGCAGGCCGGCATGGACACTCAACCATGCCAGACCAGTCCCCCGTCGCCAACGCCCGTCCGCTCGAACTCGCACTGCCGAAAGGCCGCATGCAGGAGGGCGTATTCGCGCTTCTCGCCGGCGCGGGCATCCACGTGCGCAGCGGCAGCCGCGGGTACCGTCCATCCGTCTCGCTCCCCGGCATCCGCGCCAAGATTCTCAAGCCGCAGAACGTGGTCGAGATGCTGGCCGCGTCGTCGCGCGACGTTGGCTTCGCCGGCGCGGACTGGGTCAAGGAACTCGGCGTTGACCTCGTTGAAGTGCTCGACACCGGGCTCGACGCGGTCCGCCTTGTCGCGGCGGCGCCGACCGACCTGTTGGTGAACGGCCGCCTGCCCGATCGACCGCTCGTTATCGCGTCCGAATACGAACGCATCACGCGCGACTGGATCCGCGCCCGCGGCATCCAGGCCAAGTTCGTGCGCTCTTACGGCGCCACCGAGGTCTTCCCGCCCGAGGACGCGGACGCGATCGTCGACATCGCCGCCACCGGCGACACGCTCAAGGCCAACGGCCTGATCGTGTTCGATGAGCTCATGATCTCGTCGACGCGCCTGTACGCCAGCCGCGCCGCGTGGGGCGACCCAGTGCGAAGGGCCGCGATCGAGAAGCTCGCGCTCCTGCTCGGCTCCGTCCTGGAAGCGCGCCGACGCGTGATGCTCGAAGTCAACGTCTCGCGGGCGGCGCTCGAAAGCGTGATCGCCGTGCTCCCGTGCATGCGAGAGCCGACAATCTCAACACTGCACGGCGACGCGGGCTACGCCGTCAAGGCCGCCGTGCCACGCGACCGCCTGCCGTTCATCATTCCAGAGATCAAGGCCAAGGGCGGCACCGACATCGTCGTCAGCCAGTTGTCGCAGATCATCCCATGACACGCACCGCCGCACCAACCGCGTCAGCTAGACAGCGCCGCGCGGCACCCGCGCTGCCGTCGGCGCTTCCAACTGAACCGCCCATCGTACAACTCGCCGCCCGAGCTCGCGATCTTCAGCCGTACTCCGGCACGTCGTTCCCGGGCCCGATCGATCTGTACTTGGACGCAAACGAGGGCCCGCTGACACGCCGCCCGCCGCGTGTGTCGCCCGATCCCACCGGCGACCGCAGCCGCCGCTACCCGAGCACGACAACGCTTGAACGCGAACTGGCCGCGTCGCTCGGCGTCTCGCCCGACCGCGTCATCGTCACATCGGGGGGCGACGATGCGATCGACCGCGCATGCCGCGCAACCCTCGAGCCCGGCCGCACGCTCGTGCTGCCGGTCCCGACGTTCGAGATGATCGATCGCTCCGCCGCCGCGGCGGGTGCTTCAATCATCCGAGTTCCGTGGACGGGCCCGTACCCACTCCGCGCCGTCACCGACGCGATCGACGCTCGCACGGGCATGATCGCGCTGGTGTCGCCGAATAACCCAACTGGGGCCGTCGCTACCCGTCGCGATCTTCTGGCACTCTCAAAGGCCGCGGGCCGCGCACTCGTGCTCGTCGACCTTGCGTACACCGAGTTCGCGGACGAGGATCTGACGCCGATCGCCGCCGGGTTGCACAACACCGTCATCATCCGCACGTTCTCGAAGGCCTACGGCCTGGCCGGCCTCCGCGTCGGCTACGCCATCGGTCCCGCGCCGGTCATCCGCGCGATGCGCGCCATGGGCTCGCCATATCCCGTCGCGGGCCCGAGCCTCGCCGCAGCCCGCGCTGCACTGCGAGACTCGGGCTCTCTGCGCCGTTCCTGCGACCGCGTCCGCACCGAACGCACCAGCTTGACGGCATTGCTCATCCAACTTGGGGCCTCGCCGCAGCCTTCGCAGGCCAACTTTGTCCTCGCTGAGTTCGCCGATGCAGCCCATGTCTGGTCCGAACTCGCCGCGCTCGGCATCGGCGTGCGCCGCTACCGCCCGGGCAGCGGCCTCGAACGGTGCCTGCGCATCTCCTGCCCGGGCTCGCGACCTGCGTTCACACGTCTCTGCAAAGCGCTCCGCGGTGTGCTCGCTGCTTCGGCCGCAAAGCGTTCACCATCCACCGCTTCCCCCTCGAAACTCCGGAGTATGTCCAATGACCGCACGCACGGCTGAGTGGTCTCGCTCCACCGCCGAGACCACCATCTCCGTTTCCGTCAATCTCGACGGTCGCGGTGTTGCCGACATCCGCACCGGCATCGGCTTCTTCGACCACCTGCTTACAGCGCTCGCCCGCCACGCCGGCCTCGATCTCACGCTCTCGTGCAGCGGCGACCTGCACGTCGACGATCACCACGTCGCCGAGGACTGCGCGCTCGCCATCGGTACCGCGATCGATCGCGCGCTCGGCGAACGCCGCGGCTTCGCCCGCTTCGGCAGCGCTTACGCGCCACTCGACGAAGCCCTCGCCCGCGCGGTCATCGATCTCTCCGGTCGCCCGTTCGCATCGATCGACCTCGGCCTCCGCCGCGAGTCCATCGGCACGCTCTCGTGCGAGAACATCCCGCACGTGCTGCAATCGCTCGCCGTCTCGCTCCGGGCGGCGATCCACGTCGACGTCCTAAAGGGCGTGAACGACCACCACCGCGCCGAGGCCGCATTCAAGGCCCTCGCGCTCGCTCTCCGCGCGGCGATCGCTCGAACCACATCTGAAGATGTTCCGAGCACCAAGGGAGTGCTTTGAGAATGCCCACGCTCGCGATCATCAACACCGGGTGCGCCAACCTCGCCTCCGTCATCACAGCCTTCACGCGTCTCGGCGTGCCGCCCGTCGTCACCGACGCGCCCGAAGTCATCGCCACCGCGGACGCCGTCGTCCTTCCAGGCGTGGGGCACTTCGGCCCGGCAATCCGAGCCGTGCGTGAACGCGGGCTCGATCAGGCCCTGCTCGACCGCGTGCGCACCGATCGCCCGCTCCTGGGCATCTGTCTCGGCATGCAGCTTTTGTGCGATGGCAGCGACGAGTCGCCAGGCGATGTCGGCTTGGGCGTGATCCCCGGGCGCCACACGCGCTTCAACGGCCCTGCCCGCGTGCCGCAGATGGGCTGGAACACCATCACGCCATCCGCCGGGTGCACGCTGCTGCGCGGTACGTCCGTCTACTTCGCGAACTCGTACCGTCTCGCCGCACTCCCCGACGGCTGGTCGGGCGCACTCGCCGATCACGCCGGCCCGTTCGTCGCCGCCGTCGAACGCGGCTCATTCATGGCCTGCCAGTTTCACCCCGAGCTCTCCGGGCGCGACGGGCTCGCGCTGCTGCAGCGCTGGCTCGCCGCCGCACGCCTTGCGCCGGAGGTCGCATGCTGACCCGTCGTGTCATTCCATGCCTCGACGTTCGCGATGGTCGGGTCGTCAAAGGCGTGCGATTCCAGAACCTGCGTGACTCCGGCGACCCCGCCGAACTCGCGGCCGCCTACGAAGCCGCCGGCGCCGACGAGATCACGCTGCTCGATGTTTCCGCAACGCCCGAAGCGCGGCGATCCGCGCTCGGCGTCGTCGCCGCCGTCCGCTCCGTGCTGAGCATCCCCCTCACCGTCGGCGGCGGCGTTCGTTCTGTCGACGATGCCGAGCGCCTTCTCGCGGCCGGCGCCGACAAAGTCGGCATCAACACCGCCGCCGTGCACTCGCCCGAACTGCTGGCCCGCTGCGCCGACCGCTTCGGCGTCCAGTGCATCGTGCTGGCGATCGACGCGGCTCGCACCACCAGCCTTGTTCCGTCATGGACCGTTGTCGTGCGCTCGGGCACGAACCGCACCGACCTCGACGCCGTGCGCTGGGCCGCCGCGGGCGCCGAGCTCGGCGCGGGCGAGATCCTGCTCACCAGTTGGGACCGCGACGGGACG
Organism: uncultured Phycisphaeraceae bacterium; assembly: GCA_964615765.1. GTDB lineage: Bacteria > Planctomycetota > Phycisphaerae > Phycisphaerales > UBA1924 > CAZTQN01. The sequence continues at coordinate 5,458 of CAZTQN010000014.1, forward strand.
CGCAGCGGCTACGACCTCGCTCTCATCCGCGCCGTCGCGCGGGCCGTTCCAATCCCCGTCATCGCCTCCGGCGGAGCCGCGACCAGCGATCACCTGCGCCAGGCCATCGAAGCCGGGGCCGACGCGGTCCTCGCCGCGGGCATCTTCCACGACGGCGTGACCACCGTCTCATCCATCAAGTCCGAACTCGCCGCCTGCGGCGTGGAGGTGCGTCGATGATCGTCCCGTCCATCGATCTCATGGGCGGCCAGACCGTTCAGCTCATCGGCGGCCGCGACCACGCGCTCGACGCCGGCGACCCGCTTCCCATCGCGCAGCGTTTCGCGCTCGCCGGCGACATCGCCGTCATCGACCTCGACGCCGCGCTCGGCAAAGGCAGCAACGCCGCGCTGATCGAACCGCTCCTCTCGGTCGCTCCGTGCCGTGTCGGCGGCGGGATCCGCGACATCGCTACCGCGACGCGCTGGCTCGACTCCGGCGCTCGCAGCATCATCATCGGCACCGCCGCAACGCCAGAGTTCTTGTCGCAGTTGCCGCGCGAACGTCTGATCGCCGCGCTCGACGCCGATCACGGCGAGGTCGTCGTCGAAGGCTGGCGCACACGCACCGGCGAGACCATCCTCGATCGGCTCCGTCGCCTTCGTCCCTACGTCGGCGGCTTTCTGATCACCTTCGTCGAACGCGAAGGCCGCCTCTCCGGCACCAATCTCGACCTCGTCCCCGCCTTGGTCGAAGCCGCCGGCGACTCGCGCGTCACGATCGCCGGCGGCGTCACCACGTGCGACGACATCGCGGCCCTCGACGCCATGGGCGCCGACGCGCAAGTCGGCATGGCCCTCTACACCGGACGCATCGATCTCGCCGACGCCATCGCCGCGCCGCTCACATCCGACCGCCCCGACAAGCTGTGGCCGACGGTCGTGACCGACGAGCTTGGTGTCGCGCTCGGTCTGGCCTACTCGAGCGCCGAGAGCCTGCGCACCGCCGTGCGCACACGCCGCGGCGTATACCACTCACGCTCCCGCGGCTTGTGGATCAAGGGCGACTCCTCCGGCGACACGCAAGACCTGCTCCGCGTCGACCTCGACTGCGACCGCGACGCGATCCGCTTCACCGTCCGCCAGCGCGGGCGCGGCTTCTGCCACAAGGCCACACGCACGTGCTGGGGCCCGGACCGAGGCTTGACGGCTCTCGAAGCGCGGCTGGACACCATCGCCCAGAGCGCACCTCCCGGCTCGTACACCACGCGCCTTCTCGCCGACGCCGACCTGCTGCGCTCAAAACTCACCGAAGAAGCCGGCGAACTCGCCGACGCAGCGACGTCCGACCACACCGCCGCGGAAGCCGCGGATCTGCTGTACTTCGCGATGGTCGCGATGCAGCGGCGCGGCGTGCGTCTTGCCGACGTCGCCCGCATCCTCGATGCCCGCGCGCTCCGCGTTTCACGCCGACCGGGCAACGCCAAACCCCGCCCCGAGACCACCGCATGAGCCCCCCACTGCTCCGCATCATCAACGCATGCGATCTCCAAGACCGCCGCAGCTGCGCCGTCGACGCCGCGACGATGACACAAACGCAGGCGCTGCTGGACCAGATCACCACCGGCGGCGACGACGCAGCCCTCGCGCTCGCGCGCCGATTCGGCGATCTTCCCGATGGCGCACCCGCGATCCACACGCGTGCGGATCTCCGCCGCGCGCTCGACGCGCTCCCGCGAGCCGATCGTGCTGTGCTCGAGCGCACCGCCGAACGCATCCGCGTGTTCGCCCAATCCCAGCGAGCCAGCGTGCGCGACCTCACGGTCTCGATCGCCGGCGGCGAGGCCGGGCACACGTTCGTCCCTGTGTCGGCGGCGGGCTGCTACGCACCCGGCGGCCGCTTCCCGCTGCCATCGTCCGTGCTCATGACCGCCGTCACCGCCCGTGTCGCGGGTGTCGCCGCCGTCTGGGTCGCTTCGCCCAAGCCGACCGCGCACACGCTCGCCGCCGCGGCCCTCGCCGACGCCGACGGCCTCCTCGCCATCGGCGGCGCTCAAGCCATCGCAGCGCTCGCTCGCGGCCTCCTCGGCGTGCCGCGTTGCGATGTCATCGCCGGTCCCGGCAACAAGTGGGTCACCGCGGCCAAGCACCTGCTCTCCGGCGACGTCGGCATCGACATGCTCGCGGGACCCTCCGAACTCGTGATCCTCGCCGACGACTCGGCCGACCCCGACATTATCGCCGCCGATCTGCTCGCGCAAGCCGAGCACGACGACGACGCCGTCCCGATCCTCGTCTCCACCAGCGCTGACCTTGTGAACCGCGTCGATGGTGCGCTGAGCGCGCAACTCGCGACGCTCCCCACCGCCAGCACCGCTCGTGCGGCTCTTTCCAACGGCTTCGCGGTGCTCGCCGAGTCGGTCGCGCACGCGGCCGCGATCTGCGACCGGCTCGCCCCGGAACACCTGGAGCTGCTCGTCCGCGACGCGCCGAGCCTCGCTCGCACGATCACCAATGCGGGCGCCATCTTCGTCGGCGCTCGCTCCGCCGAAGTGCTCGGCGATTACGGCGCCGGACCGAACCACGTCCTGCCCACGGGCGGCACGGCCCGCTTCCGTGCCGGCCTGTCGGTGCTCACGTTCCTCCGCTGCCGCACGTGGCTCCGCGTCGACTCACCCACCGCCGCCGCCGAGTTGATCGACGACGCGGTCGCGCTCGCCCGTATGGAAGGTCTCGAAGCCCACGCACGGTCCGCGGAACGACGCCACGCACCGCGCGGGGACACCCGTGTGCAGTGACCCTTACAAGGACACTGTCACCACGGTCTCGACTCCCGGGTACCTGGTCGGCCGGCTGCCCGTAAGCAGCCGCGCGACATGCGCAGCGTCGGCGTCGGCGTCAGTGTGACTGACCGATCTGGCCCCACGTCACGCCGAATCGGGCCAGGTACTTGCGTAGCCGGTCCGCATCGTTCCCGCTCGTCTTCTTCTTCCGAGACTCGGCGAATAGCGCGCGTCCAGCTTCCGAGAGCGTGCGCGACTCGCGACAAACCTTCAGCACATCGGCGAGCTGGACGCGATCGAAGCGATCGAGCTCCGCGGCCCGCTCCCGGCCCAGGATCTCGTCGCACACGTCGGCCGCGTGCTCTTCCTTGACAGCGGTCGCCCACGCAGTTCGAAGCCGCGCGATCTCGGCGTCGACGATCGGGTCAAGGATGCGCCCGCCCGCGGACAGCGTCGCCATGCGGGTGATCGACGCCGAAAGGTCGCGGAAGTTCCCCGTCCAGCGAGCCTCCAAAGCCGTGGCAAAGCTCAGGAACCGCTCGCGGGCCTCGGTGCTGAAGCGGACCGTGCGCCCCGTGCGCTTGGAGAGTTGTGCGAGCTCGTACTCAAGATTGGGCTCGATGTCTTCGCGCCGGTCCTTCAGCGGCGGCAGCCGGAACGTCCACAGGTTGATGCGTGCGAGCAGGTCCTCGCGGAACCGCCCCTCGGCGACCCGTTCGCGAAGGTCCCGGTTTGTCCCCGCGATGAGCTGAAAATCGCTCGACGCCTCCACGTCCGCACCCAGCGGCAGGAACTGCTTCTCCTCGAGTGCGCGCAGCAGCATCGCTTGCTCGTCAAGGCCCAGCTCGCCGATCTCGTCAAGGAAGAGCACCCCGCCATGCGCCGAGCGCAGCAGCCCGGCACGGTCCGCGGCGGCTCCGGTGAACGCGCCCTTCTTGTGCCCGAACAACGTGGACATCGCCGCATCGCCGCGCAGCGTGGCGCAGTTTACCTCGACAAACGCGCCCTCGACCTGCCGCCGGTGCTTCTTGAGCTCGTAGATCCGCCGCGCAAGCTGACTCTTACCTGCGCCCGTCGGCCCGGTGAGCAGCATCGGATCCACCGAGTTGGCGGCGACGTGTTCGAGCTCCTCGATCAGCCGATTGAACGCGGCGTTACGCGTAGCGATGCCCGACTTCAGCCCCGCGATGTTGTCGGTGAACTCGCGCTGGAATCGGGCCGCGATCGTGTTGTACTTCGACAGGTCGAGATCGATGATCCGGTACTCGCCCGTCGGGTCGTTGGTCTTGAACTTCGGGCTGCTCTGAACCAGCTTGGCGGGAAAGCGGCGCGTCTCGGTCAAGAGAAACAGGCAGATCTGCGCAACGTGCGTGCCCGTGGTGATGTGGACGAGATACTCCTCCCGCTCCTGGTCGAACGGGTACCCAACGGCAAAGTCGTGCAGCGCGGTGTACACGTCCTCGAAGTCCCAAGGGTCCTTCGGGTCCACCAGGTGCAGCCGCACCTCCGTCTGCGGCGAGATCAGCGCGAGGTCGGCGCACACCTGCTTCGCGAGCGCCGTGCCCATCAACGGATAAAGAAGTTCCATCCGGTCGATCGCCAGATCCTCGTGCTGGGCGAGCGAGACCGTTGGACGCCACCGCTCCCACCGGTTCGGGCCGCGACCCGAGTCGAGCGTGGTGCCGAGAAGGCCGAAAATGACGCGTTTTTGGGCCACTTTATCCTCTGGGATAGCACTCTATACCACACGATATCGGCTTTTCTACCCCGCTGGGTCAAACAGCCCCTCCCGCGAAACTGACGCGGCTCGGGGAGTTGGCACGCGATGTGCAATAGGGCATCCATCGCTCGCGGCCCGTGCCGCGGGACGCGTGGCGGGCTTTTCCCGCCGGAATCGTGAGGTGCCCAATGGCGAACAAGTCACTCTTTGCCTCGACGCTCGGCAAGCTGCTCCCGAAGGCCGATGCCCGCAACGAAGCCGGCAGCGTGGCGTACGCGTTCACGCCCAAGCAGGCGCTGGCCCAGTACGCCGCGACCGGCTGCTTTAACCGCACGTTCTACGCCGACGCGGACGAGCAGCTCGCCAAGGTGATCGAACTCGCCTCGCAGGTGGAGCCGGAGTTCGTCGCTCGGGTCGCGCTCTACACGCGCTCGAAGGCGCACATGAAGGACACGCCGGCGCTGCTGGTCGCGCTCCTGAGCGTGCTCTCGCCTGGGCTCATGGCCGAGGTCTTCGATCGTGTGATCGACTCGCCCAAGATGCTGCGCACCTTCGTCCAGATCATGCGGTCGGGCGTCGTCGGGCGCAAGAGCCTCGGCACGCTCCCCAAGCGGCTGGTGCTGGAGTGGTTCGAACGGCGCACCGACGAGCAGATCTTCCGCGGATCGGTCGGAAACGACCCGTCCCTGGCGGACGTGATCCGGATGGTGCACCCCAAGCCGGCGACGGCTTCGCGGGCGGCCCTGTACGGGTACCTCGTCGGTAAGCCGCACGACGTGAAGGCACTGCCCGAGTTGGTGACGAACTACGAGGCGTTCAAGGCGAACCCCTCGAAGTTCAGCGCGTCGGATCTGCCCGATGTCCCCATGGACATGCTGACCAGCCTGCCGCTCGAAAAGCGGCACTGGAAGGCGCTGGCCCGGAAGGCGTCGTGGCAGTCGCTGCGGATGAACCTCAACACCTTCACGCGCCACGGCGTCTTCGAGGACCAGGCGGCGATCTCCGACGCGGCGCTCACGCTCAGCAACGAGCAAGCGATCGCCAAGGCGCGTGTCTTCCCCTACCAGCTCATGGCCGCGTTCGTGAACATCGGGAACGACGTTCCCGCAAAGTTGAAGGAGGCCCTCCAGGACGCGATGGAGATCGCGATCGGGAACGTCCCGACGGTCGACGGAAAAGTCTGGGTCTGCCCGGACGTCTCCGGCTCGATGCAGTCACCGGTCACCGGGCACCGCAAGGGCTCGACGTCCAAGGTGCGCTGCGTCGATGTGGCGGCGCTCATGGCCGCCGCCATCGTGCGAAAGAACCCGAGCGCGGGTGTCCTGCCCTTCAGCGACGACGTCGTCCCGGCCGAGATCAACCCGCGGGACAGCGTGATGACCAACGCACAGCGTCTCGCGTCACTCCCCTCCGGCGGAACCAACTGCTCCGCCCCGCTGGCCTACCTGAACCAGCGGAATCTGTCGGGTGATCTGGTGATCTACGTCTCCGACAACGAGTCGTGGATCGACGGAGCGCACGGACGCGGGCGCTCGACGGCGACGCTCTCGCACTGGCAGGACTTCAAGCGGCGAAACCCGCGCGCCAAGCTCGTGTGCCTGGATGTTCAGCCCTACTCGACCACCCAGGCGCCCGACCGTGAAGACATCCTGAACATCGGCGGCTTTGCCGACGCCGTGTTCAGTGTCATCGCAGAGTTCAACAACAACACGCTGCACCCCGGCCACTGGGTGGACGTGATCGAGAAGGAGACGCTCTGACAGACAACACGTGGCAGCGGCCCCCCCGCACTGACCTCTCACGAGGCAGTGCGGGGGGAAGGGGGAGCGCAGCCCGGGCCAAATGCGATCGGGACTACATCCCACATCGTGTCTCGAACATACCTGGTTGGCCCGGGTTCCGCTCTCCCGCACGTGGGAACAAACATCGGCCGGATGCGGCGAATGCACGGCTGGGAGTACATTGGTGCGGTATCGTGCCCGCAAGGGCGCGTAAGCGGGTTCGAATCCCGCGCTTTGGACAACCAAAGCCCGGCGTCGCAAGACGCGTTCTCTCACCACACACTTGTCGCCGCGGACGGTCGGGACCGTTCCCGCTCACCCACAGCCGACGCCACCGAGCAGCACAACGATCGTCGATGCCCGACGGTCCACGACGAATGCCGATGGGACTACACGTTTAGCACGTCCAGGTCGCGGGTTCGAGTCCCGCCGGCTCCGCTTGACAAGCGTTCGGGGCCGTAGCTCAGTGGAAGAGCGGGTAAAAACGTCTCATCACTCTCGTCGTCGTGGACCGACCGGCATCGGCGGCTCAAATCACAACACGACCCCGTAGCTCAGCGGATGCAGAGTGCCGCGCTACGAACGCGGAGGTCGGAGGTTCGAATCCTCCCGGGGTCGCTTTGACAGGATCGACGGCGCGCCGATCCCGGGCGAATGCTGATGGGACTACATAATCGTAAGGTCGCGGGTTCGAATCCCGTCGCGGCGCGTGCCAACCATGCCCCGCGTAGCTCAGCGGCGAGAGCGTACGACAACGTCTCATCTCCACTCGTCGCCCGGGGTCGCTCCGCCGATATCCGCCAAACTCCGTTCATCACCGCACAACCTTCTCGTGAGAACACCAATGACCACGGACTTGCACAACGCCGCGACCGTCCCGCCGCCGACGACGACCAGCACGCCGAGCGACCGGTTCATCTCCACCGGCGAGGCCACGGCGATCCTCCCCGTGGCCGACGGCAAGGTCTCGCCGATCACCGTGATCGGCACGCCCACGATCCGCGCCGACCTCGACGAGCTGTGCATCAAGCAAGCGATCAACTCGCGCCTGTCGCCGGGCGTCACGGACGTCGTGCTCAACCCGGACGCGCACGCTGGCTATGGCGCGCCCATCGGTTGCGTGCTCGTCTCGCCGACGCACATCTACCCCGGCCCGGTGGGCGTGGACATCAAGTGCTCGATGAGCCTGCTGCAATTGGACCTGCCGGAGTCGGCCGTCGCGGACAAGAAGACGCGCCGCGCGCTGATCGACGCAATCCTCGAGCGCACGCCCACCGGCGCCGGCCGCGGGCATCGCCAGGCCCGGAAGGGCCGCGTCGTCGACTTCGCGCTGGGCCAGCGCGTCGTGACCGAGGGCGCTTCGCCGGGCGTGCTCGCCGAGATGGGCATCCCCACCGACTGGGCCAGCCGCTGCGAGGACTCGCACCACACGGGCCACGACGGCTCGACGGACGCGCTGCGCACACGTCTCGATCTGCTCACCACCGGCGGCAACGCCGCCGAGATCTTCCGCGGCAAGATCGGCCAGCTCGGCTCCTACGGCGGCGGCAACCACTTCGGCGAGTGCGAAATCGTGCACGTCGAAGACACCGAGCGGGCCCGCACCGCCGCGCAGGTCTTCGGCCTCCGCGACCGGCACGTCGCGTTCCTCTCGCACTGCGGCTCGCGCGGCTGGGGCGCGCTGCTCGCCGACCGCCAGTTCAAGGCCATGCAGAAGAAGTTCGCCGACTGGGGCATCCCTCTGCCCGGCAACGACCGCCACATGGTCCACGCGCCGCTCGGCTCGCCGGAAGCGAGCGCCTACCTCGACGACATGGCCCTCGGCGCCAACTTCGCGACCGTCAACCACATGCTCATCAACGCCCTCGTGCTGGAAGCCTTCCAGGAAGTCATCCCGGGCATCAAGGGCCACCTCGTGTACTTCATCAGCCACAACATCGCCCGCCAGGAGATCGTCCGTAATCAGCCCGCCTGGGTGCACCGCAAGGGCGCAACCCGCGCGTTCCCCGCCGGACATCACGCGCTCAAGGGCACGCCCTTCGCCGACACCGGTCATCCGATCCTGCTCCCGGGCAACCCGCAGGACGGCTCGGCGGTGATGGTCGCGGAAGAGGGCGCGAAGCTGTCCTGCTACAGCGTGAACCACGGCGCCGGCCGTCGCATGAGCCGCACCGCCGCGAACAAGTCGTTCGACCAGCAGCAGATCGACATGAGCTTCACCCAGGCCGACATTCTGACCAACTGCCGCAACTACCCGAAGGACGAAGCGCCCCGCGCGTACAAGGACTTCGAGGAAGTGCTCACGAGCGTCAAGCAGGCGGGGCTCGCGAGCGAAGTGGCCCGCCTGAAGGCCCGGTTTGTCATCAAGGACAATGACAAGGCGGATGACTAAACGCAGCGACTTCGAAGCGCCAAACATGCCGCGCCCACGCGGCGATGCCCAGAGAACGTACAACCTGGCCCCTACCTTTCGAAGTTCAACCCATGACCATTCAGTCCGACCTCGTCCACATCGACGGCGCGCAAGGCGAAGGCGGCGGGCAGATTCTCCGGTCTGCCCTCGCCCTCTCCATCGCCACCGGCAGGGCGTTCCAACTCTCGAACATCCGCGCCCGACGCGAGAAGCCGGGGCTGATGCGTCAACACCTGACCTGCGTTCAGGCCGCGGCCGCCATCAGCGATGCGCAGGTCTCCGGCGCACGCGTCGGCTCGCAGGAGATCACCTTCTCGCCCGGCGCCCCGCGGGCCGGCACGTACCACTTCCCGATCGGCACCGCGGGCGGCACAATGCTCGTCCTGCAGGCGGTCGTCCCCGCGCTCCTGCGCGCGGGCGGCCGCTCGACCGTCTCGGTCGAAGGCGGCACGCACAACCGGGCCGCACCGCCCTTCGAGTTCTTCGAGCGCGCTCTGGTACCTCTGTTGAACCGCGCCGGCGCGAACCTGAGCGTGCGTATCGAGCGGCACGGGTTCTACCCCGCCGGCGGCGGTCGCGTCGTCGTCGACATCGAACCCGCGCGTGACGCCGCGCCGCTGCAACTGCTCGAACGCGGCTCGCGACTGGCCATCCACGCGAGCGCGATGGTCTCGCGGCTCCCGCCGTCCATCGCGCTCCGTGAGATCGAAGTTCTCCGCGATCGCCTCGCCCTCACCGCCGAGCAGACGCGGATCGTCGAAATCCCGAACGCGATCAGCCCGGGGAACGTCGCGACGGTCGAGCTGCGGTACGAGCACATCACCGAGGTCTTCTCCGGCATCGGAGAACTCGGCCGCGCGGCGGAGGTCGTCGCCCGCGCCGTCGCCGACGAAGCGCGGGAGTACATCGCCGGCCAGAAGCCCGTCGGTCCGTACCTCGCCGATCAACTCATGGTCCCGCTCGCCATGCTCGCGGGTGGCCGCTATGCCACCGGCCCGCTCACCGAGCACGCTCGCACCAACCTCGCGATCATGCGCACCTTCGGCGCCGAGGCCTCCGCCGACGAGTCCGGTATTGTGCATGTCGGGCGGCTGCCCGCCTGATCGAGCCGCCTATTTCGACGTCTCCGGGCGATCACCGTGCCCGGCGGCGAACGGCCAGGGGCACTCGAAGGTGATGAACGGCGGCGGAAAGTCGCACTCGGCGCGGAACGCGACGAAGTCATCGGGGTTCTGGCCAAGAAGCTCCATTGCGCGCCCGATCATGCGATGATGGTCGGGCACATCAACGAGCGCCATGCCCTCAAGTCCGCGCGCCAGGCTCTGGAAACGCACGCCCAGATCGATGAGATTGAGGCGGAAAGCCGGGTCGAGCACGCTCTTGCAGTCGGGGGCCAGGGTGTCGTGCCGGGCGAAGATCGCCGGTTCGAACCCGTCGTGCAGGTCGCGATGCACGAGCGTGTCCCACACCGCTCGCCGCGTGGGCGCACGGAACTTCACCGCGTCGCCGGCCATCCCGGTGCTCTGGGCCGTTCGCGGCGGGGCACGCCACAAGGCGCCCCACGCGACCGTGCAGTCGGTATTCACCGCCGGATCGTCGCCCTCAAGAACGAAGGTGATGTTCCCGTTGGCCCGCCGATCCATCGTGAGCGGCGCGGCGGGCACCGAGCAGAACTCTGGCATCATCACGTCTTCCATCTCGCCAGTGATCGGCTGGCCGTCGAGCCGGAACTGCCCGCCGCCCCCCTGCTCCGTTGGAGAGATTCGGAGGTAGTGCAGCGCGAACGGCTTGCCGGCACGAACACGTCGCAGCCCGATCCGCCGGCCCAACACCGCGATCAAGTCGTGGCGGCCTGTCGGGTCCGGAAGTCGAATCTGAACGAAAATGTTCGTCCGCACTTCCAGACCCACCAGGTAGGCGCTCCCCTGGTGGAGCCCGTACTTCGCGGCGTACTCGCGCTTGCGACCCGCCTCGGGGGTCCAGCCCGAGACCGCGGACAGCAGCGCTTGCCGCCCGCCCGGATACGCGCGGATGATCTCGCGCAGACGATCCACGGCTAGTTTCACGTCGTGGATCGAACCCGGCTTCGCGAACGGCGCCGCCGCGTTGATGAACTTGCTCAACCCCGTCGGCGAGGGAAGCTCGAGCATCGCCTCCAAGTCCGATTCGCACGCGATGGCCCGAAGCGTCCGGCTCGCCAGCAGCACGTGAACGTTCAGTTTGCGTGCCAGCGCCGACGGCCCGAGTCTCGGCGTGCCCAGGTCGTCAACCACCCGCCCCAGCGACTGTCGCACATCCCGGGCGATCTCCCCGAGCGCGGCCGCCAACTGACTCCCCCTCAACTCGGATGAGCTCGATTCGGGCAACCGGGTTGGGCCGACTGGTCTTGCCACGGCGGAATCCAAACAAAATACAATCAAGCCCGAGCGAAATGCTAGCTCCCCACCCAAAAAAAAGGGTATTCACCTCCTTGCACCTTTCTAGACTGGAGTTATCCTAGATAATGCCCGATGCCCCCGCCACTCTCCCATAAGGGTCAAGTTGCCATGCCGAGTCACGCGCATCCTGTGGGTTTCGCCGTCCTTGCAGCGACGCTCACGGCGTTTCTCGCCCCTTCTGCGCATGGCCAGTGCCCGGCCTGGGTCGATCAGCCCGTCTCGGGTTTGCTTGGGGTCGACGGCACGATCACGGATCAGGTCCTTTGGGATCCGGACGGCCCCGGGCCGCAGTTCCCGGTTCTGGTGATCGGCGGCAACTTCACCATCGCCAGCAACGTGCTCGCGAACGGTGTCGCGATGTGGAACGGCACGACCTGGGCATCGCTCGGCGGCGGTGTGTCTGGCCGCCAGTCCGTCACGGCGCTCGCGGTCTACAACGGCGATCTGATCGCCGCGGGCTCGTTCAACTCGGCCGGCGGGTTGCCCGTGGAGAACATCGCCAGCTGGGACGGCACCGCGTGGCACCCGCTCGAATCTGGAACGCCGACCCAGTCCACTCAGAACACCATCAACGCCCTGGCGGTCTACAACGGCGACCTCTACGCCGCGGGCGCGTTCGCCGCAGCCGGAGGATCGCAGGCGGAGAAGATCGCCCGCTGGAACGGCTCGGAATGGTCGCCTCTGATCGATGGGACGGGTGCGAATGGCATCACCTCGGCCGGCGACGTCTTTGCGCTGCGGACCTACGCGGGCAAGCTCATCGTCGGTGGAAACTTCACCATCGCCGGCGGCACTCCAGCCCGGGGTGTGGTGGCGTGGGACGGCACGAACTGGGAGCCCCTGGGCGATGGCGTGAACAACGCCGTGACGACCCTCAATGAGTACAACGGAGCGCTCATCGTCGGCGGTCGATTCACCACCGCGACTAATCCGGGTGGCACCACAATCTCGGCGAACCGAATCGCCAGTTGGAACGGCGCCCAGTGGTCGGGGCTCGGCAACGGCGTGAGTGCATCCGCGGGCGTGGCCGTCGTCACCGATGTTGCGGTCTATGGCGACGAACTGATCTCGACCGGCAACTTCCAGAGCGCCGGCACGCTCCCGCCCCAAACCGCTCGCAATGTCGCCCGATGGAACGGCACAGAGTGGAACACGCTCGGCACGGGGTTCGACTTCCGCGGCAACTCCCTCGCCGTGTTCGGTGGATCGCTGTACGCGGGCGGAGACTTCACGACAGCCGGCGACGTCAGCGTCGATCAGTTCGCGCGCTGGGATGGCGCCGCGTGGAACGCGTCCGGCACGCCCGGCTTCAACTCCACGGTGACAGCCTTCGGAGCATTCAACGGCGAGCTGATCGCCGGCGGCTTCTTCTCTCGCGTCGGCACCACCGCAACCAGCAGCGTGGCCCGCTTCAGCGGCGGCGCCTGGCAGCCGCTGGGCGCAGGGCTCGACAACGCGCCTCTCGCCTTCACCAACTTCGGCTCGTCGCTCATCGTCGGCGGGAACTTCACCACCGCCGGCGGCACGACCGTCAGCAACATCGCCGCCTGGAACGGTTCCGCATGGTCAGACCTCGGCGGCGGCCTGGATGGCACCGTCTCTGCCCTCGACGCCTACGCCGGCGAACTCATCGCCGCCGGCGCCTTCACCGCCGCCGGCGCGACGCCCGCGAGCGCCATCGCTCGCTGGAACACGACAACCTGGCAACCGCTCGCAGGCGGTGTCGACGGCTCTGTCACTTCCCTGGCGACCTACGGCGGGTCGCTCGTCGTCGGCGGCTCGTTCGCCAGCGTCGACAACGCGGCGGTCGCGGCCAACTCCATCGCCTCGTGGAACGGCGCCGCGTGGTCAACCCTCGGCGCCGGCATCGTCCTCTCCGACGGTTTCACCGACTTGCCCGGCTTTGTCAACGCCGTGAAGGTCTTCGGCGGCGACCTGATCGCCGCGGGCACCTTCAACCTCGCGGGCGGAACGCCCGTGAAGAACATCGCCCGCTGGAACGGCAGCGCCTGGTCCGCGATGGGTGACGGGCTCGGCGATCCCGATCTCTTCGACTCCGTCAACGCGCTGGAGGTTTATAACGGCGAGCTCTACGCGACCGGCACCTTCACCGTGTCGGGCACGGACGAGCTCGCCATTCTCGCGCGATGGGACGCCGGCGCCAGCGACTGGGTTCCTGTCAGCACGCCGGGCGTCGTCGGTGGCGGCGGCTTCGCGCTCTTCGCCACCGCCGGCGAACTGCACCTCGGCGGCCTATTCGCTTCGGTGGGCAACACCGTCTCCGTGAACTGGGCGCGGCTGGCGTCGAGCCCGGTGGTCGTCATGCCCCCGGCCGATCTCAGCGTCTCGGAACTCGCGACCATCAACCTCAGCGTCCGGGCCAACGGCGCGCCGACGCTCTCGTACTTGTGGCGCCGAAACGGATCGCCGATCTCGAACGGCCCCGCCGGGGCATCGGTGGGAGGCGGCACAGTATCCGGGGCCACGAGCGCGACGCTCGCGATCTCGGACGCTCGGCGCTCCGACTCCGGAAGCTACACCGTAACGATCAGCAACTCCTGCGGGATATTGATGAGCCCCGCCGCCTCGGTCACGGTGTTGTGCCGCGCCGATTTCAACGGCGCGGGCGGGATTACCGTCCAAGACATCTTCGACTTCCTTGCCGCGTACTTCGCGGGCTCACCGAGCGCGAACTTCAACAACGCGGGCGGGATCACCGTCCAAGACATCTTCGACTTCCTCACGGCGTACTTCGCCGGCTGCTGAACGCTCGAACAGACTCGGTCCTCTAAGGAGCGGCACAGGTTGCTCGTCCATGAGTGTGGTCTGTTCCCCTCCTCATGGTTCAGTACCTATGCCGCTCTTTCTTGGGGCATGACAGCTTCGGAGCACTTTCTGGCCGCGACAGCGTCGGGCCCGCAAGCACGATCGCGGCTGGAAAAAGGAGCTTTCCCGGCTCGTCGACCGGGTTCTGGACTGCGTGGTTTGGGCGTTGAATCGCACGCGGCGAGGCTTCTCGGCGCGGCCGCTTCGCGCCGGCCCATCTGATTCTCATCAGCCGCTCGCCGGAATCCATGACGAGGCGCCGAGAACGTCGCGCACGACGCCGCACAATTGCACGACTTGCTACGCCTTCGAGCTCGAGAACACGAAGAGTGCGCGCCTTCATGAACAACTTTTCAAATTCGTGGAGCCGAGAGGACTCTTCGATCGGATAGCAGGGGGCACGGCGGTTCCGCCGGGCTCGTACAACGCCGACATGAGCTAAGGAGCTACTGATGAACAGGAATCAGCTGAGTGTGGCCGCGCTCGCGGTCGTCGCGGGCTTGGGCGCAACCGTGGCCTCGGCGCAAGTCACCATCGAGTTCAGCCCCGTCGGCAACCCCGGGAACGCGGGCGACCCGAACGCCTTTGGCCGGGGCGCAGTCGCGTACGAATACCGCATCGGCACCTTCGAGGTGACCAACGCGCAGTACGCCGCGTTCCTCAACGTGGTCGCCGCGAGCGACCCGAACGGCCTCTTCAACGCCAGCATGGGCACGGACCCTCGCGGCGGCATCACCCGCTCGGGCACGGACGGTTCGTTCACATACGCCGTCAGGCCCAACATGGGCGACAAGCCCGTGAACTTCGTGAGCTTCTTCGACGCGGCCCGAATGGCCAACTGGCTGACCAACGGGCAGGGTTCAGGAAGCACCGAGAGCGGCGTCTACACCCTGAACGGAAACACCCTCACCGCGATCACACGCGACCTCTCAAATCCCAATCAGATCTTCATCCCCACGCAGGACGAGTTCATCAAGGCGGCCTTCCACCAACCCGCCAGTCAGGGCGGCGACACCGACAACTTCTGGAGGTTCGCAACGCAGAGCAACGATACTCCGATCGTTGCATCGGCAACACCGACCGGCGACGTCGCCAACCCGAGCGCAACAACCGCCAACTGCAACTCGGGTGCCGACTGGAACGGACAGAACGGGAACGTCACGACCGTCGGTTCATGCCTCAACACGAGCTTCTACGGCGCGTTCGACATGAACGGCAACGTAGCTGAGTGGCTTCAGGACTCCGTGTTCGGTCAGGGCTTCCGGGGCCAGATGGGCGGCGATTACACTGGGGGCGTCAACACCGCGACCGGCAATGTCTTTGGGTTCGATTCAGCATTTATCGTCGGTCGAGCACCAACGGTCGAGAATGTCGCCGTAGGACTCCGCTTCGCGAGCCCCCCGCTGCCGCCGCCGTGCCGAGGCGACTTCAACGGCTCAGGCGCCGTGACCGTGCAGGATCTCTTCGACTTCCTCGCCGCCTACTTCGCCAGCTCCCCCACCGCCGACATCAACGGCGCGAGCGGAGTCACCGTCCAGGACATCTTCGACTTCCTCGCACTCTGGTTCCAGGGCTGCTGATGCTGCGGAATATCCACATGTCCACCCCCACATCCATCCATCCACGCGCGTTCCCCGTCGTTCGGGTTGCCTCGGTGTTCTGCGGGCTGGCCGTGTCCGTCGGCGCCGTTGCCAACTCGCCGTATCCACCCCATCCCCTTTGGCCCGAGGTCAAGTCCACTCCCAGGGTGCCCTGCGCCGTCGGCGACGAACCTCCGTTCGGTAGACGCGATCGCGGCGCGTGGACGCCAGCCCTCTGGCCGGGCGGCATCGTTCCCTACGAGTTCGACCCCGAGGTGACACAGATCAATCGCGATCGCTTCCGGATCGCCATGGACGAACTCCAGACCGTTGCCAACCTGACGTTCATCCCGCGCACCACCGAGACGGCGTACATCTTCGCGCGGAACAGCGGCGGCAACAGTTCGTCGATCGGCCGCACCGGCGTCCGCCAGAACATCAACCTCTTCAACTGGGACTTCCGCTACACCGTCATCCACGAGATCATGCACGCCCTTGGCTGTTGGCACGAGCAGAATCGCACCGACCGAGACACCTACGTCACCGTCAACTTCGCCAACTCCTCCCAGAACTGCTTCATCAACTTGGCGATCTGGCCCGACGCAGGACCGGTCGGGCCGTATGACTTCGAGTCCATCATGCACTACGGACCAACCGACTGCAGCATCAACGGCCAACCAACAATTCAGGCCACTCCCGCCTTCGCCGCCTTCCAAAGCCTGATGGGCAACTTCAGCTACATGAGCCAAGGCGACAAAGACGGCCTCGCCAACCGCTACGGCCCGCCGATCGACGACACCCTCGAACCCAACGACACCCGCCAGACCGCCGCCGCCCTGGTCGCGAACACGCCGACCAACCTCAAACTCGTTGACGAAGACTTCTTCCGAGTCCCCGGCGGCTCGCCCGTGAACATCAGCGCCACCGCCCCGGGCATCTGGGCTCTCAGCAACGCCAGACTGGAACTGCTCAACTCTTCCGGCATCTTCCTGCGCACCGTCAACTTCACCGCTGGCGGCCCCGGCGCCACCGCCAATGTCTCCGGAACCTTCAGTGGCGGCCCCTTCTTCATCCGAGTCTCCCGCTCGCAGCCCTGGGGCGGCAGCTACACCCTGACCGCCACTGTTCCGCCGCTCTGCCGGGTTGACTTCAACGCGAGCGGCGCCGTCACTGTTCAGGACATCTTCGACTTCGTCGCCGCCTACTTCACCGCCACACCCACCGCGGACTTCAACAGCTCCGGTTCCGTCACCGTCCAGGATCTCTTCGACTTCCTCGCCGCGTACTTCGCCGGCTGTTGAACAGCAACTGAGTTTCACCAACAGCCACAAGAACCTCTCCCTACCCCGCCAAGCTCGATTCTGACGGATTCGGGCGGGGTTTCAACTGGAGATCATCTGCGCGAGTCGCGGGGAGACCGCCGGTTCATGATCGCGATGAGCGCGGCGCGGTCCTCCGCCTGGCCCCGGGCGTAGTTCTCGGCTTCGACTTCTGTATGCGGATCGGGATATGCGTTCATCGCAGCCGCGAGTGCACGGGCGAACACCTCCTGCACGACCTCCGGCTCAGGCTCGCCCGATGACGACTGTTCCGCCACAAGTTGTTCGAGACGCTCTCGGTAGAGCGCGGCAAGGAAAGCGGCGCTGCGGACATCTCGGCGCGTGCCGGTGAGACACACCTCGGCTTCGACGTACTTTCCTGCGGCGATCAAGTCGCGGGCGGAAGCGATCGCCGCATCGAGAGCGGCCTCGTCAGCCGCGGCGTCAAACACTTCAGCGCCCCGTCCGCGGGGCCACTCGCCGGGCTGCTGACCCGGCATATCGACAATCGGCACCGGCCCGCCGGGCACGCACGGCACCGTCGGGCCCCGCGGGCGCGCGAGCTGGAGGGAGAGCAGGGCTCGTTCGAGCGTGCCGCCATAGCTCGCCCAGAGCTCGGCCGGACACATCGCGTGGGCGATCACGATCCGCTGCCCGTCTTCAAGCATGACGATGCGCATGCTGAGCGGCGTGCCGTCTTGCGTCTGTCCGGCTTCGATGAGCACGCGGGGATGCAAGTGGCCATCGGGCTCCGCAGAGCCGACGAAGCCGCTGACCAAGCCGGTGATCGTGAGGCGATGGTGATCGCAGAGAAACCTGACCCATTGCTCGACGCTTCCATGCTCATACCCCGGGCGTGCCGACACCGTGATCAAGGCCATCGCGATCTGCGACGCAACGACCGCGAGCGGCACCGAAGTCGCCGGGTCGGCAAAGTCCACATCCTCGCGCTCAATCGCATGTTCAACGAACTGGTCCGGCATCTGCATCGTGAACTCAAGGTCAGCCAATCGGGCGGGGAATCGATGGATTGCAACGCTCATGAATCGGTCCTCTCACTCTGCGTCGGGTTGGTTGAACCAGACGAGTACTGGCGGCACGATGTACAGGGCCAGCACGATGATGCTGAGCCAACCCATGCGCAGGATCGTCACCCAGCCGCTCCCGCCGTCGGGCCGGGTCCACTTGAGGGCGCCATAGATTGGCATGAGGGCGACCGCGAGCGCAAGCAGCGCCAGCGGGACCATCAGCCAGAACGACCATCCCCACCATGAATTCCCAGCCGCCCAAGGTGCGAGGAGGTATCCCAGGTGGATCGCGAGGATGCCCGCGAACGTGAGTCCGAACGCTCGCCAAGGACGGGAATCGGCGGGACGGTTGCCCACGGTCACGATCATTCCTGTCACCAGCGCCATCACCACGGACCACGCCGCCGTGACGAAGAGATATGCGGTGGTGCTACTTCGAGATGGCGTCAGCGCGGCGTGCTGGAGGAGAACGTTGAACAGGTTCATGAAAACACCTCAAGTGTGCCGCGAACTGATCGCGCACCCGGCCGCGAGACCATGCACGTCCGAACGGGCACGGGTTCAACCAGACGCATCCGGAGCATCTCGACCGAGGGTCTGGAGAAATGCGTCACGCTGACGGGCCATATCCGTGCCTTCGCCGCCGCTGCTCGCCATGGCTGGGTAGTAGTTCGCCCAGTTGAACGCCTGGGACCACGCAGCAGTTGCACCGGTCAGGTCACGCGCTTTCTGCAGCCGCAACATCCGGTGTCGATACACCGATGCGATGACCAGCGCGTACTCCTGGGCTTGCACGACCTGTCTCACGAATACCTCCATGTCCTTGAGGCGGTCGTTCAATTCGAGTCGGCAGGCCTCGCGATACCAATCAAGGCCCATCAGGTGCGAGGCATTTGCGGGGTCGTGAATGAGCGTGAAGCTGTGGTTGTTCATGGGGCCTCTCGAAGCGGCTGCAAACGCGCCGCCTTGCCGCTGTGCACATGCATTCACTCCAAAGGGCGGCCGCGACCTTGGAAATGCGTAAAAAGTCTTTGTGCCGCGCGTTTTCCCTGGCCCCAAATGCCCCGTTCGTGCGCGCCGTCGAACTCCCGCCCTTCCGCACCGGTTGACGATGCTGGCGCTTTGAGCGCGCACCTCCGAGCGTTCACCAAGCTTCGGTACACTTTGTCACGAACGAATCCCTACCCATGCCCATTGAGCGAGTCTCACGACCCATCACTCCCGCCGAGCTGGACCGGTTCAACGAGCCTGTCCGCCTTCCCGTTCCGCGCGGGCTCGCGGCGATCTCGCTCGTCGCTCGTGGCGGATGCCTCCTGGTTTGCCTCGGCATCGGCGTTGGCTGCTTCTTCGCGCTCGACGCATTCGCGACGCCGGCACGCATCGTCTTGGCGGTCCTCGCCATCGCGCTCATTGCCATCGGCGTCCGCGTCGCTTGGCCGCTGCCTTCCATCCTCAGCGCCGCCATCAGCGGCCGCGAGCGTGCCGTGCCATACTCCCGGGTGAGCCCGGCAGCCACGATCGAGACCTGGCGCATCCCTTCCCGCCGGATCTTTGCGACCGACTATTCTGACGACACCCTCAGCTGGCTCATCGAGACAGACGACGGCCAGTTCCTGCTCGTGTTCGGCGAAGAGTCACTCGTGCAAGGCGGACCACGCTCGGTCCCCGGCATCATCACGCTCGCAACCATCGACGGGCGCGTTGTGCAGGGTCCTGAACTCGCGGGCGCGCCCGTGCCATACATCGGGATGTCGGAGACGACCGAAGCAGCGCTCAGCCACCCCTTCGTCACCGGGCTGGAAATGCTCGCCCCTGCCCAGGTCGGTCGACTCATGCCGCTGCTGGAGGCCGACACGAGACGGTGGGAATCGGCGCCCATCAGCGCCGGTCAAGAAGCCCGCCCACCGACGTGATAGCGCCCGACCGCTTCCGATCGCCTGCTCAACCCGTCGCGCGCGCAAGAGTCGGCATCTACATTCACGCCACGCCTTGCGCACCACTTGCACACGGGCCGACACAAGCGAGCGTCTGCCCACGTCATTCCCGGTGATCGTCCCGCCGTTGGCCCTGGCCACCCATCATCAGGTTGATCAGCGACGTCCACCCGGTCTGATGGCTGGCGCCCAGTCCCCGCCCGGTGTCGGCGTGGAAGTGTTCGTGCAGGTACACGAGATCCTTCCAGTGCGGGTCGGTCGCGAACCGCTCCTCGTTGCCATGGCACGGCCGGCGGCCCGAGGCGTCGGGCACGAACAGCCGGCAAAGCCTGGCCCGGATCTCCGCCGCCGCTTCCGCAAGCGTCGCGCGTCCGCTGGTCGACGCACGCGACGCGACCGTCAGCGAGTCGCCGTAGAAGTGGTGATACCGCTCGAGCGCTTCCACCAGCAGGAAGTTCAACGGCATCCAGATCGGCCCGCGCCAGTTCGAGTTGCCGCCGAACAGCGCGCTGGTGGACTCGCCTGGCACGTAGTCCACACGGTGCTCCTGCCCCGCGTAGTGGAACACATACGGCTGGTCCTGATGGAACCTCGAGACCGAGCGCACGCCGAAGGGCGAGAGGAACTCGAACTCGTCCATCAGCCGCTCGACCACGCGGACAAGCCGTTCACGTGTCGGGATCGCCAGCAGCCGATGCCCGGCCCCCGCCTGCCCTGTCCCCCCACTCCCCCCCGTCCCCCCCGTCCCCTCCGGCCCCGCCTGAGCGCAGATGCACGTCTGGAACCAAGGCAGGTCGCGCCGGTGATTCAAGAACCAGTTCATCCGGCGCTTGAAGTCCGGCAGCCGATCGATCAGCCCGTCCTCCAGCACCTCCACCGCCAAGAGCGGCACCATCCCCACCAGCGAACGCACCCGTAGCGGCACGGCGTGCCCGCCCATCTCCGGCAGGCGGATCTGGTCGTAGTAGAACCCATCCGCCTCGTCCCACAGGCCCGTGCCGCCCAGCGTGTTGATCGAGTCGGTGATCGCGATGAAGTGCTCGAAGAACTTCGTCGCCATGTCCTCGTACGCCGGGTCCGGTTGCCCACCTTCGTTCGCGGCCAGCTCAAGCGCGATCGACAGCATCGTGCCGCAGTAGAACGCCATCCACGCCGTGCCGTCGGCCTGCTCCAGGTGTCCGCCCGTGGGCAGCGGACGCGAGCGGTCGAACACGCCGATGTTGTCCAGGCCCAAAAAGCCGCCGGAGAACAGGTTCTTGCCGGACGGATCCTTCCGGTTGACCCACCACGTGAAGTTGATCAGCAGCTTCTGGAAGCAGCGGGCCAGGAAGTCGCGGTCGCGGTGCCCGCGAGCGCCGGTCATCTTGTACACCCGCCAGCACGCCCACGCGTGCACCGGCGGGTTGACATCGGAAAACGCGAACTCATACGCCGGGATCTGCCCCGACGGGTGCATGTACCACTCGCGGAGCATGAGCACCAGCTGGTCCTTGGCGAACCGTGGGTCCAGCTGCGCCATCGGCAGCATCTGAAACGCCAGGTCCCACGCCGCGTACCACGGGTACTCCCACTTGTCCGGCATCGAGATCACGTCGCGGTTGTTCAGGTGCCGCCACTCGGCGTTGCGCCCGTGCTTCCGAGACTCGGGGGGGGTCGGCTGTCCCGGGTCGCCGTCCAGCCACGGTCCGATGTCATAGTGGTAGAACTGCTTGCTCCACAACAGCCCGGCCGCCGACTGGCGCGCGACCAGCCGCTCCTGGTCCTTCAGCCGCCCGTGCCCCTTCGCGTCATAGAACTCGTCCGCCTCCGCCACGCGTTCCGCGAACACACGGTCGAACGTGTTGTCAAACGGGCGTGCCGGACGAGCATCTGTCCGAGTCAGCCGCAGCCGCAGCGTGACCGCACCGCCCGCCGGAACATTCAGTGTGTACCACGCCGCGGCCTTGGTACCGACGCGGTCCGGATTGACCGCTTCGCTCCGCCCATGCACCACCCGTTCATGGAACCCGTCCTTGACGAACGGTGACGCGTTCGGCGATCCCCACAGCCGCCGCGAGTTGCTCTCGTTGTCCGTGAACAACAGCTCCGGCACCCGCCCGTCCGGCCCTTTCTCGACGCTCAGTCGGTACGCACCAAGCGCGGCATCCCGGGTCACGATCGAATCGGGCCCCTCCGCCCGGAGCTCCGGCCGCGGCTTGTCCTGCTCCCCCCACGACCACGTGTTGGTGAACCACAGTGTCGGCAGCGCGTGCAGCACGCACGCATCCGGCCCGCGGTTGTGCACGACAACGCGGATCAGAACGTCCTCCGGCGATGCCTTGGCGTACTCCACGTCAACGTCGAAGTACCTCGACCCGTCGAACACGCCCGTGTCCGAGAGTTCGAACTCCGCTTGATCACGCCCGCGACGACGATTCTCTTCCACAAGCCGCGCGTACGGAAACTCCGCCTGCGGGTACTTGTACAGCCCCTTGAGATACGAGCCCGTCGGCGTGGCGTCGAGGTAGAAGTAATGCTCCTTCACGTCCTCGCCGTGGTTGCCCTCCGGGCCGGTGAGCCCGAAGAGCCGCTCCTTGAGAATCGGGTCGCGACCGTTCCAGAGCGCCAGCGCGAAGTTCAGCCGCCCGTCGTCATCACAGATCCCCATCAGCCCGTCTTCGCCCCAGCGGTACACGCGGCTACGCGCGTGGTCATGCGGGAACGAGTTCCAGCAGTCTCCGTCCGGCGAATAGTCCTCTCGCACCGTGCCCCATTGCCGCTCCGACAAATACGGCCCCCATCGCCGCCACGCCTTCTCTCCCGAGTCCGCCTCCGCCAGACGTCGCACCTCAGCCGGAACAGTCTGCGCCGGCACAGCGCCCGGCGTGGTCCCCTTCGGTGGCGTCGCGGACGCGGGCGAGCGGCGATCAGCGGGGGTGTTCCTCGTCATGGTTTTGCTCGCAGTTCTTTCTGGTGGGTCAGCGTGCCTGTGTGAACATCACGGCGTGCCCGTCCGGGTCACGAGCGATCAGCGACATCCCCGTTCCCGCGTCGACCACGCCCGGCGAAACCTGCGTCACCCGAGCGTCCCGCAGCACGCCCCGGAGCGCTTCCACGCCGCCCGTCCGCATGTCTGTCCGAAACGTCCACAGATCGTTGAGCTGCGCGTCCCGCGGCGCCGGTCGGCCGTCGCGCGGAGTGAGATACTCCAGCAGTTCGACGCCCGGCCCTGACTTCGCCCGCAGCGCGGTGATCCGCAGCCGCGCCCCGAACACGTTGTTCAGATGCTCCTGCTCGGTTCCGAAGTTCTCGCTCTCGCCCGCCACACGCAGGCCGAGCACGTCGCGATAGAAGCCCAGGCTCTTGTCGGTGTCGCTTACGACAATCGCTGTATGATCGATCCCCAGGAACAACCCGCCGTCCTCGCGCGGCGTCTGCCATCGCGCCTCGCCCTTGCCGGGCGGGAACTGGATGATCTCCAACGCGTGCCCGTCCGGGTCCTTGAAGTAGAACGCCCGGATCCCCGCGGCCGCAGGGATCGACTCCGGGAGCGTCTGCGGCCCCGTCGACGCGTGCCGGACGCGATGCAGCCGCAAGTGCTTGTACGCACGGTCCATATCGCTCACCACGATCGCGATGTGCTGAAACCATTCGTCGTTCGAACGCGAGCCGATCGGCACAGGCCGACCCTCCGGCGCCAGAAACTCAACCAGCCGCACGCGCTCCTGTCCGAGCGCCAGAGTCGCCACGCGCGTCCGGGCCCCGAAGACGCCCGTCAGCCGCTCGACCTCGGGCCCGGCCTGCTCCTGCTCTTCCATCTTCTGGAAAGACAAGACCGACGTGTAGAACTCCACCGCCCGATCAAGATCTGATACCGTGATCGTCACGCCCTCGACCGCCTCGACCGGTGCACCCAGCGTCGCGGCGACCGACCGCGCCGCCACCAGTTGCTTCGGAGCAGCCTCCGCCGCCGGCCACTGCAGGCTCGCGCAGCAGACGAAACCAACGGCTACGCCTATGAACGCACGAATCCGGCTCACGCGTGCACGCTCGCTCTCTCCGCTGGGGTTGCTGACACGCCCAGCCGCTCCAGCACCCGCTCCGCGACCCGCAGGGCATTGGCCATGATCGTCAGCGACGGATTGACCGCCCCGCAGCTCGGGAAGAACGACGCGTCCGCAACATACAGGTTGTCGAGGTCGTGCGCCTTGCAATCGATATCGAGAACGCTCTGCTCCCGATCACTCCCGAAGCGCAGCGTCCCGTTCTGATGGCTCACGCCGTTCACGCCCAGGCGCTTGCCGAAGCACACCGGCTTGGCCCGTCCGTGCCGCGCCTGCGCCAACGTCAGGATGCGCACCAGCTCACGCTCAAGGCGCTGGTACGCCTCGGTGTTGTTGTGCGTGTACGACACCCGGATCGCGCCGTCGTCGCGGAGCGTGATCCGATTGTCCACGCTGGGAAGATCTTCCGCGGTCAGGAAGAAGTCGATCGTGCGCCGCTTGATGTCCTCGATCGGCACGCCCGGCAGCGCATCACCACGCAGCCACTCCAGCGTTCCCGTATCCGGCTTGCCCATCAGCTGGATCAGTCCGAGCGGGTGCGCCGACTCCGGCCCGCGGTGATAGAAGTCGCTCATCGCAAAGTGCTTCTGGAACGCCGACGGGTTCGGCTCCTCCGTCACCGCGATCAGACAGCCGTTCTGGTGGCACATGTAGTTCCGCCCCACCAATCCCGACGAGTTCGCCAGCCCGCGCGGGTGCCGGTCATCGGCGGACCTCAGCAGCAGCGCGGCGGAGTTGATCGCCCCCGCCGCGAGCACCACGATGTCCCCCCGGTATGTCAGCCGCTCGCCGTCGCGCCGCACCTGCACACCCTGCACGCTCCGGCCCGTGCAATCGGCTGTGAGCCGCTCCACGTACGCGCGCGTCAGCAGCGTAACACCCGCGCTTTCCAGCGCCGGTCGTACCCCGCACACGTGCGCGTCCGACTTCACCTCCGTCAGGTCGGGGTACCCATCGAACGTGCTGAAGCGATACGGCGGGGCGCCGCGCTCGCCGGGGTTCAACCGCACGCCCAGCGGCGCTGGGAAGGGGCGGTACCCGAGCGCCTTCAAGTCGTCATAGAGCTCGCGAATGCGCGGCTCGGGATCCAAAGCCGGTCGCGGGAACGGTTCCCCGGCTGGCGGTTCGCACGGGTCGCTCCCACGATCGCCGTGCACGCTGTACATCCGCTCCGCCCGCGTGTAGTACGGCTCAAGATCCTCGTAGCCGATCGGCCACACCGGCGATACGCCGCCGAAATGCTCCACGCGCTGAAAGTCGCTCGGCCGCATCCGCAGCAGCGCCGCGCCGTACACCTTCGTGTTCCCGCCCACCCAGTAGTGCGTGTACGGCTCGAACGCTTGATCGTCCTTGTCGTACCACAACTCTTTCGCGAGGTACCGCTTGTCCGCGAACACGGCCTTCTCGTCCCAGTTCTCACGCTCCCGCGGAAGGAAGTCCCCCCGCTCCAGCACAAGCACCCGCTTGCCCGACCCTGCCAACGCCCGCGCCATCGTCCCGCCGCCCGCGCCCGTGCCGATGATGATCACGTCATACCGCTGAGTGTTCATGGCCTCGTCCTCGCCCGCCATCCCCGACGGTTCAATGCCCCGGCCGCCTCATCCGCTCGATGCGGCACTCGAAGATGCACGGCTGGTCGCGCGGATGCTGCATCTTGCAGCAGTGCACGCTGTTCGAGCCGAACACGCTCACGTGCACCGCCGCCGCCCCGAACATCCCCAGCGGCGGCGCGATGAAATACACCCATAAACCCCGGAACTCGCGCGCATGCACCGCCGACGCCAGCGTCCGCGCCGGGTTCATGCTCATCCCGGAGATCGGCGCCTCGACCGTGATATACACCGCCACCAGCGCCCCCGCGAACAAGCCGGTGTACGGAGCCGTCGCCGCGTGGTTGGTCGAGTACAAGACCATGCTCATCATCCCGAACACGATGAGCAGTTCCGCCAGGAGCGCCCCAGCCGCGCCGAAGCGCCCGGGCACCGTCGCCGCGCACCGCACGGATTCGTGCATCACGCGCTTGCCCAGCAGGGCTCTTGCCACCCCCACTCCCGTGAAGCCGCCGCCGAACTGCGCGACGATGTAGCCCAACGCGTCCGCAGCTCGAACTTTGCCGAGCAGGAAATAGGTCAGCGTCGTGGCCGGGTTCATGTGCGCGCCCGACCGCTGGCCCCATGGCGAATAGATCAGCGCGATCGCCGTCAGCCCCATCAGCACGCCCATGATCGCGCGCCGAACCACCAGCCGCGGGATCTTCGCGCTTACGGGCGATGCCGGATGATGAAGCACGACGACCCCGGCGCACGCCGCGAGCATGAACGTGCCCAGCAGCGTCGCCTCGATCGCGTACTCGACCGGGTGCAGATTCTCGAGAATCACGCCGGAACACCCCTCAACCGCCCGCCTCGAAACCGGGGTACAGCGTCATGCCCCCGTCGACGAACATGCTCGCGCCCGTGATGTAGTCCGCCTCGTCCGAAGCCAGCCACGCCGCCAGGCGGGCGATGTCCTCCGGCTCCCCGATCCGCTTGTACGGGATGAGTTTGAGCAGCTCGGCATACGCCTCGGGCGTTTCCCACGCCGTCCGGTTGATCGGCGTGCGCACCGCCCCGGGGCAGATCGAGTTCACGCGGATCCGCCACGGCGCGACCTCCTGCGCGATCGACTTCATCATCAACATCACCCCGCCCTTGCTGGCGGCATAGTTCACGTGGCCCGCCCACGGGATCACCTCGTGCACGCTCGACACGCAGATGATCTTCCCCGCCGAGCAGGAAACCTCCGGCCGCACCCCGCGCCGCTTGAACTCACGCACCGCCTCGCGCGCACACAGGAACTGGCCCGTCAGATTCACATCGATCACGCGGCGCCACTGCGCCAGCGTCATGTTCTCGAGGGCCGCGTCCTGCTGCAGCCCGGCGTTGTTCACCAGGATGTCCACCGTCCCGAACCGCGCGATCGCCTGCTCGAACATCGAGCGGACCTGCCCCTCGTCCGAGACGTCACCCCGGATCGCCACCGCCTGCCCGCGGTGCGCACACCCGCAGTTCGTCGCCGCGGCCACCGCCTCGCCGGCCTGCTCATCGGATCCGACATAGTTGATGATCACGTTGGCGCCCGCCGCGCACAGCCCCGCAGCGATCGCTTTCCCGATCCCCGACGACGCGCCGGTCACGATCGCCGTCTGCCCACGCAGAATCGGCCGCGCCTCGCACGCGGGCATCGCGACCGCAGGCAACTCCCGCGCGGTGAGATCACGGACGAGCTTGCTGCTCATCGGGGGACCGACACTGCTCATTCATGGACTCCGGGGCCTCAAGACACTCCAGTCAGTGCCTCTGATGCCGGAGTAATCGCTCCGGTTTCCACCAGGTTCCGGAACCCGACCAGACTCCGAATCGAGCATCTGCTCCCATGCCCCATCGCCTCACCGCGCAACCCCAGCCGCCTCCACTGACCGAACAAAGCCCCGCGACTCCGCAACTCCGTATACAAAGAAGCCGCCGGTGTCATCGCGTGATATCGCGAGACACCGCGAGACATCGGCGGCGGCCGTTTGCATCAATCCTCACAGGGCAGTCGCTGGATCTCTCCGCACCCGGTGGGTGCATGAATCACGCAATGGGCAGACGGCGCATGCCGGAGTGTCGGAAGCGGGCGACTGAACGGAGAGGACACGACGAAAAGCCCGCCGAAGATGGCGGGCTGTTGCGCGACTGCCGTATCGGCTAAACTCTGCTCACAGGTGGGTCATCGACGCCGCCGCCGGGCCACGAGAAAGCTACCGAGGCCCATCAGAGCCACGGCGCCTGGTGCCGGCACGACGCGAAAGTTGTCGAAGGTCGCGTCCAGGGGGTTATTGATCGGCAGACCAGTGGTGACGCCCACAATGCCCGTGGTGCCGAAAGCAACCCCTCCGTTGGAATAGGCGCCATCGCTGCCCGTGAGCGTGGCCAGAGGCGTGGCGAGGTCGCCGAGCGAGAAGAAGCTCGCGGAGAACTGGGTTCCGACGCCGGTGAAGACAAGGCGATAGTCGTCGCCCTGACTGACGTTCAGGACGCTGCTGAGCAGGAGCGGGGAAGCCACTTCGTTGTCCACGCGATCCACGGCGAGTTGGACACCGGAATCGCCGCCAATGTTGATGTGCGCGTAGTAGCCGTCGGTGGTGCCCAGACCGACCTCGCGCGTCCTGGCGAAGAGACCGATGGCGGTGTAGGTCGACGTGTTCCAGTCGATGATGTCGACGCTCATCCTGAAGTCGGCGACCTCCACACCGCTAGGAACCAAAGCCAGCCTTTGCACCCCCAGTTGCAGCGGAGCGGGCGAGGCGGGCCCTTGAATGCGGTAGCCGCCGTTGCTGAACGTGAACGTGCCGCCGGCGCCGAAGGGGGCGAGGGGCTGGAACCGTTGATACGCGGAATCGTTGCCCGAACTGAAGTCATCGAAGAAGTTCTGGGCGTGGACGGTCGAGCCAGCCGCGCAGACCAAGAAGGTCGCGACGGCAGCGTACAGCGTGGCAGGACGGGCGTGCGTGTGTGTGAACATCTCATCTCTCCGAAGCAAGGCTTGGGTGCTCGTGCGTAAACCAGTCGGGGCGGCGGAGCGCCCCACCGATTCACGCGCCGGGAACACTCCCGACACCGAGAGCTAGTGAGCCCGGCGCGAAGTCTGACATGCCGACCGCTTGCTATTGACGAGAGCGTCGCTCGACGGCGGCGTGCATCACGCGGAGGGATCAAGCGCGTAGATGTACACGACCGCGTGCCGGTCGTCCTGGCGGGCGCCGGTGCGTTGATAGAGCTCACGGGCGGGAAGGTTGTCGACTTCGGTCGCGACCCACGCCTCGCGGCATCCGATCGATCGCGCGTGATCGAGCACCGCGGCGATGAGGCGAGAGGCGATGCCGCGACGGTGATAGCGGGCGGAGACGCCGACTTCGTTGAGGAAGAGCGACAGCGGCTTGTCGGGGTGAACGTAGGAGAAGCCGGAGGCCATGCCGACAACAACGCCCTCGGCGACGGCGACAGCGAGCACGTTGGCCGGCTGAGCCAGGAACTGCGCCAGCAGGTCGGCACGCACGGGATGGTCGAACACATCAGGCTCGACGCGGTCGAGCATCGCGGCGTTGGCCTTGGTCACGAGGTGGATGCTGATGGGCGAATCCTGCTCCATCGGACGATCTCGATGCCGAAAGGGGGCCAGCTGCAGCGCACGCGGTCATGGCCCCCTCCACACCGCACGCCGTGACGATCTTATGGAGAAGCAAGCGATGGTCAGGCTTTGTGATGACATCGCTCAGCGGCGGCGCCGCCCCCCGGCGGCGAGCACTCCGGCAAGGCCGAGGACCGCGGCGGCTCCGGGCGTAGGAATGACTCGCTCGAGCGGGGAGGCCTGAAACTGAACCGAGCCCGGAGCATCCCACCATGGCCCGTCGCCGAGTCCCGCATAGACCCCGACCGGCGCACCGTCGAGCGGCGTCATGACACTCCCGATCGGTTGCCCTTCGCCAGCGAGGTTGATGGACGTACCGATGTGCACCCAGAGTGTTGAGATGTACACGATCTGTTCTGGGATCCAGAGTCCCCCGAAGATCGAGCCCAACCCATTGCTGCCCGCGGTTGCCCCCGACAAAAGCGAAGGACCACGCAGGAACGCGAGCGACAAGAGGCCTGTGTTGGTGGGCAGCGGGCGAAACGACGAGTCGACGATGAAGCGATCCACCCAGTGGCCACGCCCAAAGTCGTAGTCGTACCCGATCAGCGGGACACTGGTGTCCACCGTCATGGTGAGTTCGAAGGCATCATTCGGCGCGAGCCACTGTCCCGGATTGTCGCCGAACTCCGGGTGGTTTGGGTAGAACACGTCGTTGTCGTAGAACCCGTTCACCGTGATCGACGTCGGCGTCAGCGTGAGCGTGGTGCTGTACGTGATGATCTCCGCGGAGGTGCTGTGCGTGGTGAAGCCGACAGCGATCGCGGCGAGAATGCAGGCTGCTGTTCTGTGCATGGCAAGGCTCCTGGCAAGGAATGAACGCGGACAGCGAGTGATTCGAGCCCACCGGCGGGGTGGAGGATCGAACGGATCGCCCCACACCACGCTAACGAGCCGACGCCGCGATCTGACAGGCGAACACTCACTTGGTAGCGGGGCGCCAACGTCGCAATCGCGGTCGTTGGGGCGGTGATCACGGGCGCGGCGTTGCTGATGGCTGACAGCCGAGCAAAGACCGCTGGCACAGCAGCAAAGATCGCTGACACGGGAGCAACGATCGCTGACACGGGAGGAACGATCGCTATCGGCAACGCCAGGATCGCGTGCGCGAGAGCAAAGATCGCTGACATCGCCGCCGCGTTGGCCATATCGGGACGTGCCCCCCCCGCCACTCCTCAAGAAGCTCTGCACATCGGCCGATAACGACGGTGCCCCAGGGTCCGCGGCCTTCCCACGCGGGTTCGGGCCATCATTTCGGCTCGGGCGCAAAGCCCTTGGCGGGCTGTAGCCCGGGGTACGCCTCGCGCAGCGCCTTCGCCGCGGCCATGCTCGGCTCATCACCGACCGCCTCATACGCCCGCAGCAGTTCCGCCGCAATCCGCCGCAGCACCGTGTTGTCCTGGCTCGCGTGCCCCTCGGCAACCAGCCGCTCGCGGATCGCCTCGTAGATCGGCCCGACCTTGCGTATGCCTTCCGCCTGCATGCCCAGGTCGGTGAGCGTGCCCAACCAGTCCGACACCGCGCTGGCTACCGCCGGGTCGTTCCGCGCGTACAGAGGCTTGGGCCCATCGAAGGCCCGCGTCTCGGCGAGCCGCCACATCATCAGCGCTTGCGCGTGCTTGCCGGTTCGGCGAGCGATGAAAGCGTCGCGCGTCAGCTGATCCGGGCCATAGGGAATCTTCCGTTCTCTCTGGATCGCGTCGAAGCGGGCGATCAGCGGCTTGGCTTCCTTGAACTCGCCTTGCTCAAGCAGGATGTTGATCAGCGCACGGCGTTCAAACTGCGGGTACGGATGGTCGGGCCCGCGCAGCCGGTCGTGGATCTCCATCGACCGGCGGGCTGCCGCCTCGGCCTCGTCTAGCCGCCCGAGTTCCGCCAGAACGCCCGCATGAATCGTCAGCGGCCGCGCATGCGTCGCGTCGCCCGGCTTCGACGCGGCCAGCCGCTCGTGGATCTCGATACCACGTTGCGAGTAGGTCAGCGCTTCCTCCGTCCGACCCAGCAGCGTCATGCCCAGCGCGATGTCCATGCACGCGACGGCTTGCATGCGAGGCGGTGGGCCCGGAGGACTGAGCATCGCGTCGAGCGTCGCGAGGTCCTCGAGCTTCAGTTCGAGCGCCTCGGTGTGTCGATGCTGCGCGTGCAGCATGAGGCCAAGTCCCTGCCTCGCACCCATGTACTCAAGCGTGCTCTGCTGGCCGTGCTTCTTAAGGATCTCGATTTGCCGCCGCGCGAGCCGCTCGCCTTCAGCATGATCGCTCTCATGTCTCGGCGAGAACCAGTATCCGCTCACCACCGCGCCCAGGGCCTCTGCGGCTTGGAGTGAGTCTGTCCCAAACGTGCGTTCGGCCAGATCGAGCGCCTTGGCCGCGTTCTCGCGCCCCTTCTCGCGCTGCCCTTGCCAGTAGTACAGCGACGCCGCCGTGACCCGCGTTTGCAGCACGACCTCGGGCTCCAGCGGGCTGCCTTGCGCATCGGCGCCGGTGTCCGCCGCCGCCATCGCGCGGTCGAGCATCTCAGCGACGGTCACATCGCGCCGGCCCTCAACTGTCGCTGGGTCCGCCGCCTGAAGGACGCCCGGCAGGAAGTCCATCGCGGCCTTGGCCAGTCGCGCGCTCCTCTCTGCGCGGTCCCGCTCCTCGTTGGCCCGCGCTTCGTTCTCCTTGGCGATCCGTTCATTCTCGACCGCCACCGCGCGCTGGGCCGCCTCGCGGCGGAGTCCGACGCTCGTCCCCACCGCCGTCGCGACCAGCCCCGCCGCCGCGACCGTCGCGAGCGCCACCGCGACGCGGTTCCGACGAACGAACTTCCGCGCACGATACCACCCGCTCGGCGGGCTGGCCTTCACCGCTTCGCCTACCAGATACCGCTGCAAATCCTCTGCAAACTCCATGGGCGACTGGTACCGCCGATTGCGGTCCTTCTCGACCGCCTTCATCACCATCCAGTCGACCTCGCCCCGAAGGGCTCCCCCGACCTTCTCCGGCTGCAGCCGGCGCGCCGCGGCCACGCTCGTCCGCCGCCCCGCGTCCATCGTCAAGACACGCGTGCTGGGCTTGGGCGGGTCCTGCTCGCGCACCACCTGCTGCATCCGCTCCAAACCCTCTCTCAGCAACATCTCCGTGTCGAACGGCAGCGCTCCACTCAGCAGCTCGTACATCAGCACGCCCAGCGCATACACGTCCGAACGCGTGTCCACATCCACGCCCGATTGGAGAATCTGCTCGGGGCTCATATACGCCGGCGTGCCGATGAACTGCCGAAACGCCGTGTAGATCGTCTTGTCGGTGAGTGTGCTCCCCCCAGCGATCGCCTTAGCGATCCCGAAGTCGATGACCTTCGGTACGGCCTTCCCGTCGAGGATTGTCACCAGCACGTTGCCGGGTTTGATGTCGCGATGGATAATCCCTTTCTGGTGCGCATGCTGGATCGCCTGGCAAACAGGAATCAACAGCTCGATGCGCTCCCGCGGCGATAGACGGTTCTCCTCGCAATACGCCGCGATCGTCACGCCCCGCACCAGCTCCATCACGAAGTACGGCCTGCCCCCCGGTGTTGTCCCGCCGTCCAGCACCCGGGCGATGTTCGGATGGTCCATCATCGCCAGGGCCTGACGCTCGGCCTCGAACCGGGCAACGACCGCCCGCGAATCCATACCCGGCTTGATAATCTTGACCGCCACGCGTCGCTTGATCGGCGCGCTCTGCTCCGCGGCGAAGACCTCTCCGAACCCGCCCTCGCCCAGACGCTCGAGCAGTTTGAACACCCCGATAGTGGCTCCTGGCTGGTCCCGTCCGGCTATGGGCTGCATCCCGTGTTGCTGATCTCGGGCGCCCACAACGCCCACGGTGGACTGGCCACCGCGGATCCGCTCAAGCAACAGATCCTGCGCCGCCTCGGAGAGAGCCTTCTGCACCACGTTCAGCAGCGCCGCATCCGCACCGCACATGAGCCGTGCCGCCTCGTCGCGACGCTCCTGCGGCATGCTCAGAACCAGCTCAATGATCTCAGAAGCTCGTTCGCGGTTCATAGCAGTCTTGACTCGCCCCAAATGATGAAGACGCACCGACAGCGGTCCCCCAACGCTAGCGACCCGCGGCGATGATCTGACACACGTCATCCACTTCCGACACCAATCGTACAATCCGCTCCATGAATCCCACTTCCGCAACCCTGATGCTCCGCCTCAAGGCTCACGGCGACGCCCGCGAGGTCGCCTGGGCGGAGTTCTGCGAACGCTACGAGCCCGTCATCGCGGGCTTCGCCCGAAGGCAAGGCCTCGCGTCGGGTCACATTCCGGACCTCGTCCAGCAGATCGTGCTGGGCTTCTTCGCCGCCCAACCCCGCTTCTCCTACGACCCCAGCAAGGGGCGCTTCCGCGGCTATCTCAAGACCTGCGTCGCTCACGAGGTGCAGCGGTTACGCACCCATGCCGCCGCCTCTGCAAAGCGCGAGCTCGCCGCCGCGAATCCCGATGAGGCCGACGATGAGGCTTGGGACTCGGAATGGGAATCCCACCAACTGCGATCCGCCATGGAGCGCGTCCGCGCGAGCTACGGCAGCGGCCCTACGTTCGAAGCCTTCCACCGCGTGTTCGTACTGAACCAGCGGGCCGACCGGGTCGCCGCGGAACTGGGCATCTCGCGCGATTCGGTGTACCAGGCCAAAACGCGCGTGCTCGCGAAGCTCCAGATCGAACTGGCCGAGATCGCCGAGCAGATGGGCGATTAAATACTGATCGCCGCCCAGCCGAACCGAGCGCACTTCTGCAAGACACGAGCTCCGCGCGACACCTGGATGCTCAGCGTCCGCCGACGCGCCGATGACGATACGTGCCGCGTGCTCCTACTCGGACGGGCTGGCATACTTGATCGGGTTCGCCGCGCCCCTCTTCCGAAACTCGTCCGGCACGCGTTTGCCAACGTACATCTTCTGGATCTGCTCAGGGGCCTCGCGGCCGACGAACCCAAACCGGCCCGGCACATCCTGTCGGCCTGGGAAGTTGGCCGACGTCGCTTCCAGCCAGTCGTCAGCGACAAATGCGCCCTTGATGACGCCCTGCACGGTGGCGAGGATGACGTCCGCCGTCTTCGCCTTCGACGGGCTGATTTTCCACGCGTACCGCGTTGCCTCGTACAGGGACGACTCCGAGATTGCGCTGCGGTTGACGCTGATGAGCACCGCAGTGTGGCGGAACTTGGCAGGCTCCGCGGCGTACTCGCGGATGATCTCCAATGCGTGCATCGCGCCGAACTCGTTGCCGCCCACGCCACCCGCTTCGTTCGTGAGGCCGGGGTACGCGTCCATCAAGGCGGACTCGACCTCGAAGGCCGTCGGCTCGTCCATACCGTGCCGGTGGATGACGTGAGCCACCTCAAACCCGGCCAGCCGGATCTGGCGGATACGTGTCATCTTGTTGTCGAGGTCATCCCCGTCGATGCTCTGCTCACCCCGCATGTGGGCAAAGACGCGGTTGCCCTTGCCCTTACCGACATAAAACGTCTCGCCGTTGCGCGGGTCGATCAGGCGGTAGACGTAGGTCTTGAGCCGCTCGATCACCTCGGGGGGAAACACTCCGGCATGCTGGTGGTCCATAGGACCATGATTGTCCGCAAAGCCGGTCGGCGGCGTCGGCCGGGCTCGGCTCACAAAGCCGGATCGGCAGCCCCGTCCCTGCCACGCCTTGCACAACCACTTGCACAAGCGCTTGCACCAGCGAGCGTCCGCCCAGGTCATTCCCTGTCATCGTCGAACTGCTCGCCCCGATCCGCCCGCTCCCGCCCGCCTCGCCGGACCTCGCGGATTCTGGGGCTTTGTCAAAGAAAAGCCGCCGGTGTCATCGCGTGATATCGCGAGACATCGGCGGCGGCCACTTGCGTCCAAAAAGCGGGCGATCGGGATCGAACCGACGACATTCAGCTTGGGAAGCTGACGTTCTACCGCTGAACTACGCCCGCGGCTTGCCTCATTCTACCCCCGTCTGCGCCCGGCGTCTTGTCCGCAACCGGCACGCCGGCGCCGTCCGCCACCGCCGCTCCCCGGCACTCCCGCCGCGCTGTGCGTTCGCCTGCTTCCGCCCCCCCACTCACACGGCCTCCCACTCCGCGCCGCGGCCGCCTACGCCCCGCGGGGCAATCACCGGATCAACTGCGCCCGCAAGTACTGGATCATGTCCATCTTCGTGATCAGCCCGTAGAACTTCCCGCCCGTGTCCACCACGATCGCCACGCGGTCGGCGCGGAAGATCGGCAGCAGCGCGCTCACCGGCGCTTCCGGGCGCACCGTCTCTAGCCGGCGCGTCATAAAGTCGCTCACCGGCCGGTCGAAGCCTTCCGGGTCCGTCTGCACCGCCAGCAAGATGTCGCCCTCGTCGATGATCCCCGCCACGCGATGCTCCGGGTCCATCACGACCATCTGCGACACGCCGTACATCGCCATCCGCTTGATGGCCTGGCGCACGGGGTCGGTTTCCGCGAGTGTGTGGTCCTCGCCGCTGTCGTGCCGCCGCGCGATCAGATCCCGCAGGTCGTTGGTCCGCTCCCGCTTGATGAACCCGTTGTCCATCATCCAGAAATCGTTGAAGCACTTGCTGAGGTACTTCGCGCCGCTGTCGCACACGAACGTGACCACGTTCATCGGCCGCGTCTGCCGCCGACAGAACACCAGCGCCGCGTGGATCAGGCACCCCGTGCTCGAGCCCGCGAGCACGCCCTCGCGCGCCAGCAGTTCCCGGGCCGCGAAGAACGCCTCGCCGTCCGTCACCGGGATCGCCTCGCTCGCCAGCCCCAGCTCGCAGATCGGCGGCACAAAGTCCTCACCCATCCCCTCGATCAGCCAGCTCCCCGCCTTCACCGTCCGCCCCTCGTTCACCAGCGGCCACAGCATCGACCCGGCCGGGTCCGCCAGCACGATGCGGCACCCGGGCGCGTGCTCCTTGAAGTACTTCCCCAGCCCGCTCAGCGTCCCGCCCGACCCGACGCCCACGATCACCGCGTCGACGCCGCCGACGTGCGACATCTGCTCGAAGATCTCCGGCGCCGTCGACTCAAAGTGCGCCCGCGGGTTGTCGAGATTGCCGAACTGGTTCGTGTACAAACTATTCGGCGTGCGGGCCGCCAGCGCCGCCGCGACTTCCTGGTAATACTCCGGATGCCCCTTCTCAACGTCCGACCGGGTCAGGATCACCTCCGCCCCCATGGCCCGCAGGTGCTGGATCTTCTCCTGACTCATCTTGTCCGGCACGACGACCTTGATGTTGTACCCGCGCTGCCGCGCCACCAGCGCGAGCGCCAGCCCCGTGTTCCCCGCCGTCGCCTCGATGATCGTCGGCGTGGGTTTGCCCTTGGGGTCCAGCCGCCCGTCGCGTTCCGCCGCCTCGATCATGCTCAGGCCGATGCGGTCCTTGATGGACCCCGCCGGGTTCATCAGCTCCATCTTCCCGAACAGGCGGCACGGGCCCGTGTCCATCTTGCGGAACTCGAGCATCGGCGTCGCGCCGATCATGTCCAGCACGCCCTCAAACGGCGGCAACAGCGGGACCGTCCCCCGCTTCGGAGCGGGCGACCGGCGTGACGACGATTCAACGGTGTGCGGCATCCACGTAGTTTACCCAACGCCGCCGCGCACGATCGCCCATCCTTCCCCGGCGAATACACGAGTTTCGCAACACGCCGACGCCCGCCGACCGATCTCACCTCTGTCCCGCCGCGTACCCATCGCTCCGGCTGCCCCGCCCCACGCGTTCTACCCTCCCGCACCGACGCCGCGTTCCCCGCCCGCGTCCGGAACCATCACGATGTCGACGATCGGTCGAACGCCCCCGCCCGCCAGCGAACCCCCGCGTCCCGCCGCGCCACGCGCCGGTCAGCCCGCGGACGTCCATGCACCCGCCGGGCCCTCATCCCCGGCGGCGGCCCCGGTCGACCCCGCCGCCGACCCGCACGCCTTCGAAGCCGCGCTCCTCCCCCGCCTTCGCGCTGGGGAGTCGGCCGCCTTCGAAACCCTGCTCCGGGTCTACGGCCCCAGGCTCCTCGCCGTCGCCCGCCGCATGATGCCCGGCGAGCATGAAGCCGAAGACGCTCTTCAGGACGCCCTCCTGTCCGGCTTCAAAAACCTCGCCCGCTTCGACGGCCAGTCGCTCCCCTCAACCTGGCTGCACCGCATCGTCGTCAACGCCTGCCTCATGCGCCTCCGCACCAAGCGCCGCCGGCCCGAGACATCCATCGAGGCCCTGCTGCCGGCCTTCCTCCCCGACGGTCACCGTCGAGACCCGGGCCCAGCGTGGAAACCGCTCCCGGAATCCGGCATCGAACTCACCGAGGTTCGCCGACGGGTCCGCAAGGCCATCGACGACCTCCCGGACGGTTATCGCGAAGTCGTTCTGCTCCGCGATATCGAAGGTCTCGACACCCAGCAAGCCGGAGAGGTGCTGGGTCTTACCCCGGCGGCGGTCAAGACTCGCCTCCACCGGGCCCGCCTCGCCCTTCGTGAACTCCTCGACGCCGACCTCGCCCAGTCGAAGGCCCGCCCACACACACCCGCTCACCCCCGCCCGACCGACGGACACGCCACATGACCTGCAAAGAGCTCATCCACATGCTGTCCGAGTACGTCGACGGCGAGTTGCCCGAAGAGCTCCGTGCCGAGCTCGATCGCCACCTCTCCGTCTGCCCGCCGTGCCAGCACTACCTCGCGTCCTTCAAGCAGACCATCCACGCCGGCCGCCTGCTTAACGACGCCGCACCCGCCCAGATGCCCGAGGCCCTCGTGCAGGCAATCATTAAGGCCCAGTCCGCCGCCGCGACCAACCACGCGCACTGACGTCGCCCCCCACTTTGCAACGAAACACAACGGGCCGACGCTCACGCGCCGGCCCGTCTTCACATCCTGACTCATCGCGGCGGAGGGTCGCCCGCCGCCGCCTCAGCCCGGCTCGTTTGCCGCGCCCGGCTCCGGCTGGGCCGCCACCGGCTGGTTGGCCTCCATCGCCTCGCCGGCCTCCCATCCGCCGCCGAGCGCCTTGTACAGCGCGATCAGATTCGCCGTGACGGCCTGGTCGCTCTGCACCAGCGCGTCCTCGCTGATGAACAGCGCCCGCTGGCTCTCCAGCACGCGCAGGAAGTCCGTCAGACCGTTCGCATACAACTGGTTCGACAGGTCGAACGCGCGCCGATCGGCCTCGACGGCCTGCACCAGCGCCATCCGCCGCGACTGCTCGCGCGTGAACGCCGACAGCGCGTTCTCCACCTCCTCGAAACTCACCAGCACAGCCTGCTCGTACCGCGTCAGCGCCTGGTCCACGCGCGCGTTCTCCACGCCGATCGCCGCACGCACGCGCCCCCACTGGAAGATCGGCCACCGCACCGCGGGCCCGAACGACCAGAACCGGGCGCTCTCGTCGCCGATGTCGTCGAAGGCGTTGGACTGATACCCGAACGCGCCCGTCAGCGAGAACCGCGGGAACAGATCCGCCGTCGCCACGCCCACCCGCGCCGTCGCCGCCGCGAGCTCCCGCTCCGCACGCCGGATGTCCGCACGCCGCCGCAGCATCTGGCTCGGCAGCCCGACGCCCACCACGTCCGGCACCTCCGGGATCGCCTCCGCCGACGCCAGCTCCTGCAGCAGCGCCGTCGGCTGCATCCCCAGCAGCACGCCCAGGCGGTGAATCGAGCGCTGCACGCCGTCATCCAGCGAAGGCACCACGGCCTGCGTCGTCGCCAGGACCGACCGCGCCTGCGATACGTCCACCTCGTTGGTCAGCCCCGCGTTGAACCGCGCCTGCGTCAGCTCGAGCGTGTCCTCCTGCAGCGCGATGTTCTTCCGCGCGATCGCCAGCCGCTGCTGGAACCCACGCAGCTCCACGTAGTTCCGCGCCACGTCCGAAAGCAGCGTGATCATCACGTCGCGCCGGTTCTCGATCAGCGCCGCGATGTCCGCGTCCGCCGCCTCGACCCCGCGGGCCACGCGACCCCACACGTCCAGCTCCCACGTCGAGTCGAACCCGAACTCCCACGTGTTGCGGATTGGGCTGCCCGGGAACTGCTCGACACGCTCGCTGTTCCGCCGACGCGTGAACCCGCTGCCCACGTTGATGTCCGGCTTGTCCTCCGACGCGACCACGCCGCGCTGTGCCCGCGCCTCGGCGATCCGCTGCGCCGCCAAACGAAGATCCAGGTTCGACCGGACCGCGCGCCCGATCAGCCCGTCCAGGGCCGGATCGCGCAGCGTCGACCACCACACCACCTCCACCCCAACCGCGTCGGTCGTGTTCGACAGGCGGTCGAACCCTTCCGCACCCGTATGGGTGAAAGCCGCCGGACCGTCCAGCCCCGGCGCCTCGTAATCCGGACCGACGGTGCACCCCGGCACCATCGCCACCATCGCGGCCAGACCGCAGGTGCCCGCAAGCGCGACCAGCCGCCGCCCCACGCCCGCCCCACGACTCCTCTGTGCGCTGCTCACTGCTTGACTCCTTGAAGGTCCTGATCCGCCTGCGCCGGGTCCACGCCGAACCGTGCATCCCCGATCGGCGGCGCCTTGATGAACACGTCCATCTGCTGCCCCACGAACACCGGCAGGCTCTTGCGATCAAACGCGTAGATCACCTGCAGCACCCGCGTGTCCACCCGTTCCCCCGACGAGCCCGTCAGCGACCGCTTCGGAATAACGTACGGCTCGAACCGCACGAACCGGATCTCCGTCTTCAACCGCGAGTTCCCACGAACATACGCCACCCCCGGCGAGCCCGCCTGCACGCGCCACGCGTCGTTCTCGTCGATGTCCACCCGGATGTGCAAGAGGTCCGTCTCGCCCAGCGTCATCAGCGGCTCGCTCAACATCCCCGCCTGAGCGTACTCGCCCGCTCGCACGTTCACCTTCAAAATCTCCCCAGCGACCGGCGCCTTCACCGTCAGCCGATCGAGCTCCGTCTTGATCTGGTCCACGCCCGCGCGCGCCGACGCCAGGTTCGCCTCCGCCACCGCCACGTCCGGTCGCCACGTCCCCGCCTTGAGCAGGTCCAGCTCCGCCCGCGCCTCCTGCACCCGCGCTTCGGAGGTCATCAGCGCAAAGCGCCGCCGGCTCATCTCCTCCGCCGTCACCGCCCGCTTGTCCGTGATCGATTCGTAGAAGTCCAGCATCGCCCGCGAGTCGTCGCGGGCCCGCTCCGCAGCCGCCAACCGCGCTTCCATCGGCGGGATCTCTTCCGGGCGCGGGCGCTGCTTCAGCCGGTCCAGTTCCGCCTGCGCCGTCAGCACCGCCGCCTCGCGCAGCCCAAGCTCCGCCCGCATCTGCCGATCGTCCAGCGAGAACAGCGCGTCCCCCGCCTTGACCTTGTCCCCCGCCTTGACAAACACCTTTGTCACCACGCCCGGCACGTGCGTGCCGATCGCGATGTTCTCCGTGCTCGCCTCCACAAGCCCCGCGC
Source organism: uncultured Phycisphaeraceae bacterium (assembly GCA_964615765.1). GTDB lineage: Bacteria > Planctomycetota > Phycisphaerae > Phycisphaerales > UBA1924 > CAZTQN01. Next base: position 45,937 of record CAZTQN010000014.1, read on the forward strand.
CCGGCACGTTCGCCTCGTACGGCGCCGGCGCCGGCTGGGCCACCGGCGGCGCCGGCTTCACCTCCCGGCTCTGCGCCCGCACCGTCATCACCGCCAGCGCAATCCCGCACACTGCCAGCACCGGAAGCATGTACTTGGTCACCATCGCATCCACTCCTGTCCTGTTCCTGCCCCCGCCCCCGCCCCCCCACCCCTCACCGCGCACCGCCGCGCTAGTGCCCGCCGCCCCCACCACCCCCACCTCCCCCACTCCGCTCCGCAACCTCCCGCCCTGTGCCAACCTCCACGATCCGCCCGTCGTCCATCTTCGCGATCCGGTCCCCGAACCCGAAGATGCGCTGGTCGTGCGTCACGATCACCAGCGTCCGATCATCCTCAAGCGCCACGTTCTTCAGCAGCCGCATCACCACGTGCCCCGTCTCGTGGTCCAGCGCGCTCGTCGGCTCGTCGCACACAATCAGCTTCGGCCCATGCACCAGCGCCCGCGCGATCGCCACACGCTGCTGCTGCCCGCCCGACAACTGTTTCGGCAGGCTCTTGCTCCGCTCCCCAAGCCCCACGCGCCCAAGCATTTCCTTCGCCCGCTTCTCCGCCTCCGACCGCGCCATCCCATTGATGAGCAGCGGCACCGCCACGTTCTGCGCCGCCGTCAGCGCCGGCAGCAGATTGAACTGCTGGAACACGAACCCGACCGTCTGCCCGCGAAAGCGCGTCCGGCGCGACGCCCCCATCTTGTCGAAATCCTCGCCGAACACCACGCACTCCCCCTCGTCGCGGTCCAGAATGCCCGCGACCACGCTGATCAGCGTCGTCTTCCCACACCCCGACGGCCCGACCAGCATGATCAACTCGCCCGCGTAGATATCCAGATCAATTCCGCGCAGCGCCGTGACCTTGCTATTCCCCGACCCGTACGCCTTCGTCACGCCGCGGCAGCGCACCGCCACCGCCCGCCCGCCCGCGCCGGCCGCGTCCAACACCGCCCCGCTTACCGCCCCTCGCCCGGTCGCCGACTGTTCTGTCGCCGCCAACATCCGATTGCCCTTTCCAAAGCCGCTCGGCCCCCCTAGCCCCTGACCTCTGACCTCTCGCCTCTATCCCCTACGCCCTGAACACAATCGCCGGCTCCAGCCGGAACACCTTCACAACACTCAGGAACCCCGACACCAGCGCGATCACCAGCAGCGCCACCGCCGCGAACACCGGGATGTGCCACGTCATCAGGAACGCCAGGTCCGTCTCGACGATCACGCGCCCCATCGCCACCGCCACGCCGAGCCCGACGCCATACCCCACCGCGCCCACCACCAGCACCTGCAAGCCCTGCATCCGCAGGATCATCCAGTTGGTCGCGCCCATCGCCTTCAGCGTCCCGAAGTGCCGCAGGTTGTCCAGCGTGAACGCGTACAGCGTCTGGGCCGCGACCAGCAATCCGATCACCAGCCCCAGCCCCACGGCGAGCCCGAAGTTGATCAAAATCCCCGTCTTCTCCAGAATGTAACGCTCCGTCGCCCGCTCGAACTCCGGCCCCGTCAGCGCCTTCAGCCCCGTCGCCTGCTCGATCCGCCGCTGCACCTCGCCCACGTCCGCGCCCGGCTTCACCTTCACCATCACCTGCCCGAGCAGCCGCCGCTCCTTCGGCGCGATCGTCAGCGCCCGCGAGTATGTCGTGTACACGATCGGATCCCAGAAGAAACTGGGGCTCATCCGCATCGTCCCCGCGACCGTGACATCAAAGTCATTGATGCTGAACGTGTCGCCAACCTTGAGCGCCGGCACCTTCCCGTCCGGCCCGACCGACCGCGTCAGCGCCAGCTTCGTCGCCAGGTCCTTTTGATCCACGAACACTGCCCGGTCCCGCCGCAAATCTTCCATCTCCCCCACCACCATCCCCGGCGGCCCGCCGATCAGCGTCGCGTCATCGATCCCGACCACGATCACCGTGAGCTGTGTCCCATCGTTCAAGCACGCCTTGAGCCACCCCTTGTACACCGGCACGGCCCACTCCACCCCGTCCACCCCGCGCACGCGGTACAGCGCCGTATCCGAAATCGTCTTCCCGTCCTCGCTGAACTGCTGCTGCTCGTCCATCACCCACAGATCGCCCTGCGACGTGTCGCGAATCCACGAGCTCGTCTGCGAGGCCATCCCCATCAGGATCGACGCCTGCTGCGTGATCAGCAGCGTCGCAAACGCCAAGCCCGCCACCAGGCCGATGTACTTCAGGCGGTCGCCGATCAGCATCATGAACGCCACGAATCCCACAGTCGCTCCCTTACGTTGACCCGCCGCCGCCCCCTATCCCCTGACCTCTGACCTCTATCCCCTGCCCCCTCCCCTACCCCTTAAACACGATTCCCGGCTCGAGCGTCAGCACGCGCCGCAGGCTCGCGGCACACGCCAGCCCGGTGATCACCGTGATCGCCCCCGCCGTCAGCGCCAGCACCTCCCAGTGCACGCGAAAGTCCAGGTCCGTCCCGATGAACGTCACGAAGAACGCCGCCGTCAGCCCGACGCCCATGCCATAGCCGATTACGCCCACCACCGCGGCTTGCGCCACCACCATCCGCGTCAACTGCCCGTTCCCCGCGCCCATCGCCTTCAGCGCCCCGAGCTGCTTGATGTTCTCCAGCACGAACAGATAAAACGTCTGCCCGCAGATCGCGATCCCCACCACACACCCCAGCAGCACCGTCACGCCGAAGTTGACCGGGATCCCCGTGTTGGTCACGAAATACCGGATCGTCTTCCACCCGAACTCCAGCCGCGTGTACGCGCTCAGCCCCGTCCGCTCCGCGATCCGCGCCTGCACCGCCGCCCGGTTCGCCCCGGCCGCCATCCCCGCCAGCACGAACGACACCTGCCGACGCTGCGGCGGGGCGAACTCCCGCGCCCGCGTCAGCGTCGTGTACACGATCGGTTGGCTCAAGAACGGCCTGGGGTTGTCGCTCACCGCCACGATCCGCGCCTTGCGATCGTTGATCTCGATCACATCCCCAACGCCCGGCGTCCGCTTCACGCCGTCCGCCCCCACCGTCGACAACAACTTCTCCGCGTCCAGCCGGTCGATGATCACCCCGTCGGTCTCGCGCAGATCCTCCAAGCGCCCCGCGTGCATCCGCACCGGCCCGCCGATGAGCGTCGCGTCGTCCAGCCCCACCACCACGCACGTCCGTTGCTTGCCCGCGCCCACGCGCACGCCGATGTTCGTCCGCAGCAGCGGCACCGCCCAGGCCACCCCGTCCACCCCGCGCACCCGCAGGACGTCCGTGTCCGCCAGCGCCCGCACGTCCTCGACAAACTCCGTCTCCGGGTGCGCGACGATCAAATCCGCGTGGGCCAGGTCCTGAAAAATGCTCCGCGTGCGGCTCATCAGCCCCACGAAGATCGTCATCTGGTGCGACATCAGCAGCGCCGACATCGTCACCCCGAGCACGATCCCCAGGTACTTCGCCCGATCCCCCATCAGCATCCGAAGGCTCAGCCACATCATGCGTAGGCCTCCAGCTCTTCGGGTTTGGCCAAAAGCCCACGCAGCACCGCCGCGCACATCAGCTTGGCCCGACGGTCCAGCGAGCGGTGCTCCACCCACGGGCACTCGCCGTGCGTGATCTCCAATGACGCCACCCCGTGCACGCCCGCCCACAGCGTCTGCGTGATCAGCTCGTCATCCTTCAGCCCCTCGCGGAACCGCCCGCCCGCCAGCGCCTGCCGCACCGCCAGCCGCAGGAACGCGTACGCGTCCTGGTCCGGGTCCGAAGCGTGCTTCAGATCCTCCTCCGTCGGCGGGGCGATCCGGTCCAGCTCCGGCGTCATGAACATCAGCCGGTAGTGGTTCGGGTGCTCGTTCGCAAACCGCACGTACGTCAGCCCAATCCGGAAGATCCGCTCGATCGGGTCCTCCACCTTTGCAAGCCGGTTGAACACCTGCGCGAGCGACCCGAAGTCCTGCCGGCAGATCTCCGACAAGATCTCCGCCTTGTCCTTGAAGTGCGTGTACAGCGCAGGAGCCGTGTACCCGATCGACTCCGCGATCTTCCGCAGGCTCACCGCCTCCACCCCGTGCCGGACAAACAACTCCCGCGCCGCGGCGAGGATCTTCTCCTTCACCGCCGTCTGCTCCTTCAGTTGCCGGTCCGTTAACGCCATGGGCCCACCAGATCCCTTACACAGTCAAGACCCTTTACCTCGTTCGCACACTTAACACTGTTAAGGTACTACACATTGTTCGGAAAGTCCACCCCACGGTTTCACGCCAGCGCGATTTTCTCCCCCCTTATCCCCTGTCCCCTGACCTCTGTCCCCTGCCCGCTACCCCTTGAACACGATCGCCGGCTCCAGCCGCATCACCTTCCACAGGCTCAGGATCGCCGCCACCAGGCAGATCAGCACCACCGCCACCGCCGTGATGACCGGGATCTGCCACACCAGGCGGAAGGCCAGCTCCGTGTTCCCGCTGAGCTTGCTGAACGACGACGCGGCCCCCACGCCGATCCCGTACCCCAGCACCCCGACGATCACCGCCTGCAGCAGGATCATCCGCAGCAGCCGCCAGTTGCTCGCCCCCATCGCCTTGAGCGCGCCGAACTGCCGGATGTTGTCGAGCGTGAAGTTGTAAAACGTCTGCCCCGCGATCGCCGTCCCGACGACAAACCCCAGCATGATCGTGATCCCGAAGTTGATCGGGATGCCCGTGTACTTCATGAAGTACAGCACCGTCTTCCACGAAAAGTCCCAGGACCGGTACGCAGCCAGCCCCGTCGCCCGCGTGATCCGCTCGCACAGGTCTTTCTGATCCGCGCCCGGCTGCGCCTTCACCAGCACGAACGACATCAGCCGCCGCTCGCGCGGGGCGTACGTCGTCGCCCGCGTGTACGTCGTGTACACCACCGGCTGGCTCTGGAACGTCCGCGACACGCGGCACAGCCCCACCACCTTCGCACGCCGGTCGTTGAGCTCCATGAAGTCGCCGACCTTCAGCGGCACCGGCGGGCCCGTCGGCTTCCCCGTCGCCGGGTCGATCGGCGCCTGCCGCGCCAACCGCGTCGACGCGCCGACAATGTCCACGATCACGCTGTCCGCCTCGCGCAGATCCTCCAGCCGCCCCTCCACCATCTCCGGCGGGCCCCCGATCAGCGTCGCGTCGTCCAGCCCGATCACGTTGCACTGCTGGAAGTTCCCGTTATCCAGCCGCGTCCGCAGAATCCCCTTGTACAGCGGCACCGCCCACGCCACCCCCTCCACCCCGCGCACACGGTACAGCATCGTGTCCTGCATGGGCTTCAGGTCGTCGATGAACTGCACCTTCGGGTCCATCACCCAGATGTCCGGCTGGGCCGTGTCGGTCACGAACCCGAACGTCCGCGTCATCAGCCCCACGAAGATCGACGCCTGAAACGTGATCAAGAGCGACGCGAACGCGATCCCCGCGATGATCCCGATGTACTTCGCCTTGTCGCCGATCAGCATCCGAATCGCCACAAGGTTCATGCGCCACGCCCTCCCGCAGACGCCCGCACCCCCGCGACGCCCTGAATGCCCGCCACGGAGAAGTCCGCGATGTGCCGCGCCAGCGCGCCCAGCCCCGCGGCGTCATACCGCATGTCCGGGAACAGCCGCTCGATCACCGGCCGATTGTGATAATGAAACACGATCTGCGCAATCACCGATCGCGCACACGCCCCCACCACCTGCTCGTCCACCGCCCGCCCCGCCACGTCATCGCCCAGCATCTCGCGCACGATGCCCATCAGCAGATCCTTCTTGGGCCGGATCGTCTGCTGCACCAGGTGCTCCAGCGCCGCCGTCGGCTCGATCATCTCTCGCGCCATCAGCTTCCCGTGCCACGCCGGCTTCCCGGCGTCAAAGATCCGCCGCACCATCACGTCGATGAACCCGCGCAGCCGCTCCTCCGCGCTCCCGCCCAGCGCGCCCGGCGGCATCGCGTACACCGTCTCCGCGTCCGCGTGCGCCGCCTGCAGCACCGCCAGGTACAGCGACTCCTTGTCCCGAAAGTGGTAGTTCACACTCGCCACGTTCGCCCCAGCGCGCCGGCAAATGTCCCGCACCGTCGCATCGCGAAACCCGCGCTCCGCGAAGACCTCGCCGGCCGCCGTCAACAGCCGCCGCCGCGTCTCCAGCTGCTCAAGTTGAAGCGACGATTCACTCATGAGTTTCAATCAAATGTATCAAACAGTTGTTTCGGCGTCAAGCGTGCGGCCACGGCCATTCTGAACGCGTTATTCTCGGACCTTACGCTCCGCTTGTACGCTAGCGGCCCGGTTCCGCCGACTCGGCCTGCCGCGCGGTCCACCGCGCCCTCGCCGCGTCATCCCCGCACGCCCGCGCCAAGCCCGCGGCGAGCCGCACGCCCGCCCCGCCCAGCCGCCGCCGTTCGTCCGCCCTCTCCAGCCACGCCAGCGCCGCCGCACACTCGCCGCGCTCCGCATGCCCAAGGGCCAAGAGCAGCATCGCATCCGGGTCGCCGCGCTCCGCGCCGCGCCCATACGCCGCACGCGCCCCCGCCGCGTCCCCCGCACCGCGCCGCAAACTGCCCACCAGCGCCCAATCTCCAAACCGATCCGGATCCAGCGCCGCCGCCTCCTCGAGCAGCGTGAGCGCCGCCGCCGCCCCCCCCACTTCCGCCAGCGCTCGCCCCAGGTGCACCCGCGCCCGCACCAGCACGGCCCGACCCAACATCGCCCGATCCTGCACGCCCCCTTCCCGCACCGCCCGCAGCCCAACGCCCCGCCGCCGCGCCCCGTCCAGCGACCACACCCCCGGATCGCCCACCGCCGCGCCATCAAACCGCAGCGTCGGCACGCCCGCCCCGACGCCCGCGCGAAAGAAAACCGCGCAGCGGTGATCCATGTCCACCAGCCGCCACCGCTCCCGCTGACCGTGAAGCCGCCGGATGACGTCGACGTCCGCCGTGTCGATGACCGCGACGCCGATCCGCTGCCGATCGACCACGCGCTCGAACACCTCCGCGTCGCGCATCGCGCGGACGTACCCGGTCAAGATCCCATCAAACATGCGGCTGTCCATGAACACGGGCAGCCCCGCCGCCATCAACTGCGAGCCCGTCTTCTCCCCGTTGAACAGCCGCACACCCGCGCCGGCACGCCGCACCACCTCCACCACCGCCCCCAGGTCCGCGTCCGGATGCACGCCCACGCCGAACCGGGCCGAATCTCCCTGCTTGACCCAGAAGCGGTCGGTCACCGCCTCAACCCCGCGCCACGCGCACGCCGCGAGCACGATCACGCACACCGCACCCGCCGCGCCACCGACCGGCACCCGGGCCCGCCGCGCCAGCCACTCCACCACCGCGGCGATCCCGACGGCGAGCGCTGGCACACACCCCACCGCCGCCACCCCCAGCGCCCTGACCGCCAGCACACCCATCACCAGCCCGATCACCGCCGCCGCCGACGCGACCACCCCGACCCGCCGCGGCACCAGCACCACCCCCACCACCGCCCCCGCCGCCAGCACAAAGAACCATTGCGCGGCGACATACTCCCCGCGCAGCATCCACGGCGTGGCCAACTCGCCCGACAACTCGCGCTCCAGCAGCGACGCCTCGGCGACGCCGCCGCCGCGCTCGATCGCGCGCCCCGCGCCACTCCACGCCGCCGCCGCCCCGCCAATCGCCGCGGCGATCACCACCGCCCGCCAGCCGACGCGCCACCCCATGACCCAGCGCCGCCGCGCCCGCTCGCTCACGCCGCCCCACCACCGGCGCGCCCGCGCCCCGACCATCGGGGCCATGACCACCGCCGCCGCCATCGCCCCGGCCGCCGCGATCGGGCCGATCACCATCACCGCCGTGCCCGCGCGGGCCTCAGCCCCGAACAGCGCGACCATCCGCCGCACCGGGATGGCCCACACCTGGTACCCGTACGGATTCGCAAGGCTGGCCAGCCCCGCGAGCGCGAGCACGCCCGTCGGGCCGAGCACCCTTTGCCACTCCCACGCTCCGCCGTCGCCAACGAGCCGGGCCCGCACCTCACCGGCGATCCGCCCGACCCACCACGCGCCCACGAGCCCGAGTCCAATGACAAACGTGCTGTGCACGTTCACCCACACCGCAACGATCAGCGCCCCCCACAGGGCCCGGCGCGTGCCAGCCCGGTCCAGCACGAGCATCATCAGCCCGAGCAGCAGGTAGGTCACCACCTCCGGGCGCATGACCAGGCGCTGGCTGGCGACCATGACCGCGACCCACCCGGCCGCCGCCACCGCCCATACCGGCGCCCGCCGCACCGCCGCCCACGCCGCGGCAGCCATCGCCCCCACCAAGGCCAACACCTTCAGCACCACCAGCCCCGATTCCCCGATCACCCGGTCGATCTGGTCAAGTGCGGCACAATACCCCCAGGAAGCGGTGATCACCGGCTTCCCAAGCCGCGTGTGCATCCACCGCTCGGTCACCGGCAGCCCGTGCTCCCAAATCGCCCGCCCGACGGCCCGTTGCCACCAAAAATCGGGGTCCTTGATCTGCGTGCAGGCCAGGAGCGCCAGCATGCCCGCCACCCCGCCCAGGGCCAGCGGGCCGAGCCACCGGGGGCGTTGCACGATGCCCGGAATGTGCTGGTCGGCCGCCGCCATGCCCCGCAGCGTACCGCCCCCGTCCTGACAGCGCGCGGGCTTGCACGGTGGTCCGGGCTCGGTTATCGTGGGATGTCGCCGCCTCGTGGTCCGATGAACCCGGGCCGGCGACCGGCCTTCATAAAGGAGTACTCGTGGCCAACAAGTGGATGATCGGCGCCCTCGCGGCGGTCCTCGCCTGCGTGTGCGCGTCTCGCACGCTCGCTCAGGGCAGTCTGCCCGACGGCGACATTCCCGGCAACGTTCTCCGCGCCACCTGGCGCGGTGCGGACACGGCCTACAGCGCCGTGCAGAGCGAGATCGCGGCCGCCATGGACCGCGTGTTCGACAGCCGCAACACCCCCGCGTCCATCCCGGGCTTCACCGCTCAGGGCCGGCGCGACATCCAGACCGCCTTCCTGGAAGAGCAATTCGACTTCACGTCCGACTTCTACTTCCGCTTCCAGCAGGTTTCGACCTTCTCCGACCTCAACGCGGAGCAGGTGAACGATTTCGGCGAACTCGGCGACCCGATCCTGGACCGGCTGCGCAACCTGCGCAACGTGGGCCGGACACAGCTCACGACCTACGCGCGCACGCCGCGGGCCTCGGCCCCCCTGGTGCGCGGCTTGACGGGCAACTACACCATCCGCCGCATGCTCCCGAACGGGACGATGTCCAACCCGCTGGCCCAGGTCGCGCTGAACGATGACTTCACAGTCACCGGGAGCGTGGACATGACGGTGCTGATCCGCCAGTTGCCCGTCGGACAGCGCCCGAGCGTGGACGAGGTCTTCGCCGACACGGAAACGCTGCGCGGGGTCCGCTGGTTCGCCACGGGCGGGCGCGTGTTCCTGGTCGGGCCGGACTTCAACGTGTCGGCCGCCGCCACCCGTATGACCACCCGCATCCCCTTCACCGGAATCGACCTGCTCCCCGAGGCGGCCAACGTGATCGCGGACAGCGTGCTGAGCGACACCGCCATCAACGCGGTGCGCCCGGGCATCACCGCGGCCCGGGCGGCGATGCGCGGCTGGACGCTCTACCTGGTCCGCACGCCGAACTGACGGCCGCTCCGCCCGCACACGGGCGTTCACCACCCAAAAACACTCCGCGGGCGTGGCTCACCAAGCCACGCCCGCGTTCCTTCTGTCGTCAATCGCGGGTCAGCCCCGCTGGCGGGACTGTTCGAAGCGCACGCGCTCGATCAGGTCGCTGTAGAACCGGTGCAGGATGTCGTCGGTCTCGAAAGCCCGCACCATCGCGGCGATCACCTCGGGCGTGGCGCTGGTGCCGGCGACGTCCGCGGCGATCTCGGCGAGCACTTCGGGCAGGATCTGCTCCGGCGAACGCCCGGCCCGCAGACGCTCGGCGACCTTGGCGGCGAGTTCCGCGTCGGGCTCGAGGCGCATGAGCCCGCTGGCGCGACCGGCGTCCGCCGAAGCCGCATCCGCCGGAGCGGCCTCCGCCTGGCCCGACGGCTTGGTTGCCGGACGGGGCGTCTGCGGCGTCACCCGCGCGCGGGGGGCGCCCGGCGAAGCCGGCTCGGACATCGGAGCCGCGGGGGGCACGCCTTCTGGTAGGGAAAAACTGCTCATCGGGCACGCTCTCTGGTGGTCGATCGTCGTGAGGTGGTTGCGCGGGCGTCCGGCGTGGCGGCCCCCGCGCCCGCCCCAGCGCCGGGCCCCGGGCGGCCGGGCGCGTGCTGGAGCAACTGTTCCGGCCCGAGGCGTTCGCGGAGCAGGTCCAGCCCGCGCTGCAGTTGCCGCAACGCCGTGCCGCGGTGCACGCCCTTCTGGCGGGCCACGTCGGCGACGCTGCGCCCGTCGAAGAAGACCTGCCGCACGACGTCGCCCTCGTCGGGCGGAAGTTCGTCGACGGCGCGCCGGATGAAGCGCCGGTCTTCCTCGGCGGCGGCCTGCTCCGGCGGTGTGTCAGACGGGGCCGGCGCTTCGTCCTCAACCCCGGCGAGCGCCGCCCGCACGATCGTGACGACGCGCTGCCCGGCCAACTTGAACCGGGCCGCCGCCTCGGCCGCGGTGGTCGGCGTCGCGGTGGTCGCGTCGATATCCGCGGCGACATCGGCGGCGGCCTGATAGGCGGCGCTCATGACCACGCGCCGCGAGCGCTCCCGGTGCGTGCGCCGAACCAGGTCGTGCATGCGTCCGCGGATGACCGGGTACGCGTATGTCGTGAACCGCGAGGCGTACTGGTCGGGGCGATAGTGCCGCGCGGCCTCGTGCAGGCCCTCGAGCGCGGCGGCTTCGAGTTCGTCCTCGCGCTGGTCGGGGGCGACGTTGGCCCGGAACTGCCGCGCGAGTTTGCGGGCGTAGAGCACATAGCTCTCCACCAGGGCCTGCACCAACTCGGGCGCGTTGTCGGGCGCTCGTACGGGCGTCACGTGGAGATGGTATCGGATCACCCCGGGTGCGGCATCGCCCCCTGAGCGGTCGGGAATGCCCGGCCGAAAAGTGCTCCGCCTGTGGCAAAAATGCGGACTGCAAGCCCGTACAGACCAAGTTGGCGCGATCTTGGGCCGATGGGCTAAGGACCGTCCGCCTCAATGGTTGCGGCAGGATGGTGCGTACAGGTCCGAGAAGAGGGCCCGTCTTGAGCCAGTCGCGGGACACTCTGAAAACAGGCCAGACGGGGACCACCCCGACGACCGACGTCCGCGCCCAGATCCGGCGCGTGATCGATCAGGCGCTGGTGCGCACGGTGTTCCAGCCGGTGATCGACAGCCAGGACGGCCTGATCGTCGCCTACGAAGCGCTGACGCGCCCCAGCGCCGACTCGGGCTTCAGCACGCCCGACGAGCTCTTCCACGCGGCCCACACGGCCGGGCTGTTGTGGGAACTGGAAGAACTGACGCGGGCGACCGCGTTCGCGACCGCCGTCGACTGGCCGCGCGATGTCAAGCTGTTCATCAACTCCTCGCCGAGCGTTTTCGGCGATCCGCGCTTCGCAAACTCCTTGGCCCGGCAGGTGAGCGCGTCGGCCGGGTTGACGCCGGCGCGCGTGGTGCTCGAGATCACCGAACACGCGGAGACGGCGGACGACGCGAGCCTGGTGGACCAGGTGGACCGTGCGCGCCGGCTGGGGTTCCAGGTCGCCGTGGACGACGCGGGCGCGGGCACGAGCGGGCTGAACCGCATCATGGTGCTGCGTCCGCAGTGGATCAAGCTCGACCGCCAGTTCTGCCGCGACGTGCACCGCGATGGGCTGAAGCAGAACCTGGTGCGGTTCTTCGTGCACTTTGCGCGCAACAGCGGCGTGAACGTCGTCGCGGAAGGTGTCGAGTCGGCCGACGAACTCGCCGCGCTGATCGCGATCGGCGTGCGGTACACGCAGGGGTACTTCTTTGCCCGCCCGGGCGATCGTGCCCTGACGACCGATCCGACGTTTGCCGCGGAGATTCGCGAGAAGTGGGCCTCGGTGGAGGCGAGCGTGCCGGAGACGCCGCGCGACTTGCCGCTGGCGCGACTGTGCCGCCCGCTGCTGGTGCTTCAGGACGCGGCGATCACCTGCGGCGAGGCGCTAGCGCAGGTGGCCCGCCTGCCGGGGCACCTGGGCGTGGTGCTCAAGCCCGAGCGGGCGATTGTCGGGTGGATCGATGTCGAACGCCTCAGCGCGGCGTGCGTGCAGAACCCCGAGCGGGCCCTGTCGACGATCGTGACGCGGGCCGACCCGACGCTCTCGCCCGAAGCGACCGTGCCCGACGCCGTCAACGCGATCTGCGCCCGCGATCAGGCTCACCTGGGGGAGCCGGTGCTGATCGCCAGCGGGAGCGAAGTCGTCGGCGGCATTCGGACCAAGGACCTCTTGATCGCGATCGCGGCGGAGCACCGCCCGGCGTCGTCGCTCCGCGCGCCGCTGACGGGGCTGCCCACGCGTGTGCGGGCCGATCAGCACCTCGAAGAAATGATCGGGCGCTCGTGCGACCCGCTGCTTCGCCAGAGCAGCGTGTACCACGCCGACGTGGCGTTCATCGACGTGCGCTCCTTCGGCGAGCTCAACGCGCTGCTCGGGTATGACACGGGTGACCGGCTGATCCGCACGCTCGGCGAGCGCTTGCAGCAGGTGGTGGTGCAGGGCGAGTCACGCGTGTTCGTGGCCCACCTCCGCGATGACCGCTTCATGCTCACGGCGCCAGCGGGCGTGCTGCACCCGCGGCTTCGGGCCTTGATCGACAGTTACGACCCGCGCGAGCCCGACGCGGACCGGTTCCCGGGGCTGGATGGGCGAGCGCTCGGTCTGCGCGTGCTGCTGATGCCCGATGTCTTCCAGGCCGTGCGGCACCCGCGCGAGGTGTACCGCCTCGAACAACTCCTCCGGCAGCGGGCCCGCGATCAGGAGCGGTCGCTCCCGGTCGACCGCTCGATCCTGCTGCAACTCGAGAGCGGCTCGGCCGCCTCGACGCGCTTGGTCGCCTGACGCGGCGGTCACGATCGCGGACCTGTTCGAACGCTGCCCCACCTATCGTCGCGGGATGACCGCGCCCGCACATGCCAGCGCCGCCGGGCCTGTCCCGCGGATAGCGCCACGATCGCCGGGTTCCGAACGGGCCAGCGCGGGGCGGACGGATCGCGTGTTCGCGGGCATCTCGGCGGCGGCCCTGCTGACGCTGCTGGGCGTGGCGGCCTGGCTGACACCCGCAGCCAGCGGGCACGGGACGCACACGGGGCTGGGCCTGCCAACGTGCGGGTGGCTGATCGCCACCGGGCGGCCGTGCCCGACCTGCGGGATGACGACGGCGTTCGCCCACGCGGCGGATTTCAGCCTGCTGGACTCGGTCGTCGCGCAGCCCTTTGGGGCGATGCTGGCGCTGGCGAGCGCGGTCGGGTTCTGGGGGTGTCTGCACGTGGCGGTGTTCGGTTCGCGCCTGGGCCCGATGGCGGGGCGGCTGCTCCGGCCGCGGGTGCTGTGGGTGCTGGCGGGGCTGGGGCTGGCGGCGTGGATCTACAAGACGGTCGCGATGGGGAGCGCGGGGGTCTAAAGTCTCGCCCGCCGCGTACGGGAACCGGGGGCCACCGCGGGCGAATCCACCGACATGACCGCACGCACGCGACAGTTCACGAGATACCTGCCCGCGCTCGCCGGCGCGGCGCTCGCGCTGGCGAGCCTTTCGCTGGCCGGGTGCACGCTGGGGGCGCTGATCGGCGGGATGGCCGCGAACGCGGAACGCTCCGGCTCGAAGACCGTCAAGGCCAAGTACACCGGCCTGACGGACAAGAGCTTCGCGGTCGTGATCGCCGCCGACCGGTCGATCCTTGGCGAGGTGCCGGACCTGGTGTCGATCCTGACGCGCGAGATCTCGCGGCGGATCGCCGACAACGCCGGCGCCAGCGGGATGGTTCCGGCGGATGATGTGCTGCGGTTCCAGTTCCAGCGGCCCGCGTGGGTGGCGATGTCGCCGACGCAGCTCGCGAAGGAGCTCGAGGTCGATCGGCTGATCTTCATCGACCTGCAGGACTTTGCGCTGACGGACCCCGGCAACCCGTACATCTGGGCCGGCTCGGCGTCGGGCGTGCTCAACGTGCTCGAGGTCGAGAAAACCGTGAACGGGGAGTTCGGGTATCGCGAGCCGATCTCGGTCGCGTTCCCGGACAACGAGGGCCTGGGGCCGGACCAGATTCCGCGGCAGACCGTCACGCTGGAGCTGATGCGCCGGTTTGTGAATCGGGCGAGCTGGATCTTCTACGAGCACGAGGAACCGAATGCCATCAAGTATTGAGCGGATCGCACGCCGCGCTGTGTGCTGCGCGGGAATCGCCGCCGGCGCCGTGGCGCTGGCCGCCATGGGCGGGTGCAACATCGTCGGGCCGATGGGGTTCCTCGTCGGCGGTGAGGAAAAAGTCGACGCGCAGTATCGCCTGCCGGCCGATCGGCCCGCGGTGGTGTTTGTAGACGATCGGTCGAGCGTGCTGCCGTCGCGTGCGGCGCGGTCGCGCGTGGCCCAGGCGGCGGAGCAGACGCTGCTCTCCGGCGGGGCCGCGGGCAAGAGCGACATCATCTCTTCCGAGGCGATCAGCCCCGTGCTGGGCGCCGAGCGCTTCGCCCGGCCGACGGGCATCGCGGAAGTTGGCACGGCCGTCGGCGCCAAGACGGTGGTGTACGCGACGATCGACCGGTTTGCGCTCTCGCCCGATGGTGCGGAGTTTTCGCCGACGGCGACGGCGCGCGTGAAGGTTGTTGACGCCGAGACCAAGCAGCGGTTGTTCCCGGATGCGCCGGAAGAGTGGTACACGCTTTCGTTCACCATGCCCGTGCGTCAGGGGGACGTGCCCAAGACCGACGCCGAGCGGGCCCGCGCCGAGGCGGAACTGGCCGACCGTCTGGGTGTGATGATCGGGCGCATCTTCGTGAAGCACGACCGGCGCGACCCCAACCCGCGCATCGGGCAATGAGCGACGCCGCGTCCCACCCGGCCGTGCTGCACCTGGTCTCGCCCGCAACATGCGGGGACGAGGCGGTGATGATGTGCGCGGCGGTGATGCGGTCGTGCCCAACGGTGCGGCAACGGGTGGTGATCCTGGGCAGCCGCGGACAGGCACGCCGCGCTCGGAGCATGGGGTTGGCGGTGGAGGAACATCTGGGCGTGTCCGACGGGCGCCCGCAGGCGGCGTGGCGCAGCGTGGCGCGCGTGCTGGGCGCGTGGGCAAAGGCGGGGCGTCCGTTTCATCTCGTGCACGCGTGGTGCGGGGCGACGCTTCGGGCGGCCCGCCTGGCGGCCCCCGGCACGCCGCGGGTCGCGACGTTCGCGTGGGCGCCGTCGATCGAGGCCCACGGGTCCGCGTGGAGTGAGCCGCTCGGCGCGCTGCGCGGAGCGCTGTTTCCGGCGAGCCCGCACGAGGCGCTCGCGGTGTTCAACGACGACGACCGGCCGGCGGTCGAGCGGTTCAACGACGCCTGCGGGACCAGCCGCGGGGTGCGGTTCGATGTCGCGAGCGCGCGTGTGCGCCGGCTGGATGTTCCGCGAGCGCTGGCGCCGCTGCCGCCTCGCGGCGTGAGCCGGGCGGAACTGGGCCTAAGCCCGGAGGATCGGGCGGTGCTGCTGGTGAGTGCGGAGCCGTCGCGTGCCGACGGGCTGGGCTTCGCGTTCGCGACAGGCTTGATCTATCTCTTAGGGCATCGCGTGGTCGGGCTGATGACGCGCGACACGGCGGACGTGCGCCGGGCGGCGCGGTTTGTTCGTCTGCACGGGCGGCGCTGGGGCGTGGTCGTGTCCGATGCGCCGGTGGCGACGCTGCTCGCGGCGAGCGATGCCGTGGTGTTTGATCCGGGCAAAGAAGACAGCACGCCAGGGCCGGTGCTGTGCCACCTGGCCCACGCGGCGGGGGTGCGGATCGTCACGCCGCTGGCGGAGGGCGACGCGGGTAGGCGGGCGGGGCTGCATCCGGTCTGCCTGCCGGTCGTGCGGAAGTCGTCGGCGATCGCGGCGGGCGTGGCGACGGCGCTGGCGGAGCCGATGCCGACGGCGCTGCGGGCGCCCGGCGGGGATCATCACGATGTCGCGGGCGGGGCGGGGCACGACATCCCGGCGCTGTGGGCGGAGATGCTGGGGCGTGCGACGACGCCGCGGCCGCTGCCTGTGCCGGCGATCGCCACGCATTCGCCGATGGTGCAGCCGGCATGACGGCACCGCGTTCGCCATCACCGCAGCCCGAGCCCGGGCGACCGCCGCTGGCCCATGTGCGGCGCGTGATGTTCGTGTGTCTGGGCAACATCTGCCGCTCGCCGCTGGCGCAGGGGGTGTTCGAGCATCTGGCGGTCGCCCGCGATGTCCGCGACGATCTCACCATCGCTTCGTGCGGGACGGGGCACTGGCACGTGGGCGACCCGCCGGACCATCGCTCGATCGCCGTCGCCAGGGCGCACGGCGTGCACCTGCGCTCGCGCGGGCGGCAGCTCGACGCGTCGTGCGACTTCACCGCGTTCGATCTGCTGGTGCCGATGGACCGGTCGAACATGCGCAACCTGCTCGCGGCGGGGTGCCCGAAGGATCGGGCCCGGCTGCTGCTGGAGTTCGCGCCGCCCGCCGCGCTGGTCGAGCATCCCGAGGCGGCGCGAACGCTGGAAGTGCCGGACCCGTACCATGGCACGCCGGCCGACTTCGAGCGGGTGTACCGCCTGGTCCACGCGGGCGCGGAGGGATTGCTGGATGCGATCGTCGGACCGTCGGCCTGAGCCCGCACGCCCGCCTGCCTTCACACTGATCGAACTGCTGGTCGTCATCGCGATCATCGCGCTGCTCATCGGCATCCTGCTGCCCGCGCTCGGTGCCGCGCGCCAGTCGGCACGCACCACCGCTTGCGGCGCACGCCTGCAGCAGCTCGGCGTCGCGCTGGCCGCGTACACGCTCGACTTCGACCGCACGCTGCCGCAGTTCACCGTCGACGTCGGCGGGCAGCAGGTCATCATCGGCACGCTGTTCGGCGGCAAGAAGGGCACGCTGCCGGCTTTCGGGATCAACGAGGTCGGCGCCGAGCGTCGCCCGCTGAACCCGTACGTTCTCAACGGGCTGACGCCGCCGCCCGATGCGTCGGACGAGCCGTTCGAGGTCGAGGTGTTCCGCTCGCCGTGCGACCGCGGCGGGCTGGTGCCGTTCGTCGGACGCGTCAAGTCGATGTACGACCTGCTGGGCAGCAGCTACACGCTCAACGATCGCGCGCTGAAACTCACACCCGGCGAGGCCGAGCGGGCCACGCTGGTGCCCAACACCGGCGGACGCATGCCCGAGGTCGTCAACCCGTCCAAGACCTGGGTCATCGGCGGGCACAGCGTGTACAACGCCGACGAAGGCGGCGACCGCGAGCACCGCTGGTACGGCCCCGCCGACTCGCAAGAAGCCGTCCGCGCCAATCTGCTGTTCGTCGACGCGCACGTCGGCATGGGGCTGCGCGTGCCGCGTCAGCCGTCCAACACCACGCCCGAGTACACCTTCCTGCCGTCGCCCGACTGGTTTGACCTGAACCCGTGAGCGCCGTTACCGCCCGCGTCGCGGCTGGTCTTTCTGCTCCGTCGTCTTCTTGTCCTTCCCGCCGATGGGCGTGGTAATCGACGAGAAGCGGAGGTACTGCGTCGCGGCCTGCGTCTCGGGCACGGTGAGCCAGCCCCAGAACGCCGCGGCGCCGTGGGCGACCACCGTTGTCGGCGGGTGGAAGTGGAACGCGAACGGCATCACGTCGTCGAGTTCGTCGTGCGTGCCGAAGTACTTCCACGGACGATCAAGCGGCTGAGCCCGGCTGGAGAATCGGCGGATCGACTTGGGATCGACCGGCACCCAGACTTCGCGCTGCGCGTCCGCGTCGTACAGACAGAACTCCGTCCACGAGCGGAGGTTCGGGCCGCTGGCCTTGTCGAACGCGCCGCCCGGCCCTCCCGCGGTCCCGCTGCTTTTGTCCTGGTGCCCGATGACGACGCGCGCGGGCAGGCCCGCGGCCCGGTAGACAGCCGTGAGCGCCGCCGCGATGTCGTGCTCGGTCCCGCGTCCGGCGCGGAGCGTCGCCGCGGCCCCGGCCAGTTCCAGTCCGGCGAACTGGTTGTTGCGGCGATTGCCGACCTGCCCGTTCCCGCTGGTCTGCACAGCTTCGACCACCTTGCCCGCGAGGAACTTGGCGAGCTGCGCCGGCGCGATCGACTTGGGGTCCTTCCCGCCCGTCCAGGCCTTCACCTGCTCGGTCACGACCGGGTCGTTGCTGTCGACGAACATCTGCGGGGCCAGGGCCGACGCGCCGACGGCGCCCCAGCCCCCCTGCGGCCACACCGCGCGGGCCGCCGCCTTCTCGTCGTAGATCGTGCGCCACGTCGTCATCGGGATCTCAAGTTCCAGCGACGCCTGGCGCCCTTCCATGTCCTTGAGTTCCCACCGCCCGAGCTTCGACCCGCAGGGGTAATCGTCAAGCACCGTGACTTGCGTGTCGCGCGGCTGGTCGTCGAACGACATCACGCCCTTGACACGCTCCATCTTGGTTTCGCTCGAGCCTGTCTTGGGCAGAAGCGGGAAGACGATCGCCGCGGTCTCGAACTTCAGTTTGCTGATCGCCGGCATGCGGTCGGTCGGGATGCGCTCGGCGGGCGTCTGGTACCCGTCGATGACGATGTTGACGCGGAGCGTGCGCTCGCGCGAGCGGCCGCGGGTAAGGACGGGGTCGAGGATCGAAGGTCGCGCGTCCCCCGCGGGATCGCCGTCGGGGTTGGGCGGGGTGCCGGTGCCGGAGGCGGGCTGGAGCATGAGCGCCATGGCGCCGGAGCTCATGCGCACCCAGACCGCCGCGCCGGCCATGCCGAGGGCCGCCACCGCGAGTTCACGCCGCGTCCATCCGCTGTTCATCCCGGACTCCTGAGTGTTCGCTATACCCATGCGCCGGCAGTCTGTACGCCGCGATCACACCGTCGGATCTTCGACATCGCTCGGGCCCGTCATTCCGCGGGCGTTTCCGCCTCAGCCCGCTCCGCGGAGCGACTCCCCCCGCGGCCTTCGCCGCGCACGCGGGCCCCAAACTCCTCGACCGGCGGCAGGTCCTTGATGCTCGCCAAGCCGAAGGTTTCCAGGAACTGGCGCGTGGTCGCGTACAGCAGCGGGCGGCCGAGCTCCTCGGCCCGCCCGGCGACGGTGATGAGCCGGCGCTCCGTGAGCGACCTCAGCACCTCGCCGCACGAGACCCCGCGGATCGCTTCCAGCGCGGCCCGCGTGATCGGCTGGCGATACGCGATGACGGCGAGGGTCTCGACGGACGCCCGGCTCAAGGCATGCCGCTCGCGCTTGCCGCGATACGCCTCGACGATCGCCGCGTATCGCGCGAGCGTCATCACGCGATACCCGCCGGCGATCGACTCGACGCGGAAGGCGCGGGCGGAGGCTTCGAGCTGCGCGTTGAGGGCGTCGACGGCTTTGTGGATCACCCGCACCGTGAGCTTGCCGTACGACCCCGACCCGCCGGACGCGGCGACCCCGCCCGCCGCGTCCAGCACTTCGATGATCCGCGCCGGCGGCATCGGCCGATCGGCACTCATGAGCAGAACCTCGACGGCGGCGATCAGTTCTTCCGAGACCGCCGCGGCGGCGCCCCCGGCGGTGGCCGCGGACTCCGCGCCGCTCACGGCGGCGTCTTGCGCGGCGTCGGGCGCGGGCGCGTCCGGCGCCTGCTTGGGCTCGATCTGGGCCGCTCCGTCCTGCAAAGTCGAGGTCTCCATACGCGCGAGTGTAGCGGCGGGTGCCGCTCGCCGAGGGGCTCCATACGATTGACCCGCATGCTCCCCCGACCGGTGAAGATTCTCGCGGTTGTCCTCGCGATCCTGTTCCTGGCCAGTTCGGCGGGAATGCTGTACCTCCGTCTCGCCCCCGCCGGCCCAAAGATCTCAACCTCACCCGCGCCCGCGTCGACCGACCCGCTCTCACCCGAGCCGCGCGTGGGCGAGCTGGCAATCCCCGAGTTCACCCTGCCCGCCGCTGACGGGCGCACGATCACCCGGGCGGACTTCACCGGCCGCGTGACGGTCATCGCCTTCATGTTCACGCACTGCCCGCTGATTTGCCCGACGCTGACGCAGGAGATGAGCAAGCTGCGCACGGCCCTCGATTCGGCCGACACGGTGCGTTTTCTCTCGATCAGCGTCGACCCGGCCCACGACACGCCCGAGCGCCTGAAGCAGTATGCCGCGGAGCACGCGATCGACGGGCAGCGGTGGGCGATCGCGGGGGCGACGACGGAGCAGATCGCGCAGTTCGCCTCGGCCCTCAAGTTCGAGATCGGCCCGGACCCGAAGTTCAAGATCCCGCTGCCCGGCGGCGGCACGATGGACAACATCGTGCACCCGTCGTGGTTCGTGCTCGTGGGGCCCGATGCGCGCGTGCTCGACATCTTCCAGGCGTCGAACCCGGCGGAGATGGACCGCTTGCGTCAGCGGGCCGGCGCCGCGGCAAAGGCTTTGAAGGCCGCCAAGCGCTGAGCGGGGCGATCGCGCGACTCACGCGCGGGTGCGGGCCGGTACGCTTGCGGCATGCCCGAACTGGCCATGGCGTTTTTCGGCGACATCGTGGGCGGGGCCGGCCGGACCGCCGTCGCCGCCGTGCTCCCCAAGCTGCGCACCACGCACCGCGTGCAGTTCGCGATCGCCAATGCCGAGAACGCCAAGAACGGCTCGGGCCTGAGCCCGGACAACTACCGCGAACTCCGCCGGGCCGGGCTCGACGCGCTCACGCTGGGCGACCACGTCTTCAAGGACCGCCAGATCCTCGACCATCTCCGCGACGACGAGCACCCGGTGGCACGGCCGGCGAACCTGGCGCTCTCGGCGCCGGGCAAGCGGATCACGCGGCGCACCATCCCCGGGCCCGCGGGCGAACAGCCGGTGTACATCCTCACCGTGCTCGGACGCGTGCACATGCCGATGCCCAGCGACAACCCGTTCGCCGCGATCGACCGCGAACTCTCGGCGGTGCCGGAGCCGAACGCGATCGCCGTGGTCGAGGTGCACGCCGAGGTCACCAGCGAGAAGCAGGCGCTGGCGTGGTATTGCCTGGACCGCTGGACCGACCCGTCCCGCGTCAAGGTCGTCGCCGTCGTCGGCTCGCACACGCACGTGCAGACCGCCGACGCTCGCTTGCTGGATCACCAGGTCGCGGCGATCACCGACCTGGGCATGTGCGGCCCGCACCGCAGCGTCATCGGACGAGACATCCGCGCCACCATCGAGATGATGGCGGCCCAACTGCCCACGCCGCTCGAAGTCGCGAGCGAAGACAACCGCGCCTCGGGCGTCATCATCCGCATCGACCCCGCAGCGCGGCGTGCGGTAGGGATCGAAGCCTTCAACCTGTCGGCCTGAATCGCCTACGCCTCCCCTTCCCCCCCTCGCCTCTCGCCCCTGACCTCTCGCCCCTTCCTACTACCATTCCCGCTCGCTCTCGTACATCACGACCCGCTCGATGCTGTTGTCATCGTTCATGATCACGACCCGCGGCTTGTGCACGCGGTACTCCTCGTCATCCATGTAGGCGTAGTGCATGATGATGACCTTGTCCCCCGGCTCGACGAGGTGGGCCGCGGCCCCGTTAAGCTCGATGCACCCCGACCCGCGCTGGCCGCGGAAGATGTAGGTCTCAAACCGGGCCCCGTTGCGGCAGTTGGAGATGAGCACCTGGTCGTTGACCCGCATCCCGCAGGCCTCCAGCAGGTCGGCGTCGATGGTGATCGACCCGATGTAGTCCGGCTTCGCCGCCGTCACGCGGGCCATGTGGATCTTCGAGTGCAGCACGGGTCTGAACATGCGGTTGGCAGGGTAGCGACCCCGCGCGGCGTGGGGCTTCGCCGCCCTAGTCGATCGCCGTGACCCGCGACACCCATCGCTTCCCCCGGGCTGGCCGTTTTTATCAGACACAAACCAACCCCGAACCGGCGTGGCATTTTTTATCGTCCATGTGCGAGATCGCGCGGACATCACCGGAAAAGGGGTGCAGACGCGGCTTGCCGCCGCACACTTGCACGCTCCGCACCGCGCACCGCACATCAGGAGACCCGCCATGTCATCCGCGTTCCGCCCCGCTTGTCGCCGCCCCTTGGCCACGCTCGCCCTCGCCGTCTCCGCCGCCGCCGGCTTCGCCGGTGCGGCGGGCGCTCAGGTCAGCCTCTTCCGCTACAACGTGCCCGACCTCGACCAGCGCCGCTCGACCCTTCCCGGCGACGGCGACATGCACTGCGTTCCCACCAGCGCCATCAACTGGACCGCGTACATCGCCAACCACGGCTACGCCCCCATGATGTTCGGCGCCCGCACCTGGCAGGACAACGCCAACTACAACTTCGTGACCCAGAACATCAACGTGATGGGCACGTTCATGGGCACCGACCCCGTCGACGGCACGACCGGTGACGCCGGCATCAACGGGCTCCGCCTCTTCCTGCTCACCCGCGCTCCGTTCCAGTTCACCGCCTCCAAGTGGTACGGCAACATCTCCGCTTTCGACGTCTTCAACCAGATGGCCTCCAACGGGCTGGTCAGCGTCTGCTACGGCTACTACGTGCAGAATCCAAACCCGCTCGGCGGCTTCTTCTACAACCGCGACGGCGGGCACTGCGTCACGCTCAACGGCATCCAGAACATGTTCGCCTCCTCCGAGCCCGTCTTCCGCATGCGCGATCCCGCCTCCGACTCTGACTACTTCTCGCAGGGCACCTTCACCACCATCTCCTGCCGCGTCGAGCCGCAAACCTTTGACTCCACGCCCACCCCCGGGGGCGACGTGACGCGCACGCGCATGCTCGACTTCGGCACCAGCAGCACCACGCGCCGCTACCTCGACTCCATGTACGTGATCCGCGCCAACTTCAGCTGCTGGGCCCCGGCGACGGTCAACCCGCAGATCAAGATCTCCAAGGTCGCCGCCCTCTTCGGCGACCCGCAGCCCCAGGAAACCACGATCAACCTCGCGCCGGGCGCCGTCGCCAGCGCCATCGCGCTGCACCCCGACCTCTCCAAGGCGGTCGTCGTCGAGTGCACGCCGGGCCCCGTCGGCACGCCGGCGACGTACCGCAAGAAGCTCATTAACCTCGCCGACGGCTCTTCGACCGACCTGGGCCTGCTCCTCCCCGCGGTTCAAGGCAAGACGCCGGTGGTGTTCGACCGCTTCGGGCGGCTCATCGAGTGTGACGGGAGCGTGCTCAAATCCTGGGATCTCTCCGGCCGCGCGCCGGCGCTGGTGGGCTCGCGCGTGCTCGCGTCGCCGGCCAGCAGCATCGCGTACGACGACTCGGGCGACGAGGTGGTCGTGCTGACGCCGCTCAACCGGCGTCTGATCCGCTGCACGCCGGACCTGACGGGCGCGATCGACGAGCCGCTGCCCGCCGCGCTGCCGGCCATGACCGACGCCTCCGTCGTGTCCGACCCGGCCACCGGGAAGTTCATCATCGCGATCACGGGCAGCCCCACCATCCACCAGATCGGCCTGATCCCCGGAACGCCGCGCTTGGCCCTCGAGAACAGCCTCCTGCTGCCCGCGGTGCAGAGCGTGCAGGACCTCCAACCCGGCGACGGCGGCATGAACTTCGCGCTCTGTGACGGCAGCGTCCGCATGCTCGACCGCGACCCGGCCACCGGCCGCCTCCGCGTCGCGCCGACGCAGCTCTACAACAACCTCCCGCCGATGCGCTCGATGACGATCAGCCGCAGCCGCTCCAACTTCGACCCGGAACTGCACTCTGGCCCGGCGTGGCGCAACCTCGCGAACCCCGACGAAGGCGTCGTCTCCACGCCGGACTGCCCCGCGGACCACAACCTGAGCGGCAACGTCACCATCCAGGACCTGTTCGACTTCCTCGCCGACTACTTCGCGCAAGACCCGGCCGCCGACGTCAACGGCTCCGCGTCGCTCACGGTGCAGGACATCTTCGACTTCATCGAGGCCTACTTCCGCGGGTGCTGAGCCGGGTACCCCCACGCTCCGCGTGGGGCGGCTTGTTCCAGAATCGCACGCACCTCTCGCGGCGGGCCTACCAACGGGCCCGCCGCTTGTCTTTCCTACCCTCCGCCATGCGCTACCGACCAATCCCACGCACCGACATCCGCGTCTCCGAAATCGGCTTCGGCTGCTGGACCATGGGCGGCCCGAACTGGTCCTCCGCAAACGGCCAGCCCATCGGGTGGGGCGAGATCAACGAGGACGACGTCCGCGCCGGCATCAAGACCGGGCTCGACGCCGGCGTCAATCACTGGGACAACGCCGACGTCTACGGCAACGGCCGCGCCGAGCGCCTGCTCGGACGCATCCTGAAAGATCTCGGCGCCCCGCGGCAGACGCAGGTGATCGCGACCAAAGTCGGGCACTTCCGCGGCACCGCCGCCCACGCGTACCAGCCGCACCACATCCGGCATCAGTGCGAGCAGTCGCTGCGGAACCTCCGCACCGATTACATCGACATCTACTACTTCCACCACGGCGCGTACAGCGGCCCCGACGACGACGGGCGTCCGCACGACTATCTCCACGAAGCCGCCGACACCATGCACGATCTCGTCAAGCAAGGCAAGGTCCGCGCCATCGGGCAGTCGGCGTACTCCGACGACGACTTCGCACGGGCCGTCCCCGTGCTCAGGCCGCACGTGTTGCAGAACAAGGCGAATCTGCGCTACGACCCGTTCATCCGCGAGGGCTCGCGCCTGCAGGCCCTGATGCGCGAGCATCAGTGCGCGTTCGTCGCCTTCGGCCCGCTGGACCAGGGCATCCTGCTCGACAAGTTCGACCCCGACAAGCCCCCGCAGTTCGAAGAGGGCGACTACCGCACCAGCCGCAAGGACTTCGCGCCCGACACGCTGCGCGACGTGCGCCACAAGCTCGCCGCGGTGCGCCAGCGGTACCGGCGCGACGGCGTGCCCGACGTCGAAACCCTGTCAAGCGTCGCCAGCCGCTGGGTGCTCACGCACGACAACGTCTGCTCCGTCATCCCCGGCTTCCGCAACCAGCGGCAAGCCCAGGCCAACCTCCGCGCCGCGGTCGACGACCCCATGCCCCAGGACCAGGCGGCGTGGCTGCGCGAGTTGTTTGCGAGCTGATACATCTCACGAAAGTCCATGTCTTCCTCCAAGGTCGCAGCCCGCGAACCGCGTGATTGCTCTGTGCACACGGCGCGACGGTGCGGTTGACGCATCACGACGCCGAGTGCCCCAACCCGCGGCCGCCATCGGCCGCTCAACACTTGGAGCATGTCATGAAGTCCGTCCTTGGTCTGAGCGTTATCGTTCTGTCCTCGTCCACCGCCCTTGCAAACACCGCTTTGTACGATCAGATGACCGGCGTGACGCCGTTCTCGTGGTGGGGGTCCAACGCCAACGCGAACCCCGACCGCAATGCCCGCTCGTTCGACAACTTCACGCTGTCGAGTAGCGCCACCGTGACGTCCGTCGACTGGAACGGCATGCTCGACGAGCGGTACGGGTCTGACGGCTTCCAGCCTCAGCCCGTCGCCTCGATCAGCGGCTTCCGCATCACCTTCTACCAGCACGACGTGGCCCTGAACCTGCCCGGCCCTGCGATCGCCGACGAGTTCATCCCCTCTGCCGCTGTCACCGAGACCAACTTCGGCCACCCGACCGCCTCGTCCTATTCCGCCGCGCTGTCCTCACCGGTCGCGCTCAACGCCGGCGTCCAGTACTGGTTCAGCGTCGCCGCCGTGCTGCCCAACCCCGACGCGCCCGTGCTCCTCTGGCGCGGCGGCCCGCAGAACACTCCCCTCACCACCGGCGACGGCTACGGCGCCTGGCTCAACAACGACGGCATCAGCGGCTCCCGCCAGCACGACCTGCTCTTCCGCCTCAACGGCGTTCCGACGCCCGGCTCCGCGGCCCTGCTGACGATCGCCGGCGCCTTCGCCGCCCGCCGCCGCCGACACGCGTGACCTACCTCTCGCCATCTCTCTCAATCTCTCTCGCTTTCAACGAGCGCATCCACCCGCGGCGGTGGGTGCGCTCGTTGACGTTCACGCCGAGATTCCCGCCTCGCGGACCGGCTCAGCGACCATTAACGCCGCGGGCGTCGAGTGCTTGCGTCAACACCGCCAGCCCCCGCTGCAGTTCAACCAGCCCGATCAGCGACAGGCTCTGCGCGTCGATCGGGCGAGCGCGATCCCACGGTGCGGCACGCATCGCGCCAAGGGCGGCGGGATCTTCCTCCATCCACATCGCGGCCTCGTCGATCTGCAGCCCGCGAAGAAATCGAGCGGCGCTCATGAGGCGGACGACCTCGCGCCCGCGTTCGCCGGGCTCGGTGATGGACGCGTCGCGCAGCATCGCCCCGGCCGCCGCCACCGCGCGGGCCGTTTGCCAATCCGGAAGCGTGTCCCCCGCGTCGCGCTTGCCGAGCGTGAAGGTGATCCCGCCGAGCATGTCAAGCCGATCCGGCCCGGCGGTGGTGACGTCGAGCTGGTGCGACCACATCTGATCGCGCACCTCGCGAAGCGCCACACCAAAGTCCGGCCGCGGCTGTGCACGCTGCATCCCCGCGTCCACCGCCGCCATCGCCAGCCATGGCATGAGGGCCGCCCGCGCGCCCGCCGGCGTCTGGATCAGGCCCGTCCGCAGGATCTCAGCGGCCGCCGCTGCAGCGGGGTCCAGGGCGTCCGGTCGCGGCGCAAACGGCACGCCCAGCAGCGCATACGCCCGCAGCGCGCCAACCGGCGGCGTGACCTTGAGCGTCTCCGCACGCTCCGACTCGGTTCCGTCCGGCGCGGGCGCGATCGCCGCGAGCGCCGCGGCGTCCTCCGCGTTGAGCCGCGTCCGCCCCGCGTACACGCGCGTGAGCACCAGCGCCGCGGTGCGATCGTCCGCCGCGGTGGACGCCTTGATGCGGCGCGCCAGCCGCGCCGCGATCGCCGGTGCCTGTGCACGAATGTCGGCCGCGATCGGCAGTGTCCCAAGCAGCGGCGCGGCGTTCTCCAAGGCGGCGATCGCGAGCGCGATCTGTGTTGGTGACAGCGCGTCCTTCGCGCTCTCGGCGTTCCGCACGCGTGCGAGCAGATGCTCCGCCAGACGCGCGGTCATCTGGTTGATCTCCGCCCCGGTCATCACGTGCGACGGCGGGAGCGGGCGGCTGCCGCGGATAAGAAACACGGGCTCCACACCCGCGCGCGGCTGGGCCACGTGCGAAACGCGGAAGCGGGCCATCCGCACGCCGTGCTCGGCGCGAATCTTCGCCGGCTCCTCCAGCGCCGCCGCCGCCCCGCCCGCGCCGATGGCGCGGGCCACCGCCCCCGACAACGCCCGATGCGGCAGCGTCCCGGTCGCCATCATCATCGATGGGAAGACCGTCTCGGCGGGCGCCGCCGGGCCCGCCCCGCCTTGCCCGCCCGGCGCCGCAGCCAACCGCGCAACGACGCCGTCCAGCCCGGGCGCGAGCGTGCGCTCCGCGTCTTCCCAGGTCGCCGGCTCGATGGGGATCAACTCGCCGGCGAGTTCGAGGCTAATGGCGATCTGGGGAGCGAGCGTGCGCAGGTTCGTTTCGCGCAGGGCGTCGTTGGGCACGCCCAGGCGCGGCTCGGCGTCTCGCAGCGCGGCGGCCGTCGCCGACGCCAACGCCGCCCGCAGGCCATCCGCCGCCCCATCCGAAACTCCGCGACCGACGAGCCGCCCGCCCATACGCAGCGTGACGCACACCGCCCCGGCTCGCGCGGCGTTCTGCGGACGGCCCGCAACCTCCCCACCACCCGCCGCCGGCGGCTCGACCGCCCACGCACGCACCCACCCGTCCACCGTCCGGTAAGCCGCGAGCGAGTCCTGCGGCGTGGGCTGGGCCCGCGCGGGCTGAACGGCCCCCAACACCAACAGCATCGCCCCGACCATCGCCCAGACCGCGGTGCGCAACGGTCGACGCGGCGCCGAGGCGGGCCCCGCCACTGGCGTCGCCCGCACGCACCACGTTGCCACCACGCAACACGCGGCGCTCGCGGTGGTGCGTGGCGGCAACATCGCATATGTTTCCCCCAGGTCCGGCACGGACGCCGAACCCCGCTGGCGATGGCGCCACGCGGGTTTAGCGCTCGTCGCACGGTCAGACATGGCGGTCTGGCACGCGGGTTGTTTCCTCTCGCTGCAGACAACCGGAGATCTGACCATGGTGACCGCCCTCCTCGTCATGACCGAGAGCCGCAAGAAGATCGCTCTGCTCTGCGTCCTGTCGTTCATGGCCCTGTGCTGATTATCAGACCGTTGCAACGCTCCACCGACTCTCGATTCGCACACAACCGTAGATTCGCCCTTGCCCGTCGGGACGTCTCGGCAGGATGCCAGGACCTCCGACGCGGATGAACACACCACCCAGCGCCCCGCTTGATCGCGGGGCGTTGTGTGTTTTTGGGGTGAGCCCGGCCCGGCCAGCCGCCGCCCGGCAAAAAGAAAACGCCCCGGCACGGGGCCGGGGCGTGGAGTGTGTAAGCGGACTCGGCGTGGGCGGGCCGGATTAGAACTTGATCTTGTCGGTGCCCATGGCGCCGTGATCGTCCATCCCGCCGCGCTTGGGCGACTTCTGACGCCGCGCCTCGCCGGCGGGCGAGGACGGGTCGCGGGCTTCGCGCTCGCGGGCTTCGGAGCCCGAGGTATCGCCCCACTGGGCCCGCTTGAGCGAGAGGCCGATCTTGCGGTCGTCGATGTCGACGCGGAGGATCTTGACGTCCACCTCGTCGTTGGGCTTGACGACGTCCTGCGGGTTCTCGACCTTGTGGTCGGCCAGTTCCGAGATGTGCAGCAGGCCTTCCAGGTCCGCTTCCAGTTCGACGAACACGCCGAAGTTGGTGATCTTCGTCACCTTGCCGCGGACGACCATGCCCGGCTTGTACGCGTCGGGGATCGCCGAGATCCACGGGTCTTCGGTGAGCTGCTTGAGACCCAGCGCGACGCGCTGCTTCTCCTGGTCGACATCGAGCACGACGCAGCGGACCGCGTCGCCCTTCTTGAAGACCTCGTTCGGGTGCGTGACCTTCTTGGTCCACGAGATGTCCGAGACGTGCAGCAGCCCGTCGATGCCCGGCTCGATCTCGACGAACGCGCCGTAGTTGGCCAGGTTGCGGACGGTGCCCTCGATGACGGTGCCCTTGGGGTATTTCTCGCCGACGAGCTCCCAGGGGTTGACCTCGACCTGCTTCATGCCGAGCGAGATCTCGAGCTTGTCCTTGTTGATCTCGAGGACGACCACGTCGACTTCCTGCCCGGGCTGCACCAGCTCGGACGGGTGGTTGACGCGCCGGGTCCAGGACATCTCGGAGATGTGGACCAGGCCTTCGATGCCCGGCTCAAGCCGCACGAACGCGCCGTAGGACATGATGTTGACCACCGTCCCGTGCACGCGCGACCCGACGGGGTACTTCTTCTCGATCTCTTCCCAGGGCGAAGCTTCCTTCTGCTTGAGGCCCAGGGCGATCTTTTCCTTCTCGCGGTCGACGTTGAGGACCTTGACCTCGAGGCGCTGCCCCAGCTTGAGCATGTCGGAGGGGTGATTGATGCGGCCCCACGACATGTCCGTGATGTGCAGGAGCCCGTCGATCCCGCCCAGGTCGACGAAGGCGCCGAAGTCCGCGATGTTCTTCACCTCGCCGGTGACGATCATGCCTTCCTTCAGCGTGTCCATCAGCCGCTTCTTCGCCGCGTCGCGCTCTTCCTCGATGAGCTTGCGCCGGGAGATGACGATGTTCTTCCGCTCGGTGTCGATCTTCAGGACCGCGGCCCGGATGTCGCGGCCGATGTAGTCCCCAATGTCGCCCGGGCGGCGCACGTCCACCTGCGACGCCGGCAGGAACACCGGCACGCCGATGTCCACCAGCAGCCCGCCCTTGATCTTCCGCATCACGCGGCCTTCGACCACGTCGCCCTCGCGGGTCGTGTCGATGATCCGCTGCCAGTTCAGCATGCGGTCGGCCTGACGCTTGGACAGTTCAACCTGCCCGCCGTCGCCGTCCACGTTCTTCAGCAGCACCTTGACCTTGTCGCCGACGCGCAGCTCGGCGGCATTATCGAACTCCTCGCGCGGCACCAGGCCTTCGCTCTTGAGCCCGACCTCGATCACCACTTCATCGTCCGTGAACCCGATGATCCGCCCGTCCAGGATCGTCCCCGGGGTGAACTGGTTCACCGCCTCGCCGAGGATCGTGTCCATGCCCCCGTCGGCGAGCTTCTTCCCGAACGCCTTGTCCAGGAGCGCCGTCGCCTCGTCATCGTTGAAGCCCAAAGATGCAATCAGGTTCTCGTCGATCATGGTGCCTGCTTTTTCCTCTCCAGCCGCACGATGCACTCGTCAACCGGCCTGCTGACGCTCCGACATTGGGGCCCGCTCGGTCGGCGACGATGCCGACACGCCCGGGCCGTGGTCGTCAAAGAGCGCCCGTCTCGGGCCGTCGTGTGTGAATGATGCGCTGGTGTGCCCCGCTGGGGCGGCTAAAGGGTGAACGTCGCCGCCCCGCACACGCGGGGAGTTTCGGCGGGGTAAGTCTAGGCAACTTGGGGAGCGGGCTCCCCAGCCGCCCGCGGACGGGGTCCCGGCCCGGCCCGGCCGGCTGCCGTTATACTTCACCCGTCACCACCGAAATCACGTTCATCGTGGAGCAGGATGTCGAAAGCGGCTTCACCGCTCACGCGGTCGGCCACGGCATCTTCACGCAAGCCGACACGCTGGACACTCTCCGCGTCAACGTGCGCGACGCCGTCCGATGCCACTTCCCCCATGCGGTTTGGCCTATCCGAATCTGCATCGTGGAATAGGCCGCCCGGCTCACTCCTCCATCTGATCCCCCACACCCGTCCCCGCGGCCAGCGCCTTCAGGATCGACCCCATCCGCGCACTCAGCGCCCCGCGGGCCATGACGCTGGTCGCACCAGCCGCCTTGGCCCCGCGCAGGCGCTCTACCGCCACGTGCGGCCCGAAGGCCACGATCGCCAGCCCCGGCCCCGCCGCCTTGGCCCGCCGAATCAGCGCCAGCGGCACATCAGCCTGCTCCTCAGAAACATCCAGATCGACAACCAAGGCTTTCACGGGGTCGGCGTGCGGCGGGGCGTACTCCGCCAGACGCGCCTCCAGCATGTCCAGCGTCCGCACCGGACGGGCCGTCAGTCCGTTCGCCTCCGCCTCCGCCTTGATCTTGCTCGCCCACATCAGATCGCCCGCAAAGTACAGAATCATCGCGCACGCGCCTCCGGCCCCCCACCGCCCAACCCACCCTATCCCGCCCTCCCCTCGCGCGGCGGTTTGCGCCCGGGGTCCTCACGGGTCGAGCTCAACCCGCGCGCCGATCGGTCACTTAAAGCGGCCTTGACGCCGCCGCGCGGGTATTGTCCGAGGGTCCGCCTGAAGCGGATCACCCGTCGGTCGCATCCGACCTTCGGGCGGCGTTCTCCGCCTCGTCCATTCCCCCTTCCTAAGCCAAGCAGAGCGAGCACCATGGGCAACAGCAGCCTCACCGGCACGTCCAGCGGTTCCCACAAATCGATGATGAACGGGCGACGCGAACTGTTCAAGAGTCCGGTGTTCGACGAGGTCGGCCTCCCGCGCGACCCCGACAATCTCTACCTCCAGACCGTCGACACCATGCTCACGGCGGCCGAGATCATGGAGCTGCCCCACGAGATCCAGCTCATCCTCGCCCAGCCCAAGAACGAGATCATGGTCCACTTCCCCGTCCGCATGGACGACGGAACCTTCAAGCTCTTCAAGGGCTACCGCGTCCAGCACAACAACGCCATCGGCCCCTACAAGGGCGGCCTCCGCTTCCACCCCGACGTCCACCTCGACGACGTCAAGTCCCTCGCCTTCCTCATGACCATGAAGACCTCCCTCGTCCGCGTGCCCTTCGGCGGCGGCAAGGGCGGGATCAAGGTCGACCCCCGCCGACACTCCCCGCTCGAGATGGAGCGCATCGTCCGCCGCTTCACCTCCGCCATCGCTCACCAGATCGGCCCCGATTACGACATCCCCGCGCCCGATGTCGGCTCCAACGCCCAGCACATGGCCTGGATCGCCGACACCTACTCCTTCCTCTCCGAAGTCGGCGGGCACAACCCCGAAGCCGTCATCACCGGCAAGCCCGTCGAATACGGCGGCTCCCTCGGCCGCGAAAAAGCCACCGGTCAGGGTCTGGTCGACGTGCTCGTCGAACTGCTCCCGGCCCTCGGCCTCTCCGTCGACAAGATGACCTTCAGCCTCATCGGCTACGGCAACGTCGGTTCGTGGACGGGCCGCATCCTCGGCAAGATGGGCGCCAAGCTGCTCACCGTCATGGACCACACCGGCGCGATCCACTCCGCCAACGGGATCGACACCGAGGCCCTCGCGACCCACGTCGCCAAGACCGGCGGCGTCGCCGGTTTCAAGGGCTCGGAGAACATCACCACCGAACAGTTCTACAAGACCAAGGTCGACTGCTTCATCCCCGCCGCCCTCGAGCAGATGGTGAAGGAGCAGGAAGCCAAGTGGATCAACGCCAAGGTGCTCTGCGAGGGCGCGAACGCCCCGACCACCCCCGCCGGCGACCGCGTCCTGAATGACCGCGGCATCGAGGTCATCCCCGCCATCCTCGCCAACGCCGGAGGCGTCACCGTCTCCTACTTCGAATGGGTGCAGAACAAGTCGTGCGTGACGTGGGACGCCGAAGAGGTCGACGCGGCCCTGAATCGGCACATGGTCTCCGCCGCCCGGCGCACCATCGCCATGAAGCAGAAGTACAACACCGACATGCGCACCGCGGCCTACCTCGCCTCGCTCGAGAACATCGGCAAGGTCTACAAGATCCGCGGCATCTTCCCGTAACCCGCCCGCCACGAGCAGACAAACCAAGCACGCCAAAGCCGCGGTCCCCCAGGACCGCGGTTTTTCTTTCCGCTCACCTCAGCCCGCCGTCACTCCGCCCGCCGCCACGGCTGCACCCGCATGTACGTCAGGCTGCGCCACACCCACTCCATCGGCCCGATCGACAGCCGTCGCAGCCACAGCGTGCTGACCAGCATCTGCCCGACCCACACGCCCACGACCACGCCCCACAGCCCCACGCGGCTGACCGAGCCCATGAGCGCCAAGCCCCACCCGGTGAACAGCACCAGCCCGATTGCCGTCTGCATGAAGTAGTTGGTGAACGCCATCCGCCCCACCGCCGCCAGGCCGCGTTTGATCAGCCCGAGCCCACCCGCCGCCCACCCCGCGCGGCAGGCGAGCATCACCACGCACATGTGCGCGAACGCCATCAGCAAACTCCCCACGTAGTTCGCCGGCGACCACACGATGAACGAGTGCGCGACGTCGAACCCCTTCCACTCCGCGTACCCCAGCCCAGCGACCACCAGCGGCAGCCCGAGCACATACCCCACCGCCGCCCCGATGACGTAAAACCGCGTGCTCCGCCGCCCGGTCAGCACGTCCAACTTCAGCAAAGCCGCCCCGATCATCATCAACCCGACGACGCGCCACACGCCGAACAGGGGCGTCACGCCCAGGTGCATGAACAGCGCCTCCGGCACGTTCCACCAGAACATCTCGCCGATCGATCCGGTCCGGAGCGCCACCTCGCGGGCCACCAGTTCCGGGGTTCCGTCGAGACTGGCGAGCATCTGCTGGCGGCCCTGCTCGCTCGCCGCGCCCAGCATCATCAGCCCGCCGAGGGCGAGGAAGATCGCCAGCCCGATGAACAGCAGCGCCGATCCGATGGCGATGAGGACCTTCGGCGAAAGCCGCCGCGCGGGATACATCACGGTCGCGCACAGCGCGTACATGAACAGGATGTCCCCGAACCAGAACCCGTACGCGTGAATGAGCCCGAACAGCGCGAGCCACGCGAGGCGCCGGTAGTACAGCCCGGCGGCCGACCTTCCCGCACGCTCCTGCCGCCGCGTCTGCAGCAAGACGCCCGCGCCGAACAGGGCGGCGAAGATGGTCATCATCTTGAGCTCGAAGCCGACGTGCATCAGCCAGTGGGCGGCCCGATCGAGCCCGTCGTATCCGCCGGCGACGGTCGGCACGTACATCGCCGCCATGGGCAGGCCGAAGCCGGTAAACACGTTCACGGGAAAGATGCCCAGCAGCGCGACGCCGCGAAGGACGTCGATCGCGTCGACGCGTTCGCCCGCGCCCGTGGGGGTGATCGCCGTGCCCGCCGCTGCTGGTCCGCCGTCGGTGTGCATCCCGCCTCCTCCGCACGCGGCGTCACCGCCGGATGACGAACTCGGTCTCGACGCCGTCCTGCTCCGGACGCATGGGGACGCGGTCGACGCGGCGCAGGCTCTGGCCGCGATCAGCACGGATGGCGGCGATCAGCGCGTCGACGTCTTCCGCGTCGCCCTGCACTTCCGCCGCGACCGAGCCATCAGGCTCATTGCGCACCCACCCGGTGACGGCGTGCCGCGTCGCCAGCCGGGCCATCGCCGCGCGGAAGCCGACGCCCTGCACCTGCCCCATGAACCGGATCTGTTCGCGTTCGACCGCCACACCCATACTACCAGCCCCGCGCGCCCGGCCCCGGCCGCTCGCGCCCGAGCCCCCTACCCACAGTGATTCGCGCGCGGTTTCGTTGACCCCGGCCCAAGGTGTGCTAACTTGTTTCTCGGAACACACATCGGCCGCGGGCCGCGCCCAGCAGCGCGACACGCGGCCGCGGCCGCCGCGCCCATGCGTTGCCGCGATCGTGCCCGCTCGCGTGTTCCCTGCGTCTTGCGATCCCCGCACGCCCTTTCCCCCGCGCGTGCGCTCTCTTTCGCAAGACGGAATGGACTCCGGGTGGCGGGCCAGGACGGTCGAGGTCGACATGCTCACCGGCGATCGTGGTCAGTTCTCGGACGACCGGCAGCGCGTCCTCGACGCGACCGACATCGTCCGCCTGATCGGCGAACAGCTCACCCTCAAACCCAAAGGCCGCGAGTACGTCGGGCTCTGCCCCTTTCACGACGACCACGCCCCGTCCATGACGGTCGTCCCGCACAAGCAGATCTACCACTGCTTCTCCTGCGGGGCCGGCGGCAACGCGCTCGGCTTCGTCATGAACTTCCACAAGATGTCCTTCCGCGAGGCCCTGCAGCACCTCGCCGAGCGGGGCGGCATCACTCTCTCACCCCCGCCGCAGCGCTCGCCGCGCCCCGGCTTCGGACACGCCGGCGGCTTCTCAACCGACACCCCCAACCCCTTCGAGGCCTACGCCGACGCCGACGGCGGGCCGACGTCGCGGGCCCAGCTCATGGCGGCCAGCGCCACCGCAACCACGTTCTTCCGCGCCATCCTCGCCCACGCTGAACACGGCAAGGCCGCCCGCGCCGTCATCGAACGCCGCCAGATCGCCCTCGATATGGTCGAGCGGTTCCAACTCGGGGCCGCGCCCGACAAGTGGGACGGCCTGCTGATGACCATCCAGGCCAAAGGCCTCGACCCCGCGCCGTTCCGCGCCGCCGGCCTGCTCAAGGCCCGCGAGAGTTCGTCCGGGCTCTACGACGCCCTCCGCAATCGCCTGGTGTTCCCCATTCACGACCAGATCGGGCGCGTCATCGCCTTCGGCGGCCGCCGCCTGAACGACGAAGACGAGCCGAAGTACCTCAATTCTTCCGAATCGGCCATCTTTGACAAATCGTCGACGGTGTACGGCGTGCACCAAGCCGCCCAGGACATCCGCAAGACCGGCACCGCCATCATCACCGAAGGCTACATGGACACGATCGCGTGCCATCAGGCCGGGATCGGCAACGCCGTCGCCACGCTCGGCACCGCGCTCACGCCCGGGCACGCACGCATCCTGCGCCGGCTGTGCTCAACGATCGTCCTGCTCTTCGACGGCGACCAGGCCGGCCAGAAAGCCGCGCAGCGCGCCGTTGAGGTCTTCTTCGCCGAACCCGTCGACGTCCGCATCGCCACCCTCTCCAGCGTGACCGACGCGAAAGACCCCGACGAACTCCTGAAGCGCGACGGCGGGCCGGCCCTCCTCAAAGCCGCCATCGATCGCGCCATCGATCCGCTCGAACTCCTCTTCTCCTCCGCCCGGGCGTCCGTCGAAGGCCTGGGCGTCTCCGCACGCTCGCGCGCCATCGAGGACTTCGCGGCCCGCCTGGTCGACCTGGGTCTGAACCGTCTCGACAAGGTGCGCTACCAACTGGTCGTAAAGAATCTCGCCGCGGTCGCCGGGCTCGACTGGGACACCATCGCGCAGACGCTCAGCCAGAAGCGCGACCGCCCGCGATTCCGTGCTCAGGCCGAACGCCCCGACCGCGCCGACCCCGGCGCGCCCAACCTCGACCCGCACCGCCCGCTGACGGCCCGCGAGCACCTGCTGGGGTGCGTGATGTGCGAGCCGTCGCTGACGCTCTCGCTCTCCGAGACGCAGTGGGCCTTGCTGGAGCCGGATTCGTTCGAAGACCCGGTGACCCGCGCCGTCGCACGCGTCCTGACGGACGTGCTCCTCGACGAAGGCCAGCCGTCGCTGCAATCGGTCCTCGAACGCTGCGAAGACCGGGCGGCACAGCAGCACGCCACGCGTCTCGCCAGCGAGATCGACCGCCTGACGGACGGCGCTCGCGACAGACTGCATAAGCACTGGCTGGATCGCCTGGCGGCGGCTCAGCGGGCGGAGCCGCCGACCACCCCGGACCCCGCCGCCTCGGGCGCGGCCCCGGCACAATCGCCCATGGACCGCATCAAGTCGCTCCGTGTCAATCGGGCCGGCGCGCGAGAAGATCGTCGCCTGGTTCCAAGGCCGGACTCCTAGCGACAGGTCGCACCCGGCGTACCCTCCGAGTCCCGCCACTTCTCGCGGGGGACCACGACCATCGGTTCTCGATCGGCTCAAATGACTGCGGCAGAGACTCGTGAGGGCGCCGCGGCACCTCAGTGCCCGGCACAATGATCGCAGGAGGACACCGGTGACTCTCGACCTGCACCCGACGGTGGCCCAGCTCGTGGACAAAGCCGCGCAACGCGGCTGGCTCAGCTACGAAGAACTCAACAACACCCTCCCCGACGAATGGGTCGACCCCGACCGCCTGAACGAACTGCTCGTTCACCTCGACCGGCTCGGCGTGCAACTGCTCGACGAAGTCGAATACCGCCGCCGCTCGTGCCAGCCGCGCGGACACTCGGCCGGCGTCGGTCGACGCTCGCCGATCAAGGGCCGCGCGATGAGCGTCGCCGGCGGCGACCGCGACGAGCACACGCTCACCCCCTCCGCCCGCCCCGCATCGGCCCGCCCCGCCCCCGCCAAGCCCTCGCCCGCCGCCGGCGCCGACGCCCCGACCTCCGGCCCGGCGTCGACCGTCAAGCCCAGCGCCCGCTCGCGCCGACCGGCCGACCCGGACGCCGACCCGACGCCCGAGGACGAAGCCGAACTCGAGAAAGAAATCAACGAGGCGATGGCCTCCGAGCCGCTGGTTCGGCGTGTCGACGACCCCGTCCGCACGTACCTCACGCAGATGGGCACGATCCCGCTCCTCTCGCGTGATGAAGAAATCCGCCTGGCCAAGAAGATCGAGACGACGCGGATGATCTTCCGCCGCCGCTGCCTCGAGAGCGACTACGTGCTGACGCACGCCGTGGATCTCCTGCGCGAGGTCGCGGCGGGCACGCTCCCGTTCGACCGGACGATGCGGATCTCCACCGCCGAGAGCAACGCCAAGGACCGCATCATCAAGCGGATCCCGTACAACCTCGAGACGATCGACAAACTGCTGGCCGCCAACCGCGCCGACTGGGACGCCCTGCAGGCGCTCGACCCTGCGCAGCAGCGGGCCGCGGCGGACGAGGTCCGGGCCCGCATCGCCACCCGCCGCCGGCGCATGGCGGCCCTGTGCGAAGAACTCAGCCTCCGCACCGGCCGCATCATCCCCCTGTTCCGCAAGCTCCGCTCGATCGCGAAGAAGATGGCCGACCTCGAAGGCCTGCTGCGCTCGGCCGAGCGCCAGCCCCGCAAGCACGACCCGGAAGACGTCGCCGTCCGCAAGGAAGAACTCGCCGGCCTGCGCTCGCTGGTCCTGGAAGAGCCGCAAGACCTGCTCCGCCGCGTCCGCGACATCGGCACCGTCTTCTGGGAGTACGAGCAGGCCAAGCGCGACCTCTCCGGCGGGAACCTGCGCCTGGTCGTCTCCATCGCCAAGAAGTACCGAAACCGCGGGCTCTCCTTCCTCGATGTCATCCAGGAAGGC
The DNA here is from genome assembly GCA_964615765.1 of uncultured Phycisphaeraceae bacterium. Taxonomy (GTDB): domain Bacteria; phylum Planctomycetota; class Phycisphaerae; order Phycisphaerales; family UBA1924; genus CAZTQN01. Next base: position 84,163 of record CAZTQN010000014.1, read on the forward strand.
AACACCGGCCTGATGCGGGCCGTCGACAAGTACGAGTACAAGCGCGGCTACAAGTTCAGCACGTACGCAACGTGGTGGATCCGCCAGGCCATCACCCGCGCCGTCGCCGATCACGCCCGCACCATCCGCATCCCGGTGCACATGATCGAGACGATGACCAAGCTCCGCGCCGTGCAGAAGCGCCTGCTGCAGGAGATGGGACGCGAGCCCACCGTCGAAGAACTCGCCGAACGCGTCGGCCTCAGCCCCGCCGAAACGCGCCGCGTCATGCGCATCGGCCGCCACCCCGTCAGCCTCGACCGCCCCGTCGGCGAGAGCGAAGACACGTCCTTCGGCGAGTTCCTGGAAGACCAGCGGGCCGCCCCCCCCTCCACCGTCGCCACCAGCGACATGCTCAAGAACCGCATCGACCAGGTCCTCAAGAGCCTCACGTACCGCGAGCGCGAGATCATCAAGCTCCGCTACGGCATAGGCGACGGGTACACCTACACGCTCGAGGAAGTCGGCCGAATCTTCAAGGTCACGCGCGAGCGCGTCCGCCAGGTCGAGGCCAAGGCCATCAAGAAACTCCAGCACCCCGTCCGCGCCAGCAAGCTCTTCGGCTTCCTCGACGGTGCGCCGGAGCCGTCCGTCGCGTCATCGTCTCAGTCCGCTCACCCGCCGCAAACCACCAACCACGCACAAGCAGACACCGAATGACCCGCGCGCCCTCGCCGCACGGCCGCTCCGACAACGCCCCCAGTCCCGACGATCATCACCCAGACCTCGCCCGCGCCGCCGCCGCCCTCGCCAACGCAAAGTCCGTAGTCGTCTTCACCGGCGCCGGCGTCAGCGCCGAGAGCGGCATCCCCACATTCCGCGGCGGGATGGACGCCCTGTGGAAGGACTTCGACCCCGCACGCCTGGCCACGCCCGAAGCCTTCGCCGAAGATCCCGAGACCGTCTCCCGCTGGTATGACTGGCGGCGCATCAAGTGCGCCGAGGCCGAGCCCAACCCGGGCCACCGCGCCATCGCCGAGATCGAACGCCGCCTGCTCGCACGCGACGGCACGTTCACGCTCATCACGCAGAACGTCGACCGCCTCCACCACCGCGCCGGCAGCCGCTCCGTCGTCGAACTGCACGGCAACATCACCACCTGGCGCTGCACCATCACCGGTCGCGCCGTCCCGATGCCCGACGGCCCCAGCCCCTCGTTCCCGATCCCCTCGCCGCACGCGCCCAACGCGCTGGCCCGCCCGGACGTCGTCTGGTTCGGCGAGATGCTCCCCCCCGCCGCCCTCCGCGCGGCGGAGGCGGCCGTGCGGCGCTGCGACGTGCTGCTCAGCGTCGGCACCAGCGCACTGGTCTACCCCGCTGCCGGCTTTGTTGAACTCGCCCGCGCCGGCGGGGCCACCATTATCGAGATCAACCGCGAACGCTCCGCCCTCTCCCACATCGCCCACTTCGCGCTTCGCGGCCCGTCCGGAGAGATCCTGCCGCAACTGCTCGCGAACCCCGCACACGCCACGCCCCAATGACCGCGCCCCACACCAGCCCCGCCCCATCGCCCGCCCGCACGCGTCCGCGCCGCTTCGCACGTCTGCTCGCCGCGCTCGTCGTGCTCGCGGTCGTCGGGCTGATCGCGGCGGAACTCGTGCTGCGCTTCGCCGTGGGTCTGGGCGATCCGCCGCTGTACATGCTCGACGACCGCACGGAATACCGGCTCGCGCCGTCGCAATCGTGCGTGCGTTTCGGCAACCGCTTCCGCGTCAACGCGTTCTCGATGCGCTCGCCCGAACCGCCCGCCGCTAAAGGGCCGAGCGACCTGCGCGTGCTCGTCCTGGGCGACAGCATCGTCAACGGCGGGGCCAAGGTCGATCAGGCCGACCTCGCAACCGAACGCCTGCACGACGCGCTCATCGCCGGGCTCAACCGTCCCGTCTGGGTCGGCAACGCCTCCGCCGGCTCGTGGGGCCCGGTCAACGCCCTG
>CAZTQN010000015.1:0-86048 GCA_964615765.1 uncultured Phycisphaeraceae bacterium
GCACGGCGAGCTGCAGGTGGTGCTGCTCGACGCGGATGCTCTTGTAGTACACCTGATGGTCGAGGCGACCGCTGGCGTAGTTGTACCCGGAGGAGTTGCCGGCCGCGACGTTGAACGGCATGTTCAGGCAGCGCGCGATCTCGTTGAGGATCTCGCGCTTGAACTCCCCGAAGGTCGTCGTCGGCTGCTCAGCGTGGACCTGCCCGAGCTTCCAGCCGCCCGGAAGCACGGTGGCGAGACGCTGCTCGAGCTCGACTTCGTCCATCGGCTCCAGCGGATCGGCCTCGCCGTTAGCGGGGCTGTCGGTGTAGATGACGGCGGCGAAGTTGGCGGCGGTCTCGGCGGCCGCGATGGTCGCCAATGTGTACCGGCGGAGCTGCGCGAACAGCGGGAGCGCCGGCGTGATGTCGGGGATGCCGCGGAGTTGGCCGGGCCGGTCCGGACGGAAGTAGTGCACGACGGAAGAGGCCGGAAACGTGTCGTAGGCCGTGAGGTCGTCGATGGACGTGCGGAACACGCCGCTGTCACCGGGGTGCCGCTTGAGCACGCGGTACGCGGAGGGGTTGCCCCACTGATCCAGAGCGATGCCGTCGATCTCGTCGTTGCGCCCGCGGCGAAGCAAGGGCGTGCAGACCTGGTCCGCTTCGATGAGCTTGAGATCAAGCGATACGGGCGATCCCGCTGACGCGATGCCGGGGTTGTTGATCAGAAGCGCGAAGGCCTCGCCACTCTCTGCTCGGGCTAGCCGCATGGTGCGAAGCTTGCCGGGAAGGTCAACGGCCCGCGACCACTGTTCGAACGCATCCTCGATACGGGCGTTCGCCTCGACGTCGTCGGTCAGCATCTGCAGCCGGGGACCGGTGCCGATGGTGTCGTTGGCGAGCGTGAGGACGATGCCCTTGGCATACGAGTTGTTGGCGACCTCGTATCGGGCGCGGTTGCGGAGGACGCGACGTACCTCGGGGTTGATGGCAGCGTTGGGCGACAGACCGTCGGCGTTGGCCCAGTGCTTGCGGTTCTCCGGTGTGGTCTTGGCCGAGTCGAACTTGGCGACGACCAAACGACGGCCGCCGCCTGCCCCGCTTCCGTGCGGAGCAGGCGACGCCGCCGGGGAGGGAGAGGTGGGCGGCGCTCCGCGACCGACCCGGCTCATGATGTTGACAATCGCTTTCAGCATGGGCGGGTCAGACAGAACCGGGGGGGACGATCTTGGCGAACTTGATGCCGAGGCCGGGCTTCCTCGCGGCGGCCTTGGACGCGAGGTAGCGGTCGGCCTCGATCTGGTCCTTCAGCGGGTGCTGCTCGACGGACTGGCCGTCGACGGAGGCCTTGGCGGGCTGCAACGCGTTGTCGCGTATGGCCTGCTCGAGATCCGGGTTGGGAGATGGGTCAGGCATCGGGTGTAGCGAGACGAGCGAGCGAAAGCTCGTCGTCACGTGCTACCTATGCAAAAGCGGATCGCCCTGCGCGCGTCGCAGCCCGTTTTGAAGCAACCAATGCCACCGGTAGAACCACGATGCAGAGTCAGCCGCCGATTCGTTCATGGGTCGTCACGCGGCGACCGCAATGACGGCACGCGCGGCGGCTTCGCAGGGCACCGCCAGGTGCGGCACGGGTGTAGAGCACCTCGAAGTGGCGACACCCGCACTTTGGACATATCAGCCCGCGGGCTTCTTGCTTCAGAGGTCGCGGGGCCTCGCGGGCAGTGCTCATCGACGGCCTCCTCGAAGCTGCGAGAGCCTGATCCGAGGTCGGACAATGACCTTGTGGTCCGTGCCAAAGAGCACAGCGCCTTGCATGGAAGCGGCGACCGCAGCGCCGACTAACCCGTCGAGCCAGTGGTTGTCGAGTCCTTCGACACGGAGCCTCCACTCGTCCACAGTGCGGCCCCGACCCTCCGTACGCACGCGGTACTCGCTGGTGAGGTGCTCCGAAAGCAGACGGTGTATCTCGGGCTTCTGGCCGAACAGAGAGAGCCCGCCGGGATCGCCCATGGGCACCGCGAGACGCGCGTGCACGAATGACTTCCAGTAGTTGGTGTCGAACAGGACGTGCCGCACCGCCCGCTTCCCGGTCACGATCGGTACGCGCCAGTTCAGTCCGACCCGCTCGCCGCGCTTGCGCTTGTAGTCACTAAAGGGGAGGCTGCTCGCGCCGACATACCTGCCGTGGCTGGGTGTCAGCACGCTCGCGTGCGGGCTCTGGCGACAGAACTGATAGACCACGTCCGTTGACGAACCCCAGTTGGCGTCGATCAAGCACCGGTCGATCCGCACCATCGCGCCGTCGTCGCGCCGCCATTCGCGAGCCACAGTCGCCTCGATGAGCCGCTCCAGACCGCCGTAGATCGCGCCTTCAACGCCAGCGCGTGGCGAAGCGGCCCCGAGCGTCCGGCGCACATCCCGAAGCGTGAAGTACGCCTGCTTTTGGTCCGGCTCGGTGCCATAGTCGATGATGTGCCCCGTGAAGTCGTCCTCCCAGGCGGCCACGAGGTAGAACAGTGCCTTGCCCTGCACGTCCACGAACATCGTCAGGTGCGAGCACCCGAGTGGGACAAGCCCGCGGGCGTGCCCGTTCACCTTCGCTGCGATCTGATCGGCGTTGAGCAGGTCGTCCGCGACCTCAACCTCGGGCAGCGGCTCATTCTGGTACTCGGCGAAGAATGCGGCCTCGTTCTGCAGCCGCAGGTTCATGGCGTGCTGCACCGCCGACAACTCGTCGTGGTTGAACCGCTCCGGCCAGGCGATGACCGCTCCCTCATCCATCGCCGTCCGGTGCTTGCCGTAGAACGCCGTGGCATCGGCTATCCCGCGATCGGCGCGAAGCCCCTCGGCCCGCACGCGGGCGTACTCGGCCCAGAACCCCGCGCGCGTGCGATGTCGGTGGAGCTGCCGCTCGCTGATCACCTCGCCCAGCGTCGTGCTGTTGAGCAGCCGCGCGAGTTCGCCTGGCTTGAGTTTGCGCGGGTCAATCGCCACCGGCGGACATCTCCTTCACGAGCCAGGCGGCGCAATGCACGAGGTTGACGCTGCCGTCGGCGTTTGTCGGCGCGCCGCCTTGGAGGGCCCGACAATGCGTGACGACCTGATCAAATTCCTCGCCGACCAAAAGAACCTCTCGCACGTGTTCGTTGCGACGTTCAACATCGGCTTCATCTTCATCGAGAACGTGCTGCTGCGTGCACTGCGGAAGTGCGGGCACCCTTCCTTGACGGTGTTCGCCGATGCCGACGAGGTAGCGACGACGTTCGCGTCGCAGGGCCGTTGGGTCAGCCGGATCGGGCGGCGCTACCGCGTCGTTCCGATCAGAATGGAACCCGGGTTTCGGTTTCACCCCAAGGCCGTCATGCTCGCCGGGACCGACAACGCAGCCCTGTTCATCGGGAGCGGCAACCTGACGTTTGGCGGGATGCGGCAGAACGATGAGCTGTGGCTTCGATTCGAAAGTGCCCAGGACGGGACGGGCCCGCTCGCGGCGTTCAAAGAACTCGCAGACGCTTGTCTGGACCGCGCTCCATTCCCTGGCCCGGTGCGTGCCGAACTGGCGGACGCCTTCGATCCCGAAGTGCATGCCTGGTCTAAGACGATCGCGTCCCCTTCAGGCATGCTTTGGCGTGTCGGTCGTGGGCCCGCGCTGCTTGACCAGCTCGCGTCGCAGGTAGGCGACTTAGATGTTCGACGCATCGTCGTAGCGTCGCCGTACTTTGACGAAGGCGGCGAGGCGCTTGCCGCCATCGCGGCAAGATGGCCGCACGCAGCGATAGAGGTGCTCGTGCAATCCGGCCAGTCGCAGTTGCTTGGCCCCGCCTGGTCACGGATCAGAGAACCGAAGTCGCTCGTGTCCGTGGAAACGTCGAGGGGAGAGAACGCGAAGGCGTTCATTCATGCGAAGTTCTACGCCTTCGTCGGGGAATCGGATGCCGTGTTGTTCGCCGGGAGCGCGAACTGCTCCCGCGCAGCGCTGGCGATCCCTGGCTCTGGTGGCAACGCCGAGAACCTCGCAGTCGTGCGGCTGAAAGCAACTGAAGTGGAAGAGATGGTGAGTTCTGGCGTTACGGTCGTGGATGCACCAGCGGTTCTCCAGGTGTCGCTGCCAACCGTTCCTGCAGCCGACCCCGCTCTGGCCATCCACATCATGGGCGCTCATAGCGAGCACGGCGAGCTTGCCGTGGTGTTCGTCGCGCCGCCGCACTATCAGGCGATTGAGCTTGTCGCCGATGGTCGCACCCTATCGGGAACGGATGTGACCGTCGTCGGCGGCGTACTCCGGGCCCGAGGCCTTGGTGTCATCAGCCGTGTTCGGGTTGCTGCAACGGTGGGCGGAATACGCCTAGCGTCAGCGGAGCATTGTCCAGATACATCTGGAAGATTTCGCGGACACGCGCAGCCTCCCTGGCGTTGATCACCAGCCGCGGACTCCCATCGGACCGGTCGACGTCGTAGCCCAGCACGGGAACGCCGCCCGCCCACTTGCCGCGACGCTTCTGGGCCGCGACCTTGTCGCGGATGCGCTCGCCGATGATCTCGCGCTCGAACTGGGCGAACGAGAGGAGGATGTTGAGCGTCAGCCTGCCCATCGAGCTTGTGGTATTGAATTGCTGCGTCACCGAGACGAAGGACACGCTCTTGCGGTCGAACGCTTCCATGATGCGGGCAAAGTCGAGGAGCGACCGGCTCAGTCGGTCCACTTTGTAGACGACCACGCAGTCGACCTTCCCGGCCTCAATGTCGCGGAGGAGTTGCTCAAGGGACGGCCGCTCCATGCTGCCGCCGGAGAAGCCGCCGTCGTCATAGCGATCGGGAAGGCAAATCCAGCCTTCGTTCTTTTGGCTTGCGACGTATGCCTCGCCCGCGTCGCGTTGGGCATCAAGGGAGTTGTACTCCTGATCGAGCCCTTCCTCGCTGCTCTTTCTGGTGTAGAGCGCGCATCTAATGCGTCGCTTCTCGCCCGCCACGGTTCCGTTCACACCACCATGTGGGTTGGTTGGGGCTCGTTGTTTCATGACTTCCCCTGTAACCCGAAGAACCTGAACCCGTTGACGTGCGTCCCCGTCACCTTCTTGGCGATGGCCGACAACGAGCGGTAACGCTCGCCGTCGTAGTCAAACCCCTGACCGTCGGGCAGGACGACGACCCGAACGGCCCGGCCCTTGTACTCCTTCACCACGGCAAAGCCAGCGGGTGGGATCCGGGCATCCCCGGTTACCATTCCCTTCACGGAACGGGTCGTTGTGCAACCTGGACCCGGCTGTGGCGGGCAGATCGTGGCCTTTGGAGCCATCACGCGGACCTCCGCGAGGTCGGCCAGCTCTGCTGCCCGTTTCCGCGCCCGCTCGCTCAGACCACCCTCCGCGTTGGCCTGAATCCGCCAGGCGATTTTGCGGATCAGGTACGCGCGGTGGCGAGTGCGGCACTTGTGGCCGTGCAGATCTTCGTACCGCTGCACAAGGTCGCCTGTGGTCATCTTGCCAAGGTCGTCGAGTTGTCGCTGCATCAGGTCGGACATTGAATCTCCTATCGCATGGGCCGAGAGCGTTAACCCGCGGGCCGCGTTGCGACACTGAGGGCGGCTTCCGGCGAGAGTTCAAGTCCATCGCCGAGAGATCTGGCATGCTCGTCAATCGCCCCCTTGGCCCCGCCTATCCGCGCCCGTGTGGCACGAACGGCACGCACCACGCCACGCGCCAGAATGCTCGCGATCTCTGCTTCGCGCTCTGCGGGCGTCATGCTGTCCGGGTTCTTCGATGATGTCACGCCGCGGCTCCGGGTTCGATTGCCGCGCCCATCGCGGAATCGTCTCCGGAGCCCTTATGCAAACGCGGAAGCGCGTGCGCGCCGCAATGAACAGGCCGACGCGATCGGAACACCGTGGCGCGAACATCGCAGTCGTGACAGTGGAGTTTGCGATCGCGCTTCGAGCGAGGTCGCCCGTTAACCGCCGCCCGTTCGGAAGAGAGACCTGGAGAGACTTTGGCCCGAATTTGCCCCCGAGGGCCGCCGGATCGCCGGACGCTGGTTATGGCGGGCTGAAGGCCAGAGACGTCGCCGACGGCTGGCCCAGTCGCCAACCCTCGCGGAACGTGGGCCAAAAAGCGAAAACGCCGCCGAGGTCTCTCGGCGGCGTTTCCTGAAAACCAAGGGGCCGGCTGCTTTCGCAACCGGCCCGGTAATAGCGGGGGTAGGATTTGAACCTACGACCTCCGGGTTATGAGCCCGACGAGCTACCAGGCTGCTCTACCCCGCAGACTTGAGGGTCACACTAGTCCGCACGCACCGCCCCGTCAACGCTCGCGGCAACATCCACACCCGGTTTTCACACCGCCGCCGCCCGCGCGCCTCGCAGCGCGAGCCGTCGCGCTACGCCGCGCATCGCCCGCGGCCAACGCCCGCCCACGCACGCGTTCACACCCCGCCCGCGCCCGTCTGCTCAAGCATCCGCTCGATGTACCGCCACGCGTTGAGCTCCAGCCGAATCGCGCGCAGCACCGCCGCGTCATCTTCCCCCGCGCCCGACGCTCCGCCGCCAGCCGCTCCCCCACTCTCAGCGCGCTCCAGCCGCTCGAACAACGCGCTCACGCGCCGTTGGTGCTCGCTGCGCCGATCTTCCGCCCAGTTCCGCCATCGCTCAATCTGCACGCCGTCCCCGCTCCGCGCGGCGTCCTCCATCTGCTCGCGCGTGTCCATCATCTCGAGCAGAAAGCCGTTCGGCAGCGCCCGCATATCGCTCGGCGCCATCTCCACGCCGCGCTCCGCGCACAGCAGTTCCAGCAGCACCCCGGCCCGCTTCTCCGGATCTTCCAGCGTCCCGCGTGCGCGGTTCAGCACCGCCGCCACCGCCTCGTCCGCATCATCATCAACATGCCCCGACACATCCGGGTGCGCCGCCGCCGTCCGCGCCAGATACGCCCGGTGCAGCGCCCCGCGATCCACCCCAAACCGCCGCGGCAGCCCAAAGATCGCAAACGGATCGTCCATGGCCTCCCCTCGGTCCGCCCCGTTCACCCCGCAAACCCGCCCCGCCCGTCGCATTTCCATTGACCCCGCCTCCCCGGCATGAAACAGTACGCCCCGGGGCGGCCGCCGCCCGGGAGGTCCCTTGCCCAAGCACATCGGCATCGTCGCAGTCAGCCCCGAGGGCGCCGCCCTCTGCTACCGCGACATCTTCCGCATCGCCCGACGACTCGTCGGCGACCGTGGCCACCCCCAGGTCTCCCTCCACAACCTCCCCGTCGCCGAATACGTCGACGCCGTCCTCCAAAACGACTGGCACCGCGTCGCCGGCCTGCTCACGCGCTCAGCCAAGGTCCTCGCCGCCGCCGGCGCCGATTTCTGCATCCTCCCTGACAATCTGATGCAGCACGCCGTCCACCTGGTCGAGCACGCCTCACCGATCCCCTGGCTCACCATGACCGAGCCGGTCGCCCGGGCCGTCGTCCGCGACCAGCGCACAACCGTCGGGCTCATCGGCACCAAGCTGGTCATGCTCGGGTCCACCTACCAGACGCACCTGGGCCTCCGCCGCGTCCAGGTCCTCGTCCCCGCCAGCGCCGACGCCGACGAACTCGACGCCATCATCTTCCGCGAACTGCTCTTCGGCGAGGTCCGCCCCGAGTCGCAGCGCCGCGTGCTCGCGATCGTCAAAACCCTCGCCGATCAGGGCTGCCAGGGCGTCATCCTCGGGTGCACCGAAGCCCCGCTGGTCGTGACGGACGAAAACTCGCCTATCCCGGTCTACGACGCCGCCGAACTGCTCGCGCAGGCCGCTGTCGAGCACGCGCTGGGCCTGACCGACCGCCTGCCCCCACGCTAACCGGCACAACCCCCGCCGGATCGGAACCGGGCCCAGCGCGTGGACGAATCGCCCCTAGCCTTGGTACGCTGGCGACCCCGCCAGGGCGGTCGGCGTGCCTCCGTTGCGTGCCGTCGCCCTCCATCGGGTTCACGGGCCCGTGCCCAGACGCCCGGCGCCCCCCGCTTTCTCGAACATTCGCCCAGGTTGGTGGAGTCCACATGCATCTCAGGACGAGCCGAAATTCCTCCCGCCGCTCTCCCGCTTCCCGCACGCCCTCGCCCCACGAGCTCGCCGCCCGTGCCGGCCGCCCCCAACCCGCGCCCGGCCAGTGCGCCCTCGACCCGCTCGAGCCCCGCGTCCTCCTCGCCGGCGACCATCCCAGCCTGCCCGCCCCCGGCACCGCCACGCCCTGGCCGTCCACGGCGCTGACCGTCGACCTCGCCCGCGCGCAGGACGACCCGCTGCTCGGCCGCGCCTCCGCCACCGGCACCATCTCCTCCGGCGATCCCGGCGACCTGTTCCGCTTCACCATGCCCACCGTCCTCCAAGGCGGTAAGGCCCGCGACTTCGTCACCGTCCTCGCCGACACCGGCCCCAGCACCGAAACCAACAAGCTCGACTCCTTCGTCGAGGTCTACGACTCCACCGGCGCCCTCATCACCTCCGGTGCCAACAACGCCGGCGCCTCCGTCGGCGTCACCACCGACCCCACCCGCGCCCGCACGCCCGACGGCTGGGCCGGCTTCGAAGGCGTCGCCGGGCAAACCTACTACATCCGCGTCCGCGCCGATTCCACCATCGGCGGCGGCCGCGCCGCCGTCGGCACCTACACCCTCCGCGTCGACTCCATCTCCCTGGTCATCAACCCCGACACCGCCTCCCCCAACGCCGCCGTCTTCGGCACCGGCCGCGAAACCAACTCCATCACCTCCAACCAGGAAGACATCGTCTACCGCTTCGAGACCGGCTCCTCCTCCGCCTTCAACTCCGTCGCCTCCTTCCAGGCCGTCTCCCTCGATACCACCAACCCCCTCCTCAACCCCCGCCTCGACGTCTACACCGCCGGCAACTCCGCCGGCGTCGTCACGCCCCTCATCGGCGACTCCGACTCCGGCCGCCAGACCGACGCCTTCGCCGTCTACCCCATCACCGCCTCCACCGTCTACTACATCCGCGTTCGCGGCGACGACTACCGCGCCACCACCGATGTCCGCCCCGGTGACCCGCCCCGTCAGTCCGTCGGCGCCGTGACCACGTTCATCCGCGCCGCCGCCACCACCATCACCGTCGATCCCGTCACCCGACTGGGCAACACCGAGCAGCCCTTCGAAGTCGTCGGGCCCGACCTCAACAACGGCGCCCCGCAAGACGGCACCGGACTCCGCCTCTTCCGCTTCACCGCCCAGGGCACCGGCGAAGGCTACATCACCGCCATCGGCGGCCCCCTCGTCGACGGCGACGGGCTCGTTCGCCCCTCCATCCGCCTCTACGACGCCACCGGCCGCTCCATCGACTTCGCCCGCGCCTCCGGCAACAACACCGCCCTCATCGTCACCCCCGTCGTCGGCGGCCAAACCTACTACGTCGTCGTCGAAGGTTTCGACAGCGAAGTCGGCGGCGGCAACACCCGCGACGGCAACGCCCGCCTGTTCATCGAAGCCCACCACACCTTCAACCCCACCCCCGGCGAAACCGCCGACGATCACGCCAACACGCCCACCGTCAACGCGCTCCGCGAGTGGGAGAACGCCACCCCCCTCCGCTTCCAGGACCCCGAGCGCGTCAGCGAAATCTGGAACCCCGACGACGCCAACGGCGCCGCCCCCGTCGGCACCGAACGCAACGACCACTCCTTCATCCAGCGCTCCAACGCCGTCGGCCGCATCAACCGCCCCGGCGATTCCGACCTCTTCCAGTTCACGCCCCCGCTCTCCCAGCTCAGCAACTACGGCGGCAATACCACGATCAACTCCCCCGCGCTCTACGTCGGCGGCAACTTCGCCAACGCCGGACGCGACCCCGTCACCGGCCAGCCCGTCAAGCGCAACAACACCGCCATCTGGGACATCGGCGAGTGGTTCGACACCGGCCCGCGTGACATGACCACCGCCGGCGGCACCCTCCTCGACGGCCCCCTCGACGGACCCGTCTACGCCCAGACCGTCTGGGACCCCGACGGCACCGTCAACAACTTCCAGCCCACCCTCGTCGCCGTCGGCAACTTCACCAACGTCTGGGCCCCCGTCGACGTTACCGGCGGCGGCGACATCGCCTGGCAGGTCACCCAGGCCAACGTCGCCTTCCGCGTCCTCTACCCCCCCGCCAACCGCTACATCTGGGCCACCACCATCGGCTTCCGCCAGCTCGAGGGCACCAACCCCCCGCGCTTCACCACCGTCACCGACCCCATCAACTTCATCAACGCCCCCATCCTCGCCGCCGCCACCTTCGACGCCGCCCCCAACCTCCCCGGCCAGACCGGCGCCAGCGCCGACGAACTCATCATCGGCGGCGACTTCGACCTGCCCGACGGTGACCCCAACACCCCCGGCAACCAGCGCGCCCGCGGCCTGCTCCGCATCCAGTTCCGCCCCAACCCCGCCCTCCAGGACCGCGGCACCCTCGCCTTCGACGTCATGGGCGGCGGCGTCATCCGCGCCGGCGGTCAGTCCGGCATCGTCCGCGCCCTCACCGTCTACGACCCCCCGGCCCCCGCCACTCCCACCAACCCGCCCCCAGCCATGGCCGTCACCCCGGCCTACGGCGATCAGCCCGCCGGCCTCTACATCGGCGGCCTGTTCGACACCGCCGACCAGATCGAAGCCACCCCCGCCATCACCGGCGGCGCCACCATCACCGCCAACAACATCGTCCGCTACGGCCGCCGCGTCACCGAGCAGACCGCCCCCGTCATGTTCATCCCCGTCGCTCACCTCGCCGGTGAGCTCATGGGGCCCATGATGGGCGTCAATAACGACCCGGGCCCGCTTCCCGCCGGCGCCAACAACGGCGTCACCGCCACCTCTCCTGGCGGCAACGCCCTCCTCGGCGGCGTCTACACCCTCGCCGTCGTCGATGTCGCCGGCACCGAGCGCGACGACGCCGGAACGACCTACGGCCAGCCCATGGCCGCCGCCATGCAGCGCGACGTCCCCGCACGTCTGTACATCGGTGGTGCGTTCTCCCGCGGGGTGATTTTCGGCGCCGCGGCCACCAACCTCGTCTCGTACGACGGCCTGTTCCGCACCGTCGGCAACGGCACGCCGCCCCCCAACCTGCAGAACATCGTCCGCTCCATCGTCGGCTGGCGCGAAACCGTCGACAACACCACCACCGGGTCCGACACCCAGCTCGTCATCGCCGCCGACGCCGGCCCTGTCCCCACCGGGCAGCAGTTCGCCAACACCGGCACCATCCGCATCTGGCGCGGCCAGAACCAGCAGCCCATGGCCTGGGCCAACATCGGCGACACCGCCGGCGGCACCGTCCTCACCCTCGCCGTCGTCGAAGAAGGCGAGCCCGCCACCAACGCCCCCTGGGAACAGCTCTACATCGGCGGGACCTTCACGCAGATCACCGAAGGCCCCGTCACGCTCACCAACACCTCACGCATCGCCCGCCGCGCCGCCTTCAACCCCGCCGACCGCCAGTGGACGCCCGCCTGGACCCCGCTGTTCAGCCCGCCGGACGTCACGCCCCCGAACACCCCGCTGGGCGTCAACGGCCTCTCCGACCCGCCACCCGCGTCGGAAACCACCACCGCCGTCTACTCCCTCCGCCCCTTCACCGACGTCGCCGGCAACGCCTTCCGGCGCCAGTCGCGCCAGGGCAGCCGCGTCGCCATCACGGTCAATCGCGCTCCGGAGGCCGAGCAACTCTTCGATCTGCAAATCCGCGTCTTCGATTCCAACTTCAACCTCCTCTACACCAACGACACCATCGCCGGCAACGCCACCGACCCGGCCGGCGCGCTCAACCCCGGCTTCCTCAACGCCCCCGCCGCCAACAACCAGTTCGTCCTGCCCGAGACCTGGGCCGGCGAGGTCTACTACGTCGAAGTCACCGGCGCCGGCAACGGCCGCTACGACCTCGAAGTCATCACCGAAGCCCTCCCGCCCGAAGAGCCCGGCGCCGACCCGCAGGACGGCGTGTACATCGACACCTTCAGCACCATCAACAAGCCGGTCGGCATCGGGCAATGGGCCGACGCCCCCATCATCGAAACCGATGGCAACGGCTTCGGTCGCAACTTCTTCCGTTCGGGCGGCTTCCCTGGCCCCCACGGCCCCGGCCGCCCGCCCAACCCGCTGAACCCCAACGCCCCCTTCGACCTAAACACCTACCCCGACGCCTACACCACCCGCTTCTACGCCCCCGACGCCGAAGGCTTCGTCCGCTACGAGTTCGACGACACCGCCTACCTCTCCCGCCCCGACGAAGTCCACCTCTTCCAGTTCCGCGCGGAGAACGACGGCACCGCCGAGATCCGCCTGGCCACCAAGGGCATCCTCGCCGCCTGGCAGGAACAAGTCATCGACGAGCGAGACCCCGCTCGTATGCGAGAACTCACCACCCTCCGCCAGAAGGTCATCAACAGCCCGCTCCACGGCGCCGTCCGCGTCTTCACCAACGACCGCTCCACCGGCCAGTTCGTCCAGACCGGCTTCAGCGACGGCAACCTCGCCAACCAGGGCCAGATCCAGCAGGTCCCCCACCACGAGGTCATCGTCAACACCGTCCCCGGCGACGCCACCGATCGCCTCTTCACTCACCGCGACCCCCGCCTGATCCTCAACGTCGAACGCGGCAACACCTACTTCATCCAGGTCGAGAGCGCCTACCGCGGCACGTTCCTCACCGACGAAGACCTCGTCGACTGGCGCTTCGCCACCGGCCGCTACGAACTGCTCATCAAGTCCACGCCCTCGTTCCTCGGCATCGACGATCACCCCAATCTCGTCGGCCCCCCCAACAACCCCTTCCCCGACCGCTTCAACGACACGCCCATCGTCGTCAGCCCGCGCACCGGCGCCGGCTCGATCTCGGGCGAAATCCGCAACGTCACCACCGGGCCGATCCAGAACGTGATCGACACCGACGTGTTCCGCTACGTCGCCGACAACCGCGGCCAGGTCCGCATCACGCTGAACCCCACCGGCCCCGGCCTCATCCCCCGCATCGAAGTCTTCGGGCTCGACCTCGCCCGCGTCGCCACCAACACCGCCGCCGGCCCCGGCTCGCCCATCAGCGTCACCTTCAACGCCGAGCAGGGCGAAACCTTCTTCATCGGCGCCTCCGGCATCAACAACACGCAGGGCACCTACCAGATCGCCGTCCAGGCCGTCGGCATCACCGACGATCAGCCCTTCTCCACCGCCACCGACACCGACAACGCCGCGCCGCTCGCCGGCTGGGCCAACGTCACCGGGCTCACGCTCAACCGCTTCCTCGGGACCTATGGCGTCTCTAACCCCTCCACCGGCGCCGTCACCGATGTCAGCGGCCTGATCGAGAACCCCGACGACCGCGACATCTTCCGCTTCACCGCCGAGGCCTTCGAGCAGGCCATCGTCACCGTCACCGCCACCGACCCCTCCCTCGACCCCCTGGTCGAAATCTTCGAGGTCAACCTCGACGGCAACGGCAACGAGGTCTTCCAGCTCATCGCCCGCAACAACGACGGCCAGGGCCAGGGCGAGAACGCCCGCACCTCCTTCTCCACCACCCCGGGCCGCAGCTACTACGTCGTCGTCTCCGGCGCCAGCCTCGCCACCGACTTCGGCCGCTACGGGCTGACCATCAACGTCGCCCCGACCGACGACCACCCCAACCGGACCGACTTCCCCTCCGGCACGCTCATCACCCTCAACTTCGACGCCATCAACTTCGTCTCCACCGGCTCCACCACGGGCCGCCTCGAGCGCGCCGCCGACGACGACCTCTTCCGCTTCGTCGCCCCCGCCGACGGCATCGCCACCATCACCTTCGCCCGCGCCGTCGGCAGCACCCTCGCCGGCAGCCTGACCATCGTCGATCAGACCGGCGCCGACTTCGGCCCCTCCCGCGTCACCTACACCACCGGCGCCGGCGGCAGCATCACCGCCGTGCTCAACGGCGTCCTCGCCAACACCCAGTACTACATCCGCGTCCGCGCCGGCACCCCCGGCGCCGGCGAGACCGACACCGGCAACTACTCCGTCGCCGTCCGCACCGACCCCGTCGACGATCACGCCAACGCCGGTCAGTTCGCGCAGGCCACCACCATCACCCTCTCCAGCAACTCCGGTGTCGGCAACGGCGCGGGCGTCCTGGTCCCCACCGGTGACTCCGACCTGTTCCGCTTCACCGCCCTCCTGACGGGCACCGCCACCGTCCGCGTCTCCACCCCGGGCAGCAACCTCCAGCCCCGCGTCGCCCTCTTCAACGCCGCCACCCAGCAGCTCGTCGCCCTCGACGGCAACGGCGACTCCGCCACCGCCGTCATCAACGTCGGCGCTTCCCAGCTCTTCTACATCCTCGTCACCGCCGTCGGCACCCCCAGCGGGCCCGCCTCGGCCGTCGGCACCTACTCCGTCAGCGTCACCAACGTCGCCGCGGGCGGCGGTGGTGGTGGCGGCGGCGCCGCCGACGACTTCCCCAACGCCGGCGAGTGGAACGACGCCGCCGTCATCGCCCTCGACTCCCAGACCGGCCGCGGCTCCGTCAACGGCAACGTCAACTTCGCCGGCGACACCGACCTCTTCCGCTTCACCGCCCTCAACTCCGGCACCGTCGACATCCTCATGTCGATCCCCACCGGCGGCCTGGTCGACGGCACCCTCGAGCTCTACGCCTCGAACCAGACCCTCATCCTCTCCGACTCTCAGGGCATCGCCGGCTCCACCGCCGCCATCCGCTTCACCGCGACCGCCAACGAGTCCTACTTCCTCCTCATGCGGCCCAGCGGGCCCGCCACCGGCTCCTACGCCATCCGCCTCGCCGCTACTCCGCTCGAGTCCGTCGCCTACTTCCCCGAAGGCTTCCGCGGCCCGAGCGTCAACGAGTACGTCATCCTCTCCAACCCCAACGCCACCGCCGTCACCTGGGCCCTCTACGCCCGCTACGAAGTCGGCGACAACCCCGACGTCCCGATCGCCACCGGCACCATCAACCCCGGCCAGCGCGCCGGCACCGCCATCACCGAACGCACCAACCCCGCCGGCTCGCGCGTCCGCGACGGCGCCTACGCCCTCGAACTCCGCTCCAGCCTCCCGCTGGGCGCCTCGTTCAGCCACTTCGACTTCGACGCCGGCCTGGGCGAGTCCTTTACCCAGGACACCTCCACCGTCTGGTCCTTCGCCGAAGTGCACAAGGACCGCGTCAACTTCCGTGACTTCCTCCTCTTCTACAACCCCTCCACCCAGCCCGCCGACCTCACCATCGAGGCCTTCTACACCGACGGCACCACCGCCTCCTTCACCGCCCGCGTCGAATCCCGCCGCCGCGGCGGCATCAACATCGACACCGAATCCCGCCTCCCCAAGGAAGGCCTCTTCGGCGTCCGCGTCTCCTCCACGCAGCCCATCGTCGCTGCCCAGTCCTCCTACAACCTGACCCGCTCCGGCGGCGACGCCCTCCTGGGCGATCCCAACGGCGGCTCCACCCGCGGCGCCCTCCCCGGCGTCCGCTCGCAGGACGGCGTTGTCTCCAACTTCTCCATCCTCAACACCAACGACGTCCCCGCCACCGTCTCCTTCGTCGCCTCCTACGCCCGCGTCGACCAGCCGCCCATCCTCCGCTCCTTCACCATCCCCGCCCGCTCCACCTTCACCCAGTCCTTCCAGACCCTGGGCCTCCTCGCCGGGCAGAACGCCGGCGTCCGCTACACCTCCGACCTCCCCGTCACCCTCTCCGTCTTCGAATACCAGAACGGCGACGCCAACGCGACCACCACCGCCACCACCGCCGCCCGCGGCTTCAACTTCGCCGACCTCTTCCTCCAGCCCTCGCAGGCCGGCATCAACTACATCCAGCGCCTCAGCCTCTTCAACCCCACCAACCAGACCATCGAGATCACCCCCACCTACATCTTCACCAACACCACCTCCGCCACCGGCCCCACCATCCGTATCGAGGCCAACTCCTTCGCCTTCGTCCAGCTCGACCGCGACCCGCTCATCCTCTCCGCCCCGCAGATCCAGGGCGGCGTGCAGTACTCCGTCCGCCTCGACGCCGCTCAGCCGTTCGTCGCCAACTTCCTCTCCTACAACCTCCTCCTCGCCGGTGGCTTCAGCGCCCTGGGCCAGCCCATCGGCCTCACCACCCCCCTCACCGCGATCGGCTGATCACACTCCTCCCCCCCCCTCCCCCACTACTTCCCGACAAAACGCACACAGGCGTGGTCACCAGACCACGCCTGCTGTGTTTCTGCCGCTCCTTCATCCCCGCTCCCCCACTCACCGCGTCACCGCGTCATCCCCTTCCCCTCCTGCCGCTGCGCGACCATCGTCAACACCGCCCCGAGCGCCAGCCCGACGCCCAAACCCCACAGCAGCGTCGCCCCGGCCTGCGCGAGCGCCGCCGGGTTGGGCGCGTACACCGACGGGAACCACCGCACCACCACGCCGTCCATCAGCGCCGCGGGCGTCGTGATCATCGCCGCCGCCGCCAGCGACTCCCGCCGCGGCAACCCCACCAGCCGCGGCCCCAGCCACACGATCGGCAGCGTCGCCGGCACGATCAGCGCATACACCAGCGCCGTCCGCTCGTTCCCCAGCCACCCCCCCGGCCCCATCATCCGCAGCGCCACCACCCCGATCCCCCACGCCACCACGCCGATCCCCATCAACCCCGCCGCCTGCTTGTACGACATACCGCCCATGAATCACCTCCTGTCTGGTGATCCATGGATGCTGCCTCTCCGCGGCCCGATTCGCCCCTCACCCCTTCACCGCGTCCCCGCGTCCCCCGCTCCCCGCGTCCCGTCCGCCCCTTCCGCCGCCTTCAGCTCCGGCAAGCCGAACTGCTTCCGCAGCCAGAACTCCACGCGGGCCACCTGCTCGTTAAAGACCTGCTGCGGGCGGAACCCGTGCCCCTGCTCCGCCAGCATGAACGCCGTCGCCTCGACCTCGGCCGCCTTCAGCGCCTTGATCATCGCTTCCGTCTGCGACGGCGGCACCTGATCGTTCTTCCCGCCGTGAAAGAACAAAAACGGCGGATCGTCCTTCGACACGTGCGTCACCGGGCTGGCCGCCTTCAGATCCTCGGTCTTGTTCCCAAGGCTCCCGCCCACGAGCGCCTCGATGTCCGCCGCGTGCCGATCCGCCGCGGTGAACGCCGTCAGGTCCATGTGCCCGAACCACACCACCACGGCCTGCACATCGCTCGACTGCTCCGCGTGGCCCAAGGTCCCCTCGAACGAGGCGTCGCCGTGCGTCACCGCCGTCAGCGCCGCCAGGTGCCCGCCCGCCGACACGCCCCACACCGCAAACCGCTGCGGATCCAGGTTGTACTTCTGCGCGTTGGCACGCAAGAACCGGATCGACGCCTTCACGTCCTGCACGATCTCGCGATACCCGACCTCCGGCGTGAGCCGGTAGTTGACGCTCGCCGCCACGATCCCGCGGGCCGCCCACCCCATCGCCGGGCAGTTCTGCTTGTCGCCCTTGTTCCAGTTCCCGCTGTGCACCCACACCACCACCGGCAGCGGCGTCGGGCTCGGCTTCTCCGGCAGGTACAGGTCCAGCTTCTGCAGCGCGTGCCCGTTCTCAACAAACGGCACGTCGTACACCGCACGCACCCCATCCGGCACCCGCGGCCGCCCGCCCTCCACCACCGTCATTGGTCGCCCGCCCCCCGCCGCCGGCGCCGCCGCCTGCGCCATCGCCCCCGCCGTCACGCTCATTACCGCCGCCGCCGCGATCCACCCGTTCAACCTGCTGCTCATGAAGCCCTCGTTTCGCCCGCGTTCCAATCCGCCCGGGCTCACGCCCACACAAACCCGTGTTCAATCATCGGCCCGATGACCGGTTGCGGTCATCACCCGCCACGCCACCCGCCACGCCCAAAATCCGTCCGAAAACCAAACCGGCTCCGCCCCGCACCCGGGGCAACCGATAGCATGCTCCAGAATCGCGTCGCCCGACGCGATCGCACCACCCCCCTCCCCCCCAGACCCTCGGCCCCCACCGTGGCCCTGTTCATCGCCCAAGCCCACTCGTTCGCGCAGCAGGCCCGCCTGGCCGTCACCCTGGCTTGGGTCGCGGGGTACGTCAACAGCGTCTCCATCCTCGCGCTGCACACCGTCACGTCCCACGTCTCGGGCACCGCGAGCAACATGGGCATCGCCGTCGTCGAAGGCCGCTGGGGCTTCGCCGGCTTCGAGCTGTTCATCCTCATCACGTTCTTCGCGGGCGCGATGCTCTCGGGCGTGACGATGGAAGTCGGGCGGCGGGCCCAGTGGCAATCAATCTACGTCCTGCCCACCGCGTTGCAAGCCGGCATGCTCGGCGTGCTCGCCTTCGGGCTCGACTACTTCGCGCACGAACCGGGCTCGATGGGCGACGCCCGCCTGCTGTTCATCGCCCTCGCCGCCGGCGCGATGGGCCTGCAGAACGCGACCATCACGCGCATCTCCTCCGGCGTCGTGCGCACGACGCACATCACCGGCGTGCTGACGGACCTGGGCACTGAGACCGTCCACTTCCTCTTCTGGCTGCGCGACATCGCCCGCTCGCCGCGGGCCCAGCGCGGCCCGTGGCGCCGCCTCATTGTCGACGCCCAGCGCCATCAGGCCGCACGCCGCCTGGCCCTGCTCGGCTCGATCGTCGGCTCCTTCGCCGTTGGCGCGGGTCTCGGCGCGCTCATGTACGGCCAGTTCCCGCGCATCAGCATGTTCCCGCCCGTGCTCTTCCTCACCTGGCTCATCTACCTCGACGTCCGCCGCCCCATCGCCGAGATCGCCCAGGCCCGCATCGTCGCCGAGACCGACCTCTCCCTCCCATCGAGCGTCGGCGTGTACGCCATCACGCGCGACGCGCGCCGGCGCGACGCCCACCGCCTGCCCAACCTCATCGCCTGGACGGACCGTCTCCCGCCCAACATCCGCGTGGCCATTCTCGACCTTGGCGAGATCCGGCGCATCGATTCCGACGCGATGAGCGACATCGCCGCCGCCGTGCTCCGCATGGAAGGCGCCGGCCGCCGCCTGATCCTCGCGGGCCTGTCCGCGGAGCACTACGCCGCGCTGCAGAAGTCCGAGGGCGACGCCGACATGGGCCCCGGCACGATCGTCGCCGACCTGGAACTGGCCATCGCCCGGGCCCTGGTGCTGGTCGAATCGGACCCGTTCGACCGCGCCCCGCCCCGCTCGCCGCGTGCCGCGACCCTCCGCCCCGCGTAATCGCACGCCGCCCGCCGCGTCGGGCTCGACACTCCCGCCCCTTCACCTACCATCGGCCCCATGGAAGCCGGGATCGTCGGACTGCCCAACGTCGGCAAAAGCACGCTGTTCAACGCCCTCACGAAGGCCGGCGCGCTCGCTGCCAACTACCCCTTCGCCACCATCGAGCCCAACGTCGGCGTCGTGCCCATCCCCGACCCGCGCCTCGAGATCATCCGCAAGCACATCGAGAGCCAGAAGATCATCCCCGCCGCCCTGCGCCTGGTCGATATCGCGGGCCTGGTCCGCGGCGCCAGCAAGGGCGAAGGCAAGGGCAACGCCTTCCTCAGCCACATCCGCGAGGTCGACGCCATCGTCCAGGTCGTCCGCTGCTTCGAGTCCGCGCCCGGCGGCGAAGAGATCACGCACGTTGAAGGCTCCGTCGACCCCGCCCGCGACATCGACACCATCAACATGGAGTTGATCCTCGCCGACCTGCAGACCGTCGAGAGCGCGCTCGCCAAGGCCGAGCGGGCCGCCAAAAGCGGCGACCGCGAGGCCGTCGCCCGCTTCGAAGTCCTCAAGAAAGCCCGCCCCGTCCTCGACGCCGGCAAGCCCGCCATCACGCTCAAGATCGACGACCCCGAGCAGAAAAAAGCCCTCAAGAGCCTCTCGCTCATCACCGCGAAAAAAGTCCTCTACGTCGCCAACGTCAACGACGACGACCCCAACGGCCGCGGCCCCCTCGCGATGAAGTGCCGCCAGCACGTCAAGACCCTCGGCGGCGACCCGGAGCAGGACGTCGTCCCCGTCTGCGCCCGCATCGAGAGCGAACTCGCCGAGCTCGACGACGCCAGCAAACTGGAAATGCTCCAGGGCCTGGGCATGAAAGAGCCCGCCCTCAACGCCCTCGCCCGGGCCGCGTACCACCTGCTGGGCGTGCAGTCCTACTACACCGCCGGCCCGAAGGAAATCCGCGCCTGGACCATCCCCCAGGGCGCCACCGCCCCCCAGGCCGCCGGCGTTATCCACACCGACTTCGAACGCGGCTTCATCCGCGCCGAAATCTACTCCGTCGCCGACCTCGAGCACTTCGGCAGCGAAAAAGCGATCAAAGACGCCGGCAAAATGCGCGTCGAAGGCAAGAACTACATCATGCAGGACGGCGACGTCTGCCACTTCCTGTTCAACGTCTAACCCTCGTCGCCGCCCCACAATCCGCGCCGGCACCCAATCGCTTCTTCATTCCCTTGCCCCGCCAGTGCGCTCTTGCATTACGCGGCCGTTTCCCCCATACTGGGCGGCATGAAGAACCCCATCATACTGATCGTCGCCCTTATGGCGATCGTCGGGATCGTGGTCGGCGTCAAGGTCAACGAGCGGCAGCAGAAGCAGTCCGCGATCGATGACGTACGCTCGACCGTTGCCGCCCTGCAGAAAGCCATCGGCGAAAAACGCGGCGAGGACGCCGCCAAGTTTCTCACCGACCGCAGCTTCGAGTATTACGACAACATCCGCCAGCTCGCGCTCAACGCCTCGGAATCCAGCACCAAGGCCCTGCCCGCGTATCTGCTGATGGACGTCATGTCGGCCCGCTTCAACGCGACCCGCAAGGACATCGCCCGCCTCGACGGCCGCTCGTTCTATACCAACGCCGTCAACAAGGGCTGGTGGCTCGAAGGTGACGCGCTCGCGATCAAAGAAGTCCAGCTCGGCCAAAACTGGGCCGACGTCATCCTGCACGACGCCGTGTGGGCCGAGGCCTACCGCGAACAGCAGATCGGACGGGCCCTCTCCGGCGTGCGCATCGGCCGCCGGCGCGGGATGCGTTTCCGCTCGCTCGGCCGCCAAGCCGCGCTCCCCCCGCCGCCCGAACTCCGCGTCCGCGCCGTCAAAGACTCCACCGACTGGAAGATCTGCGACGCCTCAACCGCGCCCAACCTCGAAAAGTACATCGACAAGCTCGGCGACATCGACGGCTTCAAGGCCCGCGAACTCGTCATCGCCTATTACGAAGGCCGACTCGGCCGCCCGCTCGACGACAAGTACTGGAAGCCGATGAAGTAGCCCTCGCCCCTCGCCCCTCACCTGTCGCCCCTGCCTCTCGGGTACCCCCACGCTCCGCGTGGGGCGGCTTCCACATCGCGCCCCTCGGCCCACGCCCCTGACCTCTCGCCCGGACCACTCCCTACCGTCCCCGCATGTCCGCCGCCCCCTACCCGCTGCTGCTGCGGCCGATCCTCCTCGAGAAAGTCTGGGGCGGCCGCCGCCTTGCCGACCTCGGCAAACCCCTCCCCACGCTCGACGGCAAGTTCGGCGAGTCCTGGGAACTCGCCGACATGCCCTCCACCTCCGCCTCCGGCGCCGGCGGCGGCGCGTTCCACAGCCCGATCCGCAACGGCCCCCTCGCCGGGCTCACGCTCGCCGACGCCCGCGCCCGCCTCGCCGACGCGCTGCTCCCCGGCCTTTCCGCCCAGCCGCACGCTCCCTTCCCGCTGCTCGTGAAGTTCCTCGACGCCGGCGAGAACCTCAGCGTTCAGGTCCACCCCTCGCCCGCCTTCGCCCGCACCCACCCCGCCGCCCACCTCAAGACCGAGTGCTGGCACATCCTCGCCGCCCAGCCCGGCGCCGTCATTTACAAGGGCATCCGCCCCGAGGTCTCCCGCGCCGAGTTCGAGCGCCTCGCCCGCGCCGGCGACCCGCGCCTGGTCGACACGCTGTGCGCGATCTCCGCGCGCCCGGGCGAGTGCCACAACCTCCCCTCCGGCACGGTGCACGCGCTCGGCGCCGGCGTCCTCGTCGCCGAGGTACAGACGCCCAGCGACACCACCTTCCGCCTCTTCGACTGGGGCCGCACCGGCCGCTCGCTGCACATCGACGAATCGCTCGCGTGCGCCTCGTTCCCCGGCGAGCCGGGGCACGACGAACTGCTCGCCGGCTCCACCGTCGCGCACGCCGGGCCGAGCGACCTGTGCACGCGCCTGGTCACCACCCCGTTCTTCATCGTCGACGCCGTCCGCGTCCGCACCGGCGACGACATCACCGTCGCCCGCGCCTGCGACGGCTCCGCGGCGTGCTCTGCCATTATTCTTCTGGACGGCTCCGCCACGCTCGCAGCCCGCGATGGTTCCTTCGACCCCGTCCCCCTCGCCCGCGGCGACACCTGCCTCATCCCTTTCGCCTGCACACAATCACTCCGACTCCACGCCCACGCCGACACCCAACTCCTCCGCGTCCGCATCCCACACCCGTCCCGCAGCATCGAAACCCTCACCTCTCGCCCCTGACCTCTCACCTCTCACCCCTGCCCACTATGCACCTCCCCACCATCCGCACGCTGCTGGACTACACCGACTGGAGCAACACGCGCCTGCTCGAGTGCGCCGCAAACGTCTCCGACGATCACCTCGATCAAGACCTGCAGATCGGCCCCGGCACGCTCCGCCGCATCCTCATCCACACGTACAACGGCGAGCTCGTCTGGCTCAAGCGCTGGCGCAACGAGCCGTCAATCCCCTGGCCGTCCGAAAGCGACAAAACGCCCGTCGCCGAACTCGCGACACGCTTCCGCGACAACGCCCGCGAGCGCAACGCCTACCTCGACACGCTCAACCCCGCGCAGCTCCCCGTCGTGCAGGCCTATCGCGATTCCAAGGGCAACCCGTTCAAAGCCCCGCTCGGCGACATGCTCATGCAAGCCGTCATGCACAGCAAGCACCACCAGGCCCAGGCCTGCAACGCCCTCAAGCGCCTCGGCGCCCCGTGGCCCGAACTCGATTACATGATCAGGCTGCGCCAGCCGGTGTGAGGCGAGAAGCGGGAAGCGGGAAACGGGAAACGGGAAACGGGAAGCGGGATTCGGGATTCGGGATTCGGCGCGACTCACCGCGTCACCCCTTCACCGCGTCACGCCTTCACCGCGTCACCCCCTCACCGCGTCACGCCTTCACCGCATCACCCCCTCACCGCGTCACGCCCCCACCTCCCCGCGTCCCCCCCTCCCTCCACCCCGCCCCACACTCCGGGCATCGCTCCACGCCGCGCCCGGCCGACAACAAACTCGCCAAGTCGTACCCGCACGCGTCGCAGCGCGATTGCCACCACCGCTTCCGCCGCGCCGCGACATACGGCAGCACCATCAGCGGCCCGAGCACTACCAGCCCCACCGCCCCGCACACCGTCAGCGCCACATAACTCCCCGCGACGCAGTAGCACTCCGTCTTGCGGCGCACCATCACATCCAGCGGGATCATCGCGGCGGTCTCGACCATCGTCCCCAAAAACAAGCGCGACGCCACCCGCCGCAGCACGTCCTCGTGCATCGCCCCCGCACGCAGCCGCCGCGTGCAGAAACCCCACAGCAGCAGCGACCCGCCGCTCCACGACGCCAGCACGACGCCGAGCATGATCAGCCAGAACATCATCTCATCGACGCCGAGGGGCCCGGTGTTGCTGTTCCGGTACAGCAGTTCATGCAGCCCGACAAACAGCCCGTACACCAGCCCCCCGGCCAGCGCCGCCACCAGCACGCCCATCACCGCAACGCTGAGCAGCAGCGGCGCCCCCCGCACCACCCGCGGCCGGGGCTTGTACACCGGCAGCAGCAGCACCGTCTGCAACCCGATGATCACCCCGTTCACAACCCCCCACAGCACCCAGAACGACCCGTCGGCGTACGCCTCCCCCACGATCCGCAACTGGTCCAGGTCGCCCAGCGGCTGATCCCGGTCCGTCGTCATCTGCCACGCCCACAGCGGGATCGCAAACACCAGCACGATCGACTGCACCAGCCAGTAGGTGCGGACGATCCGCCACTTGCTCCACCGCAGCAGCCAATGGTTCTCACGGATGCCCCGCGCCTCACCCATGTGCCCATCATAACCGATACGATGCGTGTGCCCCCGTCTTCGAACCAGCCGCCGCACTCCCCGACCGCGTCCGTCGCCGCCCAGCGCTGCATGCACCCCGCCTGCACGCGCCGATTCCCGATCGACGCGGTCCTGACGTCCTGCCCCGCCTGCGCCGCCGAGGGTCGCGGCGAGAGCCTGCTCGACATTGTCTACGACTGGCCCGCCATCCGCGCCGGCGCGCTCGGCGCGCCCATCCCGCCAAGCTTCGACTACTTCCGCCGCCCGGGCGCCGGGGCCGAGTGTTCCGGCGTGTGGCAGTTCCGCGAACTGCTCCCCTTCTATCGCACGCCGTCCGACATCGTCTCCGTCGGCGAGGGCAAGACCACGCTGCAGCGCGCCTCGAAACTCGGCGAACTGCTCGGCTTCCGCGCTCCGCCCGGCGACACCCAGCCCAACCTCTTCCTGCAGTACGAGGGCTTCAACCCCTCCGGCTCATTCAAAGACAACGGCATGGCCGCCGGCTTCACGCACGCGCGCATCGTCGGCGCCAAGGTCGTCGCGTGTGCCTCCACCGGCAACACCTCCGCCGCTCTCGCCCTCTACGCCGCCCACACCGGCATCCGCGCCTTCGTCTTCATCGGCGACGGCAAGATCGCCTTCGGCAAACTCTCGCAGGCGCTCGACTACGGCGCCACCACGCTCCAGGTCGCCGGCGACTTCGACGCCTGCCTCGCCCGCGTCCGTCAGGTCGCCGAGCAGCCCGGCTCGCCCGTCTACCTCCTCAACTCCGTCAACCCCTTCCGCCTCGAAGGCCAGAAGACCATCATGGCCCGCGTGCTCCGCGACCTGGGCTTTACCTCGGGTGGGTCGCCGCTCCGCGGCGTGCACGACCCGGCGCCCTTCTTCCCCGATTGGATCGTCGTCCCCGGCGGCAACCTCGGCAACTGCTCCGCCTTCGCCAAGGCTTTCGCCGAACTGCACGCCCTGGGCATGATCCCGCGCATCCCGCGTCTCGCCGTCATCAACGCCAAGGGCGCCTGCACGCTTGACCGCCTGGTCAACACGCTGAACATCCGCTGGACGCCGCACGACTCCGACCCGCTCCTGGGCGATTACGACCGCGCTGCCGTGGCCCGCGAGTTCGCGCGCATGGACGCGCAGCGCGAGCGCGCTCACACCATCGCCTCCGCCATCGAGATCAACCGCCCCGTCAACCTGCCCAAAGCCCTGCGGGCCCTCTCGCTGATGAACGGCGTGGTCCGCTCCGTCGATGACGACTGCATCCTCGAACACAAGGCCCTCGTCGGGCGTTATGGATATGGCTGCGAGCCCGCCAGCGCCGCGTCGGTCGCCGGCGCCCGCATGCTCCTCCGCGAGGGGGTCATCCGCCCGGATCAGACCGTCGTCTGCATCCTCACCGGTCACCAACTGAAAGACCCCGACGCCACCGTCACCTACCACACCGGCATCGACACCAAGGCCGCCCAGGCCCACATCGCCCCGGAACACCGCCACCTGCCCACCGGGCGCTCGGCGAATACCCCCATCCGCGTCCCCGACGACCTCGCCTCCATCACCCGCGCCATGGGCATTCCCCCGCACTGATTTCCGCGCACTCCGCCCCGCTCCCCCGCACCGGCGAAACCGCCGCGGGCATTCATCCGGACAGTGTCCAGATTCCCGCTTGTCCCGCGCCGGGCGTTCGGCCCGCCGCCGCGTTGTCTACGCCCACAGACCACTCCCGTCCTGCCCCCGCCTCACGATCCCGGGCCGGACCTCATCAGGTTGACCGCATGCGCACCACGTCCCAGAACCTTCTCGCCGCCGCCGGTTTGTTCAGCCTGCTCGGCGTCGCCTCCGCCCAGTCCGTCTCGCCCGTCCTCGCGCCCGAGCCCGACGCCGAACCGCTCGTTCTGCTCGATCCGCCCGAAGGCTGCGGCAAGGCCTGCATCCTCCGCGCCGTGTACGAAGCCCAGAAGGCCGCCGGCATGGACATGTCCGCCTCCGGCCCCGGCTCGCTGATCCCCGGCCGCCTGAACCCCGGCCGCCGCGGCGATCGCGGGGCCGCGACCGACCCGACCGACGTTCTCAACTACGACCTCAGCCTCGAGGTCGCCCCGCCCAGCCTCGCCCTCGCCGGCCGGAACGACATCACGCTCCGCGCCACGCAGAACAACGTCACCTCGTTCACCTTCGTGCTCCGCTGGAACTACACCGTGACCTCCTGCACCGTCACCGACGCGCAGGGCACCTACACCGTCTCGCCCACCGTCCCCGCCACCGGCGGCACGTCCTACGCGCGCACCTTCACCTTCCTCCGCCCGCTCAACACCAACGACACCGCCACCGTCTCCATCAACTACTCCGGCAACATCGCCACCGGCATCGGCTTCTCGCCCGGCTCCGTCGTCGTCACCACGCAGCGCGGCGTGGCCGGCGCGCCGCCCGTCCTCTGCACCCTCAGCCAGCCCTATTACGCCGCCACCTGGTGGCCCGCCAAGGACGGCGACGTCCGCCTCCCCGGCGACAACTCCGACAAGGCCACCTTCTCCATCTCGATCACCTGCCCCTCCACGCTTTCGGCCGTCTCCAACGGGCTGCTGCAATCCACCGAGACCCTCACCGGCTCACGCCGCAAGTTCACCTACCGCACCAACTATCAGATGGCGCCCTACCTCGCCTTCATCAGCGTCTCGCAGTACAACCAGTGGCAAACCACTTATTCGTACCCCTCGGGCCAGTCCTTCCCCGGCGGGCCGACCTACCCCGCCGGCTCCATGCCGCTGCAGTTCGCCATCTACCCCTCCGCCGACAACCCCACCAACCGCGGCTTGTGGGAACGCTCCGCCGACATCCTCGAAGCCTTCCGCCCCATCTTCGGGCTCTACCCCTTCATCAACGAGAAGTACGGCAAGTACCAGTTCGAGTTTTCCGGCGGCATGGAGCACCAGACCATGTCCGGCCAGGGCGGCTCCGGCGGAACGCCCTTCGCCGAGTGGCTGAGCGCGCACGAACTCGCCCACCAGTGGTTCGGCGATGACGTCACCTGCAAAACCTGGAACGACATCTGGCTCAACGAAGGCTTCGCCACCCTCTCCCAGGCCCTGTGGGAAGAGCGCAAGCCCGAGTCCACCGGCGCGCCCGCCTACCGCGCCGCCATGAACAACCTCCGCCCCTCCAACCCCGCCGGCTCCGTCTACGTCACCAACACCACCTCCGTCGGCGCCATCTTCAACTACGCCACCACCTACGCCAAGTCCGCCTGGGTCCTGCACATGCTCCGCGGCATTCTCGGCGACCCCGCCTTCTTCGGCGCCATCCAGACCTACCGCGCCCAGTTCTCCGGCGGCGCCCCCACCACCAGCGACTTCATCAACTCCATCCAGACCACCACCGGCCGCGACCTCTCCTGGTTCTTCACCCCCTGGGTCTTCGGCCAGGGCGCGCCCGCGTACACCTACTCCTGGCAGAACGCCACCATTGACGGCGCGCCCTACCTCCGCCTGCGTATCGATCAATCGAACACCAGCAGCCTCCCCACCGTCTTCGCCAACCCCATCCCCGTCCGCGTCACCACCGCGACGCTCGGCACCGTCAACCTCACCGCGTACAACGACGCCGCGTCCGACTACTTCCTCTTCCCGCTCCCCGCGGGCGTGAGCGCGGGCGGCGTCGAGCTGGACCCGGACAACTGGGTGCTCGAATACGGCAAGACCGCCGCGACCTACGTGCAGGGCCCGCCGAAACTCGTCTCCGCCTCGCCCGCGCCGAGCGCCACGCTCCCCGCGGCCCCAAGCACGCTGCGCCTGTCGTTCAGCGACAACGTCACCATTACCCCGGCCGACATCGCCGTGACGCGCGCCGGCACGCCGGTGCCGTTCACGCTCTCATACTCGCCGACGTCCTGGGTCGCGACGCTCACGTTCACGTCAACGCTCCAGCCCGGCACGTACAGCGTCGCCGTGTCGGACAACATCACCTCGGTCTTCGGCGGGGGCATCCGCCTCGACGGCGAGATCACCGCCACGCCCGTCTCGCCCGCAACCCTCCCCAGCGGCAACGGCCAGCCCGGCGGCATCGCCGCGTTCACTTTCACCATCCAGCCCTGCGCCGCCGACTTCAACAACAGCGGCTCCGCCACCGTCCAGGACATCTTCGACTACCTCAACGCCTACTTCGCCGGCAGCCTCACCGCCGACACCAACAACTCCGGCGACCTCTCCGTCCAAGACCTCTTCGACTTCCTCGGCGTGTACTTCCAGGGATGTGTGTGAGCGGAAGTGGCGGAGTGGCGGAGTGGCGGAGTGGCGGAGTGGCGGAGTGGCGGAGTGTTCGGATCATGAATAAGTAAACAGCGGCGGCCAGATCCGCCGCTGTTTTTCTTTTCGCCGCTTCCCGCTTCCCGCTTCCCGTCTCCCGTTTCCCGTCTCCCGCCCCCACTCCCCCTTCGCGCCCTTCGCGCCTTCGCGTTCAACTCCCTCCCCCAAAAACAGAAAAAGCGGCGGACCAACATCCGCCGCTTCTCGTGTTTCCTTTTTCCCGCTTCCCGCCCTTACGACTTCCGCGCCTTCACGCCCGGATCGACCTTGATCACTTCCGTGACAGCCTTGCGGAAGTCCGGGTCGTGCGGGTTGCCCTGCCACCGCACCGTGCCGTCGGTCGACAGCACGACCACGTGCGGAATCGCCTTGATGTCCAGCGACTTGTACACCGTCTGCTTCAGGTCGTTGGCGTGGAAGTACTTCGTCGGCTTCTTCTCGAGGAACGCCTTGATCGCCGCGACGTCTTCCGGGCGACCGGGCCGCTTCTGCCCGCTCATGCCGACGATCACCAAGTCGTCCTTGTGCGAGGTCTGCAGTTCTTCCAGGATCGGGCTGGCGGCGATGCACGGCCCGCACCAGGTGGCCCAGAAGTCCAGCACGATCACCCGCCCGCCCAGCTCCGGCTTGTCGCCGATCCACGTCTCCTGACCCATCGACGCCGGCAGCTTCTTGCCCTGCACGTTCTTGGCGGGCCCGACGTCGCGGTTCCGCGCGGGCCACGCCGCACCGGTATACGCGGCCTCCTCCGGCTGCTTCCAAGCGCCGCCGGCGCCGGCCCCAGCGCCGGCATCACCGCCGGACTTGGGCGTCGGCGCGGTCGCGGCGGCCGCCTCGCTGGGCGATTCCTTCACCAGCAGTTCCGCCGCCTTGCGCACGCTCCCGCGATCGACCTGCGCGAACCGCAGCCGCCCGGCCCGGTCAACGAAGTAGTACTCGGGCCCCGCGCCCTCGATCCGCAGCGCCTTGAACAGTTCGCCCTTCTGATCGTGCGCGACGCGGATGCTGTGCTTGCCCTGCTCCAGGATCTTCGCGGCCCCGTCGAACCCGCGCTGGTGGTGCACCGCGACCACGTCCAGGCCCATGTGCCCAAACTCGTCGGCCATCGCCCGCGCATCGCCCAGCCCGTCGAACGAGCCCTTGAACCAGCTCGCCCACGCGACGATCAGCAGGGCGCGCCCCTTGATCGTCTCGCCGGAGGCGGCGGGCCCGTTGGTCCAGCCCGTCAGCCCGCTCAGCAGGGACGCGTCGAACGGCTTGTACTGCATCGCCGTCAGCGCCTCGCGCTTGGGCCCCTGCCCCTGCAGCGCGACCTGCCCGTCGTCACCGAAGACCGGCGCACACGCCGCCGCCGCCACGATCGCCGCGGCCAGCCCGCGCCGCACGGCCTTCGTCCCAACGACCTGCTGCCCCCGACGCGCCACTTCGTGAATGATGAACCGGTGCATGTGCCCGTCTCCTGGTTCGCTGCCCGATCGTCCTGTCCCCGCCGCGCTTTCCTCACACCCGCCCGCGCACGCCCGGAGCATCCGATGCCCCGCGCCGGCCAACGGGAACGTGCGCCTCACTTCTTCTTCGCCGCCTCCGCCTTCTTGCGGGCCGCGACGCCCGGATCGATCTCCAGGAGCTGCTGGATCGCCCGGCGGAACTCGTCGCTGTACGGGTTGCCCATCCAGCGCACCTTGTTGTCCGTCGACAGCAGCATGACCACGCCCGCGTTCCGCAGCCCGCGCTCCAGGCCGAAGATCGGGATGTCGCCCTCGAACTGCTCGCCCTTGAACGGGGCCGCCTGCATCGGGTGGTTCAGGCGGTTCTGCGCCAGCACCGTCTTGATCGCCGCGGTGTTCCGCTCCGTCAGCTTGGCCTCTTCCTCGCCAGAGACGTTCATCACCGCCTCGCCAACCTTCGCGGCCTGGCCCACCACCACCACCTCGCCCCAGTACCGCGTCGAGATGTTGTTCATCACCGGCACCACGTTCATCAGGGCCGTGTCCACCGGGTCGGTGATGTACATCGCCACCAGACGCCCGTGCGTGTCCGGCTTGGCCGGGTACCAGTTCTCTTCCGGCAGCGTCACCACCGGCGGCGTGACCGAGATCCGCTCGAGGATCTTGTCCCGCTCAACCTTGCCGACCTGGTACGGCCACTTCACGCGCTTGTACGCGTCCTCGTCCGGCAGTTCGAACTCCACCCGGGCCGGCGCGCCCGCCGTCGCCTTCGCGTCCCCCGTGCGCCACCGCGCCGCCTCCTCCGCCTGTTTCTTGCTCGCCAGTTCCGTCGGCAGGTTCTTGGCCTGCTCGGTCGTCTCGGCGAGCAGACCCGTCACCGCCGCCTCGAGGCTCGAAGGCTCGAGCTGCGCGTACCGCACATGCCCGGCCCGGTCGAGCACGTACACGTTCGGGTCCGCGTCGGCCTTGATCGCCTCGCGGAACTTGCCGTCCGGGTCCGCCGCGATCGGGAACATCACGCCCAGCGTCTGCGCGTTCGCCTTGGCCTGATCGAACCCGCGCGGGTTGTGCACGCCGACGACGATCAGGTCCTTGTCCTTGTTCGCGTCCAGCACGCGCTGCGCGGCTTTCATCGCCGGGTGCGACGGCGCCCGCCACGCGGCCCACGTCACGATCACCACGACCTTCCCGCCCGCGCTCTCCGGGTTGAATGGGGTCGACCAGTCCTTCAGATGGGCCCAGTTGGCCGCGTCGAACGGCTTGAGCTGCATCGCGTCCAGCGTCTGGCGCGTCGCGCCAAGGCCGCGGAACCGCAGCCCGTCGTCCGCGCCGATCGCCGTGCCCGCGCTCAACGCCAGCACCGCGCCCGTCATCACACCCAGCACCGAGCGATGTCCGAACATCAGGCCGACTCCTGTTCCCGACTGCCTCTGGCCCCAACCCCGCGACGCAACGCCCAAATAGTACAACCCCCCGGTCACCCGCGGCTTGCACCTTCTATACCGCCCGCCCTCCGCCCGGATGCCGCCGGCGACCGTTTCCGTCGCCGCCCGATCAGGTCACGCACGGCGCATGACCTCATACAGCCCGATACCCGCGGCGACGTGCACGTTCAGCGAATCCACCTCCGGGCTGGCCCGGTGCATGGGGATTCTCACCCGGGCCGTCGCCGCCCGCATCGCCTCCGCCGACAACCCCGGCCCCTCGGCCCCAAGAAGCAACGCGATCTTCGCCCCCGCTTTCCGCGACGCCGCCATCGCTTCCCCCACATCCACCGCGTCCGCCGCCGGCGTCATGGCCAGCACGTGCCAGCCCATTCCGCGCATCCGCTCCAGATCCTCTGGCCACGCCGCGCTCCGCGCAAACGGCACCGACAGCACGCACCCGATCGAGACCCGCAGCGCCTTGCGGTACAAAGGGTCCGCACAGCGCGGGCTGAGCACGACGCCAACCCCGCCGCCCCCGAGCGATGCCGCACACCGGAACACCCCGCCCAGGTTGTCGTGGTTGTTCACGTCCTCAAGCACGATCAGCGGCCCGTCGTGCGTGAGGAGTTCGTCGACCGCCCGCTCCCCCGCGCCGGCCCGCTCGCCGATCGCGAGCAGCCCGCGGTGCATGTTGAACCCGACAATCCCGTTCAGCACCGGCGGCGGGGCCACGTACACCGGCGTCTCCGTCGGCAGCCGCTCGATGTCTGCCCGCATCGCGTCCAATCGCGTCGGCGTGAGCAGCACCGACCGCGTTCGAAACCGCGACGCGATCAGGCGGCGGACGACCAGATCACCCTCGGCGATGAACAGCCCGCCGTGCGCCCGCGCGTCGAGCGGGTCGGCCCGCTGGGCCAACTCGGCGTCGCGCATGTTCGCATACTCGGCGAGGCGCGGATCAGAAATGTCCGCCACGTCGATCAGCATCGCCGCGTACTTCCCTGCTCCCGGGTACCCCCACGCTCCGCGTGGGACGCATCACCCTATCCCCTGTCCCCTGACCTCTACCCCCTGCCCATCATACGATCGCCTATGCCGACCACTCCCCATTTCACCTGCGCGGCCGCCGTCCTTCTGCCCCTCGCTCTCCTCGTCGCCGCGTGCGACGACGGCACGTCCACCGCGCCGCCCTCGGCCGCTACGTCGAAGCAGAACAACCCGCTGCAGGCCGTGCCCGACGCGCCGCAGTCGATCCTCGGCAAGTCGGCCCAGATGGGCAAGAGCGTCGCCCAGCAGGCCGCCTCCGGTCAGGACGCCGCCGGCGCCATGGCCGACGAACTCTCGGGCCAGGCCGGCAACCTCACCATCTCCGGCGTGGAGTTCCGCCCGCCGTCTTCCTGGACCAAGACGGCCCCGGCCAACCGCATGCAGACCGCCGCGTTCCAGATCGGCGAGGGCTCGGGCAACGACGCCACGCTGTGCGTCTTCCTCGCGGGCATGGGCGGCTCGACGCAGCAGAACATCGACCGCTGGCGCGGCCAGGTCACCAACCCCTCCACCGGCCAGCCCGCCGAATCCAAGGTCGAAACCCACACCGCCGCCGGCATCAAGATCACGATGGTCAGCATGGACGGCACCTACGCCTCGATGGTCTCCGGCGCAACCACGCCGATTCAGAACCAAGGCTTCCGCGGCGCCATCGTCGAAGCCCCCGCCGGCCCCATCTTCGTCCGCCTCACCGGCCCGAAGGACCAGGTCGCCGGCGCCACCGACGCCTGGCGCAAAATGGTCCTCGGCATCACCCGCCAGTAAGGGGCGGCGCTCTGGGTGGCACGCCGCTCCGCGGCGTGAGCTTTGGGTCGCACGCCGCTCCGCGACGTGACGGCCCGGATTTCCTCCCTCATCCGAGCCAATCTTCACACCGCATCAGGGCGCCAGTCTCCGCGCGCTCGCGGCTCAAGGTACGCTCCCCGCGAGGCCTTATCCCTCGCCTCTCGCCCCTCACCTCTGTCCCCTTAACGCCGATGCCCAACACCATCCGCCTGCACCGCGTCTTCAAGTGCCCGCCCGAGCGCCTGTACCGCGCCTTCCTTGACCCGCGCGCCCTCGTCAAGTGGAACGCGCCGCACGGCTTCGTCGCCGAGATGCAGTCGATCGACGCCCGCGTCGGCGGCGGCTATCGCATGTCGTTCATCAACTTCAACACCGGCGCCGCCCACGCCTTCGCCGTCAAGTTCATCGAGCTCGTGCCCAACCAGAAGATCGTCGCCAGCGACCAGTTCGACGACCCCAACCTCCCCGGGCACATGGTCGTCACCACTACGTTCACGCCCGTCTCCACCGGCACCGAACTGCACATCGTGCAGGAAGGCGTGCCCGACGTCATCCCCGCCGACATGTGCTACCTCGGCTGGCAGGAATCGCTGGAACTGCTCCGCCTGCTCGTCGAACCCGCGGTGCCCTGAGGCCCGCGATCAGCGGTCGATCTCGGCGAGCACCGTGAACCCGTCGACCGCAGCGACAAAGTCGGCCGCCTTCGCGCGCAGGTACCGCTCGTCGGCGAAGAACGCCTCGCGGGCCGCGCGTGATGCGAACCGCATCGTGAACACGCGCGTGATCGGGTGCCCGCCGTGCCCCGCCTCGCCGCCGGGCGTCTTGAGCACGCGCGACACCTCAAGGTCATACCCGAAGCTGCCGCCCGCGGCTTCGAGCAGCGGCGTGATCGCCGCGCGATAACGCGCATAGCGGGCCACGTCGACAACGTTCATCGCGACGATGATCTCGTGCACGCCGCGCTCCGCAAGGGCAAGTTACTTCGCCCCGCCCCCGCCCTCCAGTTCACGATACACCGCCTCCATCGCGAGCACGGCGAACAGCGGGTTGCCCGGCGTGTAATCCTTCAGTTCCGCCGGCACGGTGAACGTCGCCGCCGCGTCCTTCGCCGACAGCCCCGACGCCTTCGCCTTCCCGCCCGCCTGCGCGATGTGATCGATGAGCTTCAGGAACGGCCCAAGGTCCGCGCCCGTCGCCAACGGCCCGTGCCCGGGCACGATCACGCTCTTGCCGCCGTCCTCCGCCGTGACCTCCGCGACGTTGGTCTTCAACACCGACGGGATCGCGTCGAGGTACACCGGGAACGCGCGATAGAAGATCATGTCCCCGGCGAAGACCACCTTCTGCCCGTCCTTCCCGCCGCCTTCGATCTCGATGTTCAGGTCGCTGGGCGTGTGCCCCGCCCGCTCGCGTAGCAAGATGGCTTTCCCGCCGATGTCAATCCGCAGCGGCTTGCTCGAATCCGCGATGACCGCGTCGGGCAGCACGCACCGCGCAACGCTGGTTTCCAGGCCGGGCACCGCGCTCGCCGGCGCCGGGAACAGCAGGTTCCCGCCGCCTTGCGCGCCGCGGCGGGCCATCAGGTCGCGCGTCGTCCGCGTCGAGATGATCGTCGGCGGCACGGGCAGCGCCAGGTACCCCGACAGCCCGTCGGTGTGGTCGAAGTGATAGTGCGTGACGACGACGTGCGTCGGATCACGTCCCGTCAACTCCTTGGCGGTCTTCGCCGCCCACTGCGCCCCGGCCGGCGTGTTGAACCCGTCCACCACCACCACCGCGTCCTTGCCCGCGATGATCCCGCCGTTGCAGAGCGTCACGGGCATCCCGAAGTCGCTCACGATCGCCCACACGCCCCCGCCCGCCCACGTGTTGATCGGCGTGACGGACGCGAACTTGACCTTCTCTGGCGTGCTCCCCTCGCCCCCCGACGCCCCTCCCGCCGCCTGTGCCAGCGCCCGACGCGGCAGCACCATCGTCCCCGCGCCGGCCAGCGCAAAGCCCGCCGCCAGCCCGGCGGCCCCGCCCACAAACCCGCGGCGCGTCACCACCAGCCGCGGCGACTCGACCGACCCCGCAACGCTCGCCCGCCGCATGTCCATGCATCTTCTCCAGAGCGGCCCGCCTGAAGCAGCAGCCGCGTGTCACCTCTGATGCCCGAACGCCCCGCTCAGTCGCACACCGCGTCAATCCGACGTCGGATCCCGCCGCCGCGTCCCGCTCCGTCCGCTGCCGCTGCCGGTCCCGGTCCCTGCACCGGTGCCAGTTCCGGTCCCGGTCCCGGCTCCAGTCCCGCCCTTCTCCAGGTCCTCGGCCTTCAGCGCCTTGTCTTCGGGTCGCAGCAGGTCGCGCAGTTCGCCCAGCCGCTCGCGGTCCGGCTTGGTCAGGTCGTCCGTCTCCGTCGTGTTGTTGATCACGAACGGCGTGATGAACGCCACCAGCTCCGTCTTGCTCTTGACGCGCTCGGTCGACTTGAAAATCTCGCCCACCAGCGGGATGTCGCCCAAGAGCGGCACCTTCCGGTTCACGTCCTGGTCCTGCGTCCGCATGATGCCCGACACCACCACCGTCTGCCCGTCCTTCACGATCAGCTGCGTCGTCGTCTCGCGCCGGTCGACGATGAACCCGCCGAACAGCGTCTGGTTCGGCTGGATGCTCGACAGTTCGAGATTGATCCGCAGGTCCACGTCCTTGTTGATCGTGATCCTGGGGCGCACGCGCAGCGCAATCCCCACCGCGCGATAGTCGAACGACTGCACCAGGTTCCCGACGGTGTTCGTCTGGCTGTCGGTGATGAACGGGATGTCCTGCCCGTTGAAGAACTCCGCCTCCTGGTTGTCCGACGTGAAGATCCGCGGCTCGCTCAGGATGTTGATCGACGTCTTCTCGTTCAGCGCCTGCAGCAGCACGTTCAGGTTCGCACCGACATTCAGCACCGACGTATCGAACAGGTCCGGCAACAGGTCGTTCTTCACCCCCGTGAAAGACTGCTGGTTCGGCGGCGCACCGATGCCGAACGAGTTGTCCGCGTTGTTCGGCGTGATCGACTGGCTCGACCACCTCAGCCCGATCGCCGTCTCGTCGTCCAGCGTGATCTCCGCGATCACCGCCGACAGCAGCACCTGCCGCCCCGGGCGGTCCAATTCCTGGATCACGCTCACCAGCGTGCTGTGATACTCGGGCGGCGAGAGCACCATCAGCGCGTTCTGCCGCCACACCGGCACGATGCGGATCTTGCTCACCAGGTTCGACGCGCCCGCCGTGTTCGTCGGCACCCGGGCCCGCTGCCACCAGAACGTGATGGTCCCCGGCGAGGTCTGCTGCCCCTGCTGGTTCTGCTGCCCGCCGGTCGTCCCGTTCTGCTGCGTGTTGCTGGTCGCGAACGGCGACGCCGCCGTCTGCGAATCCGTCAGCCCGCTCTCCGACCGGCTGATCTGCGCCAGCGTCCCTTCCTGGCTCAGCAGCGCGTTCAGCTGTTCCGACAGTTCCTCCGCCTGCGCGTGCTTGAGCTCCACGATCTGCGGCAGCCCCGCCGTCTGCGGGCGATCGATCTGGGCGATGATCTCGTCAATGAACCGGATGTGCTCCGGGCTCTTGGCGATCACCACCAGCCGCCCCGCCTCCGGGATCGCTTCGAACGAGAACTGCCCGAACAGCCGGTTGGCCGTCTGCTGGTTCTGGCTCGCCTGCTGATTGTTGTTGCCGCCCCCGCCGCCGCCGCCCTGCTGAGACTGCCCCGGGTTCCCGTAGATGTTCGTCAGCAGTTCCTTGACCTTCACCGGGTCCGAATGCTCGAGCTGATACACCTTGGGGACGACCGTCTCCTGCGCCAGCGGGCGGTCCCACTCCTCGCCGATCTGTCGGCGGATCTGGTCGATGATCGGCTTTTCCGCCAGCACCGTCACGGAGTTCTGCTGCGTGTTCGCCGTCACGCGCAGGTTCGTGCTCGTGAACACCCCGCCGGGCTCGCGCTGGTTGGACCGGTTGCGATCGCCCTGGTTCTGGTTGTTGCCCCCGCCGCCCCCGCGGAAGAACTGGAACGGGTTCTGGTTCTGCCGGTTCTGGTTCTGCCCGCTCGTCGTCGAGTTGGTGTACAGGTCCTTGATGTTCTGCGCGATCTGGGCCGCGTCGGCGTACCGCAGCATGAACGTCGTCGATTCGAGCGTGTCCGTCGCCGGCGTGTCGAGCTGGTCCAGCAGCGCCTCGATCTTCTGCAGCGTGCCCACGTTCGCCGTCACGAACACCTGGTTCGAGTCCGGATCGATCCCCAGCTTGGCCCACGTCGGCACCTCGGGCTTGAGCTGCTCCGCCAAGTTGGCCACCACCCCGTGCTGAAGGCGGAACACCTTCTGCACGATCGTGCCCATGTCCGTCCGTCCCGCCAGCCGCCGGTCGCTCCCCACCACCGGCACGCCCATGCGGTCGATCTCCGCGATGTCGCGCAGCTTGACCGTCCGCTCCGTCTCCACCACCGCGATCCCGCTCTCCTGCAGCGCCAAGACCACCAGGTCCAGCGCCTCCCGCCGCGGGATCGGGCGGTTGTTCAGGATCGTGATCCGCCGCGTCAGCACCTCGGCCTGCGGCATCACGACCTTGCCCGTCGCCTCAACCAGAAACGGCACGATCGCGTCGACCGTCACGTTCTTGAACGCCAGCACCGTGCTGTCGTCCGCGTCGCCCGCCGCCGCCCCCACCCCGCCGTCAGCCCCGCCCGGCCCATCATCCGCCATCGCCCCCGCGCCGGCGTCATCGCCCCCGGCCGGCTCGTCGCCGTCCGCGCCCGCCGGCTGCGCCGACGCGATCTCCGCCGCCTCCGTCATCTCCGCCGGTTCCGGCCCGTCATCATCCGCCGCGGCGTGAGCCGTCACGCCCATCAACCCCGACAGCCCGAGCGCCGCGCCCGCCGCCATCAGCAGCACCGCCCCGGCCCGCGCGGCGTGATCCCGCCCGCGCACGCTCCGCCCGTCCCGCGCAGCCCGCGCGCTCGCGCCGCCCACGCTCACCTGGTCAAGTTCGTCCGCTCGCGCTCGGCTCTGGCTGGTCGGCATGTCGTGCTCAATGCTCTCGTGTCGCAGGAAGAAGAAGAAAGAAACGCTCCACCAACTCCGGCGCTCGCAGCGCTCCCGATCCACTCACCGCTCCGGCGGCGGCTCCGCAGGTGGTGGCGGCGCTGGTGGTGGTGCCCCACCGCCGTCCGGCGCCGGCTCCGGCCCACCCGGCCCCCCCGCCCCCCCCGGCTCCGCCGGCTTAGTCCCGTTCACCGGCTCGCCCTCGGCGTGCCCATCACCGCTCTCGCCGCCCGCCGGCTTGGGCGGGTCTTTCGTCTCCGCGGCCGGTTTCTCCGGCGGATTCGCGCCGGGCCCAGGCGGGATGCCCACGCCCGCCGCGCTCCGCACCGGCTCAGCCGCCGCGCCGCCGGTGCCCGGCCCGCGCCCGGGTTGACGCCGCGTGCGCACGCCGCCGGCCTTGCCAAAGTACGACGGCGGGGCCGCCCCCACCGAGTCGCGCAGCGCCTTCCAATCCGTCCGCTTAAACAGCTCGACGTCGTACGTCCCGCCCTCCCACTCCACCTTTGCACCCCACGGCGCCCGCAGCTCGATCACGCGCACCCCGTTCTCCGCCGCGCCGCCCTGCTCCGCACGCGTCCCGTCCTGGAACCACGCCGCCCCGTCGATCATCGCGATCAGCGCCGGCCCGCCGTATACCGCCGGTGCCGGCCCGCGATCCTCCGGCTCCTCCGCCGGCGGCGGGGGAATCGTGAACAGCGAGCGACCGTTCACCAGCGCCAGATGCCCCTCCATCACCTCGCCCGTGCTGCGCAAGCCCGGCGCACTGCCCGGTGTTTCGCCGGCGCTCGTCGCCGACGCGCTCCCGTCCAGGATCGCGTTCAGCGGCCTGGCCACCAGCACTACCGCGCCGATCGACAGCGGGATCGCCGCCAGCGCGACGATGCCGAGCACCGGCAAAGGCAACCCGTCCGACCCGCGCAGCCCGCCGCTCATTGCCCGCCTCCCGGCCCTTTGACCATCCACAGTTCCGGGCTCAGCGTCACGCGCACCATCTCCGCCTCGCTCCCCCTGCTCCCGCCGCTCGGCGTGCTGAAACTCCGCACGCCCGCCTTATCGATGCGCACGCGCCCAACGGCCGACACCTCCGGCGATTGCTCCAGCGCCGACAACACGTCCAGCGCCACCTCCGGCTGGGCGTCGAAGCTCACTTCCAGGATGAACCGGTCCACCGTCGCCGCGCTCCCGATCGCGCCCACCAACTGATCGCTCGTCAGCCGTCCGGACCGCTCCGCGATGCTCGCGTCCTCTACGCCGTTGTCCTTCAGCACGCGGTCGACGACGCGGTACAAAGTCTCGGCGGCCGCCCGCGTGTCCGTTGGAAGCATCGGTGTGCCGAACAGTTCCTTGCCCGTGTCGATCAAGCGCCGATCCGGCGACTGCGGGTCCTTCAACTGCTTGTCGCGGCGCAGATTGTTCTCGATGCGGTCGGCCCGCTCGTTCATCGACCGAGTGAAATCCAGCGCCGGCTCGACGACGCCGAAATACACCACGATCAGCCCGCACGCCACCAGCGCCCACTTGGCCGCCCGCGGCATGCCCGCTAGCAACACGCCCGCGCGGCTCATTGCCCGCCTCCCCGCGCGCCGGGGCCCGCGTTGCGGAGCGCGTCCATCCGCTCCTTGGCCTTCGCCGACTCATCCAGCAAGCGCGCCTTCGTCGCCGCATCCACCCCCGGCTGCGCCGCCGCCGCCTTCCGCTGGGCCCACTCCATCATCGCCTTCCCGCGTTCGAGCTTCTGAATCTCCGCGTCGGAGATCGGCGGAGGAATCACGACCTTGTCCGCCGCGCTCCCGCCGCTCGTGCTGGTTCGGCCCGCGCCCGAGGTCCGCGTTGCCGACGGAGAGCTCGCCGCCGCACGACCGCTCGCCGCGCCGGTGCTCGCACTGGTCCGCGAACTCGGCCGGCTCGGCTCCGTCCGCGCCGCCCGCTCGCGCCCCGTCGCCCGCGCGCCGCCCGCCGCACTCACGCGGCCTTCGCCGTACATCCGCTCCGACAGCGTGCGGGCCGCGAAGTCCTCGATCGGCGGCGCGTTGAACGTCGCCCCGCCCGGCGCGACCCGCGCCGTGAGCTGGAACGCGATCTGCGCCTCGCCCCCGCCCGAACCGCCGAGCCCGCTCAGCCCGCCGCCCGAGCCGATGCTGGGCGTCGCGACCTGCGTAAACACCTTGGTTTTGCCGAGATTCTCGCGGAAACTGGTGATCAGTTCCCCGCTGGTCGCCGTCCCGCGGATCGTCACGCCCGAATCGCCCGAGACGTCGAGGGCTTCGACGATTACGCCGACGGGGGCCGCGCCGGCGATATCCGCCAGCAGTTTGGTCATGGGCCAGCGCTTCTCGCGCAGCAAACGGTAGTGGGCCAGTTCGCGCTCGCCGCTGCGCAGCCGCTCTTCCAGGCCCGTGTCCGCCTTGGTGCGCTCGCGCAGCGTGGCGTAACGGGCGTACGCAACCCCGAGCGGGGCCGCGAGCACCGCCGCCAGGCACACCGCCAGCACCGCCGCCCCGCGCGCCGGCGAGCCGAGCCAGCGCACCACACGTTCGACGAGCATGGCGCGACCGCGCGGCTCGCGCTCGTGCAGGTTGACCAGGGCCCGCACCGCCGGCCGCGCATCCGTCGCTGCCAGCACCGCCCCCATCGCCAGCCCGAACTCGCTGAGCACCCCGCCCGCGCCCGCCGCCGCGCCGGGCTCGAGCGTCACACCCATCACCCCGCGGCTGCCCGCGCCGGCGCCAGGCCGCACCACCACGCGAAACACCTCGCCTGACCCCCCGCCCAGGTCGACAC
The DNA here is from genome assembly GCA_964615765.1 of uncultured Phycisphaeraceae bacterium. Lineage (GTDB taxonomy): Bacteria > Planctomycetota > Phycisphaerae > Phycisphaerales > UBA1924 > CAZTQN01. Next base: position 40,875 of record CAZTQN010000015.1, read on the forward strand.
CGGCGCCGACATCGACGCCCGCCGCCTTGGCCGCGTCGGCGATCACGCGGGCCGCGCTGGCCCGCGCGTCATCACCGCCCAGGCGCGTGGTGCGGACGACCGTCTTGCCCGGGCCCGCGGCGATCACCGCGCACGCGCGGTCCGCGCCGTCCACATACGCCGCCAGTTCCCCGCCGCGGCCGCCGCTTCCACCGCCGCTGACGGCCCGGGCCAGCGCCGCCAGCGCCACGACCTCCGCCGTCCACACCACCGGGCACGCGGCCGGCCCGCGCCCGCCGCGCTCACCGCCCGCCGCCGGCGCGCCCGTCCATCCCACCACCACCGGCGCGCCCGCCCCAGTCCCGACCGCCAGCACCCCGCCCGCGCGACGGTACTCCGGCAAACTCCCCGGCAACTCCGCCTCGGCCAGCAGGCCCAGCGTGCCAACCAGTTCCGGGTCCGTCGCCGGCCGCTCGCTCTCGGGCAGTGTCACGACCCGCGCGATCGTCTGCGACCCCGGCACGACCCGCACCAGCACGCCGACGCGCGCCTTGTTCAGTTCCGCGTTGATCGAGGCCCAGTCGCCCGGCGCGTGCGTCGAGCGCGACGTCACCGTCCACGCGCTCCCGCCCGCCTCGCGCGTCGCCACCACCAGCCGCGCGCGCTCCCCCTGCACGTGCAGCCCCGCCATCACGCTCACTTGCCCGAGTTGTTCCGGACCGACTTCCAAATCCACACGCCTTTCGCCCGCGGGGGCGGCCAGTGCCCGCCCGCAACGGATGCCACACGTCTACCGAACCACTCTTCTACCGAACCACCAGGTCCCGGATGACGACCGGTATCGTCGAACGATCGATCACCGCCTGAATCTCCACCTCGATCCCCGTGGCCTCGTCCCGCCCGCGCACCGTCACCTGATACACCGCCGACGTCACGTCGATCCAGTCCATCAGGCTCGCCAGCGTGTCCCGGTCGATCCCCTCCACCTCCAGAAGGTCCAGCACGCTGACAAACCCGCCCGAGCGTGCGTCCCGCGCTTCGATCAGCCGGTCGGCCGTCTCCTCGTCGATCTGCGCCTGCCGCTCCAGCGTCTCCCGGCTGACGGTGTTGATGTTCACCTTCCCGCCGCGCGGGTTGAGGGCCTCGCTCCCGTCGCTGGCCTCGTCGAGCAGCGTCCGCAGCTGCGCGTCCGTCAGGGCACGCACGTTGCCCCCGCCGTCAAGACGCGTTGCCCCCGACTGATCCGTCGTCGAGACCAGCGCCGAGAGTTCACTGCGGACAAAGTCCCCGAGCGTCCCGCCGCCCGCGGCGTGCTCCGAAATCACCTGCGCCTGCGTCTGGTCAACGCTCAGCCGGGCCGCGATGTCGCCCACGCTCGCCGTGCTCAGGTCGATGCGCCGCCGCCCCGACAGCGCATAACTCCCCGGCTCGCTCACCGCCGTCAGGAACCGCGACCACCCGCGTTCCAGCACGCCGTCGGCGTTATCGCTCGGCGGCGACAGGTCCCCGTCGTCCTCGCTCGGGTCGAGCACGCCGTTGTAGTTCGCGTCCTCGCCGCGCAGCAGCGTCGGATCAATCCCCGTCACCAGTTCCAGTTCCTTCAGCGACCGCACCGGCCCCTCACGCGGCTTGTACGGGTACTTCAGCCCTTCATACACCCCCGCCGCCGCCTGCGACGCCGGATCGTCCAGCGCCCCGTTCACCCACGACACGATCGCTTCCGCCTCCGCCTCGCCCATCCCATCGAGCAGCAGCAGATCCTCCGACGTCATCAAGTTGACATTCAACCGGCTGTGCGCGTCCAGCGGCCCTTCGCGCTCGACGCCGGTCTCGTCGGTATACGCCACGCGGTACCGCGCGCCCTCCAAAGTGCCCGACGCCGCCGCCTCCATGTCCGTCGACACCGTGAACGACGACGACAGATCCGGCGACAGCGTCGCGCCGGACAACGCGGCGATCTGCGCCTCCAGCCCCGCCCGGGCCGCCCAATACGCCCGCACCCGCGCCACCGCGTCCCGCCCCGCCGCCGCCTGACGGAACGCATCGCCCTGGATCGACACCAGCACGATCGCCACCAGCGCAATCGCCCACAGCACGGCCAGCGTCGCCAGCCCGCGCCGCCGACGCCGCCACGACCTCGAAGACCCGCTCGCCGCCGCGTGCTTCATCGCACACCCCCCGCCGCGGCTGTCGGCTCGGTCTGATCGCCCGTGTCTTCCGAGAAGTTCAAGGGGAGCGGCACACGGTCCATCGCCACCACGCGCCGCGCGCTCGCCGTCTGCGTGCCGTCGTCGCTCGTCGCCGTCACCACCACGCGCACGGCGTGCGGCAGGCCGTCGGAATCGCTATCCCACGCGTCGCGCCACGCCTCGCCGTCGTACGCGTCGAACGTCAGCGCCGTCACGCCATCGACCATTACCCGCGCCACGCCGCCCGCGTCGGGGTACTCGTCCGGCACCGCCTGCCGCCGCCCCCACAGCGCCAGTTGCCCCGCCCGCGCGCCGGCCTCCAGCCGATACTGAGCCTCGACCTCGGCCCCCTCGGCCTGCGCGGAGAATGCGCGCACCGGCTCGCCCGCGTGCGTGAAGATCAGCAGCCCGTCCTGCCCGCGCCCCGCCGCCCCCGCCCGCGTGATCAGCACTTTGCTCTCAACCAGGTCCGCCGCACGCAAGGTCGACCGCAGATCCCGCGCGATCACCTCGGCCGCCGCCGACGCCCGCGACATCGCCTGCACCCGCGCCTCGCCCGACGACCGCGCCCGCACCGTCGACGACACCGCGACGTACGTAGACGTCACCAGGATCGCGATCATCACCGTCGCGACCACCAGCTCCACCAGCGTGAAGCCGCCGCGCCGATCGCGTGCACTCGTCCGCGCACTGTTCATGGCGTCCGCACCACCGGCGTTTGAGGCGCCCGTTCGGGGTCAGACTCACCATCCTCGCCGGCGTACCGCGACGCCATCAGCGTCTCGATCGTGACCGACCGCGCCCCGCCGCCGAGCATCGTGCCCCACGAGATCGTCACACGCACGCGCAGCGGCTCGCTCACACCGGCGGAGTTGCCGAACTCCAGCCGGTAGCGGTACGCCTGGAACGGCGCCTCGCACGCGCCCTCCAGCGGGAAGCGCCGCTGGTAATCGTCCGGCCCGCGGGCCAGCACCATCTGAAGCTGCTCATCCGCGAGCGCCGCCGCCGTCGCCCGCTCCTCGCCCTCAACGCGCGACGACACCGACCGCCCCGTGAGCCCGATGAGCACCGCGAGCGACGCCCCGAGCAGGATGGTCGCGACCAGCACGTCGACGAGCACCACGCCGCGGGCGCCGTGCGCCCGCCGCGTGAACCATCGCCCGGCTCGCGCACGCGTCACCACGCCTTGGTCCCCCGCCCGGCGTCGTCCAGGTCAATCGCCAGCACGCCGCCCGCCCCCCCACCGCCGCCGACATCGCGTGTCGCGCGCACGTCGCCCGCGCCAAGCCGGATGACCGACGCGCTGTTCGGCCCGCCCGCCGCGCCCGCCCCGGCGATGCCGACGCGCATCTCCAGCGCCGCCCGCGCCTGCCCGGGGCGTAGCACCACGCGCCACCGTCGCCCGTCGAGCACCACGCCGTCGGCCCGGGCTTCCAGCATCCGCGCGGCGCTCAGCGTCACCGGCTCGATCAGCCCGTCGACGCGCCACGGCGTGGGCTCGCCGCCTGACGCCGCACCCGCCTTGCCGGGCGCGCCCGCGCGCGTGCGCTGCACCAGCACGCTCAGCTTTCCGCCCGGCGCGGCGGCCGCGTCGCCGCCCGAATCAAACTCGATCGCGACCGCCTCGCCCGCCACGCCGACACGCTCGGCCGCGATGCTCACCAGCCGCTCCACCGCGCGGGCTTCGGCATCGGCCTGCCGGTCCGCCGTGTTCATCATCCGCGGCACGACCAGCCCGGCCAGGATCCCGAGCATCACGATCACCACGATGATCTCCACGAGCGTGAACGCCCGGAAGCCCGCCGCGCGCACGACGTCCGCGCGTCGGAGCCCACTCGACCCCCGGCCCTCGGCCCTCGGCCCTTCCCGCATCACGGCTTCACCACGTCCGCCTCTTCGCCCTCGCCCCCCGGCTGACCGCCCGCGCCGAACGAGACCACGTCGAAGTCCGCGTTCTTCTGCGGCGGGACGCGGAGCACGAACATGTTGCCCCACGGGTCCTTCAACTGGTCCGCGTTGTCGACGTACGGGCCCTTCCCGCCCGCCTTGACGGCGAGCGCGTTCATATCCGGCGGGAGCGCGCCCCAATCCGCCGCGTACAGCTTGATCGCGCTCGCCAGCGCCGCCGCGTTGCTCGCCGCCGCGGCGGTCTTGCTCTGCCCCACGCGCCCCAGAAGGCGCGGCGCGATCAGCGTCGCGAGCACGCCGATGATGATGATGACGACGATGATCTCGACCAGCGTGAACCCGCCGCGCGCGGCTCGGATCCCGCCCCGGTGTGCATGACTCATTGGATCGCCTCCTGCAGTTGCAGCAGCGGGAGCAGCACCGCCGCCATCACAAACCCGATCGTCGCCGCCGCGATCAGAAACAGCAGATTCGGCAGCACCGACGTGAACACCTTCAGGCTCGTCTCCACCCGCTCCTCGAACGCGCCCGCGGCTTGATTGATCACTTGCCCCAGCCGCCCCGACCGCTCGCCCAGCCCGATGACCTGCGTCAAAAGCGGCGGAAAATACCCCGACCGCTCCATCGGCTCGCCGATCGTCTTCCCGCCCGAGACCTGCTCGCACACCTGCTCGACGACCTGCTCCATCGCCTTGTTGCCGAGCGTCCCGCGCGTGATCCGCAGCGCCGTCAGCGCCGGCAGCCCCGCGTTGATGAGCGTCCCCAACGTCCGCGTGAACCGGGCCACCGCGATGTCGCGCAGGAGCGTCCCCAACACCGGCACGCGCAGCAGCCCGCGATCGATCGCCAGGCGCGACGCCGGCAGGCGATACGCCCGATCGACCAGCAGCACCGTCAGCGCGATCGCCCCGCCGATGAGCCACCACCAGTGCGCGAAGAGGTCCCCGACCCACATCACCATCCGCGTCGGCAGCGGCAGGCCCGACGCGCCCAGCCGCCCCGCCATCGATTCCAGGATCTTCGGGATGATGAACCCGACCAGCACGCCGATCGCCCCGGCGATCAGCACGCCCAGGAACGCCGGGTACGCCATCCCGAACAGCACCTGGCGGCGCAGCTTCAGGTCGCGCTCCAGGAGCGTCGCCGTCTGCTCCAGCACCACGTCGAGCTTGCCCGACACTTCGCCGGCGCGGATGAGGTTGACGGTCAGTTCGCCGAACGGTCGCCCGACGGAGGCGGCGGCGTCCGCCAGCGCTTTGCCGTGCTCGACCTGGTGCACGATCTTCTCGATCGCGCGCCGCTGGCGCGGGGCCGAGCGCTGCTTGAGGATCGTCTTCAGCGCCGGCACCAGCGGGAGCCCGGCCTGCGTCGCCGTCGCCAGTTCGCGGATGAAGCGGGCCAGGTCCGGGCGGCTCATCGACCCGCCGCCGCCGGTGCGCCGTGGGCGCTCGGCCCGCGCGGCGTGCGCGTCGCTTGAACTCGCGGCCCCGCTCGACGAGTGCGTCGTGCCGTTGCTCCCGCCGCGCGACAGGCGCCGGGCCTGCCGCTCGCTCACGGGCTCGACGCGCGAGGGCGTGATCCCTTTAGCGCGGAGCAGTCTGAGCGCGGCGGCCCGATCGGGCGCGTCGATGACGGCGGCGGATTCCTGGCCCCCGCCCGCCGCGCCCGAACCGAGCGTGTGATAGACGAAGCTCGGCATCGCGCGGTTACGCCCGGGGTGCGGGCGCCTCCTCCGTGTCCTGCGTGGCGCGGAGCACCTCGTCGATGGTCGTCTCCCCGCGGGCCGCCTTCAGCAGGCCGTCCTCGCGCATCGTCGCGTGCTGCGGCCCGGCCGCCGCCAGCACCGCGCGGGCCTCGGTCCGCGCTTCGGTGATGGTCGTGCGCACGGCGCTGTTGACCATCAGCACCTCGAAGAACCCCAGCCGCCCCTTAAAGCCGGAGTTGTCGCACTTGTCGCACCCGCGGGCCGCGTAGCCCATCCCGCCGGGGAACATGCCCGCCTCGCGGGCCGAGAGCCGGTGCCGGACTGTCTCGTCCACCGGCGCGGGCGCCCGGCAGTGCCGGCACAGCCGCCGCCCCAGGCGCTGGGCCAGCACGCCCTCGAGCACGCTGGCGACCAGGAACGGCTCGACGTCCATGTCCAGCAGGCGCCCGATCGCGCCCGCGGCGTCGTTGGTGTGCAGCGTCGAGAAGATCAGGTGCCCCGTGAGGGCCGCGCGGATGGCGATGTCCGCCGTCTCGTTGTCGCGGATCTCGCCGACCATGATCACGTCCGGGTCCTGACGCAGGATGGCGCGCAGCCCGTTGGCGAAGCTCAGCCCGCGGTCCGGGTTGACGGGGATCTGGTTGACGCCGGCCAGTTCGTACTCGACGGGGTCTTCGACGGTGATGATCTTCCACGCCGGGTCGTACAGGCGCGTCAGCATCGCGTACAGCGTGGTCGTCTTGCCCGAGCCCGTCGGGCCCGTGACCAGCGCCATGCCGTGCGGCAGGTCGATCAGTTTCTGGATGTTCCGCCGGTCCGGGTCGCGGAAGCCAAGCGTCTCGAGGTCGAGCGTCATGGCTTCCTTGTCCAGGATGCGCATGACCACGCTCTCGCCGTAGATCGTCGGCACCGTCGAGACGCGGATGTCCACCTTCCGCCCCTCGAACCGGAGCGTGATGTGCCCGTCCTGCGGCACGTACCGCTCGGCGATGTTCATCCCCGCCATGATCTTGATGCGGCTGGTGATGGCCGGCTGCAGGTTCTTGGGCGGGCTGTTGCGCGTGCGCAGAAGCCCGTCGATCCGGTACTTCACGCTCAGGCTCTTCTCGAACGGCTCGATGTGAACGTCGCTGGCCCGCTCCTTCACCGCTTCGAGAATGATCAGGTTGACCAGGTTGATCAGCGTCGGCTGCTCGGCCATCCGCTGCAGGTCGTCGGCCTGCACGGCCTGCAGGTTCGCCGTCAGATCGTCGTCGCCGCCCTCCGCGACGCCCAGGCGCTGGGCCATCTGGGCCGCGGTCGCGCCGAAGGCCTCGCGGATCAGCCCGTCGAACAGATCGCCCGCGATCCCCAGACGCCGCACCGGCAGCCCGGCGAGGATCGAGACCTCGTCGGCGGCGGCGTAGTCGTCAACATCCTTGAGGACGACGACCAGGTCGCCGGCGTCGATGGCGATGGGCACGGCGCGCAGGCGGACGGCGTCGTCGGCGGTGATCTTCGCCGCCGCCGCCGCGTCCACCGCCGGCATCTCGGTCAAGATCGCGCCTTCGGGCGCGCGGGCCGCGTCGATCGCCGGCGCGGCCGGCGCGCCGCCCGCCGCCGTTGCCAGCGGCGTGCCGTTGTCCCTCGATGGTGAAGCCGGGATCGTTGCCACGCAACTCCTTATCGGTTGCCGCGACGCGGCATCCCGAAACGCATGCCCCCGAACGCGTCGTCACGCTCCGGCAGACGCTCGATCTGCTCCTCGGTCAACGCCGCCTTGAGCTTCTCCAGGGTCTCCCGGTCCAGCTTCCGCCGGGCGGCGCGGGCCTTGGCGAGCGGGGTCTGCTCCGGCCCGTCCCCGCTCTGCATCATGCGGCCCCAGTTCTGCATCATCTCGTCGCCGCCGCCGTCGGCTTCCGCCTTGGCCTGCTCCGCCGCCCACGCCTGGTTGGCCGACTCGACTTCGCGGAGATACGCCTCGCGGATGGCGGTGATGGTGGACTTCTGCTCCGGGGTGATGTCGTCGAACTTCTCGGCGGCGGCGGCGGCCTTGACCAGGTGCGGCTCGCCGTAGATCTGCGGGAACTTGGCCTTGCGGACGCTGTCCTCGAAGGCGTCGCGCTTGTCTTCGGGCAACGCGCCCTGCAGCACCGACGCGAAGCGGTCGTTGATGTCGCGCACCGGGATGCCGACCCGGCGCATCTCGCCCATGGTCTTCTGCATCCCCTCGATGTCGAAGTTCATCATCCCCCCGCCGGGACGCATCGAGCTGTTGAGCTTCTCGCCCAGGTCGCGCCGCACTTTATCGCGGGATTCCAGGGCCGAGTCGAGCTCGCTGGCGTACCGCTCGAGCGACTGCTGCACCGGCTCGGGCACCTGCTCGAGCTTGAGCCCGTTGACCAGCCGCACCAGGTCCATCGACTCGCCGGAGAGCATGCCGTTGGGCAGGCTCTGGCGCCGGCGGTGGGCCCGCTCGACCTGGGGCCAGACGGCCTGCTGCTGCTCGGTCATGAGCGAGCGGAGGTCGTTCATCAACTGGGTGTCGAGCTCGGCGGTGCGCTTGCCGTACTTCTCGAACAGCTTGGGCATCTCGCGCTGCCAGATGCCGGGGTCCTGCGAGTCGGCGAACTCATCGCGGACCTTCTTCATGTCGTCGTCGCGCGTCTTGGAGGCGGCATTGAAGTCGGCCTCGTACGCCTGGAACAGGGCCATGGCGGCGGTCTTCTGCTGCTCGTCGAACTTCAGGATCGCCGCGTATTCCTCGATGGAGGACGCGTCGAGCTGTTCCTTGGCGCCCATGGCCCCGCCGATGGTCATGGCCATGCGGCCTTGGCCGAGCGCGGGGGTGGAGACCGCCAGCCCGCCGAGCATCGACGCGGCCGCGACCGCGCACAGACCCAGACGACCGATCCGAGACTTCGTCACCAGCCGAGCCATTGCCGCTCCTCCTGCTTGCCGCCGCGGCCGTGTCAACCGGCCGGGGCGAGATGGTAACACCGCCCGGAAAGGGCGGGGACGGATCGCACAGACGCGCGGGCGGCGGGAAGCCGTCGCGCGGCAGGCACGCCCGGGCTGATACCGCCCGGTCGGTCAGGAGTTCGGATTTCCGGCCGGCGCGTTTTCACGGGGCCGGCGCTCGCGGCGCGGCTGCTGTTCGCCCTCGCCCCGGCCCTCGCCCCGACCCTCGCCGCGCCCCTCGCCCCGGCCGCCCCAGCGGGCTTCTCGCTCCGGCAGGCGGGCCTTCTGGTCGGCGGTCAGCACGGCGTCGATCTTGGCGATGGTGGCCTGGTCGAGATCGTCGCGCTGGCGGCGGGCGTCGCGCATCTCGTCGGTCATGAACGAGCGCATCGCCGCGTTCAGGGCACCGAACCCCCCCGCGCCCCCGCCCGCGTCGCGCATCGCCTGCACGGGGCTCCACGACTGCTCGCGCTCGGACATCATCTTTTCCAGGCGGGTGTTGATGCCGCCGAGCTGCTGGGTGTACGAGGACTTGATGGATTCGACGGCCGACTTCTGTTCCGGGGAGAGGTCCTCGAACTTCTCGACGGCGCCGATGGCGCGCGAGGCGTATGTCGGGCGGTACACGGCGGGGAAGGAGCGGCGCTGGACCGTCTGGTCGAACTCGGGGCGCGCGGCTTCTGGGAGAAGGGCCGCGATCTGCCGGGCGTAGCGCTGGTTGACGTCGCGCACCTTGATCGCCGAAGCGCGGGCGTCGTTCAACAGCTTGTCCATCGCGTCAAAGTCCTGGGCGGCCAGGAGTTGGCGGAAGCGGTCGGCGACTTCGTCCTGGACGCGCTGGCGGTCGATCAGTTGGCGGTCCAGGTCGTCCTGGTACTGGTCGAGCACGGGCTGGACCTGGGCCTTGGCAGCGGCGTCGAGGTTGAGGTCGGAGACGACGTCGACCAGGTCGACGCGCTCGCCGGACATCACGCCGCGTTGCACGCCCTGCTCGCGCCGGCGGGTCATCTCGACCTTCGGCCAGACGGCGGCCTGCTCGGGGGTGAGGACGGCCTTGACGTCGGCGAAGAAGGTGCTCTCGAGTTCGGCCCGCTTGGCGCGGACGCCGGCGAGCTGGTCGGCCATTTCCGTGAAGCCCTCGGGGCTCGGGTTGTCGCGGAGGCGCTCGCGGAGCGTGCGCATCTGCTCGCGGAACTTCTCGGCCTCGGTGCGATAGGTGTCTTCGAAGGCGGTGTGCAGAGCGTCGACGGCGGTGCGCTGCTCGGCGGAGAGATTGAGAGCGGCGGCGTAGCGGTCGACGTCCTGGCTGGTGATGGACGGGCCGCCGAACCCGCGGCCGCCCATGCCGCCGCCCATCCCGCCCATGCCGCCGAGGAGGCCCATGAACTCGCCGCCAAAGCCGCCGCCGCCACGGTCGCCCCGGTCGCCACGGTCTTGACGGTCTTGACGGTCACGGCGTGGACGTTCGGAGCCGGGCTGCTCGGTGGGCTGAGCCGCGGCGGGCAGGGCGACGCCGAGCGTGCAGGCGGACAGGAGAACGGCGAGCAGTCGGCGGGCAGGAACGGGCATGGGTGTCTCCGGTGCGGGCGGTGAGGCACGCGCACGGACCAACGCCCGTGACCCCGCCCCGATTGCCTTTACGCTGTCAGTTCGTTACCTGTTCGGGTACCCGAGAAGAAAATTGGGTCCGGACAGCCTGGGTTCCGGTCGTGGTTTCCCCCTTCATCATGGTGATGAAGGCGTCGAACAGGTAGGAGGCGTCGTGGGGACCGGGGGAGGCTTCGGGGTGGTGCTGGACGGCGAAGATGGGCCGGTCCTCCATGGCGAAGCCGGCGAGGGTCTGGTCGTTGAGGTGGATGTGGGTTGGGGCGCCGCCCACTGATTTGAGGGAGGCAGGGTCGACCGCGAAGCCGTGATTCTGGCTGGTGATCTCGACGCGGCCGGTGAGGAGGTTGAGCACGGGGTGATTGAGCCCGCGGTGGCCGAAGGGGAGCTTGTAGGTCTTGGCGCCGAGGGCGAGGGAGAGGAGTTGGTGTCCGAGGCAGATGCCGAAGGTTGGGACGGGACGAGCGCCGGGGGTTGAGGGGTTCAGGAGTTCGCGGAGGGAGGCGATGGTGCGCTCGACGGCGGCGGGGTCGCCGGGGCCGTTGGAGATGAACAAGCCGTCTGCCTGATTGTTGAGGAAGCGGTCGCGGACGAGGTTGGCGGGGAGGTCGTGGGGGACGACCTCGACCTGGCAGCCGCGGTCGGCGAGATTGCGGAGGATGTTGCGTTTGACGCCGCAGTCGATGGCGAGGACGCGGAGAGGAGAGGGCCGAGGGCCGGGGGCCGCGGGCCGAGGGGATGGCGGTTGGGCGCTGGCGGCGGTCTGAACCGTTGGGGACCACTCGCCGAGGGTTTCGTGCCAGCGGGAGGGGTTGGTGCAGCCGACGTTGGGGACGAGGTTTTGGCCCGACATGTCGGGGGCGAGTTGAGCGGCGCGGACGAGGTCGTGATCGGAGAGTTGGGCGGCGGGGATGTCGGTGATGACGCCGCGCATGACGCCGCGAACGCGGAGGCGGCGGGTGAGGGCGCGGGTGTCGATGCCGGTGATGCCGAGGACGTTGTACTGGGCGAGGTAGGAGGGGAGGTCGGCGGTGGCGCGGAAGCTGGAGTGGATGCGGGAGAGTTCGCGGACGGCGAAGCCGGAGACCTGGACCTTGGTGGACTCGGGGTCGTCGAGGTTGATGCCGGTGTTGCCGATCTGCGGGGCGGTCATGACAAGGATCTGCCCGAAGTAGGACGGGTCGGTGAGGGCCTCCTGGTAGCCGGACATGGCGGTGTTGAAGACGACCTCGGCGGTCTGGGCGATGCCGCGGTTGACGGCGCCGAAGGCCTGGCCGTGGAAAATCGAGCCGTCCTCGAGAGCGAGGCGGGCGGGACGTGTCACGTCGGCGGGTTTTGTCATGCTGGGCGGAGTGTACACTGCTCGCGGGCGGACGAGGGCGGATCAAGAAGGCAGGGCGCGGCGGTGCTGGTGTTCCGAACGACCATCCATGGGCACGCCGTCGAGCTGCGGCGGGGGGACCTTGGGGGGGAGACGGTGCGGGTGAACGGGCGGACGGTGAGCCGGTCGCCGATGGCGGGGCTGGGCATCGGTCGGGAGCACGAGTTCGATGTGACGGACGACCAGGGGCGGGCGCGGCACGTGCTGGTGATGGCGGAGTCGGCGCCGGGTGTGCGTGGGTCGCTGGGGCTGAAGCTGCGGATGCGGGTGCAGGTGGACGGCGTGGACCGGGCGCTCATCGATGGGCAGACGCTCAACGAGAAGACGCTGGGGTGCTGTCGCAACTGCGGATTTTCGCTGGAAGGGCTCACGGCGGAGAACGGGGAGATTCGCTGTCCGGAGTGCGGGCGGCACACGCCCGTGGGAGAGGCGGCGCGGACGTGACGGGGCTATTTGAGAATGCGGAGGAGAAGCGGGGCGCGGGCGATGCGCGCGACGGGCGGCCGTGGCGGTTGGTGCGGGTGGCGGTTGAGCGCGGAATGGACGGAGGGGCACAGCGTGGAGGAGGGACCCCACGCGGAGCGTGGGGGGACCCGGGGGGGAAGGGGCGAGAGGCGAGAGGTCAGGGGCGAGGGGAAGGAGACACGCAGGACGTGCAGTTTCCCGGCGCGCTGACGTACAAGACGCGCGAGGCGATCGGGGTTGGGCGGCGGGTGGAGGTGCCGCTGGGGCGTGGGAACACGACGACGAGCGGGATCGTGGTGGCGGCGGGCGGGCTTGAGTTGGCGGACGGGCTGGCGATTGAGAAGATTAAGGCGGTGCTGTCGGACCAGGGGACGGCGCTCACGCCGCAGTTGGTGGAACTGGCGAGGTGGATGGCGGAGTACTACGTGTGCCCGCTGGGGATGGTGCTGGCGACGATGATGCCGGCGGCGGTGAAGAAGGGGACGGGGCTGCGGCGGGTGACGATGATCGATCGGGTGGATCGGCATGGGGCGGCGGAGGTGCCGGAGGTGCCGGGCGATTCCGATCGCCGCGGAGCGGCGACCCAGCCGACAGCGCTCACGGCGAGCCTGCGCCGGGCGTGGGCGGCGGCGAGCGCGGTGCCGGCGGAGGCGTGGCCCATGCCGCCGGCGGAGGCGATGCTGGCGCTCGGCGTGAAGACGATGGGGCCGATCAATCGGCTGATGGAGGCGGGGCTTCTGTGCGCGGTTGACGCAGAAGAGGTGCGGGCCCGCGGGGGTGTGAGCGGGATCGTGGGCGAGGGCGGGCAGATGGGGATCGAGCAGGCGGCGGGGTCGGGGCTCGCGCGGGATGACGCGCCGATGCCGACGATCGAGCAGGCTCGCGCGATCGACGGGATCAGCGCCGGGCTTGGGAAGTTCGGGGTGCATCTCTTGCGTGGGGTGACGGGGAGCGGGAAGACGGAGGTGTACCTGCGCGTGCTGGAGCGCATCTTGGCGATGGGCAAGAGCGGGCTGGTGCTGGTGCCGGAGATCTCGCTCACGCCGCAGACGGCGGGGCGGTTTGTGCGGCGGTTTGCGGGGGTTGGCGGGGGTGGGGTTGGCGTGGCGGTGCTGCACTCGGGTTTGACGGCGAGCCAGCGGCACAAGGAATGGCGGCGTGTGGAGAGCGGGGCGGCGCGGGTGATTGTGGGGGCGCGGTCGGCGGTGTTTGCGCCGCGCGATGATCTTGGGCTGGTGATTGTGGATGAGGAGCACGCGAGCGATTACAAGCAGGACCAGTTGCCGCGGTATCACGGGCGGGACGTGGCGATCAAGCGCGGGCAGATCGCGGGGTGTGCGGTGGTGCTGGGGTCGGCGACGCCGTCGCTGGAGAGTTGGGCGAACGCGTCGGGCGGGAAGTATGCGCTGTGGACGCTGACGGGGCGTGTGGGCGGGGCGCGGCTGCCGCGGGTTGAGGTGGTGGACATCAACGAGGAACGGCGGCGGCGGAAGGACCTGGAAAAGTCGGGCCAGGCGCGTGCGGGCGGGTGGATGGACGCGATCGGGCCGACGCTGGAGGCGGCGATCGGGGAGACGCTGGACGATGGCGGGCAGGTGCTGCTGTTGTTGAATCGGCGTGGGTATGCGAGTTATGTGGGATGCCGCGCGGGGTGTGGGTTTGTGCTGGGGTGCGAGGAATGCGACGCGCGGATGGTGGAGCACCGGGTGGTGGCGGGGAAGCCGCCGCCGAAGGGGCTGGTGCGGTGTCACCACTGCTTGGCGCAGGTGCTGTTGCCGGAACGGTGCCCGCAGTGCGGGGCGGGGGTGATGTGCCTTGGGGTTGGGACGCAGCGGTTGGAGGAGGAGTTGGAGCGGAAGTTTGGGGGGAGGTTTGGGAACGAAGATGATGCAGAACCCACCCCCCGCTCCCTCACTCTGGGAGGGGGAGGAAGAGCGGATGCTGATGATGCAGAACCCACCCCCCGCCCCCTCCCTCTGGGAGGGGGAGGAAGAGCTGATGCTGATGATGCAGAACCCACCCCCTGCCCCCTCCCTCTGGGAGGGGGAGGAGAGGCAGATTCAGAGGCGGAGGTGTTCAGTGCGCGCCCTCGGGGAGCGGGAGGACGGTCGTGGATGATGCGTGTCGATGGGGACACGATGGGGTCGGCGAAGGATTACTTTGAGGCGTTGTCGCGTTTTGCCGCGGGGGATGTGCGTGTGCTTTTGGGCACGCAGATGATCGCGAAGGGGTTGGATTTTCCGAACGTGCGGCTGGTGGGGGTGATCAGCGCGGATACGGCGCTGACGCTGCCGGACTTTCGGGCCGGGGAGCGGACGTTTCAACTGGTGAGCCAGGTGGCCGGGCGGGCCGGGCGTGGGGAGAAGGTCGGGCGGGTGATCGTGCAGACGATGGAGCCGGAGTCGAGCGCGATTCAGCACGCGGCGCGGCATGACTACGAGTCGTTCGCGCGGGAGGAGCTCGAGACGCGCGCGATGGCGGGCCTGCCGCCGGTGACGCGCATGGCGCGGATCGTGCTGCGCGACGCGGATCTTGAGAAGGCGCGGGCGCTGGCGGAACGGGTGGCGGCGGGGCTGAAGCAGGCGATCGCGGAGGAAGGGCTGAGCGCGGGTGAGGGCGGGGGCGCGGATGTGTGGATGTTCCCGCCCGGGCCGTGCGCGATTGCGCGGATCGCGGGGCAGCACCGGATCGGGATCGAGGTGTGGTCGCGGCGGCGGCTGGCGCTGCAGCGGGTGTTGGCGCGGGTGCGGGCCCGCGGGCTGGTCAAGAGCGACGCGAAGTGCGCGGTAGATATCGATCCGATCGCGCTGATGTAGCACATCAACTCGGAGGGCTCCGAGGTCGCGGAGGGGACTCGGAGAGGGAGACAGGATGTGAGCCGAGAGCGGCTGGGGTGTGGCTAAGGTTGGCCCGCTGTTGGCGAGAGCGGTTCACGGACGGGGCGGCAAGAGGAGCGTCGCGTGGAATGGTGGCAGGCGGTCGTGCTGGGACTCGTGGAGGGGATCACCGAGTACCTGCCGGTGTCGTCGACGGGGCACCTGATCATCGCGTCGGACCTGCTGGGGCTGAAGGGCGCGGCGAGCAAGGACGCGATCGGGGCGTATGAGATCGTGATTCAGGGCGGGGCGATCCTCGCGGTGCTGGGGCTGTATTTCCAGCGGTTTGTGCAGATGGCCCGGGGGGTGTTCACGCTCAGCGGGGACGGGCTGAGGCTCCTGATCAACATCGGGATCGGGATCGTGCCGGCGGCGGTGGTGGGCGTGCTGCTGGGGTCGGTGATCAAGGCGCACTTGTTCTCGGCGGGGCCGGTGGTGCTCGCGCTGGTGCTGGGCGGGATGTACATGATGTTGGTGGACCAGTGGCGTGCGGGGCGGTTCGGGCGGCCGCGGTTTTCGAGGCGCGAGCACGGGCTGGAGGAAATGACCCCGCTGCAGGCGCTGGTGATCGGGTGCATGCAGATCGTGTCGCTGTGGCCGGGCACGAGCCGGAGCATGATGACGATCACGGGGGGGATGATCACGGGGCTGCGTCCGACGGCGGCGGCGGAGTTCAGCTTTCTGCTGGGCATGCCCACGCTGCTGCTCGCGACGGTGTACACGCTGTATAAGGAACTGTCGTCGGCGAGCGCGGCGGGGCGGGCCAACTTCATCGAGGTGCTCGGGATCGGGCCGGTGGTGATCGGGATGGTCGTCAGCGCGGTGAGCGCGGCGGTGGCGGTGCGCTGGCTGGTGGGGTTCTTGAACCGGCACGGGCTGACGCCGTTCGGCGTGTACCGGATCGTGGTGGGGATCGCGCTCTTCGGGCTGATTGTCGGGGGCGTGGTGGATGTGCGGCCGACGGGGAAGCGGGACGGCGCGGAGGATGGGGCGCGGGCGGCTATGGTCGGTGGGGCGGGGAATGACGCGGGCGTGGGCGGTGAGCTTGAGGCGAGGGCGCGATGAGCCGGACGAAGTTTGTTGGCGGGAACTGGAAGATGAACACCAGCCGCGCGGGCGCGACGGCGCTGGCGCGCGGGGTTGTGGAGGCGCTTGCGAAGGAAGGCCTTGGGTCGGGCGGCGGGGTGCGGGCGGCGGTGTTCCCGCCGTTTGTATATCTGGAGGCGGTCGGGCAGGCGCTGATGGGGAGCCCGGTGCTGCTGGGCGCGCAGGATGTGTACTTCGAGCCGGACGGCGCGTTCACGGGCGAAGTGAGCGTGGCGATGCTGAAGGACGTCGGGGTGCGCGTGGTGCTGACGGGGCACTCGGAGCGTCGGCACGTGATCGGGGAGACGGACGCGATCGTCAACCGCAAGACGCGGGCGGCGCTCGAGGGCGGGCTGGAGGTGATTCTGTGCGTGGGTGAGCGTTTGGAAGAGCGCGAGCGCGGGGAGACGGACGAGGTCAACCGGCGGCAGGTGACGGCGGGGCTGGCGGGCGTGAGCGCGGAGCAGATGAGCCGCGTGACGATCGCGTACGA
Source organism: uncultured Phycisphaeraceae bacterium (assembly GCA_964615765.1). Taxonomy (GTDB): domain Bacteria; phylum Planctomycetota; class Phycisphaerae; order Phycisphaerales; family UBA1924; genus CAZTQN01. The sequence continues at coordinate 57,502 of CAZTQN010000015.1, forward strand.
GCCGGTGTGGGCGATCGGGACGGGGAAGACGGCGACGCCGGCGGACGCGCAGGACGCGCACGCGAAGATCCGCGCGGTGCTGCGCGGGCTGTACGGACCGGGGGTGGCGGACGCGACGCGGATCCAGTACGGCGGGTCGATGAAGGCGAGCAACGCGGGCGAGTTGATGAAGCAGGCGGACGTGGACGGGGGGCTGATCGGCGGGGCGTCGCTCAAGGCCGACGAGTTCGTGGCGATCGTGAAGGCGGGGTCCGGGGGGCGGTAAAGGCGGGGAGGGGAACGCGGCGAGGGCGGTTCCTACAATGGAGGCCCGGCGGCGCAAGGGAAAACACGGCCGCTAGGGGCTTGGTGAGGCACGGGTGGGCGACGGGCGGGCGAGCGTGGCTTGAGAGGATGGACGCGATGGGCATGGCAGCGCTGGGCATGGTGGTGCTGGGTCAACTTCCGGGGTGGGCGCTGGGGTTGATGCTCGTCGGGTTCACGGTGGTGTGCGTGCTGCTGGTGCTGACGGTGCTGATCCAGCGGTCGCAGGGCGGCGGCCTTGCGGGCGCGTTCGGGTCGGCGGCGGGCTCGGGGCAGACGGCCTTCGGGGCCAAGACGGGCGACGCCTTGACGCTGTTCACGATCAGCATGTTCGTGGTGTACGTGCTGGCGGCGATCGGGCTGAACTACGCGGTGCGGCCGGTGGAAGTGGCGGCGGAGACGCCGGCGGTGCAGGGGACGCAGAGCGCCCCGCAGACACCGACGCCCGCCGAGCCGCCCACGACGGGCACGCCGTTCCCGGCGGTAGCGCCGACCGGTGATGCCCCGGCGACGCCGGCGGCGGATCCGGCGCCGGTCAACCCCGCGCCGGCGCCGACGGAACCGGCCCCGACGAATCCGGCTCCGGCGAACCCGGCTCCGGCGAACCCGGCTCCGGCGAACCCGGCTCCGGCGAACCCGGCTCCGGCAGACCCGGCGCCGACGAATCCGGCTCCGGCGCCGACGACGCCGCCCACGCCGCAGTGAGTTTGGGACGGCGGTGGTGAGAATGTCCGGGCGGCGCGGCGGGCTGGTCAAGAGGAGCGAGCGTTGATCCGGAGCATGACGGGCTTTGGCGAGGCGTCGGCGACGATCGACGGGGCGCACTTCTACCTGGAGGTGCGGTCGCTCAACTCCAAGTACTTCAAGGCGGTCATTCGCCTGCCGGAGACGTTCCAGGTTCTGGAAGCGGAACTGGAGACGCAGCTCAGGCATCGGCTGAACCGCGGGTCGATTTTTCTGACGGTGAAGTACTCGGACTCGTCAGGGTCTGCGGCGTACACGATCAACCAGCCGGCGCTGGCGCGGTATGTCGAGCAGCTGCGCGGGGTGGAGCAGACGGGCGCGGGGTCGGTGCGGGTGGATGTGTCGTCGCTGCTGATGCTGCCGGGGGTGCTCCAGCCGCCGGCGGATGAGGAGCAGCGGCTGGCGACGGCGCGGAAGGCGCTGATGGGGCTGTTGGAGCGGGCGTGCGACGGGCTGGTGCGGATGCGGGAGCGCGAGGGGGCGATGCTGCTGAGCGAGCTGATGGGGCATCGCGAGGAGATCGCGGCCCGGCTGAAGCAGATCGTGAAGAAGGCGCCGGACGTGAGCATCGAGTACGAGCGCCGGCTGCGGACGCGGATCGAGCAGATGTCCAAGGACGCCGGGTTCGTGATGGAACCGGCGGACCTGGTGCGCGAGATCGCGGTGTGGGCGGAGCGCTCGGACATCGCCGAGGAGATCGCGCGGCTGAACGGGCACATCGACCAGTTCGCCGAGATGCTCTCGGGCACGGGCGCGAGCGCCGTGCCGGCGGCGGCGGCGGGTGCGAACGGGGGGGCGGCGACGGCCCGGCCGATCGGGCGCACGCTGGACTTCCTGACGCAGGAAATGCTGCGCGAGGCCAACACGATCGCGAGCAAGTGCGGCGACGCCGACATCAGCCGCTGGATCGTGGAGGTAAAGGGCGCGATCGACCGGATCAAGGAGCAGGTGCAGAACGTTGAATGAGGAAGGGCCGAGGGAGTAGGGCCGAGGGCCGAGGCGGGGGACGGGGAACGGGAACGGGAAGAAGGGCCTGAGGGGCGGCGCTGTGACCGACGGGAGTGCGCGGATTACGGCGGGGGAACTGGTCGTGGTGCTGTCGCACTACGACGTCGGGGTCATCGACGCGGTTCGCCGGTTTCGCGGGGGGTCGCGGCAGTCGCCGAAGGTGCTGGTCGCGACGCGCGGCGGGGACTTTCTGCTCAAGCGGCGCGGGCTCGGGCCGGATGGGTCCGTTGGACGCGTGGCCCGGGCGCACGCGCTGCACGCGGCGTTGTGGGCGGCGGCGTTCCCGGTCGCGGAACTGATCCGCTCGCGCGCGGGGGAGACGGCGGTGCGCCTGCAAGGGCCGGGGCCCGCGAGCGGGGTGTATGAGTTGTACCGCTTCGTCAACGGCGAGCGGTACCGACGGCACGAGGACCAGGCCCGCGAGGCCGGGCGGCTGCTCGCCGAGCTGCACAACGTTGCGGCCCGCGCGGGCGTCGACGCGGGCGAGGGGGCCGGCGGGTTTCATGCGCGGGCCGAGATGCGCGAGGCGTTCGCGGAGGCGGCCCGGCGGCTGGACGGGCGGGCAGATGAGGCGTGCGCCGAGCTGGCGGCCCTGTACTGGCGGGCGGCGGGCGAAGCCGAGCGGCTGGGTGCGAGCGATGGGCCCGTCGGCACGCTGCACGGCGATTGGCACCCGGGGAACATGCTGTTCGCGGCGGGAGCGGGCGGGAACGGCCACGGGAACGGGGGTCGGGGGCGGGTGGCGGCGGTGCTGGATCTGGACTCGGTGCGATCGGGCCCGCTGGTGATGGATATCGCGAACGGGGCCCTGCAGTTCGCCGTGCACCGGCGGATTCGGGAGGCGGACGACTCGCAGTACGGGATGGAGGCGGAGGCGGTGGCGGCCCAGGAGGCGGGTGCGGAGCCGGACTGGCGGATCACGCTCGGGCCGGAGCTGCTGTCGGCGTTTTGTGCGGGATATCGGGGGGCGGCGGGGGGTGTGGGCAGCGCGGGGCTGAGCGCGGCGGCGTGGCAGGCGACGCCGTGGTTGATGGTGCAGGCGCTGATCGTTGAAGCGGTGGTGCCGATCGCGCAGGCCGGAGCATTTGGGAAGGTGGACCCGGTCGGGCTGCTGCAGATCGTGCGTCGGGCGGCGGGGTCGATCGCGGACCGGGCCGCCCGCGTGGCTGCTTTGGCGGGCGCACCCTAGTATTCCCAGAGGCGCGAGCGCGGCCGGGCCTTTGGATTCCGGCCCGCGGGAAGGGCTCAGATGCACGCGAGTGGCGGAACCGGACGGCTGAGCGGTCGGGTTGGCGGGCGCGTGGTTGTCCACGCGGGGCCGCTGGCGGTCATGCTGTCGGCGGTGCTGCTGTCGGCGTCGGCGCAATATGCGCTCGCGGCGGACCCGGAGCAGGACAAGGCGGCGGCCGCGGAGCCCGCGAACGACGGCGTGCCCGCGGAGCCCGAGACGCCGACCGACTTTGCGACGCTGGTGCGGCAACTGGGAGATGAATCGTTCGCCGTGCGCGAGAAGGCGCAGCGGACGATCGAGGGGAGCGAGGCGATCTCGCTGAAGGCGATCGAGGCGTATGTGCGGGCGGAGGGGGCGGGGCTGACGCTCGAGCAGCGCGAGCGGCTGATCGCGGCGGGGCGGGCGCGGTTCATCGCGACCGACCGGGCGGCGCTGGGCGTGCAGTTCTCGTTCGCGCTGCCGAACCGGGCCGTCATCGAGCAGACGTTCGCGCCGTTCGATTCGCAGCGCGTGCTGCAGGCGGGGGACATCATCTCGGAGATCGGCGGGGTGCAGGTGGAAGGGCCGGGCGCGCAGTCGATCGTGCGTGCGGCGATCTTCAGCCGCGACCCGGGGGACGTGGTCCCGATCACGGTGCGCCGCGGCGGGGAGATGGTGCGGTCGGAAGTTCGGCTGGGGCGGTTCTCCGATCTGAACGGCGCACAGAACTTCGGCAACCGGGTGCCCGACGCGGACCTTCTGGCGGCGTGGCGGGTGCGGTCGCGGTCGTACGCCGGGGGCGGGACGCCGATCCGTGCGGTCGTGGCGGCGGAGGCGTGGAAGCCGGAGTCGACGGCGGAGCGGCTGCGCGATATGCGGTTCAAGCAGATCAACGCGGGGGAAGCGGTGGCGCCGGAGGTGGTCGCGGGCGGCGTGCCGCGGGGCGCGAGCGCGCTGGAGCCGGGCCAGCAGTTGGTGCAGCGCAACGGGATGGTGGTCCAGGTGCAGGCCTTGCCGCGGATGATGGAGCGGGAGCTCGAGCGGCGGATGACGCCGGCGGAGGAACTGCAGCGGCTGGCGACGACGCGGCGGAACCTGGCGGACAACCTGCGGGCGCTGGTGGACGCGCGGGGCGCGGCCCCGGGGAACGCGCAGGTGGAGACGGCGATCACGGATCTGGAGCGGCGGATCGCCGCGCTGGACCGGGCGCGGACGGCGATCGAGCGCGAGATCACCGACAAGGGCGGGAAGGTGCCGGAACTCAAGCCGGCGCCGGGCGAGGATAACAACGACGGCCTGGAGCGCTGAGAGCGCTCAGGCGGGCTGGCACTCGTTGATGGCGTCGATGAGCTGGCGGACCACGCCGTACTTGTGGCGCGTGTGCGGGAAGCACAGGCGCGGCAGGTCGAGGTGGTCGCTCTCTTCGAGCATGGCGGCCCGCTGGATGATGCGCGGCGGGGAGCCGGACTGACCGCCCTCGGGCTTGATGAGGATGCTGAACTGCTCGGAGAGGCGGTCGACGTCGGCCTGGGCGAGGGGCTTCTTGATGCGGATGACCAGGTCGTCCTTGACGTAGCGGGAGGAGTGGTAGTTGCGGTAGAAGCGGACGACGTGGTCGGCGGCTTCCTGCGGGGTGGCGCAGATTCGGTAGAGATGGAGGTCTTCGGGGCTGATCCAGCCGCGGTCGAGCAGGAGCGTGCGCATCGCGTGGTCGAACTGCTGCCAGTAGTCACCGGCGGCGCCCTCGACCATGACGATGGGGATCATGGAGGACTTGCCGGTCTGGATGAGCGTGAGGGATTCGAAGGCTTCGTCCATGGTGCCGAAGCCGCCGGGGAAGAGGGCGATGGCCTCGGCCTGGGAGAGGAACATGAGTTTGCGGGTGAAGAAGTAGCGGAAGTAGATGAGTTTTTCGTCGCCGGCGATGACCTCGTTGGTGGACTGCTCGAAGGGGAGGCGGATGGCGACGCCGAAGGATTTCTCGCGGCCCGGGCCGTAATGCCCGGCGGCCATGATCCCGCCGCCGGCACCGGTGATGATCATCCAGCCGTGCTCGGCCATGATCTTGCCGAACTCGCGGGCGGCGGCGTAATCGGGGTGATCGGCGGGGGTGCGGGCGGAGCCGAAGATGGAGATCTTGTGCGGGTCGGCGAACTGCCCGAAGACGCGGTAGGCGTATCGGAGTTCCTTGACGGAGGTGGTGATGAGCTTGAGCTCGCCGGTGTCCCGCCCGTCGGGGATGAGGCGGAGGGCGGTCTGGATGAGTTCGCGCACCAGGCGGGCGTTGTACGTGCCGGTGGGCGAGCCCATGTCGGCGATGAGCCCGTCGATGCGGGAGACGACGGCGGGGTCGTCCGAGCGGAGCGCGGCGGGCTTTTCCGGCGGAACGCCGACGGGCGGCGGGAGCGCGGCGCTAACGGGCGGGTCGAGTTCCTGACGGTGCTGCTGCATCGAGGACATGGGGGCGATGGTAGACCCCGCGGGCAGGCCGCTAATCCGGCGGGCCCCCCACTGCTCGGGCGGAACTCGGCGCGGACTTGGGGCGGACTCGGGGCGCGTTACTCGTCGTCGTCCGCCGGGACACCCGCGACGGGGTTGGGCGGCGGCGGCGGAGTGTGGCGCTGCAGGCGGACTTCGCTGGAAGCGGGGCGGCGCGCCGCGGCGGGCGCGCCGGGCGCGCGGTCGTCGCCGAGGATCGACGCGAACAGGCGCTGGAAGCCGCTGAGCGAGCGGCTGGCGACGGCGGGCTGGTCGAGCGTGCCGGTGATGGTCGTGGTCACGATCTCGTTGCGCACGGTCTCCCACAACCAGCTCACGAGCGGGACGCGGTTGATGGCGCGGGAGTTGAAGGAGAAATCGAGCTCGGCGTCGGGGAGCGTCATCTGCCCCGAGCCGTGCAGCGCGATGGTGTCGCCGGAGGCGACGGCCCGCTCGAACACGACGCGGTCGGCGTCGATGAAGAACTCGGCCTCGGCGTGGCGGAGCTGATCGTCGGACGGGATGACGAGGTTGGAGAGCTGCATCAGCGGGTAGAGCACGGGGAGGCGGAGGACGTTGCCCTCGCTGATGCGGACGGCGCCGGAGCCGACACGCGAGGCCGGGTCGCCCAGCATGCCGGCGACGCCGAGGCGCGCGTCGAGGCGCCCGCGCGAGAGATCGGGATTGGCGAGCAGGTCCTGGCGTGGGCCGACGAAGGGCGTGGGGCTGGCGGCGACGGTGAGATCGTCGAGGAGCGAGGCGAAGGCGAGGTCGGACGCGAGGACTTCGAAGCGGTAGATGCGCGGGGAGTCCGAGATGGTCGCGGGGGAGGCGGCGTCGCGCGGGGCGAGGGAGCCGGTGGCGAGGAGTCGCCCGCCGTGACACGTGGCGGAGGCGTTCGAGACGATGACGGCGCCGGAAGTATCGTCGGCGATGGCGTCGACGTAGAGGTCAGTGAGGGCAACGCCGCGGACCCAGAGGCGGTGGGCGTCGAGCTCGATGCGGGCGGACTCGCGCCCGGCGGCGTCGATGAAGGCGTGGATCGCGATGGAGCCGGAGGCGTTGTCGATCGGCAGGCCCGGGTTGAGCTGGGCGCGGGCGAAGTCGATGGTGCCGTCGAAGCGCGGCGAGCCGTCGGGTGCGGAGAGGAGGCGGGCGTCGACCACGTCGACGGGGCCTTCGATGACCAGTTCGATGTTGTCGAGCATGCGCCGGGCGGACTGCGGGATCAGCGCGCGAAGATCGTCGTTGAAGCGCTCCGCGGAGAGCGAGACGGACAGATCGAGCGCGAGGGTGGGGGGCGGGGGCGACTGGGGCGCTTGCACTGCTTGGGCGTCGCCGGGTGGAACGGCGACGGTGAACGTGCCGTCGACGCGGGCGCCCCACTCGGGGGCACGGAGTTGGAGATCGACGACGCGTCCGGTGATGCGAGCGTCGGGGATGGCGGAGGAGGGCGCGTCGACTTCGATCTGGCCGTTGACGTCGGGGAAGCGGATGCGGTGGTCGCCGCGGGCGAAGGCGAGGTCTTTGGGCGACACGATCGCGGAGATGGTGGGCTCGCTGCCCGGGGGGAGGGTGAGGTCCGAAAGGCGGAGCAGCGCGTCGAAGCGGCCGAAGGGGGCAAGGTCGGTGAAGCGGTCGGCGGCGGATGGGCCGGCGAGGGCGCGGAGGGCGGGCGGAATGACGGGGGCTTCGAAGGCGCACCCGTCGATCGCGACGCTGATCTGCGCGGGCGTGATGATGCGCTGTGTCGGGAGATCGACGGTGATCGAGCCGCTGGCGGACAGGCGGCCGACGGACTGTTGATCGAACGCGATGTCGGCGGCGAAGGAGTCGGCGGTGAGTTGCAGGGGCCCGTCGGGCGGGACGTGGGCGGTGACGGCGCCGTCGTCGGCGTCGATGGCGAGGCGGCCGTCGAGCGCGGCGAGTTCCGCGCCGTGCACGCGCGTGAGCGCGACGCGGATGTCGGGCATCTGGTCGACGCTGGCGTCGGACGGACGCTGCGCGACGGCTTCGAGGTCGACCGTGCCCGTCGGGCGCCGCTGGCGGCGGAGGTCGGTGATCCACTCGGCGGCGGCCGGCGAGAGCACGGCGAGCACTTCTTCGATCGGGTCGGCCAGGCTCAGGCCGAGCACGCCCAGTCGGGCTTCGAGCAGACCCTGGTCGGGCGCGCCGGGAAGGGCAGCGTTGAGGTTGAGGGCGAAGACGCCGGCGTCGGCATTGCCGGCGGGAAGGAAGGGGCCGATGGCGTCGGTCGGGGGTGTGGGGCCGGCGTCGCCGCCGGTGCGGACGAGGCGGGCCTGCAGGTTGTTGACGCGGACGCGCTGCGACGAGAGGCGGACCTGGCCCGTGAAGTCCGCGAGCGCGAGGGGGCCGATGGCCTGAACGTCGGCGGCGGAGCCGACGACCGCGCGGAGATCGCTGAGATCGACGGAGACGACGTAGTCGAGCGGCGCGGGCGTGCCGTCGGGCTGAGGTTCGCCGGTGACCAGGGCGTGCCCGCTGACGGCGCCGGCGAGTTGCAGGCGGTCGAGCGCGCCGGTGAAGAGGGACGCGCCGTCGTCCGCCGCGGGGGCGTTGGCGGCGGCTGCGTTCGCGGGCGGCGGGTCGGCCTGGCGCGAGGGCCCGCCGCGGATGGCGGCGAGCATGAGTTCATCGACGGGAAGCTTGCTGGCGGTGAGTTCGACGCGGGGCTCGAAGACCTTGACGTCGTCGCGGAAGAATACGACCTTGGCCTCGGCGTCGACGGATCCGCCGCGGAGCCCGACGAAGCTGCCCCCGAGGAGTTCGGCGGTGATGTCGGTGATTCGGAAGCGGACGTTGCGCCCGATGACGGGGAGCGGGAAGGTGGGGTTGAGCAGTCCGATCTCGGAAAAGCGGGCGTCGATGGCGGTGGTCCAGTCGTCCTCGGGCCCGAGCTCGCGACGAACGCGGACGGCGACATCGGCGTCGCCGGCGAACGGGAGGGGCGGGGCGAAGAACGTGCCGTCGGCGCCGGGGCGGCCGGGCTCGCGGATGAGACCGGCGGCGAGCAGGCGGTCGTAGACGGTGCGGTCCGCGAGGCTGCGCAGAGCGGCGCGGCGGTCTTCGGACATCGCGGCCAGCAGGTGGTCATCGACGGGCAGGTCGGCGACGTTGACCTCGACATCGACGCGGGCCTCGGGCGTGAGCGGGGTGACGACGCCGCGGGCGGAGAGCTTGGCGCCCGTCGGCCCGCGCCCGCGGATGTCGGTGAAGATGAGGCGGGTGTCGTCGAAGGTGATCTGCCCGGAGATGTCGGTGAAGCGGTAGGGGAACTTGTGAAAGGCGGCGACGCCGTTGCGCATGCGGATACCGCCCGAGACGCTGAGCGGGCCGGGCTGGTCGTTGACGGGCGAGCCGCGGGAGATGGTGGCGGTGATGTTGAGGTCGCCGGTGGGGCCGGAGAAGATGGTGAGATATTCGCGGACGACGGCGGGGATGTAGGCGAGCAGCGCGGGGTCGTTGGTCAGGCGCAGCCCGGCGGCCTGGATGGAGCAGGTGAGCGGCGCGGCGGCGCTGAGCCCGGTGGTACGAAGGTCCACGGAAGAGAGGCCGGGCTGACCGTCGATGCGGCCTTCGACGCGGGCGCTGAGCCCTTCGCGCCCGATGCGGATCGAGCCGGAGACGCCGACGAGCGCCAGGTCGGTCGGCGTGGGGAGCGGCGCGGGGGGGAGTTGGTTGTCGGCGGGGGCGACGGGGCCCGGCTGGCTGGGGATGAGCGCGCTCATCGCGATGTCGCGGAAGGCGAGTTCGACGACGACGCCGGAAGCGCGGGAGGAGGTGAGGATGATGTGGCTGATGTCGCCGCGAAGATTGAGGCGGCTCCAGATCTCGCGATAGGCGGAGGGCACGGCGCTGGGCGGCCACTGGTCGAGGGCGAGGTCGTGCAGGCGGAGTGCGGCGGAGCCGTCGGCGAGGTCAATGTTGCCGGAGAGGACCATGCCGCGGCGGGCGCGCTGGGCGGGGGTGGATCCAGCGCCGCCGGGCGCACCGGTGAGCACGCCGGCGTCGGTCTCCGAGACGGCGATGAGGTACGCCGGGCGGGCCGTGCGCGTCGGCAGGAGCGAGCCGTTGACGCGGAGCACGCGCAGCGGCGTGACGGCGCCGGCGGCGTCGTGCTCGGCGAACACGAGCGTGCCGGCGCTGATGGTGACTTCGGGCGGGAGCGCGGACACGCCGGTGTTGGCGGGCCCGCTGACGCCGATGGCGGCCAGGTTCAGCGACTGATCGACGGACGACTGGCTGAGCAGGATCGAGGGCTGATCGAGCCGAACGGCGAGGGGCGTGACGACGCCGGAGAAGACGTCGGACCAGTCGAGTTCGACGACGGCGGTGGTGGCGGTCAGGAGTTGACCGGCTTCGCCCGGCAGAGCGGTAGAAGTGATGCGGAGGTTGGAGATGACCAGGCGGCCGTCGAGATCGATGATGGCGCGGTCGAACTCGGCGCGGGCGCTGACGAGCGCGGCGAGGTTGCTGCGGAGGACCATGCCGACCAGCGGGGAGCGGCTGGCGATGAGTGCGCCGGCGGCGAGGACGATCGCCGTGCCGACCGTCCAACGGACGACGCGGCGTGTGCGTCGCCACAGGCGCTGCCGCCTTCGGCGGAGGCGATCGAGCAGCCCCGGGTGCAGCGCCTCGGGGGACGTATCGGGCGGAAGCTCGGGCGCGGGATCGGGCATGCGGACGCTGCGGATCGTATCGGCGCAGCGAGGCGGCGCGAACGAGCCGGGCGTCGAATTCCTACGCGGCGGGCGCGGCCCCGCGCGGGTGAGCGCGGGGCCGCGGGCCGATCCGCGGTGCGTGCCGATCAGTCATCGCACGAGGACTTGCCCTCGTCGTCCGACTCATCGTCGGAGCTGGCTTCGAGCAGGGCGGCGATGGTGCGGTCGGCCTCGCGGGCGGCCTTGTCGCCGTGGCGCTCGGCGCGGGCGTCGCTGGAGGCGGCGCCGCGCTCGACGCGCTTCACCAGCGACGAACTGGCTTGACGCTTCTTGAGCGTTTCGATGGTGGACTCGGCGGTCTTGGCGATCTGGGCCTGGGCCGCGGCGACCAGTTCGTCGACGCGGGCGAGCATCGCGTCGGCCAGGGCGAGGATTTCCTCATCCGAGAGCTGGTCGGCGGTGGCCCAGACGGGGTCGGCGGCGAGCTCGTCGAGCAGGTCGCCGGCGTCGAGCTTGACGGATTCGGCCGCGGTCTTCATGCGGGCGACGGCGCGATCGACCTGACGCTTGAGCAGCGTGTTCAGGCGGGAGGACGCGGGCTTGAGTTCGCCGGTGGAGGCGCTGCTGCTGGCGGGCTTCTTGAGGTCGCCGGCCAGGGCGGGTGCGGCGAGCGCGCCGGAGAGGAGAAGAGCGGCGGAGACGGTGCCAACGCGGACGAGCATGAACGGGGCTCCCATGAGACCGGGGGAGAGAGCGCCCGGCGGGACGACCCGCATCGGGCGATGCCGCACGCCGGCACGTGCGACCTGCCTCCGTCACGAACGGTGTGAAGATGGCAAAGTCGCGGGATGGGGGCAAGGGATGCGGTGCGGAAAGGGGTACTCGGACCAGAAAACAAACGGCCCCGGGCGCACGTGCGGCGCACGCCCGGGGCAAGTCCAGCGGGATGGGAGGTACACCCCTTCGGGCTTAGTCGTTGTCGTTATCGCTCGAGTCGTTGGAGCTGTTGTTCGAGCTGTTGTTGCTCGAGTTGTTGGACGAGTTGTTCGAGCTGTTGTTGCTCGTGTTGTTGGACGAGTTGTTCGAGCTGTTGTTGCTCGAGTTGTTCGAGGAGTTGTTCGAGCTGTTATTGCTCGTGTTGTTCGAGGTGTTGTTCGAGGTGTTGTTTGAGGTGTTGTTGGACGTGTTGTTCGAGCTGTTGTTGCTCGTGTTGTTGGAGGTGTTGTTGGACGTGTTCTCGTTGAGAGCTCGGTCGGCGGCGCGGGCGATTGACGTGCGGGCGCGGTCCCGGCTCTGGTTGATCTGACGCAGGGCGTTGTCGGCGGCCAGGTTGATGCGGTCGATCTGGTTCTGCGTCAGGTTCGGGCGAGCGAGCGCGGCGTCGCGGGCGGCGGTGACGCGCTGCGTGCCGGTGCTCGCGGCGGTATCGACGCGGGCCAGGGCGCGGCTTTCGGCCTGTTCAACGCGGCCGCGGGGGATGGTGCGGTCGTCATCGTCGTCGCGATCGACGGCGTTGATGAAGTTGACGCGGATGGCGTTGAGCCGCGCGGTGGTGCGCTGGCTCTCGGCGCGGATCTGCTGCACGCTGCGCTCGACCGAAACCCGTACACTGCCCCGGAGAACAGGGTTGGAGCCGCGGTCGTCGTCGGCGTGGGCGGCGGCGGGCAGGCCGCCGGCCAGCACGAGGGCGATCGCCAGGGGGCGGACGAGACGGGACAGCGAATCACGTGAACGCATCATCTTTGAACTCCTTTGCGCTGCGGTGCGGGGCCGACCGGTCGCCCGGCCCGTTCCCGCAGTCGCCTCGGTCGGTGTCCCGACAGGAGGCGGTCCGTCAGCGAAAGATACACGCGGCGTGGCAAAAGCCGAGCCGCATCGGCGATTGGGACCTTCACACTGGGCGAAGGCTTCCCGCCCGGGGGCAGATTTCCGGATGAGCAAATCGCGAATCGTGTTCACGTGTCGGTCCTGCGGCGGGGTCCAGTCGCGCTGGATGGGGAAATGCCCGGACTGCGGCGCGTGGGACGCGCTTGAGGAAGAACGCGTCGAAAAGTCCGCCGGGGCGGATCCGCAGCGCGGGTTGATCGAGGCTTGGCAGAGCGGCGCGGCGGCGACGGACGCGGAGGCGGGCGGGGCCGCGTCGCCGGGCGCGCGGCCCATCATGCAGGTCGCGCAGGGCGAGGGCGGGACCATCCCGGGCTCGGTGCGGCTGGTGACGCGCGTGGACGAGCTCGACCGCGTGCTGGGCGGCGGGCTGGTGCCGGGGTCGGTCGTGCTGGTGGGCGGCGATCCGGGCATCGGCAAGAGCACGCTGCTTCTACAAGCCGCCGGCGCGTGGGCGCGGGCGGGGGCACGCGGCGAATCGAGCGCGGCCAGCGCGGGCGCGGGCGGCGAGCGGGCCCATGTGCTGTATGTCTCGAGCGAAGAGTCCGCCGAGCAGGTGGCGATGCGGGCGTCGCGGCTGGGCGTGACGGAGGCGCCGGGGCTGTTCGTGTTGAGCGATACCAACCTCGCGCGGATTGTTGAGCAGACGCGGAAGCTGCTGCCGCGGGTGCTGGTGATCGACTCGGTGCAGATGATCTACAAGGCGGACCTGTCGGCGGCGCCGGGGTCGGTGGCGCAGCTGCGGCGGTGCGCGGCGGAGTTGGTGTATCTCGCGAAGGTGAGCGGGATCGCCGTCGTGCTGGTGGGGCATGTGACCAAGGACGGGCAACTGGCCGGGCCGCGATTGCTCGAGCACCTGGTCGACGCGGTGCTGTACTTCGAGGGCGATCGGTACCACGCGTACCGCGTGCTGCGGGCGGTGAAGAACCGGTTCGGCACGACGCTCGAGATCGGCGTGTTCGAGATGACGGGCACGGGGCTCAAGCAGGTGCAGGGCGGGCTGAGCGCGGGGGCGCTTGAGGAGAGCGTCACCGGGACGCGCAAGATCGGGGCGGCGGTGGTGCCGCTGATGACCGGGTCGCGGTGCCTGATGGTCGAGATCCAGGCGCTGACGGCGACGGGGTTCCTCGGCGCGGCGAAGCGGAAGAGTTCGGGGCTGGACACGGGCAGGCTCGCGATGATCGTCGCGGTGCTGGAGCAGCACGCCGAGCTGCGCCTGGCGGACCGGGACATCTTCGCGTCGAGCGTCGGCGGGATCCGCGCCGTTGAGCCGGCGGCGGACCTGGCGCTGCTGCTGGCGATCGCGGGCTCGCACTACAAGCGCGGGCTGGAGCCTGGCACGGCGGTCGTCGGCGAGATCGGCCTCGGGGGCGAGGTTCGCGCCGTGACACAGCTCGAGCAGCGCGTGAGCGAGGCGGCGCGGCTGGGGTTCCGGCGGGTCGTGCTCGCCGACGGGCGCGCGAGCGCCGACCTACGCGTCAAGGGCGTGGAACTGCTGCGGACGCGCACGGTGAGCGAGGCGATCGGTCTGATGGGCTGAACCGCGTGCGGATTGCGGGGCGCGCGGAAAGAGCGGCGCGGCGCACGCGCGCCGGCCGCCCTTGGAGAAGATGGACCTGCGAGCGCGGCTTGCACCGCGGTTACGGGTTGGGGGCCGGGTCGGAAGCGGTCGCTCGGGTCACGACCGCGTTCACGCGGGCGAGGCTGTTGTCCTTGACCTGATTCACTCGGGCGCCGGCGTTGGTCGCGGCCTGCTCGACCTGGGCCGCTGCGTCGGCGTCGCCGCCGGCGTCGGTGATGCGGGTCAGCCCTTCGGTCTTCAGCGCGTCGATCCGGGCGAGGGCGTTGGTGGCCCGTGTGGTGATGCGGGTAATGGCGTCGGCGCCGATCGCGGTGATCTGGTCATCGGTCGCGCCGGCGCGGGCCGCGCGAACGATCCGCTGAGCGGCCTTCAGCGCGATCTCGCGGATGTCGCGGGTGGCGAGTTCGGCGACGGCCTGGATGCGAACGGTGGTGCGACGGGCGATCTGTGCGGGGGTTGGTGCCGGCTGCCCGGCCCCGCCACCCGTGCCCCCGCCGCCCGGATCAGCGTGGACGCTGGCGGGCAGTCCGGCGAGGCCGGCGGTGAAGATGGTGGCGGCGGCGACGAACCCCTTGAGTCCCTGGATGCAACGAGGCATGACTACTCCTTGCGTGCCGAGCACGCAGCAGCCGTCTTCTCCACGGGATCAAGAACGCACGTGCGGGCGGGGTATTGCACCGCCGCGCGGATGTTGATGGTTACCCGGCGCTCTCGGGGGCCACGAGCCAATCGGGCAGCGGCGCGGGGCGGCCGGTGCGATCGACGCAGGCCAGCAGCGATGAGCCTGTAACAAGGATCTCGCCGGGCGTGCGGACCTGCGCGATGTTGGCCGCGGGTGAGGCGGGCGAGGCGGACGTGGCGTGGTGGGCGGCGGCGGCGGGATCGGTCGCGCGGACGAGTTCGTACTCGTGCCGAATCTTGACGCGTGAGGGCGGGCCGACGACGCGCGTGCGGATCTCGATCAGGTCGTCGTAGTACGCCGGACGCTTGTAGGAGACGTCGAGTTTGACGATGACCAGGAACACGCCGGCGGCTTCGAGCTGCGCGTAGGAGACGCCGGCGGAACGCAGCAGTTCGGTGCGGCCGATCTCGAGCCAGGGGATGTACGCGGCGTGATGGACCACGCCCATCGGGTCGCACTCGCAGTAGCGGGCGCGGAGCGTGCACACCCCGGCGGCGGGGATGGGCGAGGTGGGCTGGGGCGTTTGCACGGCGGATCGCGACATCGGGTGACTGTAGAAGCCGGGCCCGGGCGGGCCGGAATCGCGCGGCGGGTGATCCGAATATCCTTGGATACCCATGCCGAGCGTCGTCGAGCGACTGTCGAACAAGATCCGTGTGCGTCCGCTGGAGGCGGACGATTCGCTGGCCCACCTCACGGCCCTGCTGCACCGCGCGTACAAGCAGCACGCGGACCGCGGGATCAAGGCCCTGGCCGCGTTCCAGCCGGAGGAAGTCACCCGTCGCCGCATCAGCGGCGGGGAGTGCTTTGTCGCGACGTACGTCGGGAAGGTTGTCGGGACGATCCTGTTCAAGGACGCGGCGAGCACGGCGGGCTCGGGCGTCGGCGGGGCGACGCGGATCCCCTGGTTCGAGCGCGGCGATGTCGCCAGCTTCAGCCAGTTCGCCGTCGAGCCCGAACTGCAAGGCCGCGGGATCGGCGTGGTGCTCATGCAGACCGCCGAGCGGCGTGCGGCGGAGACGGGGGCGAAGGAGATCGCGCTGTCCACGCCGGAACCGGCGGAGTGGCTGGTGAAGATGTACGAGCGGCACGGGTACCGCGTCATCGACCGTGTGCAGTGGAAAGAGACGAACTACCTGAGCGCGATCATGAGCAAGCCGACCGCTCCGAGCGCCGGAGCGCAGGCCGCGGGCGCATAAAGCAGGAACGCGTGGGCATGGTGCTGACGAGCGGCGAGATTCTGGAACTGATCGACGGCGCGTGGTCGTTCGCGGACCCGGCGGGGTCGGAGCGGCGGTTCATCGCGGCGAGCGCCGGGGCGACGGGTAACGCCGAGCTGCACGCGGCCCTGCTCAGCCAGCGGGCCCGGGCCGTTGGGCTGCAGCGCAAGTTCGCGGAGGCCGACGCGCTGCTGGATCAGGCGGAGATGTTGGCGGGGGGCGCGCCGGCGGAGGACGCGGGCGCGGCGGACGCGCGGACGCTCAGCCGCGTGCTGATTCTGATGGAGCGCGGGCGCGTGCGGAACTCCGCGGGCGACAAGGACGCGGCGACGCCGCTGTTCGAAGCCGCGTTCGAGGCCGCCGTCGCGGGCGGGCTTGACGCGCTGGCCGTCGACGCGGCACACATGCTCGGGATCGTCGTCCGCGGCGAGCGGGGCATGGCGTGGAACGTGCGCGCGATGGAGATCGCGCAGGCCTCGCCCGACCCTCGGGCCCGCCGGTGGGTCGCGAGCCTGAGCAACAACATCGGCTGGCACTACCACGACCACGCGGACTACGCGCGGGCGCTCGAGTGCTTTCAGGTGGCGCTCACGGCCCGCGAGGCGGCGGGGCAGGTCGAGCCGATCCTGGTTGCGCGGTGGTGCGTCGGGCGGTGCCTGCGCTCGCTCGGGCGGCTCGCCGAGGCGCTGCACCTGCAGCGCGAACTCGAAGCCGAGCACGACCGTCGCGGCACACCCGACGGGTTCGTGCAGGAAGAACTGGGCGAGTGCCTCTTGGGCATGCACAAGCCCGACGCGGCCCGCCCGCACTTCGCCGCGGCCCACCGGTTGCTGTCGCAGGACCCGTGGCTGACGCAATCCGAGCCGCGCCGGCTGGCCCGGCTGGCGGAACTTGGGTGGGGCGCGAACTGACGGCGCTCGGGTGAACTGCCCAGGTTGAAGCGTGGAAATTTCCGCACGCTCGCGCAGGCCGCGAGACGACGCCTCGTACTTCTTATTGGGGGCTGAACCCGTCCGCACTGGCGCGGCGAGGCTGAAGCCGAACAAAGCGAGGCTGAACGATGTCCGTGCGCACGCGATCGGGGCTTGGTCGGATTCTGGGTGGGCTGCTGTGCGGGTGCGCGGTCGCCGCGGCGGGCGGGCAGTCGACGCCGACGCTCGTGGGCGATGCGACGCAGACGCGCGTGTTCAGCGCGTCGCACGCGCTGCGAACGGCGCCGGTCGCGCCGGGACGCTCGATCCTCATCGCGCGTGACACCGACGCGGGCGACCCGCTGCTGGTCACCGACGGAACCTCGGCCGGCACGGTCCCCATCGCCCCCGGCGTCTTCGGGCCGCACCGGCCCATCACCGGCAAGCCGCTGCCCATCGGTGAGGGCCTCGTGCTGTTCCGCAGCACGGACGATCCGCTGAACGAGACCTTGTGGCGCACCGACGGCACGACCGGCGGAACCGCGGCGATCGCGACCTTCACGGGCAGCAACACGACGCGCCCACGCCTGTTCACGCGGAGCGCGGGTGGGTACGTGTTCGTCGCCACCAACGCGACCGGCCGCACGGAACTGTGGTTCACGGACGGCACGACCGGCGGCACACGCGTGACGGCGGACATCACGCCGCCGACGGGCGTTCGACCGGGGCTGCGCATCGTGACCGTCGAGGGGGGGCTGGTGCTGGTTGATCCGGATGCGCAGCAGATCCTGATCGCCGGGGCGAACGGGAGCGGCACTGCGGCGGTGCAGTTTCCGGCGGGGCAAGGGTTCGAGGACGTCATCGGCGCAGCGCGCGTGAACGGACGGACGGTGTTCACCACGCGTGTGGCGCTTTGGAGTGTTGAATCCGGCGCGACGACCGCGGTTCGCCTCCAGACCTTTGACTTTCCCCCGATCGGCTCCATCGTGCGCACCGGCAGCGTCGCGGTGTATTCCACACGGCGATTTGCGACGAACGACCGGCTCTGGCGGACCGACGGCACCGTCGCGGGCACTGTGCCGGTCCGGGGAGAATCGAACCCAAACGTGATCTACCAGTTGATTCCCTTCCAAGGTCGAGCCGCCTTCGTTCGTTACGGCGGTCAAGGGGAAACACCGCGAACGCTGGGTGTGACCGACGGAACGAACGTCGGCACGACCATCTTCAGCCTCCCGCTCACGCCCGCGCGGGCATCGTCAGCATTTGCGTTGCGCGTCGCGAGCGGTCGGGTGTGGGCGTGGAGCGAGCGAGATGGTTTGCCGAACGAGTCACTGAACGTGTATAGCAGTGACGGGACAGACGCTGGGACTGCGCAAGTGCTCGCCCTTGGCGGCGGTGAGCAGCAGCTTCTCCGCAGCCTGCAAGACGCACCCGGCGGCGCGATGTTCACCCGCTGGTCGCGCGGGATCGACGGGGGCGTCACCCATGAGATCATCGCCAGCGACGGCACCGCGGCGGGCACACGCACCGTGCGCACGCTCACCAACACGTCACTGGCGCCGTCTTCGTTCACCGTTCCAATCGGCCGCCTGGGCACCGGTCCGGATGCGCCCGTCATGCTCGCGTCTTCCGCCGACAACGCCGGGAGCGAGCCATGGGTCACTGATCTGACGGTCAGCGGGACACGGCCTGTCGCCGATTTGAACACGGAGACCGACGCGAGCGAGTTCGAGCCGATCGCGACCAATGACAACGGCGTTGTCCTTGCTCGCCGCCTGCCGGGCCGCGTTGTCGAGGTGTACTCCCTGCGCAATCAGCAACTGACGTTCGTGCGATCGTTCAACAACGCGGCGATTGTGGATCGCCAGCGATCGGCCACGCCGCTTGCTCGGCTGGGATTCGTCCAGGTCTCCACCTCGCCGTCGTCCAGCCAGCTCTGGGCAACGGACGGCAGTTCTCCGGGTACCCGACCAATCTTCGTAGAAAGCCCGAGAAGCACGGTCCAGTTCATCGGCGACGTGCCCGGCGGGTCTGTGCTGCAGCTCCTCTTGTTCGGGCAGAACCGCATTCTGCTCACCGACGGCACAGACACCGGCACGAGCGCGTTTCCGTTCGCCCGGCCGGGATTCTCCAACGCTGTTCGACTCGGTGATCGACTGGTCTTGGCGAACTTCGCCGGCAGCGCGTTGGAACTCGTCGTGACCGACGGGACACCGGAAGGAACCGGCGTGCTCATCAACACGCCCGTCAGCGGCAGCACGGTTACCGTACCGATCGCTGCGGTCGGCGATCGGTTGTACGTGACGTCGCGGTTCGCAGGAATTCCCGGCCTGGCCCGCGTCGACGGCACGCCCGCCACGCTCACCACCATCTCCACGCGCCCCGTTGTCGCCGGCGTCGCGCTCGGCGAGAGCCTCATCGCGATCTTCGACGCGCCGGACGGACGGCAGCTCATCCGTGTCAACGCCGATGACACGATCGAAACCCTGCTCGGTCCCACGCCGTTTGTTCCGTCCGACCTGGTCAGCGTCGGCGACCGCGTCGTCGTCGTCGCCGTGCAGCCCGATCAATCCAGCGTGCTGTTCCTCTCCGACGGCACCGTCGCCGGCACCACGCCGATCAACGTGGGCGGCGGGCTCAGCGCGCCGTCGGGATTGACCGTGATCGGGCGGCAGGTGTATTTCACCGCGGGCTCGGCGGGCTATGGGCGTGAGCCGTGGGTGCTTGATGTCGATCGTCTCACCGTCCGCCGCGTCGCCGATCTGCGCAACGGCCCGGGCGATTCCTCGCCCGACTGGTTCGTGCCGACGGACCAGCGCGTGTACTTCTCCGCGGCGGGCGATGGCGTGGCCACGGAACTCTGGTCCGTCGCGGCGTGCGCCGGCGATTTCAACGCGTCCGGGGCGACCGAGGTGCAGGACGTGTTCGACTTCCTGTCCGCCTGGTTCGCACGCTCGCCGCGTGCCGACACTAACGCCGACGCCGACGTGAGCGTGCAGGACCTGTTCGACTTCCTGGCCCGGTGGACGGAAGGGTGCTGACCTCCCCCACCCGCCACCCCCCACCCCCCACCCCCCGCCATCTCCGCGGCGACGACGACACGGCGGGCGCAGACGGCGAGTTCCGCCGCGCTGCGCCCGCCGCCTTCTTCACTGGAGCGCTCGGCGCGCACACACGGCGTCGCCGGCCCAAAGAGCGGACGACGCCGTGCGGCACGCGGCGTGCTGATTGGAGAGGACGAACGATCAGCAGCCGGCGAAGTACGCGGTCAGGAAGTCGAAGATGTCCTGCACCGTGAGCGAGCCGGAAGAGTTGACGTCGGCGCGAAGGTCGCCGGCGAAGTACGCCGAGAGGTAGTCGAAGATGTCCTGCACCGTCACGCCGCCGGCGCCGTTGAAGTCGGCGATGCAGGCAACGGGCGGGCAGCCCCATCGGCCGATGCCGGCGGAGAAGTCGCTGTCGGGCGCGAGAACGTCACCCCAGACGTACAGGGCGGGGCGGGATGGGCCGGCGCCGTCGTCGTCGTGCACAACCAGGCGGCCGCCGCTGGTCACGCCGGGCACGGCGGACCACGTCGACCCGTTCCAGCGGGCCAGTCCGCCCGCGGGCTGACCGCCGGCGGCGTCGAACCCGCCGGAGACGTAGAGCTGCGTGCCCGAGCCGTCGTTGAACGCGGCGATGGCGTTGACCGTGCCGGTGGACGCCGCGGCGTTCAGGAGGACGCCGCCGCCCAGAGGTTCGAAGGTGCTCCCGTTCCAACGACCGATGCCGTCGATCTGCACGCCGTTCACGGCGTACGGCAGCGTGCCGATGAGGTAGAGCTGTTGCCCGCTGCCGACGTCCGCCGTGGCCAGTCCTGCGCGGACGGAGCTGCCGAACGTGCCGGTGTGCGAAGCGATCGGCGTCCACGTCGCGCCGGTCAAGCGTGCGACGATGTTCTTGGGCGACGTGAACGGCGGGGACAGCAGGCCGGACGCGTACAGATTGCCCTGATGAACCGCCAACCCGAGGACGGACAGGTCCGTGCCGCTGCTCACGCCGGGCACGGGGGGCACATCGGGGAACCCGCCCGCGACGCCGACCCAGGACGACCCGTTGTACGCGATGATGTTGGGGAACGTGCCCGGCAAGCTGGTGTTGGACGAGTTGCCGCCGAGCACGAGCACCGGGCCGTTGCCGCCGGGCCCGTCGAGATCGAACACCGCGGCCGCTGCGAACAGCCCGCCGCCGAAGGCGTGCGGGATCACCTGCCACGCCCCACCGACGAGCTTGGCCAGGCGCGGCAGGAGCGGGTCCCCGGGCGCTCCGGTCGTGGATCCGTAGGCGAACAGCGCGGGGCCCGTGCCGTCGTCATAGGTGATGAACGACACCGGGCCGAAGCCGGGCGGGGCGCTCAGCGGCGGGCTGGGTGTCTGCCAGCCGGCGGGCGTCCACTGCGCGATGCCGCCGGGATAGAACGCGTCGCCGGCGGCGGTTGATGGGCCGGTGAGGGTGAGCAGGCGTGCGGGCGTTGGGCCTGGACCGTCGGTATCGAGCGAGAACGTGCCCCAACTGCTGGCCGGGACGCCGTGCGCGGGACCGTCGTACTGCGGGAGCCACTGCGAGCCGCCCCAGAAGGCCATGTTGCGAGCGGGGCGCCCGCCGGCGCCGGTGAACCCGTCTCCGCCGACGAACAGCGCGGGCTGGCCGCGCAGCGTGCAGGGCACGAGGGTGAAGACGCGGCGGACCGCGTCGGCGCCGCCGTCGGCATTGTTGGGCAGTTGCAGCCCGCTCCCCAGCGGGCTGAGCGTCGTGCCGTCCCACTGCACAACGCGGCTGTACGGCTCTTCGGGCTGACCCACGGGCGGGACCGCGGCGTACTCGCCGCCGATGAACAGCCGCGGGCCGGCGCCGAGGTTGGCCACGGTCAGGACGTCGAACGTCTGATTCTCCGGCGCGGCGGAGAACACGCCCCACCCGTCGACGGCGTTCCACGTGCGGATCGTCGGCCAGCCGACGTACAACTTCGGCAGTGCCGGCCCGGGGCCGTCGTTGTCGAACACGGCGAGTGCGCGGATGTCCCCGTTGATCGTGCCGGGGACGAACGAAGGCACCCCGCCCGAGAGCTCCACCAAACCGCCGTTGAAACCGCCGCCGAAGAAGATCCGCGTGGGCAGCGGACCGGGCCCGTCGGCGTCGAACGGAGTGATCGCGGCCACGCCCCAGTCGAACTGCCCGGGCGACAGCCCGTCGAAGTTGACCAGATCGCTCGTCCACGCGACGCGCCCGGGGAACCCGCCGCCGATGTACAAGCGCGGCCCGGTGTTCTCGGCGTTGGCGACGATGAGCGTGGCCACGCCGGGGATGGCCTCGATGTCCGAGGTGAAGTCGGCCCCCATGGGCTGCCACTGTCCGCCAGCCCACCGGGCGAGCGAAGGACTGGGCACTTCCGTGCCGTCGGTGTTGAACGCGTTGAAGAACGAGCCCCCGACGACGATGCTGGCCGGTGCGCCGCCGGGCCCGTCGAAATCGACCGAAGCAAGGGCGCGGACCTGTCCGGCCGACCCGAGCACGAACCCGACGCCTTGCCCGACGGGCGAGAGTCGCACGCCGTCCCACTTCACCACCCCGCCGACGAACCGGCCCTCGACGGTGGCGAAATCGCCGCCGATGTACAAGGCGGGGCCGGTGCCGTCGTCGTGCATGGTGGCGCAGCGGACGGCCCCGAGCGGGATGCCGGCGGCACGGAAGACGTCGGACCACTCGGGCACGCAGGTCTGCCCGTGGGCCCCCGCGCCCGCCGCGAGCAGCGCGACAACACCGCCAACCCTGATCACCCACCCACCTGCAACGCGGCCACGCATGACGGACCTCCCGGGTTTGGCATTCGGCAACCGATCGGCGACGCGGCGCACACCCGCCGGTCACTGTTTCTGAGAATCGTTTTGGACAACATACTGAGATTCGTTGCCGTGTCAAGGATTTCGGCTAGACTTTTTCCATGCAGCAGCGGGAAGCGACCCAGCGCAGCCGTCGGCGTTCAAAAGCACGCGCGAGCACCAGCCCGGACCCGCTGGCCGCCGCCGGGCACACGCTGGATCGGCTTGCCGCGGAGGTGGCTCGTGCCCTCGATCGCCTGCGCCCGCCGGCGGACGGGCCGAGAGGCCTCGCCAGGGCCATCGGCGCGGATGTATCGGTCTGCCAACGCGTGCTCTCGGGCGTGCGCTCGCGCGGCTCGGCCAGCGAGCGCCTGGCGGAGTGGCCCGGGACCAGTGGCCTCATTTCGTTTACCGCCCTCCTGGAAGCCGCAATCGGAGCCCGATCGGGCGGCAGCCAGCTCAGCCTGGCGGTGCGCGAGTATGAGCGGTTGATCGGCACGCTCGCGCGGTCGCACGCGGCGG
The DNA here is from genome assembly GCA_964615765.1 of uncultured Phycisphaeraceae bacterium. GTDB lineage: Bacteria > Planctomycetota > Phycisphaerae > Phycisphaerales > UBA1924 > CAZTQN01. The sequence continues at coordinate 80,586 of CAZTQN010000015.1, forward strand.
CGGTCCGCCGGCTGCGCACGCTGGAACGCCACGCCGAGAGCGCTCAACACGCCGGGCACCCGCCCGCCGACCGTCAGGCCAGCACGCCGACACGCCGCGGGCTCCACCGCGCGACGTCGGACCTTCTCGGGTCCAGCGTCGACGCGACGACGTTCGTGTGCATGGTGCGCCCCATCCCAGGGCGCGAGGACCTCATGGAAGGGTGCAGCGCGATCGCGCGCCTCGGGCTGCGGGCGTCGACGAGCGGCGTGTGCGTGACGTCGCAGAACACGCAGCTACGCCAGGTCGCGGGCGACCTGGCCGGGGAGGTCCGCTGGACGCCGCTGGGCTCGCCGCTCTCGCCGGGCGGTCGCGACGGGTTGCTGGAGGAGTTCTCGTCCACACCGATGCCGCTGACGTCGGTCGACTCGGGCGACGGGATGATCCGGCAGATGGTTCAGCCCGATGTTTCGGGGCACGGGCCGCGGGGCGTGGACGTGGTGCTGGCGCGGCATTGGAGCCCGGACAGCAACCCGCAGTACACGCCGTCACCTTCGTGGTCGCAGATCTTGCGGACGCGCCAGCCGTGCAAGCGGATGGTGATGGACGTGTACCTGCACCGTTCGATGGTGACCGCCGCCCCGCCGAGCGTCGGCGCGTACTTCTGGCACCCGGCGCTCCCGAGCGACCCGCGGAAGAACTGGCACGACCGCCTGCCGGGCGCGCCAGCCGTGACGCTGCTGAACCCCGCCGCGCCCGCGCCCACGCCGGCGTGGCCGCATCAGGCGGCCCTCACCAGGAGGCTCATGGAACTGTCCGGCTTCGCCCCCGACGAGTTCGTCGGGTTCCGGTGCGAAGAGGAGTATCCCATCTGGGGCGCGGCGTACTACATGACCTTTGACCTGCGACCGGTGGCTCGCTCGTAAATACACACGCCGCGCGGCGAAGTCGCCGCGCGGCGTGGATCATGGTGATGGCCCGAGCACGGACGGCTCAGCAGCCGGCGAAGTACGCGGTCAGGAAGTCGAAGATGTCCTGAACAGTGAGCGAGCCGGAGGCGTTGACGTCGGCGCGAAGGTCGCCGGCGAAGTACGCCGAGAGGTAGTCGAAGATGTCCTGCACGGTGACGCCGCCGGCGCCGTTGAAGTCGGCGGGGCAGGCGGGCGGGCACGTGGTGACCAGCCGGGCGATGCCTTGCGACTCGACGCCGTTCTGGTTCTGGGCGTTATTGCCGACGGCGCGGATGGCGCCGCCGACGTAGAGCCCGCCCCAGGCGGCGTTGCTGGACGAATAGAGAATGGTGGACTGTGAGAGCTGTTCCCCGCCGGGGACCTGCGTCCACTGGCCGCCGCTGAGCGCGACCAGACCGGAGACAGGGCCGGAGGACGTGGTCGCGGGGCTGTCGAGCAGGGCGATGAGGCGCTTTCCTTGGCCGAAATCATGCACGCCAACGGCCTGGATGTTCGAGCGCGTCGCGACCGGGTTCGACCAGTTGAAGCCGGGGCCGACCTGGACGAAGCCCGAGCCGTTCCACTCGGCGATGAAACTGTTGTCGGAGCCGGCGGGCTGGAAGTTACGGATCGAGTACAGACGCGGGCCAGCGCCGAGATCGAGCACGGCGAGGCGGCCTTCGCCGGGGCCGATGTCCTGCCAGGCCGTGCCGTTCCAGCGGTAGAAGCGGGACGGCTGGATGACGGGCAGGTTCGTCGTCAGGTCGAAGATGGTGTGCTGAACGGTCGTGAACAGCTCGCCGTTCAAGTTGACCACGCGGGTCGCGAAGTCGTGCGCACGGAAGAGTTCGTTGGGGTTGCCGGACGGCGCGGGCAGGCCCGCGTCCATGGCGATCCAGGCGGTGCCGTTGTAGCGGGCGACGAAGCGCGACGGCGTGCCGCCCATGTCCCGGAACCGACCGCTGACGACGAGGCTGGGCTCCCCCGCGACGGTCGCGGTGACGACGGCGTCGATGCCCGGCGGCTGGAGTTCGTCGTCGCTGGCAGACGGCTGCGCGATCGTCGTCCAGGCGGAGCCGTCCAGGCGCACCAGCGCGGCCCCGTTGGCGTTGGGGAGTTCGCCCGCGGCGTAGAGCGCCGTGGTGCCACCCGCCGGCGTGAAGGCCTCGGCGGCGACGACCCCCGTGATGCCCGCGGGCGTGCGCTGATAGTTCGTGCCGTCGAACGCGACCAGGCCCGATGTGGGCACGCCGGCGACGACGCTTGAGAAGTGCCCGATGTACAGGGTCTCCGGCGCGGGGCCGGCGCCGTCGGGGTCGAGCTCCTTGATCATGCCCGGCGCGAGCCCGAGCGGGGCGGAGCCGGAGTGAGCCAGTTCGACGGCGGAGCCGTTCCACAGGGCCAGGCCCTGGGGCTGCAGTTCGCTCGCGGTGCCGGGCGTGCCGAAGGTGCCGATGGTGCCGAAGCGGTACTGCGTCGCGCCGAAGAGCAGTTTCGTCCCGCCCGGCCCAGCGGCGTCCCAGTCCACCGGGCGCATCCAGGCGACGGTGGCGGTGTTGGTCGCGGGCGTGGGCGGGAAAGTGCCCAGCGGCTCGAACGTGCCACCGGCGGTGCGCCGCGCGAGGCTTACACCCGTGGGCTGACCGCTGACGCCGTTGAGCAGGCGTGTGCCGCCGATGTGCAACTGCGACCCGCTGGGCCCGGCGAACATGTCGGCGGCGTAGACATAAGACTTGGTGTTGCCGGCGCTGGTGCCGGTCTGGGGGAGCAGGGTGCTCCACACGTTGTTCTTGAGGCGGGCCAGGGCGACGCCGCGGGTGTTGGCCGGGCTGGCGAGCCCGGCGTAGATCGCGTCGCCGACCAGCAGGGCCGGGCCGTCGCCGATATCGAGGAACCGGAGAACGGACGGCCCGCCGAGGTTGGCCTGGATGGGCGTGCTCGTGTTCGTCCAGCCGGGAACAGTGGCGTAGTTCGAGCCGTTCCACTTGACGAGCTTGTTGGCGGTCCCGCCGGTCGCGCTGAAGGTGAACGTGCCGGCGATGTAGAGCTCGGGGGTGCCGTCGCCGTCGGCGTCACCCGCGGCCATGCGTTCGGCGCGGGCGTTGGTGGCGGTGGTCGGGATACCACCCGCCACGTCGACCCAGTCACCCACGGTCCGATCGAAGCGGGCGATGCCGGCGATTGCGCCGGTGAACCGCCCGCAGGCGTAGAGATCACCCTGGAACGTTTCCAGGTCGCGGACTTCGTCGCTTGAGGCATCGCCGAAGAAGCTGCCGAGAGTCGTCCAGTTCGTCCCGTCGAATGCGAGCGTGAACTGTCTGAGGCTGCCGAGGGCGGCGTTGCCCTGCCCGCCGACGACCAGAACATCGCGCAGGGGGCCGGGGCCGTCTGGGTCGAAGACGTCGATCGCGTTGATGCGTCCGAGCGTGTTGATGGCGTCGAACTCGAAGATGATCGCGGGCCCGACAATGTTCCAGTTCCGCCCGTCCCACCTGGCGATGCTGAACGCCCCCGAGACCGAGGGCGGCACAAGCGAGGCATCAATGATGCTGTAGATCCGCCCGATCTGGCGGCCGGGGAACGACCCGACGGCGTACAGGGCCGGGCCCGTGCCGTCGTCCCAGATGATGGTGTCGGAGATCTGCGCCGTCACGCCGGCGAGGGCGAATTGATCGGACCATGCGGAGGTGCACGAGCCCTGCGCCATCGCCGCGGGCGGGACCGCCGCGCACAGCGCCAGCCCGGCCAGAGCCACACACGCCGCACGCGCAGGGCGGCGAACGAAGACCGTCGGAGTCGGTGACAACATGCTGGCTCCTTGATGCCTGTTTCGGATTGCGGGCGGTCGATGATGACCCAACGAGGCTGACTCTGAGTCGATTGTATGACAATCTACTTGACTCCCGATCGTTCGTCAACGATACTTGGTCGTGAATCTCGTCAATCTCGAGCACGCCGGCGGGGACGGGCTGGGCGACGACGGGCCGCTCGCGACGTCCGACGCACGGGCGGTGGCGCTGTTGGGGGTTGACGAGCTTGGCGCGGTCGACGCCGTCGGTCAGCGGCTGCGGGCGGAGATGGGGCGGCTGGTCAGGGCCCTTCCGGCGGAGTCGCGGTCGGTGCGGACGATGGCGGCGGCCCTCGGGGTCGACCGCAACACCTGCCAGCGGGTCATCGCCGCCACGCAGCCCGCCACGACGGGGTGCGAGGCATTCCTGCGCTTGCCCGGCGTCAAGCCGATGCGGCAACTGGTGGCGCGGGCCCGCGGGTGCGGCGTTCCGGACGATGTCGCCGACAGCGTCAGCGTTGCGATCGATCGCCTGCAGGCCGTCATCGAGGACTTTGGTCAGAGCCATCGGCGCCTGCGCTCGCGCGTCGAGGCCACGCTGATCGCCGGCACGCACCGCCCCGACCGCAGTCAGGCGGACATCCGCCGGACGCTGTTCGAAGAGCACGCGCGACTGCTCGGGCGGCAGATGAGCGTGTACAGCATGGTGACCGCGATCGTCCCGCAACCCGGCGGGACGGACAGCCTTGAGCAGGCGTGGATGCGCGGGCTGATCGGGCTGAAGGTGAACCCGCAGGCGGGCCCGGTCCCGCTCGGGCTCGCCGCGACCGAGGAGGACGCCGAGGCCAGCGCCGTGTTCGATCCGCTGTCGCGTCCGACGGCGCCCGGGGGGCGTGCCGCGGGCATCATCGCCGCGCTGTCGTCAGCGCCGGCGCCGACGCTGACGGCCCGCGTCGCGCCCGCGTCGCAGGTGATGGTGATCGACGCGGCGACGCTCAGCGCGGCCGGACCGACGGACGTCGTGGTCGGGTCCCGCATGAGCGGCGTCGCCCGGCCCGACAAGATCTACCACACGTCAACGGTGATGATGACCCCGGCGGCGCGGCTGGTGTTCGACGTGTACCTGCACCGCTCGCTCGCGATGGCCAGCGTCCCGTCGTGCGGCGTGTTCCAGTACACCATGTCCTTCACCGGCGACATGGACGCCAACTGGCCCTTCCGCCTGCCCGGGCAGCACCGCATGGAACTGCTGGGCCGCGGGCTGGGCAACAGCGACTCGCCCGCGTGGGGTCGGCACGCCGAGGCAACGCGGCATCTGTTCGCCATGACCGGCTGGCCCGCGGACGAGTTCGTCGGGCACCGCATGGACATCCCCTTCCCGCTGTGGGGTTCGACGGCGTACCAGTGGTTCGACTTCCGGACCTCGCAGGACGGATGAGCGCGCGGCCGCGACGCCCGCGACGGGCGACGCGACGAGCAGCGCCGCGCAATCGCCCTCACTTGCTCTTGGTATCGCCCCGCGCGAAGATGCTGGCGACGTAGTTGAGCACGTCCGTCGCGCTGGTCTCGTTGTAGCCGAACTGCTTGATGAGGCGCTGCTTGACGATGTCGATCTTCTGCTGCGTCTCGTCGTCGACAACGCTGCTCACCAGGTTCTTGAGCTTGATGGTGTCGCGCTGGTCTTCGAAGAGCTTGAGCTCCAGCGCCTTGTACAGGCGGGCGTTGGTGTTGTACTCGAACTTCTTG
>CAZTQN010000016.1:0-84944 GCA_964615765.1 uncultured Phycisphaeraceae bacterium
CTTGGCCATGGCTGATCTCCCCCGCTACGGCGATGCCTCCAGGGCACCGCGACGCCACCCTAGGCGCAATCCGGGGCGACGTCCGATTTATCTCTGGCATCGCCGCGCCCGAACGTCCTGGCAGAGCTGCGCCGCTGTCCCTAGAGTGCGGCCCGACCAAGAGAGGGTCGCTTGTTCCTGGCCGAGATCTTCGCGATCGGGTCCGCCACCTGCATCGCGCTGAGCGCGCTGTTGTTCGGCGAGCTCAAGGGGCGCGTCGGGCTGCCGCGGCGGTTGGGGACCCCGCGCGGGGAGGGGCGGCGGGGGCGGCGGTTTCGGATCGGGCGGCGGTCCGGGTGGTGGATCGGGTGGTGGTTCGGGGAGTCGAGGCGGCGGGCGATTGGGGGCCGGCGGGCGCGGTGGGCGTGGTGGGTCGGTGGGGCGTGGCGGGCAGGGCGGGCGTGGGGGGCGTACGGGGCGGCCGATGCGGCCTCGGGTCGAGAGCGCGGTGCAGTCGCTCGCCGGGCCGGTGCGCTTGCAGCGGCTTTTGGCCGACGCGGGCGTGGCGTCGCGGCGCGAGTGTGAGCGGATGATCGAAGAGGGCCGGGTCGAGGTGAACGGGAAGACGGTGACGCAGTTGCCGGTGCTCGTCGACCCGCGGACGGTGCGCGTGCGCGTGGATGGGTCGCCCGTGAAGTTCACGGCCCGCTCATCGCGGCGCGTGTACGTGATGCTCAACAAGCCCGATCGCACCCTGACAACCACGCGCGACACCGGCGAAGAGGACGGGATGGCCCGGCGCACGGTGATGGACCTGGTCGATCATCCGTCGGGGGCGCGGCTGTACCCCGTCGGGCGGCTGGAGTACGGCATTACCGGGCTGGTGCTGCTCACCAACGACGGCGATCTGACCAACCGCCTGACGCACGCGCGGTATGGCGTCGGGCAGACGTACCGCGTGTGGGCGGCGGGGAATGTCACGCGGGATGTGCTGGCGGCGCTGCGCCGGCGCGTGGGGATCAAGGGGGAGGTCGGGCCGGATGGGGAGCCGATCGAGAGCGTGCACGTGGACATCACGCCGGGGACGCGGCTGGAATCGGGCGATGTTTCGAACTCGACGGTGCTGGAGGTGACGATCCGGCCGGGGAAGCGCGAGGCGATCACGGATGTGCTGATGCAGGCGGGGTGCCCGGTGAAGAAGATCGTGCGGGTGGCGATGGGGCCGCTGCGGTTGGCGGGGGTGGGGATCGGGCGGTGGCGGGATCTGGCCGCGGACGAGCTTGAGGCGTTGATGGCCGCGGCGTTCCCGGAACGCGCGGAGGAAGAGGCGGCCCGGGCTGCGGAGCGGGCGGCGAAAAAGGCACGCGGCGGGCGCGGCGCGGGGGCGGTTGATGCGCCGGAGACGGAGGACGAGGAGGAGGACGCCGCGATCGAGGGCGAGGCGGACGGGGATGAGGATGGGGACGAGGACGAGGGCGTGGTGGACATGGACGGCGATTTGGACGATGACGCGGAAGGAGATGAGGGGGATGGGGAAGACGGTGAGGACGGTGAGGATGGGGAGACCGGCGGGGACGCGGCGGACGAAGACGACGGCGATGGCGGGGAGGAGCGCGAGCGATGAAGTGGATGGCGTGGCGGAGTCGGGCGGCGGATCAGTTGGCGGTTGATCCGACGATGCGGGCGCTGCAGAGCGCGGCGTCGGAGGCGCAGAAGAGTCGCCTGCCGCAGATGGCGGCAGCGCTGAGCTATCGCACGCTGTTCGGGCTGTTGCCGGTGGTGGTGGTGGGGCTGATCGTGGTGCGGACGTTCACCTCGCCGCAGACGCAGGCGGACGTGATCCGCGGGGCGATGGAGCGGTTCGGGGTGTCGAACATCGTGGTGTCGGCGCCGGTGGAGACGGGCTCGGCGGTGGGCGGGAGCGCGGCGCCGGCGGGCGGGGCGACGAGCGCGCTGTCGCCGGAGATGATGGGCCCGCCGGTGGAGACGCTGTCGGGGACGCAGAGCCTTGGGGAGTGGGTCACGGCGGTGATCTACCGGGCGGACGCGAACATCAACTTCGGCGCGATCGGGCTGATCGGCGTGGCGACGCTGATTTACGCGGCGATCTCGATGCTGGTGGAGATCGAGCGGGCGTTCAACCAGATTTACCGCGTGCCGGTGGGGCGGAGCTGGATGCGGCGGATCACGAACTACTGGACGCTCTTGACGCTGGGCGTCGGGGCGCTGGTGGCGACGTTCTACATCGGGGCGCGGTTCGAGGCGTGGGTGGCGCAGGCGATCGAGTCGCGCGGGCTGTCGCTGGGGTCCGGGGCGCTGACGCTGACGCTGGTGGGGTATGGGGTGACGGTCGCGATCTCGACGCTGCTGCTGATGCTGGCGTACACGGTGGTGCCGAACACGCGGGTGAAGGCGCTGCCGGCGCTGTGCGGGGCGGCGGTGGGGGCGATCTTGTGGGAAGCGGGCAAGTGGGGCTTCGGGCAGTACCTGGCGTATTCGACGAGTTACGCGAAGCTATACGGGTCGATCGCGCTGGTGCCGCTGTTCATGCTGTGGGTGTACGTGACGTGGTTCATCGTGCTGTTCGGGCTGCAGATCACGTACCAGATGCAGCACGGGCTGAAGCGGACGCAGGCGCGGCCGATCAGCGACGCGGGCCCGGCGATGGCCGACCCGGCGGCGGCGCTGTCGGTGATGGGCGCGGTGACGCGCGGGTTCAACGCGGGCAAGCGGCTGACGGCGGGCGAGATCGCGCAGGCGGCCAAGCTGAGCGAGGCGATCGTCGGGCTGGTGCTCGAGCCGCTGCTGGAGCGCGGTCTGGTGGTGCGCGTCGAGCACGACGGGTTGGGCGGCGGGGGCAGCGAGGAAGAGCCGGTGTACACGCTCGGGCGGCCGGCGGCGGGGATTCGCGCGGCGGACGTGCTGGCGGCGGGGTTCGCCGTCTCGGGCGCGGCGGAGGTCGCCGACATGACCGTCGTCAGCATGCGCCGGGCCCAGTTGGACGCCGTCGGCGAGCGGTCCTTGGCGGAGGTGGTCGGGGCGGCGGGGCCGACCGGCGCGCGCGGGGGCGGGGCGATCATCGGCGATGTGCCCGTGGAACCGGCGCGGGAGGGCGTGGAGCCGCCGGCGCGGGTGTACGCCCCGGCGGCGATCGGCGGCGGGGGCGGGGTGAAGGGCGCCGGCGGGGTTGGGGGCGTGGGCGGGGCCGGGGCGCGGTGAGCGCTACGATTCCGCATGGACATGGTGCGGACATCGGGACGTGTGCCGGCTCGCGCTGATCGGCCGATGGCCGGGGCCGCGGCGGGCGTGGTGCTGCTGGCCCTAGGTGCGCTGATGGTGCTGCCCGGGTGTTATCGCCGAGTGGTGTCGGCGAAGGGGTTCGGGGCGGACCAGTACCAGGTGTCCGAGTCGTATCAAGAGAACAGCAAGGTGGACGATTGGATCTTCGGGGAGCGGCCGGCGAAATCGGGCGGGTCGCGGCTGCCGAAGAGTGAGTGACACGGGTGTGGTTGGGGGTGGGCGGCGGTGTGGTGAGGTTGGTTGGGGCGGTCGGGATTGAGGGCGAGCACGATGGGTCTGGAACTGGCGCTCCCGGCTGAAGGCTTCATGACGACGCAGCTGCAGCGCGTGATCAACTGGGCGCGGCGGTCGAGCCTGTGGCCCATGCCGTTCGCGACGGCGTGCTGCGGGATCGAGCTGATGGCGACGGCGTCGAGCCGGTACGACATGGCGCGGTTCGGGATGGAGCGGATGAGCTTCTCGCCGCGGCAGGCGGACTTGATGATCGTGGCGGGACGGATCCCGGTGAAGATCCTGCCGGTCTTGCAGCGGATTTACCTGCAGATGGCGGAGCCGAAGTGGGTGATCAGCATGGGGGCGTGCGCGAGCACGGGCGGGGTGTTTGATACGTATGCGGTGGTGCAGGGGTGTGACCAGTTCATCCCGGTGGACGTGTACATCCCGGGGTGCCCGCCGCGGCCGGAACAGTTGCTGGAAGGGATCATGGCGATCCAGCGGCACATCGACCAGGAAGGCATGCCGCCGGCGGGCGGGAAGCGGGCGCCGCTGGGCCTGGCGCTGCAGCCGACGCACGCGGTGCGGCCGCAGCCGGTGGGGCTGACGGTCGGGACGACGTGATCAGGATTTGAGGTTGGGGTGCCGAACGGCGCACGGCGGCGTGTGCGGGCGATCTCGTACGCGGTCAGCGTGGGAGTCCTGATTGCTCAGGCTCAGGGCGCCGCCGGCGCGGTCGCGGGTTGCGTCGGCGAAGTCGGCGTTGCGGCGGGGCCGGGCTTGTCGTCGGGCTTGTCATCCGCGGTGGCGGTGGTGCCCATGAGGCTCTTCTCGGGCTCGGTGACTTTGAGGGCCGCGAAGAGGGAGAAGGCGACGAGGGCGAGGAGGAGGAAGACGCCGACGATGAGCAGGGCGGCGCGGCGGCCGGCGCCGGGCGCGGGGGCGTCTGGGTCGAGGGGCGTGGGGCTGGCGATGTCGGGCGGGGGCGTGGTCACCGGTCGAGTTCCGCGGCGACGACGTTGATGGAGCCGATGATCGCGGGGATGTCGCTGACCATGTGGCCTTCGCTGAGTTTCTGCATGACGGCGTAGTTGATGAAGACGGGCGGGCGGACGCGGACGCGGAAGGGGCGAGGCCCGCCGTCGGCCACGATGTAGTAGCCGAGTTCGCCGTTGGCGGTTTCGATGGAGGCGTAGGTCTCGGCGATGGGGGCCTTCCACCCGCGGTTGGACATGATGAGTTCGAAGTGCTGGATGAGGCCTTCGATGGAGCCGTAGACGTCCTGCTTCTTGGGCTTGACGAACTTGCTGTCGGCGAAGGCGTCGGTGGGGCCCTGGGGGATGTTGTCGATGAGCTGGCGGACGATGGCGATGGACTGCTTGATTTCTTCGACGCGGACGCGGAAGCGGGCGTAGGCGTCGCCCTCGTGGGCGATGGGGACCTTGAACTGGACGGCGGGGGCGCCCTGGCCGTCCCAGTTGTCCTTGTAGCAGAGGTACGGGAAGTCCTTGCGGACGTCGCGCGTGACGCCGGAGGCGCGGGCCATGGGGCCGGTGAGCGACCAGCCGATGGCGTCTTCCTTGGAGATGACGCCGACGCCCTGGGTGCGGTCGATGAAGATGCGGTTGTTGTTGAGCAGGCCTTCGGACTCGGCGAGGGCGCCCTCGATGTCGTCGAGCGCGTCTTTGACGAGTTTGCGGAAGACGGCTTCGTCGGGAATTTCTTTCATGATCCCGCCGACGCGGGTCCAGTCGGGGTGGAAGCGTTGGCCGGAGATGTAGTCGCAGATGTCGTAGATGCGTTCGCGGGGGTTGAAGCAGTAGAGGAAGGCGGTGATGCCGCCGAGGTCGAGGGCGGCGGCGCCGACGCAGAGCAGGTGGTTCTGGATGCGGGCGATCTCCGCCATGATGGTGCGGAGGACCTTGCAGCGGGGGGTGATCTCGATGCCGAAGAGGTGTTCGACGGCGTGGTGCCAGGCGATGTCGTTGGCGATGGGGGAGAGGTAGTCCATCCGCGAGACGATGGTGACGTACTGGTTGTAGTCGAGGTGCTCGCCGAGCTTTTCGAAGCCGGAGTGGAGGTAGCCGATGTGGGGCGTGCATCGGGCGACGCGCTCGCCGTCGAGTTCGAGCACCAGGCGGAGGGTGGTGTGGGTGGCGGGGTGCTGGGGCCCGAAGTTGAGGACCCAGCGTTCGCCGGTGTCGACGTGCTGCTTGAGGTAGTCGGTACGCTCGACGTCGACGCCGAAACCGGACTCTGGCTTGAGTGTGAAAGGCATGGGCGGGATGGTAGGGTCGTGGGGGCGGAGAGCGGGGGCGGGCGGTGATGCTTGTGGGGGGCCGACGGGGCCACCCCGGTAGGATTTCGTGTGGCCGACGCGGGCAGTTTCGATCTTGATGGGGAGCCGGCCGACCCGCTGGCGGTGTTGACGTCGGAACGGGGCGTGTGGGACGTTCGGGCCCGGCCGAGGTCGGTGCGGACGCTGAGCACGGGGGATGGGGCGGGGGTGCTCGACGCGCTGGCGGGGATGGTTCGTGCGGCGGGCGGGTCGGTCGGGGCGAGCGTTTCCGGCGGTGGCGCGTCCACGGGCGGCGGCTGGGTGGTGGCGCTGGGGTATGAACTCGGGCGGGACGTGGAGCCGGCGGCGCGGGTGCACGCGCGGCGTGTGGACGGGGCGTGGCCTTGGGACGCGGTGCTGTGGCGGTGTGACGGCCGCGAGGCGAGCGTGCCGAGTGTCGGCGGAGCGGGGCGTGGGTTTCGGCTTGGCGCGTGGAGCGGTGGGGGGTTGGGCGGGGGGTCGGGCGGGGCGTGGTATGAGCGGGCCGTGGCCCGTGGCGTGGAGTTTGTGCACGCGGGCGATGTCTTCCAGGTCAATCTCGCGCACCGACTGCGGGCGCCGTTTGAAGGGTCCACGCGGGCGCTGGCGCGTGCGCTGTTCCGCGCGGCCCGGCCGGTGATGGGGGCGTATCTGGAGATCGAGGAGCACGGGCGGCGGCACGCGGCGATCAGCGTCAGCCCGGAACTGTTTCTGACGTACGACGCGCGGACGCGGCGCGTGGAGACGCGGCCGATCAAGGGCACCAGGCCGCTGGGTGTTGGCGAGGAGGGGGCGCGGGCGCTGGCTTCGAGCGCGAAGGACGCCGCGGAGTTGGCGATGATCGTCGACCTGATGCGCAACGACCTTGGACGCGTGTGCGCGTTCGGGTCGGTGCAGGTGGTTGAGCCGCGGGTGATCGAGCGGCACGAGCACGCGGGCGTGGTGCACGGCGTGGCGACGATCGAGGGGCGTTTGCGGGACGGGCTGGACGCGGTCGACCTGCTGCGGGCGGCGTTCCCGTGCGGGTCGATCACGGGGGCGCCGAAGGTGCGGGCGATGCAGATCATCGAAGAACTCGAGCCCGAAGCGCGCGGTCTGTACACCGGCGCGATCGGGTGGATCGGCGATGACGGGTCGATGACGCTGAGCGTGGCGATTCGGACGGCGGTGGTGGTTGGCGATGCGGGCCCGGGCGGCGCCGATGATGTGCGGCGCGGCGAGCTGATCTACGGCGTGGGCGCGGGGATCGTCGCCGAGTCCGACCCGCGGCGGGAGTGGGAGGAGACGATGGACAAGGCGCGGGTGATGCGGAGCGTGATGCAGACGCCGCCGGGTGCGCGGGCGGGGCAGGGCGCGTCGGAGAGTGCGGCGTGAAGGACGAGAACGGGTACAGGCCGATCATCGGGGCCGGGCCGCGGGTGCGGACGGATGTGGTGGATGTGTACGTGTTCCGGCGCGGCGGAAGTTCCGGCAACGCGGCGGAAGGCGGCGTCGAGTTCCTGCAGATTCTCCGGGCCCGCAACCCGCTCATGGGCACGTGGCACCCGGTGATGGGGCACGTCGAGATCGGCGAGACGGCGGCGCAGTGCGCGATGCGGGAACTGCGGGAAGAGGTGGGGCTCGACGAGGGTTCGGCGATGCTGCGCGGCGTGTGGGCGCTCGAGCAGGTGCACCCGTTCTTCATCGCGGCGATCGACAGCATCGTGATGAGCCCGCGGTTTGCGGCCGAGGTGGATGGCGCGTGGACGCCGTCGCTCAACGCGGAGCACACGGCGCACCGGTGGGTGAGCGCGGCGGCGATCGACGAGATGTACATGTGGCCGGGGCAAAGGGCCGCGTGCCGGGAGGTGCTGAGCGAGATCGTGCGGGAGGGGTCGCTGTCGCGGGAGCGCTTGCGTGTGAAGTAGGGGCGAGCGGTCAGGGGCGAGAGGCGAGGGGGCGGAGCGCTATCTGCTTGTCCCCACGCGGAGCGTGGGGGTACTCGGATGCTGATCGCCACGCGGAGCGTGGCGGTACGCGCGGCGGCGACCAGGGGGCGATCAGCGGCGGACCGGGGGTGGCGGCGAGGGCGTCCATTGCGTCGAGCATGGGGCCTGGGGAGAGGGTGCCGATGACGCGGACGTCGGCGGCGGTGGCGTCGCTGTCGATGGTGATGCCCATGGCGCGGAGGGTGGCGGCGATGATGTGGGCGTTCTTGCCGGGGGCGACGATGGCGGCGGTGTGGAACGGGGCGCGGGCGTGGGCAGAGTGCAGCGCTTCGGCGCACGCCGCGGCGCCGGTGAAGCGGGCCCAGATCGGCGCGGGCATCTCGCGGCGTGGCTGGCGGTGCAGCGTGCGGCAGAGGTCCGTCAGGCCCGCGAGGTAGCCGAGTTCGGCGCGCTCTTTGAGCGCGATGCGGGCGTAGCGGGTGATGGTGCGCCGGGTTTCGGCGGCGCGGTCGGCGGCGGGGGCGTAGCGGCGTATGACCCAGGCGTTGTTGCGGACCAGGCGGCGGAGGATGCGGTCCATGCTGCGCTGGCGGGTGACTTTGCGGTGGTGGATCTGGAAGCGCGGGTCGAAGGCGATGCGCCCGCCACGGAGCATGAGGCGGGCGGCCAGGTCGTACTCCTCGGCGTAATAGTCGAAGGTGGGGTCGTAGCCGCCGACGGCGAGGAAGGCGTCGCGGCGGATGGCGACGCCGCAGCCGATGAAGACCTCGGGCAGCCCGCCGGATTCGCGCTTGGGCTGCGGCGATTCGTCGGGCGGCGTGAGCCAGATCTCGGCCTGGACCGCGGCGACATCGTCGGGCTGATCGGCGAGGGCGTCCAAGAGGCCGGGCGTCAGCGGGTGCGAGTCGTCATCGAGCATGACGATCCAGGTGCGACGCGGGTCGGCGGCGTGCACGCCGAGGTTTCGGGCGGCGGCCCCGATGTTCGCGGGGCTCTGCACCAGGCGCACCGGCAGGCCGGAAGGGAGCACGAGCGGGATACTCGGCGGGACGGCGGAGGCGTTGTCGATGACGATGACCTCGGCGTCGTGGGGCGGGAGGTCGCCGAGCGCGCGGAGCGTGGTCGCGAGTTCGTCGGGGCGGTCGCGCGTGGGGATGACGTACGCGATCACGCGCGGGGCTCCGGTGGATGCACGTTCAGACCGGCGAGGCGATCGGGACGAGCACGGGCGGCGTGTCGGTCCAATCAGGCGCGGCGCGGGGGCTGCGGGCGGCGACGACTTCGCTGGGGGCGAAGGCGAGGTGGGCGCTGTGGACGCGGGCCACGCCGTGGCGGATGTCGGCGGCGGCGACGACGGTGTTGCCCAGGCGCTGCACCTGCACGCCGGCGGCGACGGCGCCGAGGAAGGCGGCTTCGATCATGCTCCCGCCGGAGGCGAGCGCGAGCGTGGCGACGCTCATGAGCGCGTCGCCGCAGCCCAGCGGGTCGATGGCGAGGGTGGAGATGGCGGGGACGTGCTCGGCCTTGAGGCGGCTGGTCCACTCGGCGCGGGGCGCGGGGGCGGCGTCGAGGCGGTCGAAGGCGACCAGGCCGTCGGCGCCCATGGTGACGATGGCGCGGCGGGAGCCGGTCTGGCTGAGCAGGTTCCAGGCGACCATGGGGAGGCTCTGGTCGAACAGGCGGGTGGCTTCGCGGAGCTCGCTCTCACTGGGGCAGAGCAGGTCGAGATCGCGCATGCCCAAGAGGCCGGAGCGCTTGCCGCTGACATCGCCGGCGACGACGCCGGCCTTGGCGCGGGCCGCGGCGCAGGCTCGTGCGAGCACGCCCGGGCTGAGCATGCCGAGCCCGAAGTCGGCGATGATGCAGGCGTCGGCGGCGCGGCCGGCGTCGTTCAGGGCGTCGTCGAGCGCGCCGAGCAGCAGGTCGGCGTCGCGCGCTTCGGGCTCGAGGCGCTCGACCAGGTCGAGCTTCATGACCTTCTGCGTGCCGACGAGGAAGCGTTGTTTTTCGGGGATGGGGCGGGTGCAGCGGACGTGGCGGACGGAGACGCCCTCGGCGAGCAGGCGTTGGCGGAGCGCGCGGGCCGCGTCGGAATCGTCGAGCGCGGTGACGAGCGTGGGGATGGCGCCGAGGGCGGCGAGGTGGCGGGCGATGACGGCGGCCCCGCCGTCGTAGGTGCGGTGCTCGATGGGGCGGAGGGTCATCACCGGGCTCTCGCCGGCGACGTCGGGGCGATCGCAGAGGACGTAGGTATCGAGGATGGCCTCGCCCAGCACGACGACGCGCTTGCCGCGGAAGGCGTTGATGAGCGTGCTGAGGCGTTCGCCGGCGAGTTCGGCGCGGGCGAGGAGCTGCTGCAGGCGGGCGTGGTAGGGGTCGACGGAGTGTTCGAGGGCGGCGATGAGGGCGGTGGAGCTGAACACGACGTCGCCGGAACTGAACACGACGCGCCCGCCGTGACGGATCACGGCGTCACGCTCGGCCTGGAAGCGCGGGTCGGCGTTGAGCTCGTACTCGCGGCCTTTGACGTAGATGTCCGGGCGGACGTCCTCGAGCAGTTCGAGAGCGGTGGGGCGCGGCTCGATGTAGACCCAGTCGACGCAGTCGAGGGCGGCGAGGTTCTCGGCGCGGAGTTCCTGCGGGATCAGCGGGCGCCCGGTGCCCTTGTTGATCATGCTGTCGCCGGTGATCGTGACCAGCAGAATGTCGCCCTGGCTCTTGGCATGGCGCAGGTGGCGGAGGTGCCCGGGGTGCACGATGTCGAAGCAGCCGTGGCACTGCACGACGCTCCGCCCCTCGGCTTTGGCCCGGGCCCGGGCGGCGAGCAGGGCGTCGCGCGAGAGGATCTTGGCGGCGGCGGCGACGGGTTGGGCGACGGGTTGGGCGGCGGGCTGGGCGCCGGGCTGACTGCCGGAAGTGGGGGGCGGCGTGATAGTCGGGGTGGGCGGCGTGCCGGTGGGCGCGCCGATGGCGCGCGGCATCGGCGCGGGGTCGTCCACCAGGTGCAGCGGCGGGCGGCGGGGAGGCATCGGACCCTGTTTATCGGCCGTCGGCGCTGCTCAGGCCAGCGGATCCGCGGGCTTGGGCCCGGTGCGGGCTCAGCGTGGGCCCGGCGTTGTCCGATTTGGCGCGGGACGCGGGGAGAGCGCGAGAGCCAGGTTTGTGAAGATCGGAGGCCGCTGGTGGACGAACGCGCACACTCGGATATCGAACCGATTGACCCCCGCGAGATCGAAACGCCCGCTCCGGAGGCGGCGGCGGAAGACATGCCCGTCGTGCTGCGGCTGGTGAGCGGCGACGAGCCGGACCCGGCCGACGCCGCCCGCCCGGACCATGAGCAATCCAGCGGGACGTACGTCTTCCCGGTCGACGTCGACGATCGGCGGCGTCATCGGCGGTTCCGCGTGGCCCGCGCGGGCAAGATGCTCCGGCGGAGCACGCAGCAGTACTACCGGGCCGTCAGCGTCGACGTGTCGTTCTCCGGCGCGATGGTCGAGGTCGAGACGCCCGGCACCGGCGAGGCGAGCGGCGGGACGGATCGGGCCCTGGTCGTCGGGGAACTGGTGGACATCGGGCTGGCCCACGGGCGGAGCGCGGTGGTGCCGTCGGCGTCGCTGCTGCAGGGGATGGTGGTGCGCGTCGAGCCGCTCGGCGAAGGGCGGCAGCGGGTGGCGGTGCGGTATCTGCACGGGCCGAGCGCGGTCGCGGCGTGAGGTGAGCGGCGCGGTGGGGAATCGCGGGGCGGCGGGGTGGGTGAGATCGTCAATTTTTTGAACGTCGGCGCAGGCCGGGCGCGAGGCATTCGTATTGGCTTTTCGAGCCGGGCGGTATACGCGGCGCGTGCCGGGGCGGGCGCGTGCGGCGGCCGCGGGCTTTAAGGGCGGACGTATGCGCGGCGCGAAGACGTGGCTGGTCGGTCTGTGCGGGGCGGCGGGCGTGCTGGCGGTGCAGGGTGCGAGCGGGCAGACGTGCACCGGCGGGCCGGCGGCGACGCGCACGATCGCGGGGAGCGATACGGGCGTGGTGGCGATCGCCGCGGTCCCGGGGACGACCAGCTCGATCTTGACTCTGTCGATCAACGGGCGGGTGCGGTTCATCGACGCGGGCACGCCCCGGTCGACCGTGGCGCTGCAGATCCCTGGGTTCGGGTCGCAAGGGGCCGGGTACGGGCTGGCGCCGGATCCGACCTTTGCCGACAGCGGCGTGATCTATGTGTTCGGGCCCGAGGGGTCGGCGTCGACGCTGCGCCGGTACCGGCGCTCGGCGACGAATCCGGAGGTGTTCGATCCGGCGTCGTCGGAACTGGTGTTCCGGCTGGCGTTCCAGCCCTCGCAGCACGGGAGCGGGTGGATCGGCTTCGGGCCGGACAACATGCTGTACCTCGGGCTGGGCGACCACGTGCAGTTCTTGCAGAACGTGCAGTCGCGCGGGTCGTACGCGGGCAAGATCCTGCGGATTGATCCGCGGGGCGACGACTTCCCCGCGGACGCGAACCGGAACTACCGCATCCCGCCAGACAACCCGCCCTCGGCGAGCGGGGAACTGCCGGAGATCGTCGCGATGGGGCTGCGCAATCCCTGGCGGTGCTCGATCGACGCGGAGAGCGGGCGGATGTACATCGGCGACGTGGGCGAGGGGCAGCGTGAGGAGGTGAGCGTGCTGCCCCTGCGGCTGCCGAAGGTGGTGAACTTCGGCTGGCCGTGTTTGGAGGGGACCGTCAACGGCTTCTCGTCTGGGACGGTGTGCCGCACGATCCCGGCGTCTGAGTTCACGCCGCCGCTGTTCGATCTGACGTCGACGCTGTCGCGGTGCATCACGGGCGGGGTGGTGTACCGGGGCGAGAGCATTCCGGCGCTGCGGGGGCAGTACGTGTTCGGGACGTGCTCGGTCCCGCCGACGATGTACGCGGCGGACATCGAGCGCCCGGGGATCGTGCGGGCGTTTCTGAACCCCGGCGCGGTGTACTGCGTCGGCGCCGACAACGCGGGCGAGATGTACATCGGCCTGCCGTCGGCGGCGGTGGCGCAGATCGTGCCGGCGACGCCGCCGAACGACTGCAACGGCAACGGCTTCCCGGATTCGTGCGACATCTCGCAGGGGTACGACACGGACATCAACAGCAACGGCGTGCCCGACGCGTGCGAGCGGGTGTGCCGGCATGACATGGACCTCAACGGCGTGTCCAACGTGAACGACGTGCTGGCGTTCCTGGTCCTGTGGTACCGCGGAGCGCCCGGGGCGGACTTCACGCGCGACGCCGCCGTCGGCGTCGCCGACGTGCTGGAGTTTGTCACCGCGTGGTTCGCCGGGTGCTGATGGGCGGGCGGGGGCCGGAATGGACGCGAAACGGGCTCGCCAGTTTCAGGAGAATCTCCGGGCCGCCGATATTGTGGATAGGCATATCCTGTATCGGTGGGCGGCGGGGCGGAGACCGGAGGGCGGCCCATGAAGCGGATCGCGAGCGAGGAACCGGCGGCGTTTGCGGGGGCGGGCGGCGTGAGCGCGTACGCGGCGGACGTGATGACGCCCGAGCCGATCTGCCTGTCGGCGGACATGACCATCCGCTCCATGGCCCGCGTGTTCCGCGAGCATGAGATCTCCGGCTGTCCGGTCGTCGACACGCAGGGCGTGCTGATCGGGATCGTGACCAAGACCGACCTGATCAACCGCTGCCTGGAGCCGATGTCGGACGAGGCGCCGGGGTTCTTCTTTCAGGAGATGGCCGAGCAGCTCGGCGATGAGGTCGAGATCGAGCCGGAAGCCGAGGTGCGCGTCGAGGACATCATGACGCAGGACGTCATCACCGTCGGCCCGGGCGAGGATGTTCGTGGGATTGCGCGGCGGATGAGCGGGGCTCACGTGCACCGCGTGGTCGTCGTCGACCCGGCCGGCGTGCCGATCGGGATCATCACCAGCATGGACCTGCTGAAACTGATCGTGCGGTGATGGCTCAGTCCGACGCGGCGTCGGGCCATAGTTCCAGCCAGGCTTGGCGGAAGTCGAGCGCGAAGGGCCCGACGGCGCCGCGGCGGGCGGCTGGGCCGATCGGGCTGCCCTCCAAGGCCGTCACGGGCAGCACGCCCCAGGACGAGTTGGTCAGCATGGCCTCGTCAGCGTCGAGGAGATCCTGCAGCGTGACCAGGCGTTTTTCGATGCGCAGGCCCATGCGGTCGGCGCGGTCGATGAGCCACCGCCGCGTGACGCCGGGAAGGACGGGGCTTGCGATCGCGGGCGCGCCGGGGGGCTTGGCGGGTTTTCCGGGGGCGGGCGCGAAGGGGGGCAGGGTGGGGTCGTCTGATTGAGGCTCGGGCTCGGCGGGTGCGCCGGGCTCCTCGCCGCGGGCGATCGGGGTGATGAGGCGGTCGTCCTTGATCAGAACGAGATTGCTGACGCACCCGCCGGCGAGGTGGTTGGTGACGCTGAGGATGAGGGCTTCGTCGGCGCCGCGGGCGGCGGCCTGTTGCAGTTCACGCAGTCGCCACCAGTAGTTGAGCGTTTTATGACCTTCGAAGGGCTGGAGCGGATTGGCGCGGGCGTCGGCGAGGGCCAGGCGGGCGCCGCGCTGAAACAGTTCGGGCGGATACGCCGTCGCGGGCTGGACGGCGATCATGATCGTCGGGTCGGTCTCTGGGGCGGCGGTGCGGGCCCGGGCCGCGGCGAGCAGCGAGAGGTCGCCGCCGGTGATCGTGAGACGCACGCGGGCCTTTGGCAGGCGGGCGCGGACGACGGTCTCGAGCACGGCGTGGGCGAGGGCAGAGGTCTTGAGGCGGTCGCTCAGGCCCAGCGCGCGGGCGGAGCGGGCCAGGCGGTCGAGGTGTTCGTCCAGTTGGAGGACCCAGGCCTCGTGCTCCTCGCCGTGGCTGCGCGGGCCCTCGATGCCGCGCGTGACGGAGCCGCCGGTCATGGTTTCGAAGAGGCCGACGGCGTGCTGGATGCCGGCGTCGAAGGCGCCGATGCGGGCGTCGGCGATGGGCGGGTCATCGGGCCCGCCGAAGAACCGGCCGTTGAGGAAGACGAGGGTCATGCGGTCATTCGTCGGCGGGAATGGCGACGGCCTTCGGGCCGGGGGCTTTGACGCCGGCGGGCGCGGCACCCATCGGCGCCGAGAGCGCGAGCATGCGGTTGATGGCATCGAGGGCCGGGCCGCGGGCTTCGGGGTGGACGGTGATGCGGTTGACGACCTTGCCCTTGGCGAGGTTGTCGAGCACCCAGCAGAGGTGTTCCTGGTCGATGCGGTACATCGTGGTGCACAGGCACTGGCAGTCGGACAGGATGCGGACGTGCACGCCGCGGGGCTTGAGTTCGGCGGCGAGGCGGTTGACCAGGTGGACCTCGGTGCCGACGGCCCAGCGTGAGCCGGGGTCGGCGGCGCGGAGGGTCTTGATGATGAACTCCGTGCTGCCGGCGAGGTCGGCCTTGTCGACGACGGGCTTGATGCACTCCGGGTGGACGAGCACGGTGGTGGGCGCGGGATGCCCGACGTCGGCGGCGCGGATCTGGTCGACGTGTTCCGGGCGGAAGAGTTTGTGCACCGAGCAGTGCCCGGCCCAGAGGATGACGTCGCTGCGGACGATGTCTTCCGGCAGAAGGCCGCCGAGCGATTCGCCCTTGGCCAGGCGGCGTGGGTCGTAGAGGCAGGTCTGGCGGTCGACGTTCATGCCGAAGGCGGCGGCGGTGTTTCGGCCCAGGTGCTGATCGGGGAGGAAGAGGAGCTTGATGTTCTCGCCGTCGCGCCGGGGGATGGTGCCGCCGGCCATGGCCCATTCGAACATGCGGCCGGCGTTGGAGGAGGTGCACACGATGCCGCCGTTTTTGCCGACGAAGGCCTTGATGGCGGCGGTGGAGTTGATGTAGGTGATGGGTATGACGCGCCCGGTCCAGCCGGCATCGCGGAGCACGCCGTGGATCAGGTCCCAGGCGACCAGGGCGTCGTCGTAGTCGGCCATGTCGGCCATGGAGCAGCCGGCGGAGAGGTCGGGGAGGATGACGCTGACATCGTCGGGTGTGAGCAGGTCGGCCGTCTCGGCCATGAAGTGCACGCCGCAGAAGATGACGTACTTGGCGCCGCTCTCGGCGACGCGGCCAGCGGCGAGCTGGCTGAGACGGAGCGAGTCACCGGTAAAGTCGGCGTGGCGGATGACCTCGTCGGTCTGGTAATGGTGCCCGAGGATGACCAGGTCAGCGCCAAGCTGGCGCCGGCGCTCGGTGATGCGTCGGGCCAGGGCGTCTGGCCCGGCTTCGAGGTATTCGGCGGGAAGTGAGGGCTGCCACAGCACGTCGGCATCGTAAGCGGGCGGGCCGCGAACCACCAAGAAACTTGTCCGGGGAAAGGCCCGCCGGGCAAATGTGTCGTATACAGAACGGAACGTTCCCCCCCCCGGAGGTTGTGCATGCGTGCGATCGGTGAGCGAGCGACAGGGATCAAGGTTCGTGCTGGCGCGGTTCGGAGCGTGGTCGTCGCGGCGATCGCGGCGGCGGCGATCGGCGGCTCGGGTGCCGCGATGGCCGACACCGTGACGCTCGTGCCCGTGCGGGATACCAGCATTTTCGACATCGGCGACACCAGCAACGGCGCGGGGGCGTTCCTGTTCGCGGGGCGCACCGGCGGGCGGGGGGCCGGCACCGTCATGCGGTCGCTTCTCCGGTTTGATCTGGCGAATATCCCCGCCGGGTCGACGATCACGAGCGTGACGCTGACGCTGCGGCTTGAGCAGGCGGGCAACACGCTGAGCGAGGCGCACGCCCTGCACCGCATGCTCGCCGCGTGGGACGAAGGGACCTCGCTCGCCGAGGGCGGCACCGGCGCGCCCGCGACGGCGGGCGACGCGACCTGGGCCGACCGGGTCTTCCCCGGGACGGCGTGGACGACGCCCGGCGGCGACTTTGTCGCCACCCCGAGCGGGACGACCAACATCAGCAACACGACCGCCTCGCCGACCTTCTCCGCCCCCGGAATGGTGCAGGACGTGCAGGCGTGGGTGAACGACCCGGCGACGAACTTCGGGTGGGTGCTCCGCGGCAACGAGACGCGGCTGCAATCGGCCCGCAAGTTCGGATCCAGCGAGATCGGCGTGGCCACCAGCTCGCCGCAGTTGACGGTCGTGTTCACGCCGCCCGTGGGCTGCGCGGCTGATTTCAACGGCGTCGGCGGGCTGAGCGTGCAGGACATCTTCGATTTCCTGACCGCCTGGTTTGCCGGCGAACCCGCGGCGGATTTCAATGACGCGGGCGGGGTGACCGTGCAGGACCTGTTCGACTATCTGTCGGCGTACTTCACCGGGTGCTGATGGCCATCCCGGAGTCCCGAGGCTGCGAAGTTAGGGGCTCTGGGCGTCATAACTGCAAGCCAAAACGCCCCGCGTGAACGAGTGTTCATCGGGCCGGATCCGTCGCGGCGGCGCGTGCGGATACAGCCCGTCCGCCATGCGGCCCGGGTTCCCGGCGCCGGTGGCGGCGCGTCGGCGTGATCGTGCGCCGGCGGGGCAGACGAGAGGAGCCGTCGATGATGGGCATGTGCCGCACGCTGCGTTATGGGGCTTTCGTCGTCGCGCTGGCGGGGGCGGCGGCGGGCGTCACATCGAGCGCGGCGGGCGCTGCGGCGTCGAGCGGGGCGGCGGCGTCCGGCGTGGTTGCGGCGAACGACGCGCCGGTGTTCCGGCCCATGCGCGCGGGCGGGCGGCTGGATCTGCGGGCTGCGATCAGCCCCGATGCGCCGGCTCAGGGCGACGCCGCGCCCGGCGAGGGTGCGGCGCTGGTGCTGGAGATGGACGGGGGCGTGGTGGCGGCGATGGAAGCGGCCAGCCGCGCCCGCGTGGACGTGCCGATGCCCGACGGCGGGTCGGTGATTGTCGAGGTCGAGCGGTTCGAGGTGCTCACGCCCGACGCGCAGGTCATCGCGATGACGGACAAGGGGCCGCAGGCGCTGGCCCGCCCGAACGTGCAACTGTGGCGCGGCGTGGTGGAAGGGCAGGCGGGCAGCCGCGTGTTCCTCGGGCTCGGGCCCGCCGGCACGCAGGGGTTTGTCGTGATGCCCGAGCGGACGATCTCGATCGCGACGGCGGCCCGGGGCGAACTCGCCGGGCTCACGCTCGCGACGGACGTGGGTGACATGAGCCGCGTGCGCGAGGCGCTGGCGGCGGAGCGGCCCGGGTACCGGCGCTCGCTGCTCGCGGAGGCGTTCCGCTGCGGCGGGGCGGTGGTCGAACCGGGGACGTACATCCCGCCGACGGACACGGGGGCGGCGGCTCCGGCGCGGGGTGATCGCGGCGTGACGGGCGACTGTCGCGCGATCCGCGTCGCCGTCGACGCGGACCAGGAGTTCACGCAGACGCGTTTCGGCGGGAACGCGACCGCGTCGAGCGCGTACATCACGACGCTGATGGCGGCGGTCTCGACGATCTACCGCGCCGACACCGACGTGCAGGTCCTGGTGCCCTTCCTGCGGACGTGGACGACGACCGACCCGTACACGCAGCCCAACACGGCGACGCAGTTGCCGGAGTTCCGCACGTACTGGCAGGCCAACCGCCCGACGACGCCGCACGATCTGGCCCACCTGCTCTCGGCCCGCTCGCTGGGCGGCGGGATCGCGTACTTGTCGGGCCTGTGCAGCAACAACAACGGCTACGGCGTGTCGGCGAATCTCAACGGGTCGTTCCCGCTGCCGGCGCGGGACTTCAACGCGGGCAACTGGGACTTGTACGTGACGGCGCACGAGCTCGGGCACAACTTCTCGAGCGGGCACACGCACG
Organism: uncultured Phycisphaeraceae bacterium; assembly: GCA_964615765.1. Taxonomy (GTDB): domain Bacteria; phylum Planctomycetota; class Phycisphaerae; order Phycisphaerales; family UBA1924; genus CAZTQN01. Next base: position 18,489 of record CAZTQN010000016.1, read on the forward strand.
AGTCGGCCGCGTACAACCCGATCGTTGACGGGTGCGGCAACGGCGACTGCACCGCCGCGACCCAGGGGCTGGGCACGATCATGTCGTACTGCCACCAGTGCTCGGGCGGGGTGGCCAACATCGACCTGACGTTCGGCCCGCGGCCGAGCACGAAGGTGCGCAACTACACCTACACCACGGTACCGGCGTGCGGGCTCACGCTCGGGACGCCGTCGATCGTCTCGGTGGTCGGGCCGACGGGCGCGGCGTGCCGGAACGGGCAGGTCACGATCGCGGCGACGGCGGGCTCGTCGTCGGTGCCGCTGACGTATGCGTGGTTCCGTGGCACGACGCGCCTGCTGGCGACGACGCCGTCGATCACGGTGTTCCTCAACGCCAGCGCGCCGGGCGAGTACCGCGTCGAGGTCTCCAATGGGTGCCAGACGGTGGCCAGCGCGCCGGTGACGGTCGCGATCTGCGTCGGTGATTACAACTGCTCCGGCGGGCAGCCCACGACGCAGGACATCTTTGACTTTCTCACCGGCTTCTTCGCCGGCGAGAACGCGGCCGACGTCAACGCCTCCGGCGGCGTGAGCACGCAGGACCTCTTCGATTTCCTGTCGGTCTACTTCCTGGGGTGCTGAGCCTCACCGCGTCACCGAGCCGGCGCGGCGGCCGGCGTGAACTTGAACACCAGGTTCTGCGGGCGGCCGTTGTGCTCGCTCTCGATGTGGATCTCCATGCCGGTCGCGGTCCGCCGGTAGATCTGGCGTCCCGGGCGCGTCTGGTCGGCGGCGGGGGCGCGTTCGAAGATGATCTCGCGCTCGCTCGCCGCGATGAGGCGGTACGGCTCGGGCGCGGGCTGCGGCTCCCAGGCCCGCTGGTCGGTGTTGAAGTGGCGCAGGCGCAGCTCGAGCGGGGCGGCGGGGTCGGTTGGGCCGGCCGCGATGGTGAGCAGTTCCATGAACACGGGCTTGCCCGCCTTGCTCATGCGGAAGGTGCCGAGCATCAGGCCGTCACGCGGCGCGGACCAGCGCTCGCTGTACCACGTATCGCCGGCGCCGCCTTCCCAGCCCAGCGCGGGCTCGGCGAGCCAGGCGACAGGCGCGAGCGGGCCGGCGTCGCGGGCGAGCGCGGCGGGTTCGGTCTGATCGGGACGCGATGACGTTGCGCACCCGGAGAGCAGCGCGGCGAGCGCGATGACGGGCACGCGCGGAAGTGAGGCGTGACGGAGTGACGGCATGGCACGTGCTCCAGCGCGAGGATCGGGCGCGGTCGGTGCGGTCAGGCGGGAGTGGTTCAGACCCCGCCGCCTCGGATGAGACGGAGCACGCTGGCCGGGTTGAGCGAGCGGGCCTGGGCCTGGATCTGCGGGGCGACCTGCTCGAAGAGCTGGCGGGCCTGCACGGACTCTTTGCTGAACAGGGTTTGCAGGTCGATCGCAGAGAGCGTGCGTCCGCCGGCGTAGTACTGCTTGGCGACTTTGCCAAGGGCGTACGTGGTGGCGAAGGTGACGGCGGCGCCGGCGGCGGTTTGGCCGACACGGTTGGCGGTCTTGCTGCCCCCGCCGAAGATCCCGCCGGCGGCGCGGCCGAGCAGCCCGCCGACGAGCCGTCGCGCGTATCCCTCAAAGACCTGGGAGGTGATGCCGACGCCGACGGTCGCGAGCAGGTCCTTGATGTGCCCGGTGTCGAGCGTGTATCCGAACTCCTTGCCGACGGCGTACACCATCTTGGTTTGCAGCGGGATGATGGCCATGCTGGCGAGCGTCTGCGGGAGCAGTTCGAGCGCGGCGGTCAGGATGGCGTAGGTCTGGATGGTCGAGTCGGCCTCGGCGTGGGCTTTGGCCTTGGGGTCGCTGGTCGCCGCGGCGTGCGCGGGCAGGCGCGGGGGTACCAGCGCGGGCTCGGCCTCGACGGAGCCGGCGGCGAGCGTGTCGGTCGCGTTGACGACGCGGGCGGCGACGGCCGGGTCAAGCTGCAGAGCCGTGGTGAGAGCCGTCAGGAACTCGGATTCCGACTCACTGACGACGCCGTCGGCGTTGACGAGCCCGACGGCCATCTCGTAGGTCTGCTCGCGCAGGTCGGCGTGGTCGATCTCGGCGGCCTCGGCTTGAAGCGTCGTGCCGAAGATCTGCACGCGCCGGAAGACCGCGTCGCCCGCTTCCGCCGAGCCGGTCAACTGAGCGGTGATCTGGCGGAGGCGCTGGCGCTCGGCGTCGTCGGTCTTGCCGTCGGCCATGGCGGCCATCAGGCAGATGGTGACGACGGCGTCGCGCTCGCGCAGGGTCAACGGAACGACGCCTTGGCCGGTGGTCGGGGTGCTCATGCGGGATTGTAGAAAGGCCGCACGGCGCGCCGCGCTTACGGCTTGGGCGCGGGCGTGGCGGGCGGGGGGGTGATCTCGAACGTCAGCGAGGCCCACACGCTCTCCCAGTCGGCCTCGCCGCCGGGCGCGGCCCGGGTCATGTGGACCGCGTTGATCAGCCACACGCCGGCGCTGGCCAGGGGGAAGCGGACGACGCCCGACGCATCGGTGCGGGCGCTGGTGGAGGCCTTTGCGTCCGCCGCGGATACGGCGCGGACGAGCGTGTCGGCGAGCGGTCGCCCGTCGCGCGTCAGCACGAACGCGGCTTCCTGACCGGGCGATAGACGGGCCGGGTCGACCGTCGGCGTGAGTTCGAGCGTGAGCCCGACGGGCGTGGTGGCGCGATCTGAGGTGGGTGCGGCGGCGCCGTCCGCCGGTTCGCCGGCGTGCACGATCGCCTTGGCGGCCCGCGAGAACGCCTCGCGTCCGGGCGCGGCGGATTCCTTGAGCTTCGCGCGCTCGGCGACGATCGCGTCGAGGCCTTCTTCTTTGAGGTAACTCTCGAACTTGGCGGCGTCGAGCGTGAGGGTCTTGGGCGTGTTGCGGTAGGCGAGCACGTGCGGGCCGGGGGAGGCGACGCGGAGCAGGCCCGCCGCGGTGTCGCCGTTGCGGCCGACGATCGGCACGCCGCCTGATGGGCCGGAGGTCTCGGGCCCGAAGTGCGCGAACAGCGCGATGCGGCTGTCATCGCGCGGGACCTTCTCGCCGGGGAAGCCGTGGCCGTTGTGCAGTTCGATCGCCAGGCCGGTGTTCACCTGCGGGCGGTAGGTGCGCGGGCTAATCCAGAACTCGTGCGCCAGGGCGGAGGTGGTCAGCGCGAACGCCGCGAAGAGCGCGGCCCCGCGGCGGAGAGAGAGCGATCGGTGGGTGCGTGGCATGACGTGGTTCCAGAGAGAATGAGAGAGAGAGGCGGCAAGAGGGTGAGAAACGGACGCCGAGCCGCAAGGCCCGGACGCCCGCGGGTCGATTTTTGTCGTCAGGGCACGGGCAGCGTGTTCGGCGAGAAGGACACGGGCGTGCGGAGGTAGGGGAACTGCTCGTCGAAGAAGGAGTCATCGAGGAACGCGCCGTCGGTGAGGGGCAGGGCGCGGCTGGGGGCGCACGCCGTGTCGGCGATCAGCGCGCCCGCCACCACGCGCAGCTCGATGTCGACGACATCGTCGCCGGGGCGCCGGCCGTTGGGGAAGCCGGAGGTGTCGGCCCCGAGTGCGCCGAGGCGGCTCTGCTGGCCTTTGGGGCGCGGCGCGATCTCGACGTTCAGGCGGGTCATCTCGGCCGGGCGAACGCCCACGGGCTGGTTCAGCCCGGGCACGCCGGTGAGGAAGGCCTGCACCAGGTCGTTGCGCGGCAGGCACGGGGGCGTGAACGCCGCCGGGAACAGCGCGTTGAGCAGCAGCGGGAGCGACGGGTTGGTCACGTAGTTCGCGAACTGGGCGTCGTCGCGCGGGTGCGAGGCGTTGAAGAGGTTCTTGTCGCGCAGGCCGATGACGAGCTCGTTCACCAGCGGCATGCCCAGGCGCGAGACCTGCACGAAATCGCCGCTGGAGAGGTTCGGGACGGCGAAGGTGGGGCGATCGATGAGCGTGCGCGTGCGGGGCAGGCTCGCCGTCGTCCACGCGCCGATGACGCGCGCACGCCGCTGACGCAGGAACGAGATGGGCACTTCCACCGCGATGGTCGTGATGTTGTTGGTCGCGAGCGTGTCGGCCTTGCCGTTCTCCGGGCCGACGGGGTTGAGGTTGACAAGGTCGAAGACTTCGCCGAGGTTCACGACGAAGGGGTCCTTGCGCTGGCCGACGAAAATGCGGCCCGGGGCGTCGGCCCGCGGCAGGTCGACATCGTGAATGAACGAGCGGGCGTAGGCCTCGTAATCGGGGATGGACTTGGCGCCGATGTGGTCGACGGGCTTGCCGAAGTTGCGGGCGCCCTGGGCGTCGCTGAGGCGGATGGTGCGCGGCGACGGGCCGTCGTGGAACGTCACATCGACGGTGTACGTCTCGCGCACGTTCTGGCCCGAGCGGTCCATCGCGGAGATGGGGGCGATGTTGATCAGCGGGACGAAGACGTTGAGATTGCCGACGGGGACGAAGAGGTTGCGGTTGATGGTGTTGAAGCGGAACGTGAGGGTGATGTCCTCGCGGGCGTCGGCGTCGTTGTCGAAGTGGATCTGATAGAGGGCGTCGTCGTCCATGGTGAAGAAGTTGGGCCCGCCGTAGGGTGTCTGGAAGGGCTGGTAGTTGGCGATGACGGTGACGAATCCGGCCCGCCCGGGCTCGTAGGAGCGGAACATGTAGAAGTCGGTGGCGTCGACCTTGGGCATCGCGGTGATGCCGGGGGCTTCGCGGTGGCTGGAGGCAGCGGCGCACGCGGCGATCGCGCCGGTACCCGCGCAGGCGATGAGAACTCGGATGGTGAGCGCTGACACGGCGGACTCCCTTTCAAAACCCGGCAGCCGCCCCCCGGCGGCGGTCCCGCCTGCCCCGGAGAACCCGAGGCCGACCGACCGTGGCGGACTACGTGCCCCGAACCGCGGCGGATTGCGATGTGTCCCGCGCGCCGAGCCCCGGTGTTGTCGGCGGGTCGGGTGAGGGGGCGTCCGGTCCGGCGGATCACCGGGAAGCGGGGAAGTGAGCCCCGGCGCGGGAAACCGCTGGCCGCGGGGCGGTTCGTGTGTCAGGCTTCCGTCCGTTACTGCCCGATCCGTACCGCCGCACGACACCCAAACCAGGACCCGCCGCCATGCGCACCGCCGCCCGCATCCGTCTATCGCTCGCGATGTTGCTCGTGAGCGGGACGGCGTCCGCCGTCTTCGCCCAGCCGACGGTCACCGTCCGCCCGCTGGTGCTCGCGGGCGATTCATACCTGAACGCGCTGATCGCCACTAACTTCGGGGCGTCGGAGAACTTCGCGATCAACAACGACGGCATCTGGCTCATCGAGTCCGACACCGACCTGCCGGACACCAACACCGATGGGCTGGTCATCCGCGGCGACGCCTCGCCCACCAGCACCGGGCTGCCGGGCACCGTGCTGTTCCAGGAAGGCCAGGCCATCGACCCCGCGCCAGCGACGCTCGGGAGTTTTGACGCGATCACGATCAACGCGGCTGGCAACTCGGCGTTTAACTTCTTCCTCGACGGGCTGACCACCTCGACCGACTCGGGGATCTACTACAACAGCACGCCGGTGATCCCGGAAGGTTCGACGGCGACCGCGGCCGGTCTGAGTCCCGCCACGCCGTACATCGGGTTCTTCGAAGCCCGCATCAACGACGCGGGGCAGCTGCTGGCGCTCGCGTCGGTGGATGATCCGGGCATTGCGTCGACGGTCGACCGCGCCGTGGTGCTGGTGAACAGCCCGGCATTGGGTGTCGCCGCGCCGCAGACGCTGCTGCTGCGCGAAGGCAGCGAGATCGTCACCGGGCGCTTCCTGGCGGACGTGGACACGGGCCCGCACAGCATGGCCTTCGCCGGGACCGCCACGCCGCGCGTGCTGATGGTCGGCGACCTCGACGGCGCGACCACCGACGACAGCGTGCTGATCAACTGGAACGGCACGGGATGGGACGTGCTGGCCCGCGAGGGCGAAGCGTCTGTCGTCGCCGGGCGCAACTGGGGCTCGTTCGGTTCGGCCCCGGTCGACATCAACAACGCCGGGCAGTGGGTCGTTCGGGCCGACCTGGACGGCGCGACGACCGACGACGCGGTCCTCGTGAAGAGCGGCGGCGTGGTCGTGGCCCGCGAGGGCTCGCCCGTGCCCGGGCTGCCCGAGTTCAACGTCGTCAGCTTCGGCACCGGCGCGCTGCGCATCGATGACGTCGGGCGCGTCTTCTACTTCGCGCAGTTCAGCGAAACCGACACCACCCGCAACACCGGCCTGTTCGTCGACAGCCGCGTGCTGGTCCGCAAGGGCGTCACGACGCTCGCCTCCGGCGAGGTGATCACCGACATCTCCAACGTGCAGGACAACTTCGCGATCTCGCCGAACGGGTCGTACCTTCTGTTCGAAGGCACGGCGACCGACCCGGTGTCGCTCGTCGCCCGCCGCGGCACGTTCCTGGTCACGCTCCGCTGCCTGGGCGATTTCAACGCCAGCGGCTCCGTGACGGTGCAGGACATCTTCGACTTCCTGACCGCGTTCTTCGCCGGCGACATCTCGGCCGACGTCAACGGGCAGGGCGGCGTGTCCACGCAAGACATCTTTGACTTCCTGACCCTCTGGTTCGGGGGCTGCTGATGCCGCGAGAACGTCTGGCCGTTCGTCTCGCCATCGCGGCGGGCGCCGTGTGCCTCGGGGTCACGGGCTGGTCGCACGGGCAATCCGCGACGCGCGCGGTCTTCGTCGCGCACTATTTCCCGATCAACTCCGTCTCGCCCATCGGGGCCACCGTCGCCGCGTTCCGCATCAACGCGGACGACACCGCGACGCTCGTGGGCAACTACCCCAGCGGCGAGTGGACGCAGTCTTTGGCGCTCTCGCCCGACGGGCGGTGGCTGGCGTCGGCCAACGGAACATCATCGACGACCGTCGAGGAACTGCGCATCTTCCGCGTCAACGCGGACGCGTCGCTTACGCAGGTGCTGCAGACGACCACGCCGGACTCGCCGCTGGACATGACCTGGGCGAGCAACGCGGTGCTCGCCGTCACGCGCACGCGGACCAGCGGCGGCAGTTCGATCCTGACGTACCGGTGGGACCCGGCTGCGTCGATGCTGACGCCCGTCGACAGCGAGCCGTCGGGCGTGTTCAACTCCGCCGTCGTCGCGCACCCGACGGGCCCGTGGATCTACACGCAGGATTCCGGCGGGCTGGGCGGCGGCACGCCGAACATCACGCAGTGGGAAGTGCTGCCAGACGGCACGCTCAACCTCGTCACCAGCATCATCCCGAACGACCCGCCGCTCAAGCCCAGCATCTCACCCGACGGGCGGTGGATGTTCTCTGGCACGGGCGCGATCGGCGGGAACACGGTGGTGGCGATCGCGCTGGCGCCGGCGACGGGCTTCCCGAGCGAGGTGTTCGGCTCGCCGTTCGTCTCGCCGGGCGACACGCCGTATCTCACGACCGTCTCGGGCGACAACCGCTTCCTGTTCACGGGGCACACGGTGGACGACACCATCCGCGTGTTCACGATCGATCAGCAGACGGGCGAGATCACGCCGACGGGCTTCTCGTTCGACGCTGGGCCGCGCCTGAGCCTGGGCCCGATCGCCGCGCTCGGCAACCTGCTCATCGCGCTCAAGGACAGCAACGACCCGATCGGGCTGTACGTCTTCCGCGTCGGCCCGACGGGCGACCTGACGCAGGTCGGCCCGTTGTACAGCACGGGCAACCGGCGCCCGGAACTGGCCATGCGCGTGTGGTCCCCGCCCGCGCCGACGTGCGTCGCCGACTTCAACGGCGTCGGCGGCGTCAGCGTCGAGGACGTGTTCGACTTCCTGCAAGCATGGTTCGGCAACGACCCACGGGCCGACCTCAACGGCGACGGCCTGGGTGTGCAGGACATCTTCCTGTTCCTCGAAGCTTGGTTCGCTGGGTGCCCGTGATCGCGCATCAGCGCGCCGGCCACGCGACGCGCACCACCACCGGCGCGTGGTCGGCCCCGACATCGTCGTTGATCGCGTACGCCAGCGTGCGCATGCGCCGCGACACCAGCGCGTGATCGATCGCGATGCCCGGCAGATACGCACGCGCGCCGTCGAGCGGCCAGGTTGACGCACGCCACCGGCCCGCGTCGTCGTGGGCCAGGCGATAGCCCGCGTCCGCGATCGCTCCGATGACGCGGGAACCGGGCACCGCGTTGAAGTCGCCGATCAGCACGTGCGGCCGGGACGGCGCGGCCTCGTCCGCGCACCACTCCGCGAGCCGCCGCGCTTGCCGCCGCTGCTCCGCGAACATCCACGGGCGCACCGGCGGGAGAAGGTGAATGTTGCGGATGAAACACGGCTGCCCGTCCAGGTCCACCGCGATGCCGATCTGCGGCAGCGTGAAGCCGCCGCCCGGCGGGAACATCTCGGGCTCGCTCAGGAACGGGCGCTTCGAGAACACCGACTGTCCGAACGCATCGGAGCGCGGTGCTTCGACAACGTGCGGGTACTTGCTTGCCAGCGCATCGGACAGTGCGGCGTGCGCTCGCTGGGTCCACTCCTGAAACACGATGACGTCCGGATCGGCCGCGGCGATCTGCTCCAGCAGCCGCGCGGGCTCCATTCGCCCGTACCACAGATTCGCGCAGAAGATCGTGAGCGATTTGTCCGGCGCTGTCGCCGCGACGGAGCTGGTCGGTGGCAGGCGAATCTCGGCGCTGCCCACGAGCGCCGTCGTCGCCGCCGCCGCCGCGACGATCGCGAGCGCCCACCGCCGCGCCGTGAGCGCGATCACGCCGAGCGCGACGAGGACCAGGCTTGCATGAAAGAGGAACGTCCGCGCCATCGCGGCGGCGTAGTGAATCGCCAGCTTTACAGCGCCGCTCTCGGCAAGGTCGTCATGCCACAGCTGCGCGAACAGCACGACCCCCGCCGCGGCGACAACGGGTAGCCAAACCAGCACGCTCAAGCGTCGCCATAGCCGACGTCGATCAAGCCGAGGCGGCGCCGTCGCGGGAGATTCGGGCATGCCCGGGGTTACGACGCGGGCGGCGACTGGGTTCGTTGGCTCAACTGCGCCCGAACACAAACCCGCCGCCGCGCCAGTCGGCGGTGATCGCGTCGCCCGGGCCGAACTCGCCCGCGAGCAGGCGCGACGCCAGCGGGTTCTCGATCCGCTGCTGGATGGTCCGCTTGAGCGGGCGGGCCCCGAAGGCCGGGTCCCACCCTTCCGCCGCCAGGTGATCGAGCGCTTCCTGCGTGAGCGTGAGCGTGATCTCGCGCTCGGCGAGGCGCTTGCGCAGGCGGGCGAGCTGGATCTCGACGATGCGGGCCAGGTTGTCGCGCTTGAGTTGATGGAAGACGACGACCTCGTCGATGCGGTTGAGCAGTTCGGGACGCATGAAGCCTGCGTTGCCCGCGACCATCTGCTGGGCCCGGATGACGGCGTCGCGGACCTTGGTCGGCATGCCGGTGGCCTTGCCGATCTCGTCCATCGCCGCGCCCGCCGGGCCGCGGCGGAGCAGGTCGCGCACGGCGGCCTCGATCTCCCAGTCCTCCGCGCCGCTGCCCGTCAGTTCCTGGATCATCTGGCTGCCGAAGTTGCTCGTCATCACGACGATGCTGTTCTTGAAGTCCACCGTACGGCCTTGCCCGTCGGTCAGGCGCCCGTCGTCCAGGATCTGCAGCAGGATGTTGAACACGTCCGGGTGGGCCTTCTCGATCTCGTCGAGCAGGATGACGGCGTACGGACGTCGGCGCACGGCTTCCGTCAGCGCGCCGCCTTCTTCATAGCCGACATAGCCCGGGGGCGCGCCGATCAGGCGCGACACCGCGTGCTTCTCCATGTACTCGCTCATGTCGACGCGCAGCATCGCCTCTTCCGTGTCGAAGAGGAACTCCGCCAGCGCCTTGCACGTCTCGGTCTTGCCCACGCCCGTCGGGCCCAGGAACAGGAACGAGCCGATCGGGCGGTTGGGGTCGCCCAGCCCGCTGCGGGCCCGGCGCACGGCGTTGGCCACCGCCTTCAGGGCCTCATCCTGCCCGACGACGCGCCGGTTCAGGTCCTGCTCCATGCGGAGCAGTTTCTCACGCTCGCCCTCGACCAGGCGCGACACCGGGATGCCCGTCCACTTGCCGACGATCTCGGCGATCAGTTCGGCGTCCACTTCTTCCTTCACCAGCGCGTCGCCGCGCGCCTGGCGCTCGCTCATCGCGGTTTCGGCCTTGGCGAGGCGGTTCTCAAGCTCGCGGATCTCGCCGTACTGGATGCGGGCGGCCGTCTCCAGGTCGCCGCGGCGCTGGGCCTGTTCGAGCTGCGTGCGCTTGGCGTCGATCTGGTTCTTGACGGTCTTGACGGCTTCGAGGTCCTGCTTCTCGGCTTCCCAGCGGGCCGTCAGGGCCCGGTTGGTTTCTTGCAGTTCGGAGAGTTCCTTGTTGATGCGGTCGAGCTCGCGCCGCGCGGTCTCTTGTGTCGGTCGGGCGTCGCGCCCGCCGCCGGCGGGCTCGTCGCCGCCCGAGACCTCGATCTTCACCGCCTCGCGCTCGATCTCGAGCTGCATGATGCGACGGCGGAGCTCGTCCAGCTCCGTCGGCATGCTGTCGTTCTCCATGCGCAGGCGGCTGGCGGCTTCGTCGATCAGGTCGATCGCCTTGTCCGGCAGGAAGCGCTCGGTGATGTAGCGGTTCGACAGGTTCGCCGCCGCCAGGATCGCCGAGTCGAGGATCTTCACGCCGTGGTGCGCTTCGTAACGCGGCTTGAGCCCGCGCAGGATGGCCACCGTCTGCTCGACGCTGGGCTGATCGACGTACACCGTCTGGAAGCGGCGCTCGAAGGCGGGGTCCTTCTCGATGTGCTTGCGGTACTCGTCGAGGGTGGTGGCCCCGATGCAGCGGAGTTCGCCGCGCGCCAGGGCCGGCTTGAGCAGGTTGCCCGCGCTGACGGCCCCCTCCGCCGCGCCGGCGCCGACGATCGTGTGCAGTTCGTCGATGAACAGGATGATGGCGCCGCGGCTGGCCTGCACCTCGCGCAGCACGGCCTTCAGGCGCTCTTCAAACTCGCCGCGGAACTTGGCCCCCGCCAGCAGCTGCCCGACATCCAGCGCCACGATCCGCTGGTTCTTCATGTTCTCCGGGCAGTCGCCGTTGACGATCCGCAGCGCGATCCCTTCCGCGATCGCCGTCTTGCCCACGCCCGGCTCGCCGATCAGCACCGGGTTGTTCTTCGTGCGACGGCTGAGCACCTGCATGCACCGGCGGATCTCTTCATCGCGCCCGATGACGGGGTCGAGCTTGCCCTGCTGGGCTTTCTCCGTCAGATCGATCGAGTACTTCTTCAGCGCCTCGTACTGGCTCTCGGCCCCGGCGTCGGTCACGTTCTGCACGCCGCTGGCGCTGCGGATCTGCTTGATGGCCTGCTCGATGCGTCCGCGGTCGGCCCCGCCGACGGTGGTCAGGATCTCGCGGGCCCCGCCCGGGGTGTCGGCGAGGGCGAGCAGCAGGTGCTCGGTCGAGACAAACGCGTCGCCCAGTTTCTTGCTCTCCTGCTCAGCCCGGGTCAGCAGGTCGATGACGGCCCGCCCGGCCCCCCCGGCCTGAACGGCGTTGCCGGAGACGGTGGGCAATCGCTTGAGTTCGCTCTCAACAACGCCCGCCGTGCGCCCCGCGTTGCCCGCGACCCGGTCGAGCACCGACCACGTCGCCGCCCCGCGGTCCTTCAGCAGAGCGCCGAGCACGTGCAGCCCCGTGACCTCCGGGTTGGAGCGGGTCATGGCGTCCGACTGAGCGTCGGCGAGGGCTTGCTGGGCGAGCGTCGTCAGTCGATCCATACGCATGCACACACTCCGGAAAAGGGCGGTAAAGGTCAGTACTGCAAGCGGCGCGCCACGCGCGTATCGGCGGGAGCACGCGGTGCGGTGCGCCCGGCCCTGCCGAACTGGCAGTCCGGCGAGCCGGATAGCCGAGCGGGGCTGCCTGAGCCGGCCCAGCCTGGCGCTGAGACCTGCCGGCCTGCGTGCCACGCGCGTGTCGGCGTGGCCTTGCCCGGTCCGCCGATGCTGCTCCGTCAGGCGAACTGGTGCGCGAGCGCCGTTGCTATGGAGTCCCACCCGGCGCGATCATTCGGAGTTTCCGAGAATCGCAGCGGCGGACGAACGCGCACCGTGATCCGCTTCGGACGAGGGAGCGACTGACCAGCACGCAGCGCTGCGAACGCCCCTTCGAGACGGCACGGGACGATCGGGACGCTCGTGCCGGCCACCAGCATGCCGACGCCCGGCTTGAAGGCGCTGAGCGTGCCGGTGCGCGAACGGGTTCCCTCTGGAAAGAGAATGTACCCGCACGGGTCTTCGACCAGACGCCGGCGGAGTTCATCCAACGAGTGGCGCCCGCGCCCCATCCGGTGCATCGGCAGCGCGTTGAGCGCGATCGACGCGAGCATCGCGCCCGCCAGGCGCTCAAAGAACACGTCCGCGGCTGCGATTGGGAACGTTCGGGAGCGGAGCGAGCTGTTCAGGATCGACGCCAGGACAAGAGCGTCCAGGTGGCTCGTGTGGTTGGCGATCAGCACAAACGGTGCCGACTTGGGCAGATGCTCCGTGCCCTCGACCGTCAAGCGGTGATACGTGCGCAGGTACACGCCGACGCACCACCAGCACGCCCGACAAGCGGCGAGCGACACAAGGCCCTGCTCTCTGGCGACGCTGCGGGCGCGTTGCCCTGGCGAGAGTCCATGGTCGCGAGCAGGTTTCAGGGTCCAGTTGTCCATCGTTCCCCACGTGCCGATCACCAGCCGCCCGTGAGCACCCGGGTCGGCTGGTCCAGTCCGACGCCGAGAAAGTACCCGATGTAGTGAAACAGCGCCGGTGCCGCGAGCAGCATGCTGTTGCAGCGATCAAGCACGCCGCCATGCCCGGGGATGATCACGCCCATGTCCTTGATACCGATGTCGCGTTTAACGCTCGAGATCGTGAGGTCCCCGAGAATCCCGGCGCAGCTCAGCAACAGCCCCATCGCCACCAAGTGGAGGTGCGATTGCAACGGTGTGCCCGCGAACGCTGCTCGCCCAAGAACCCATACCAACGCCGTGGTCAGCACGATCGCGCCGATCGCTCCAGAAAGCGTTTTGCCGGGGCTGGTGAGCGGGGCGAGCTTGCGCCCGCCGACGCTCTTGCCGACGCAGAACGCGAACACGTCGTTGAACGAAACGGAGATGATGATCAGGAGCAGGATCGATCGATACCGCTGGTCGTTGGCGAGATACATCGCGTGCCCAAGGCATGTTGCGAACATCAGCACGCCGAGCGCCGCGAGCCCGACGCGCTGGATGTATCCCTTGGGCGTGTCGCGAACCACCGCGACCGTCGCGAGCAGCACCAGCGCGAGCGAAGGTATCGCGACAAACAACCCGTACCAGTGATCGAACGCGGCGAAGCCCGTCGCGAGGATGGCGGCGGCGACGACGCCGGACTCGGCCCGATTCCGGAACAGGCCGGTTGCACGCGCGTACTCCCGATAGCACAAGAGCGCGACGGCAACGCCCATGATGATCGTGGCGCCGCGCCCGGCGAGAATCGGGCCGATCACCAGAATGCCGATCACGACCCACGCCCCGGCCCGGCGCAGTATCTCACTCAGGAGTGTCGGCGAGATGGCGCCGGCGCGATTGAGGATGTACGCAACCACGGGCGCGGCGAGGAACGCGCCCGCGACCACGCTCAGCATCAGAAGCACGCCGGGCCCGTCGAGCGCGTTCGCGGGGTTCCAGATGTGCGAGACGGCTCGGGAGATCACCGCGTGTCTCCCGGAGAAAGCGGGGCGGATCGAATGGCTCTGACGCCGCGCGCAAGTCGGCGAGCAATGGTAAAAGCCGACCCCGCGATGATGATCCAGAGCCCGGCGGCAATCAGTTGGTCCTCCCAAAACCGGTGAACCACAGCGCTCGCCAAACAGGCCGCCGTGACGATCGCCATGCGATGCGGCTTGGCCATCGGCCCGCAGTAATCCTGTGGCGCGCCCGCAACGACAAGGGCCGCCCGCACGTACGCGGTCGCCACGGCGAGCAGAGCGGCAAGCCAACCGAGCGTCGGAAGCGTCCCCGCGATCCCCGCGGCGTAGCCAAGCCCGATGAGCGTCGCGGCGTCGGAGACCCGATCCGGAAGTTCGTTGAACAACTCCCCGATGCCTCCCAGCTTCCGTGGCGGTCGGCCGGCCGCCTGGTCGAGCGATCTCCGTTCGATGGCCACCATCCCGTCGAGCATGTTGCAGACCAACCGCATCTGCGCAAGTGCCGCGGCGACGACGAACAGCGCGTCGCGATTGAGCGCGGCCGTGCCGGCGAGCGCGAGCACACCGCCCGCGCCGACCCCGCACACCATGCCCATGACACTGATCGCATCTGGCGAAACGCCGCGTCGGGCCATCCACGCAGAGACCCGCACGGACACGCGCCATGCCCGAGCACCGATCGGCCGTCGCTCGATGGAGAGGCTTTGGGAGTCGATGGTCATCGTTCTGACGTTCCAGAACTGCTCAGCGAGCCGAGCGTGTTGAACAAGCCGTCGTCGAAGGCCAAGCGCTCCCTCGATGAGTGCCCGCTGATTCGGGGGAAGAGTGTCGTCATACGTCGATCCAGCACCAAGCGCTCCTCCGGGCATCCTTCGTAAAAGCGGACAGCCCTATTGTATTCCTAACAAAAAGACTTTGCGAAGTTGGCCCCCCCAGTATGGGCTACAGGCGTACCATTGTTTACCCTTTCGGTGGCCGGTGTGTCATCGTCATTTGTGTGGAGAGAGAGCTATGTTCAATCGAGCGCTTGTGGTGGCGGCTGCGGTGGTCGGTGCGCCTGTGGTTGCCGGGGCATCGATCCTGTCCGACTGGAACCTCGTTGTCCGGACCAACCTGAACTCGTCGTCGGAAGTCGACGGGTCGGCGATCGTCGGCGGGAACCTCTCCAGCGCGAACAACTACGCCGTGCAGGGTGTGACGGCCCCCGGGAACGTGGGGCTCGCGGTCGGTGGCACCGTCATCGGCGGGCCCATCAGCGTCAACAACGGCGGCAACTTCCGCTTCGCGGGCACGGTGTCGGCGATCGTGAATACCAACGGCGGCGGGAACGCCGCGTTCGACGCCACCATCCCTGCTCAGGTGACGTCGATTTTCAGCCAGGTCAACACCATCTCGACATACCTGGCGGGCCTGACGGCCAACGGCACGCTCGACGGGGCCGGCAACATGAACGCCGCCCCGGCGCTCATCAGCGGGCAGCGCGTCGCGGTCTACAGCATCACCCCGGCCCAGTGGAGCAGCCTCGGGCAGATGAATCTGAACTTCGGCACGGCCGACTCGGTGATCATCAACGTCCTGACCGCCGGGAATATCTCGTTCGTGGCCCCGCCGAATCTCCTGGGCGGGTTCAATCAGGCCAACTCCTCGCGCATCTTGTGGAATGTGCCCAACGCGACGGGGATCACGGTCAACAACACGTTCAACGGGGCGTTGATCGCGCCGAGCGCCAACCTGAACCTGATCGGCGGGGCGATCAACGGGACGGTGGTGGTGAACTCGATGACGCAAGACGCGGAAGTGCGGCGGTCGACGTACACCGGGTTTGTGCCGACGCCGGGAACGGCCGCCGGTCTGCTGGTGGGCGGCATCGTCGCCCTCCGCCGCCGTCGTTGAATCGCCAGCCAACCAATCCAGAAGCCCGCGACGCCCGGCCCCGAGTGTGCCGGGCGTCGGTGCTTTTGGCGGTGCGGGCTGAGGCCGACTGGGGCTTTCCCCTAAAGAGCCGGGAATGGGGGGGTAGGGGGGATAGGCGGTCAGCTTGCGCGGCTGGTACACTGTGGACCCAACATGTTGTGTTGGCGATGCTCGGACCGAGATTCGCGCGCCGGGTGTGTCTTCCCGGAGCGCGGTGCGGTAGGCGAGCGGAGGTGACGAATGAAGGTGATCTGCGATCGCGGCGCCCTGATGGAAGCCGTGAACCTTGTGGCGGCGGTTGTGCCGACGCGGACGCCGACACCGGCGTTGTCGTGCGTGAAGCTGACGGCGCGCAAGGTGGGCGGGTCGAGCGAGCTGGTGCTGGCGGGGACGGACGCGGAGACCTCGCTGCACGTGACGGTCTCGCACGTAGACGTGCAGCAGCCGGGGCAGGTGGCGGTGCCGGCGGACAAACTGCGCCAGATCGTGTCGGCGGAGGACAACGAGCCGACGCTGACGCTGGAGGTCGACGGAGACCAGTGCCTGATCCGCGGGACGAACGCGTTCTTCAAGGTGTTCGCGTATCCGGCGCAGGACTTTCCGCCGTTGCCGGACTTCGCCGCGGCGATCACGGGCTCGGGCGCCGACGCCGCCAAGAGCGTGTTCGCCCAGCCGGCGGGCGCGCTGATGGAACTCGTGCAGCGCACGGTGTTCGCCACGGCCCGCGAGACTTCTCGCTACGCGATCAACGGCGTGCTGCTCAAGCGCGACGGGAAGCGGCTGGAGATGGTCGCGACCGACGGGCGGCGGCTAGCGCTCAGCCGGGCCCCGGTCGGCGGCGGGGGCAAGGGCGACAAGGGCGAGAGCGTGCAGTGCATCGTGCCGACCAAGGCGCTGAGCGTGCTGCAGAAACTGGCCCGCGACCCGGAAGAGGTGGTGCGGATCGCGATCGCCGACGCGCGGATCTTCTTCGCGTTCGACATCCCGACGCCCGCGGGCGGGAAGGACCCGGACAAGGGCGCGGGCTCGGCCCGCGCGGTGCTGAGCAGCGCGCTGGTGGAGGGCTCGTTCCCGCCGTATGAGGACGTGATCCCGAAGGATCAGGACATCAAGATCGTCGCGGACCGGGACCTGTTGTCGTCGGCGGTGCGCAAGGCGAGCGTGCTGACCAACGAGGAAAGCCGCGGCGTGAAGATGTCGTTCAGCGACGCGGACAAGCGGCTGACGCTGTCGAGCCGCGCGCCGGAGATGGGCGAGAGCGAGATCCGCGTCGACCTGTCGAGCTACGACGGGAAGAGCATCGAGATCTCGTTCAACCCGACGTTCATCACCGACGTGCTGCGCGTGGTGAGCGAGCAGCAGGTGATCGTGGAACTGAAGGCCTCGAACAAGCCGGGGCTGATCCGGTCGTCGACCAACGACTTCGTGTACGTGGTGATGCCGGTGAACCTGCCGCAGTGAGGGGCGGGAAGGGGATAGAGGCCGGAGGTCAGGGGCGAGGCAGATGCGGCGCGGGCCCACGCGGAGCGTGGGGGTACGCGAACGGAGCGTGCGGGTTACCCAAACGGAGCGTGCGGGCTTAGCGGGCCGGGGTGGCGCGGCGGTCAACGCTGTGCCGATGGGCCGGCGTGCGGCGCGGGTCGGCGCGGTGTTCGACGATCATGACGAGCGCCGGCGTACCGGCAGTCGCGGGCGATGGGGCGGTGGTCGACGGGGCGATGTTGTCGGCTTCGGAGATGTCGGCGTGCGCGGCCGCGGCGGCGGAATCGCCGGCTTCGGTCGGGCGGCGCGACATGGCAAAGCCGTGCGCGACCGACTGGGCCCGGGCCTCGGAGCCGAAGGCCCAGAGCGTGATCCAGGGGAGGACGAACAGGGCGAGCATGGCGATGAGTTCAGCCGTGTGCAGGCGGACGATGGCGTCGGGCGTGCCGAGCTTGAAGACCAGGAGCATGCCGCAGGCCAGCGAGAGCGCGGCGACCAGCGCGATGAGCGCGCGACGGGCACGGATCACATAGGCGGCCACTGCATCTCCTCAAGCCCGGCAAAGAACCTGCCCGGCGCAGGCGCCCCGGAGAAGCCGGGGCAATGAACGACGCGGGATTCGCGGCGCCGGCGGGGTCAATCATGGAGACGCCGGTCGGACGAGGAGAGTAGATCGTCCGGAACTTCCGTTCAAGATGAGCATCTCATGCCGATAGAACGGGCCGAGTGGACGCAGACACGGACAAGGCCCGGAGCGGGATCGACGCGCGCCCAGTGGGGGAGGGGAGGGCCCTTGATGGGTCAGGCGGCATCAGGCCGTCGGGTTGGGTGCGCGCGGGGTGGGTGGGCGGGCGAGTGGTGCGGGCGGCGCGGGCGCGGTATTGTCCGCCTCGCGTGAAGACGACCAGAGCAGGAGCACGGTGTGTGGACGGGGCGGCGGCCGCGTTGGTGGCAGCCGCGCTGACCGGGTGGCTGGCGTGCGGCCCCGGGATCGCCGCGGCGCAGCCCTTGGAACCACCGCCGCCGGGCGAGCGGGCCCCGGTCCCGCCCAACGCGGACGTGAAGCCAGCGCCCTCGCCGGCGACGGACGCGGCGATGGCGTCGCTGGCCGATCGCCCGATCCGCGAGATCCGCATCACCGGTTTGAACCGCACGGAGCGGCAACTGGTGACCAACCAGATCCGCTCGCGCGTCAGCACGCCCTTGAACCCGGAGACGGTGCGGGCCGACGTGCAGCGTCTGAACCGGCTCGGGCGGTTCAAGGCGATCAACGCGAGCGTGCAGGCGTTCGATGACGGGAGCGTGCTGCTCAGTTACGAGTTTGTCGAGACGCCGATCATCGAGGACGTGCAGGCCGTCGGCAACCGGCAACTGACGGATACGGAGCTCGCGCCCGCGATCGGGCTGCTCAAGGGCACGCCGGTGGACGAGTTCCAGCTCGGCGCGGCTCGGGCGGCGATCGAGAAGTTGTACCGCGACCGCGGGTATTACCAGGCCACCGTCACGATCGACCAGAAGGAACTCGACTCCACGGGCATCGTGCTGTTCCGCATCAGCGAGGGCGAGCGCGTCCGCGTGACGGACATCCGCTACGAGGGTGCGGCGTCGTTCACGCCGGGGCAGCTCGAGAGCGCCATCAAGACGCGCGAGGCGGGGCTGTTCGAGTCCGGCCCGGTGGATCAGGAGCAGCTCGACCGCGACGTCGCGTCGCTGGTGGAGTTCTACCGCGACCGCGGGCACCTAGACGTTCGCGCCGACCGGCAGGTCACCTTCAGCCCCAACGGGCGCGAGGCGATCGTCACGTTCGTCATCGAAGAAGGCCCGGTGTACACGCTCAAGAAGCTGCGGGCGGAACTGGCGGACGACATCGGAAGACCGTCCGGGCGGCCGCCCGCGGTGTTCAGCGTCGAGCAGTTGTCGGGCTTGATGGAGATCAAGGCGGGGGACGTGTACAGCGTGGACAAGGTGCGGCGGTCGCTGGACTCGGTCCGCAACGCGTACGCGCAGATGGGGTATGTCGACGCGGGCGTGGCCCGGGCCGAGCTGCGCGATACCGACAAGCCGGAGGTCGAACTGCTGCTGCTCATCCGCGAGGGCGAGCGGTACACGACCGGGTTGATCTCGATGCGCGGCAACGAGCTGACGCAGCAGAAGGTCATCCGGCGCGAGCTGGAGAATCGTCCCGAGCGCCCGCTGGATACATCGTCCGAGCGGCGCGGCGAGCGCGTCATCTCCAACGCCGAACTGCGCCTGGAAGAGACGCGCCTGTTCGAGCCCTCCTCGCCCAAGGTCACCGTTCAGCCGGAAGACCCGCAGAACCCCGGCGTGCGCGACGTGCTGGTCGAGGTGAAGGAGACCAACACCGGCTCGATCGGGCTGGGCGCGGGGATCTCGTCGGACGGCGGGGTGATCGGGCAGATCAGCCTGCAGCAGCGGAACTTCGACCTGTTCGACACGCCGGACTCGGTGGGCGAGTTTCTCTCCGGGCGCGCGTTCCGCGGGGCCGGGCAGAGCTTCAACCTGACCCTCGCGCCCGGGACCGAAGTGCAGACGTACTCGATCGGGCTGTCTGACCCAGCGCTGTTCGACACGGACTACACGGGGGCCGTGCAGGGCTTCTATCGCCGGCGCGAGTTCGACGAGTATCGCGAGGACCGCCTGTCGGGCCGCTTCAGCCTGGGTCGCCGCTTCGGCGAACGCTGGACGGGCTCGCTCAACTTCCGCTACGACAACATCAAGATCGAGGACATCGAGGCCTCGGCGCCGGTCGACCTGTTCGAGGTGTCCGGCACGAACGACCTCACGGGTCTTGGCTTTGAACTGGCCCGCACCACCGTCGACTCGCGCTTCCGTCCGACGCGCGGCAGCCGCCTCGAGTTCGGCGTCGAACGCGTCGGGGTCGCCGGCGGCGACTTCAACTTCACGCGCCTGAGCGCCTCGCACACGGTCTTCTTCACCGTGTATCAGGACTTCCTCGACTACAAGACCGTCCTCTCGCTCAAGACCAGCGCCGCGTACATCCCCGAGGGCAAGAGCGAAGCGCCGATCTTCGAACGCCTGTACCTCGGCGGGCAGTCGTTCCGCGGGTTCCGCTTCCGCACCATCAGCCCCAAGGGCATCCGCAACGACAACGGCGAGATCGGCGACGACCCGCGCGGCGGGACGTTCTCGTTCTTCTTCGGGCCCGAACTCACCTACCCGCTGTACCAGGACGTCATCGCGCTCGCCGCGTTCATCGATACCGGCACCGTCACCGATCGCGCCGGCTTCGCCGATTACCGCGTCTCGGGCGGCTTCGGGCTCCGCCTGTTCGTCGAGGCCCTCGGCCCCGTGCCGCTGAGCTTCGACTTCGGGTTCCCGATCGTGAAGGAAGAAGGCGACCGCGAACGCGTGTTCAGCTTCTCGCTCGACTTGCCTTTCTAAGGCAGGTGAACTCAGAGGGCTCGGAGGTGGGGGAGGGGACTCGGAGGGGGACGGGGGGAGGGGGCGGGTGGGCGACCGAGACGTCTGGGCGCGCGAGCGGCTTGGCGGTTTGCCAAGTGTCTTCCTTCGCGGTTTTTCCCATTACTCAGAGCTCTCTGAGTTGAAACGTCTCACCCAACAAGCGTGCGTTCGACGGCGGCCGCGTCGGCGCTCGTGATGCGCAGCGTTTTTTCCGGGTGGCTGTGCCCGCGTTCGACGTGAACGGCGGAGGCCGGGATGTTGAGCGCACGGGCGATGAGCGTGCAGACCGCCGCGTTGGCCTTGCCGCCTTCCGGGGCCGCGGCGACACGGACTTTCAGGCGATCGCCCAGCCGCCCGGCGATCTGATCGCGGCTGGCGCCCGGCACGGCTTTCACCAGCAGCAGCACGTCTCCGCCTTGCTGGGTCGCGATCGGCACGGGTGAGAGACTCCGGCGCGTGAAGGGTGAAGCGTCAGATGCCGTGGGCCAGGCCGTCGGGCGGGAGATCATGCCGGGGGATGTCGCGCTCGAGATGCTCGCGGTAGTCGGGGACTTTGCGGCTATATGGCACGCGCATCAGCGGCGAGGAGATGACAAAATCCGCGCTGGCCCAGTTGCACGCCAGCGGGATGTTCCACACCACGCACACGCGCAGCAGGGCCTTGACGTCCGGATCGTGCGGGAGCGGCTGCAGCGGGTCCCAGAAGAAGATGAGCGCGTCGATGCGGCTCTCGGCGATGCCGGCGCCGATCTCCAGATCGCCCCCCAGCGGCCCGCTGAAGTAGCGCTGCACCTGCAGCCCGAGCTCTTCTTCGAGCAGTTTGCCCGTCGTCCAGGTGGCGCAGAGTTGATGCTGGCGGAGCGTGTCGAGGTTGAAGCGGGCCCACTGCAGCAGCTCGTGCTTCTTGTGGTCGTGGGCGATCAGCGCGATGCGCTTGCGGGCGCCCATGCGCTGCTCGAGATGGGTGGACACGCGGATGCTCCGGGCCGGGCGGCCGATGCGCGGCGATGATGCGTGGGCGAGGACGGGCGAGTGACCCGCGCGCGGCGTGGCGGGCATGGTAGTGGCGCGGCGTCGCCCGCCGAGGGGCCCGGGCGGGCGGCAACGTGCCGGGCTGGGGCGGGCCGGAGCGGGCCGGGGCGTCGCGCGGCGGAAATACCTACGATTACCGCGGATTGATCGGTTTTCGGGCGGTGAGTCAGGAGCGGCGATGCGCGCGATCGTGACCGGGCAGATCGGGATGGACAAGAAGGCCTACCTCCGCGGCGTCACTGACCTCGCCGGGGCACAGGGCGAGCCCATCGCGCTGTTCACCATCGGCGACATGATGTACGCCGAGGGCAAGGACGTCCGCCCCGGGCGCATCCTCGACCTGCCCATCTCCCGCCTCAACTCGCTGCGCCGGGCCGCGTTCAAGGACGTCATCGCCCAGGCCGGCGGGCACAAGAACGTCATCGTCAACACGCACGCGACGTTCCGCTGGCGGCACGGGCTGTTCAGCGCGTTCGACTTGGACCAGATCGCGGCGATCAAGCCGGACGTGTTCATCTGCCTGGTGGACAACATCGAGGTCGTGCACCACCGCCTGCACCGCGACTTCGACGTCGACGCGACGCTGAAGGACTGCATGGTGTGGCGCGAGGAGGAGATCCTCGCGACCGAACTGCTCAGCCAGGCCGTGCCGGGGAGCAAGTTCTACATCGTCAGCCGGGGGCGGCACACGTCGACGACGCGGACGATGTTCCGCCTGGTCTGCCGCCCGTCGATGCGCAAGGTGTACCCGAGCTTCCCGATGAGCCACGTGGTGGACATGCCGGAGGTGCTGGCGGAGATCGACGCATTCCGCGCCGCGCTCGCGGAGCACTTCATCACCTTCGACCCGGGCGACGTCGACGAGAAACTGCTGCTGGACCGGGCCGTCGCCAAGGCGAAGGAGGGGAAGGTCGACGAGTGGCTCGACGTCACGCCGCACAGTTTCGGCGGGAGCAAGGCGGCGTCGTCGGCCCCGATCCGCGTCCGCGTGCGCGAGGTGCTGGACATCGCCGGCGACATCGACGGGCAGATCTACATGCGCGACTTCAAGCTCATCGACCAGAGCGACATGATCGTCAGCCTGGTGCCGGAACTGGGCGCGGAGGACGGCAAGAGCATGCCCGGGCTCTCGAGCGGCGTCGAGCGCGAACTGCAGCACGCGTGGGAGCACACCAAGGAGGTGTACGTCGTCTGGAAGCCGCGCAAGGCCCCCAGCCCGTTCATCACCGAAACCGCGACCAAGATCTTCACCAGCGTGCCCGAAGCGCTCGAGTACTTCGAAAAGAAGGGGATGTACGGGGAGAAGAATCTGTTCGGGCATTGAGGTGGGTGGGACCTATGCCCGCGCTATCTCCTTCCGCGCCCGACACTGCATTCACGCTCGACGCCATTCCGCCACCGACATCGCTGTTCCCGATGCCAGGCGGCGTACGCGCCCGTGGTGTTCGGGCCGTGCGTCAGGCGGCCGGCGGGACTCTGTACGCGAGCCGCCGCGCGAAGCGGCCGAGCCTGCTGGCGGCGGGTGCCAGTGGAGCGGCGGCCGGCGTAGCCATCACCGTGTTGCTCACATCGCGCGGGTTCGGTCCGTCATGGCTCGTGGGGGCGAGCGCGGTTGGTGGCGCGATCGGGATGGCCGCCCTCATGCTTGCGGCCGGTCGCGTGGCTCGCGCTCACGATCCGGAGAGTCGCGGCGATCCCGCGCTGAGCTTCTCTGCCCATGATGCTTCAATCGTCGTCGGCGGGTGGTCGATCCCGATTCACCAGTTGCTCGGCGTCGAGATTATCAGCGGCAGGCTCGCCCCAACCGACACGAGCGACGCCGCGGGCATGGCGTTCACCGACATCTGCCAGGTTCTGATCGTGTATCTGGACCACGCGCAGCGACCTTATCGCCGCTTGTCCCTCGTGACCGAGAGCTTGCGTCCTAAGGACTTGGAGATGGTGCTCCGCGCGATCGGCGTGCGCTCGATTCGCTGCACGGCCGCCCAGTCGGAAGACGAGCGTGCGCTGCGTCGGCGTGCAGCGCTGTCGTCGGACCTGTATTGCTGGCCCGTGTTCGACTCGCGAGCAGCGGGGGCCACGAACTTTGTCAGGACCGCAGATTGTTGCCCGAGGTGCGACTACCACATCGCCAACATTCCGCCGGGCTCGTGCCCGGAGTGCGGGCTGGATTGCCGCGACGTGGCGTAACGCGGGCAAGTGTCATGGTGAAACGCCCGGTGGCGCTTGCAGAATATCACAGAACCGATGACACTGATTCTGCCGCGACGGAGCCGCCCGGCCGCCCACATGACCGACTCTGACCCCCATCACGACAACGAATCCGCGCCCAGCGGCGTTCACGCGCCGCCGCATTTCATGCGGTGTTTGACGCCGAAGATGCCCGAGGGGAACAACGCGACGGACCCGAGTCCGACGTTCGTGTTCGATCGGGACGGGCGCTGCCGCGCGACGATTGATGACGAGCGCCGGCCGGTGCAACGGTCGAGGCTTACGTCGTCGCAGTGGGGGGTCGTGATCATGTTCGCCGTGCTGGCGGTGGTGTTCGGTGCGGGTGTATTTGTGCTGACGCGGAGCCTGCTCGCCGCGTTTGTCGCGATGGTGGCGGGTCTGCTGTCGCTGCCGATCCTGGCGATCACCCACGGCACGCCGCTGAGCACGTTCACGCTCCACCCGCGGAACGCCGTCGGCGCGACGTTCGACCCGCGCGCGGATCTGGTCCGCTGCGACGGCGCGGCGGTCGAGCGCCCGCTGTCATCGCTGTACGCGGTGCATGTGCTGGAAGGCGCGGTCGAGGCGGGCTCGTGCTTCCTTTGGCAAATCACGCTCATCTTCAAGCAAGGCGATGCGTTCGAGCGCGTGCTGATGCACACGGGCTACGGCGAACTTACCGACACGCACCGGGCCCGCCTGGCCCGCGTCGGCGTGGTCGCCGGCGTGCCGATGCAGTTCTTCCGCGTGCGCGGGTGGCGAACGCCGGTGTCGGACATCTGCCTCGACCAGCCGAAACTCGGGCGGATCCGCCGGGTCGATCCGGCCTTGGCGCGGGCGGCGGCGGTCGAGCCGCTCGGGCCAACGTGGGACGCGCTGGGACGCGACCGCTTCGATGCGGTCACCGTGCCGCTGCCGCCTGTGCGGGCAACCATGACGTGCCTCAAGTGCCGCTACGAACTGGTCGGGCTTACGGGGGACGCCGTCTGCCCCGAGTGCGGCGAGCCGATCCGGGTGGTGCGAGCGGGCGCGAGCGCGATGCAGGAGCAGGCGACATGACCACCATCCCCGACCGCCAGACCATCCTGTGGCGCCGGCACCTGTGCGTGTCGGTGATCCGCGTCGGGGCGGCGGGGTTGATCGTGTGGGCCGCGCTGGGCCAATCGCGGGATGTTCTCTCCGCCGTGGCGTTCAACCCGATCACGGGCCTTGGCCAGAACATCGCGCTCGCGATGTTGAACCAACTGCCGCTCATCGCAATCGCCGCCTTTGTGCTGATTTTCCAACGCCGCATCGCCCGCTGGATCATCCCCGACGGGTTCCGCGTCGACGTCTGCCCGGCGTGCGGCTACTCGCTCAAGAACCTGAAATCGCCGATCTGTCCGGAGTGCGGGTCGGACGTTCGGCCCGCCGCCGCTCCTGTCCCGCCCGCGCCGGCGTATCCGCGCTCGCCGGCTCCGCCCCCGCCGCCCGCCCCGCGGCGGTGAGCGGATCGCCCGCCTGAAATCGCCCGGCCCGCTTACGGAACAAGTTCGTCGGCAACGATTCCGAGCGCCCCCTGCCCGTGCCCACGATGCCTGACAACGCCGCCAACCCCGCAGATCCCGGCCAACCCGGCCCCGCCCCGGCGGGCGGCCCGTCCGTGGCGGCTGGTGTCGGCGCGGGGGCTGCCGCCGCGGCGTCCGGCGCGTCCGGGCGATTGGTCGACCCGTCGGTCACGTCCGACGTGCGGACCTACGCGCTGCTCATGCACCTCACGCCGCTGCTGGGGCTGGTTCTGCCGGTCGTGAGCGTCGCGGCCCCGGTGATCATGTGGCAGGTCCGGCGGACGTCGTCGCCGTTCATCGACGACCACGGACGCGAGGCCGTCAACTTCCACATCTCGCTGATGGTGTACGCCCTCGCCGGGATCCCGCTCTCGGTGTTCTGCGGCGTGGGAGTCGGAGTGTGGGTCGCCGCGGGCATCCTCGCGGTCTTCGGGATGGTGATGGCCAGCATCGCGGCCCACAACGGCGAGTACTACCGGTACCCGATGTGCTTGCGGTGGGTGAAGTAAGCCCAGCCCGACTCACCGACGTGCGGCACGGGATACGCTTCCTCACACGCGATTCGTGCAGCGTAAACAGCGATACCGGTGCCCCTGTAAACACGACGGGATCCGCGTCATTGCTGCAATTCCGACTGTTCGCTGTCGCGAACAGCTTGAGCGCATAGCTTGCAACGCGGGAGCCCGCGGCAGCCCCGGAGTCAACCTGGTTCAGCACAACGTCCGCCCCGTTTACCGTGTATCGAACAGCGAACTCCGATGGCACCTGTCCGTGACCAAATTCGTCAGCCTCGGGGCGCGTTGGTTGCGCTGACGGTAGGCATTACACTTTCGACTTTGGGCTGCGGCTTCGTCTCGCGGATGGTGGATTCCGCAATCTACCAGACAAGCCTGCGGTGGGCCGCGTCCGTGGTGCACCCGCTCCTGCCCGGCTCATGGGCGGGCGCAAAGCTCATCGCTGTGACGTTGGATCCGTCAACGGGAAATCCGCCGACGAGGGCGTGGTGGGCGCAGACGGTTCTTGGGAACTGGCCGAATGACCCGCCATACCCGGAAACTGGGGTTGTGTTCGCGCTGCTCGCGGCAACCGTATACGCATTCATCGCGGTGATGGCATACTGGATCCAGACGCGGGTCGAAACGCGGAAAGTGCGGCGATGGTCGATCGCGCTACTTCCGAGCCCAATGACGACCGCGACGTACTTCGCAATGGTGCCGCTGTTCCTCGTTATTCGTGAATCGGTCGCACGCTTTTGGGTGTTTGTGTCGGCGCACGGCGTTCCGATTGCGTGGGTCCAACCAAGAATCGCGTTTGTCGGAGCTACCATTTTTGTGGTCGTGCTCGCGGCGTGGGCGTGTGACAGTCTTTTCCGGCGCGCGTTCCGGTCGTCCAGATCGGTCGGCCCGGCGGATCATCTCGCCGGGGATGTGGCGTGTTGGCGGTGCGGCTACCGCTCCGGCACCATCGCTCCCTGCCCGGAGTGCGGTCAGCTCTCACCCGGCGTCCCTGATGTGTTCGCGGTCACCCGGATTGGACGGTGGCTTTCCAGTTCGCCGAGAGGGCGACGATGGCGGCGGGCGGCGTGGGCGCTCGCACTGCTCGCCCTGTTGCTCCTGCCGCTGATTGTCGGCACTGGCCAGGTCATCCTGGGAATAGGAGTCGGCTGACTTTGTGGCCGTGCTTCCGCCGCGCCGTGCCGGGTGGCGGCTGGACAGTGCGTGGTTGGACTGGCATGGGCGTGCGTCTTCGCGACTCGCCGTCCTATCCTCTCCCGGTGCCCCTGCTCCAGGTCCACAACCTGCAAAAGGCCTACGCGGGCCGAACCGTCGTCAACGGTGTGTCGTTCCATGTCGAGCGCGCCGAGATCGTCGGGCTGCTCGGCCGCAACGGCGCCGGCAAAACCACCTCGTTCCGCATGACCATCGGGATGATCGAGGCCGACGGCGGCAAGGTCTTCTTCGACGGCAACGACGTCTCCAGCCTCCCGATGTACCAGCGGGCCCGCCTGGGCATGGGCTATCTCTCGCAGGAGCCGAGCGTCTTCACGCGGATGACCTGCGAGCAGAACCTGCTGGCGATTCTCGAGACGCTCCCGCTCTCGCGTGAGCAGCGCCGCCGCCGGGCCGCCGAGCTGCTCGAACAGTTCCACCTGACACACAAGGCCCGCCAGCACGCGCGGACGTGCTCCGGCGGGGAGCGCCGCAAGCTCGAGATCGCACGGGCCTTGGTCACCGAGCCCAAGCTGATCCTTCTCGATGAGCCCTTCTCCGGCGTCGACCCGATCGCCGTCGAAGACCTGCAGAAAGAGATCCGCTCGCTGACGCAGCGCGGCATCGCGTGCCTGGTGACGGACCACAACGTGCAGCAGACGCTCCGCGTGTGCGACCGGGCCTACATCATCGACGAAGGCAAGAAGTTTGCCGAGGGCGCCCCGCGCGACCTCATCAACAACGACCTGGTGCGGCGTGTGTACCTGGGTTCGCTGTTCCGCGGCGACGAGTTCGACGACCACCCGCCCTCCGCCGTGCCGATGCGCGTCGCTCAGGCGGCCCCGCGCGGGCCGGCCCCGGCGCAGCCCGTCGCCCCCAGCCCCGCCGGCACCAACGGGCACGGCCCCGGCGGCAGCAACGGCGGCCCGGGCGCTGGTCCAAGCGCTGCCCCCGGTGCCCCACGCACCGGCCTGCCCCCGACGGGCGTCCGGCGAAACTGATCTGTCCGGTTTCACCTCCCCACCCCCTCCCCCCTCCCCGTTTCAGGCCGATCCCCCATCCCAGCCTGAAGACCGAAAACTCCGGGCAGCCGATCGGCTGGCCGGGACGTACCGATGGAGGTAGGTTCACGGTGGGCCTGACGCCCACCCCCCCACCCCCACCCGCGTTCTCGCCTCATCCGCCCGCGCCGTCGGAGTTGCCGCGACATGACGACCTGTGTTCGAGCGTCCGCATCATCCGCCGCGATCGTGCTCGCCGCGTTGGCTGGGCTGGCCGCGCCCGCGTCGGCGCAACTGCGCGAGCCGGAAGTGCTGGTCGTGTACGACTCGCGCATCAGCGACAGCCGCCTGGTGGCGGAGGCGTACGCGGGCAGCAGCAAGGTGCCCGGCGGCGTGGGCGGCGTGCCGGGGGCCCGCCCGCGCGTGCGCGTGGTCGACCTGGCCCAGCTCGTCAACGCCGGCGTCGTTCCGGCGTCACCAGACATCGACGCGCCGACCTTCGCCCTGCGCATCCGCAACCCGCTGCGCGCGTATCTCGCGTCAACCGGTCTGACGCGGCAGATCCGCTGCATCGTCCTGACCAAGGGCCTGCCGCACCGCATCACCGACAGTCTCGACCCGACCCTTGGCGACAACCCGGCCGGGCTCAACGCCTCCGCCGCCGCCGGCACCTTCGGCAACTGGACCTACGCCAGCGTCGATTCGGAACTGGCGCTGCTGTGGCAGAACCTGGACGCGGGCGAAGACGGCGCCAACGCCGACTCGGACTCCGACGGGCTGATCGCCAGCCCGTTCGCGCTGAGGGGCCTGCCCGCCGCGGCGTTCTCAAACCGCAACATCGCCACGCCCAACAAACTCCTCGACGCCGTGCCGATCAGTTTCGGCGGGCCGGTGCAGAACGGCTTCCTGTGGCGCCCGACGCCCGGCGACGGGCCGAGCAACCTCACGCCCGGCGACATGTACCTCGTCACCCGCCTCGACGGCCCGAGCGTCAGCGTCGTGCGCGACATGATCACGCGGGCGAGCAATCTGCAGGTCGATACCTCGTCGGCCGCCGTGCTGCTCGACCGCGACGGGCGCACGTTCGATACCGTCAGCGGGCTCGGCTCGCCGTTCGATACCGGCGGGGCCGACTACGTCAACACGTACAACACGCTCTTCAGCGACGGACGATTCCGCCCGCAGAACCTCGGGCTCGACAGCTTCGGCGGCTACGGCTCGTTCTACGTCGGCCCGCTGATCACCTTCCCGCCCACGCCCACCGTCTGGAACCGCTCGCTGGTCTACATCGGGCACTACGGCGCCAATCACTCCGGCGTCGTCGCCCCGGCGAACACCACCTACGCCCTGTCGTTCAACTATGTCCCCGGCGCGGTCTTCAACACGATGGAGTCGTACAACGGGCGGGACTTCGGTGGGCGCGGCCCCCTGCCCGCCGTGCCTCAGCAGCAGGCCAGCACGTTCCTTGGCGCCGGCGGCACGTTCGCGCTCGCCAACGTGCAGGAGCCGTTCACGTTCAGCGTCCCGCGCACGCGCGCGTTCGTCGAGCAGTTCCTGATCGGCAATCTGACCTTCGCCGAAGCCGCGTACCACGCGCTGCCGGCGCTCAGTTGGCAGCAGATCGCCGTGGGCGACCCGCTGGCCCGCGTCCGCCGAACCAGCGACGACATCAACGCCGACGGGCGGATCGACATCGACGACGTGTACGCCTGGCACGCGAATCCGCGCGACATCAACAACTCGGGCGCGGCGGACGGGACGGATCTGGATTTGCTGCTCGCCGCGGTCCGCGGGTTCGAGCATGTCAGCATGAAGGGCGACCAGCGCTGACCGGCAAGGGCGTCAGCCGGGCCGGCGTGCTCAGCCCCGACGGCCGAGCACGAACCCGATGACGGCGCCGACGAGGATGATCCCGGCGAAGATGCCGATCCACATCATGAGCGAGCCGGTCATCATCTGAACCAGGCTGTTGTCGGCCCCGCCGAGGATTCCGGACAGAACGGCGAAGAGCCCGGCCGCCGCCACCAGCAGCGCGCCGAGGGCCAGCCCGCCCCCGATGCCGGACCACACGCCGTCGTACGGCTCGGCGGCGACGACCATCGCCGGGGCCGCGGCCGCCGCCGAGACGTCGCTCGGCGCCGCCGTCGGCTCGAACAGTCCGCTCGACCCGCTGGTCTCCCCGCCGTCGGCGTCGGGCTTGTACACGTCCTCGAGCAGGTCCGCCCCCAGCGAGGTGTCATCGCCCTCGCGGGTCAGGTCCATCAGCCCCGAGCCGGAGCCGACCTGGTCCATGTTCAGTTCCGGCCCGCGCGTCGCTTCGGTGATGCGCGTCGCCGCCAGCGGGTCCGACTCTTCCGTGTCGGTGTCGAAGATCGAGATGCCGGAGCGCTGCTTGGCGTCGCGCTCGGCGGGCGGAGCGTCGAGTTCGATGCCCGAGCCCGAGCCGCTCTTCGTCGGCGCCGGGCGCCCGGGCGCCGCCTTGGGCCCGAGGGCAGCGCCGGAGTCTTCCAGCGAAAGCTCCAGCCCCGACCCGCCCTTGACGTCGGCGAGCGGGATCATGCCCGAATCCCCCGGGCCGTCGCCGGCCAGCAGGTCGACCTGCTCCCGCTTGAACATCAGCTTGTCGCGGTCGCGGAACTCCTGCAACTGACCGCTGGCGGCCATCTCTCGCACCTGTTCGGCGGTCTTGCCCAGCCGCTGCGCGGCTTCCTCGACCGAGTAGAACATCTTGGCCATGACAGAGTCTCCGCGTGTCCCCGACCGGCGGCGAGAGGGTTGGGGGGGTGGGGGGATCGTTCGTGCAAGCGTCCGCGCCGGGGCCGAGAGGCTACAACGCCCCGCGTCCGGCATCAACACCCTGTACGAGCGCCCGCCCCGACCGGTTGTGCGCTCGCGCTTTGTTCGGTCCGGCCCCCCGCCCCCGCCGGGCGGCTTACCCCGCCACCACCAGGTTGACCATCTTCCCCGGCACGACGATGACCTTGTTCACCGTCTTGCCGGCGATCAGCGCCTGCACGCCCGCGTCGCCCATCGCCGCGGCTTCCAGCCCGGGCTTGTCCAGCCCCGCCTTGACCACGATCTTCCCGCGCACCTTCCCGTTCACCGAGACCGGGATCTCGACCTGATCCTCCACCAGCATCGCCGGGTCGGCCGTCGGGAAGGGCTCGTCGGCCAGGCTCCGCTCATGCCCGAGCTTGTGCCACAACTCCTCCGCCATGTGCGGGGCGAACGGCGCCAGCACCAGCGCGAACCGCTCGAGCTGGTCCTTGGTCATCCCGCCGTGGCTGGTGGCGGCGTTCACGAGTTCCATCATCGCCGCGATCGACGTGTTGAACGCCAATCGCGGGATGTCGCTCTCGACTTTCGCGATGGTCTTGTGCAGTTGCCGCTCGACGCCCTCGTGCCGCGTCGCGGCCAGCTTCACCGCGCCGGTCTGCTCGTCGACACCCACCCGCCAGGCCCGCTGCAGGAAGCGGAAGCAGCCGATGGTGTCCTTCGTGTTCCAGGGCTTGCTCGCCTCCAGCGGGCCCATGTACATTTCGTACAGCCGGAACGTGTCGGCCCCGAACTGCGCGATGATGTCGTCCGGGTTGACGACGTTCTTCAGGCTCTTGCTCATCTTGGCGACGATGGGCTTGAGCTTGGCGCCCGTCGACTTTTCGACAAACTCGCCCTCGCGCACCTCGTCTACCTGGTCCACCGGCACCAGCGACTTGTCGGCCCGCTCGTACGCGAAGCTCGTGATCATCCCCTGGTGGAACAGCCGCTGGAACGGCTCGGGCGTGCGCACCAGGCCCAGGTCGAACAGCACCTTCTGCCAGAACCGCGCGTACAGCAAGTGCCCGACGGCGTGCTCGCTCCCGCCGATGTACAGATCCACCCCGCCGACGGCCTTGGGTACCCCCACGCTCCGCGTGGGGCTCTGAACGGCCCCCGCGGCGTGCGTGCCCATCCAGTAGCCGTCCACCGCGCCGTCGATCATCGCGGCGTCGTTCTTCGGATCGCAGTACCGCAGGAAGTACCAGCTCGAACCGGCCGAGCCGGGCATGGTGTTGGTCTCGCGCCGCACGGGCGTGGACGGGTCGAGCACGTTGGGATCAACGCCCGCCGCCCCCGCCGTCGTGTGCACCCACGAGCCCGCCTTCGCGAGCAGCGGCTGCGGGTCCTCGCTCTCGACGGGCGCGTAGTCGTCCAGTTCCGGCAACTTCACCGGCAGCGACGCGTCGCTTACGGGGTAATGCCGCCCGTGCTGGTCGTACACGATCGGGAACGGCTCGCCCCAGTACCGCTGTCGGCTGAAGACCCAGTCGCGCAGTTTGAAGTTCACGCGCTTGCGCCCGCGCCCCGTGCGCTCCAGCCACTCGATCACGTCGCGCTTGGCCTCGCCCGTCGGCAGGCCGTCGATCGTCAGTTCCGGGCTCGATGAGTTGACCGCCAGCCCCTCGCCGACAAAGCACGACCCTTCCGCCGCGGGCGTCTTGGACTGCACGACCTGCTTGATCGGCAGGCCGAACGCCTTGGCGAAGGCCCAGTCGCGTTCATCATGCGCTGGCACGGCCATGATCGCGCCCGTGCCGTACCCCATCAGCACGTAGTCCGCCACCCACACCGGGATCGGCTCCCCCGTCGCCGGGTTGATCGCGTCGATCCCCAGGTCCACGCCCGTTTTGTCCTTCGACTCCATCCGCTCGACGTCCGACCGGTTCCGCGCGGAGTGCACATACGCGCGAACCTTGGCAACGTCCGTCCGCCGCCCGCCCGCCTCGGGCGTCGCCAACACCGCGTCCACGATCTCATGCTCGGGCGCCACCACCATGTACGTGGCGCCGAACAGCGTGTCAGGCCGGGTGGTGAAGACCTCCAGGCTCCCACTGGTGCCCAGTGCCTGGTGCCGAGTGCCTTGGATCTGGAACGCAATCTCCGCCCCCTCACTCCGCCCGATCCATTCCGACTGGATCGTCTTGGTGCTCTCCGGCCAATCCAGCAGTGACAGGTCGTCCAGCAGACGCTGGGCGTAGCGGGTGATGGCGAACTGCCACTGGCGCATCGGCTTGCGCAGCACGGGGTGCCCGCCGCGTTCGCTCTTGCCGTCGATCACCTCGTCGTTGGCGAGCACGGTGCCGAGCGCCGGGCACCAGTTGACGGTCATGTCGTCGAGATACGCCAGGCGCTGCCCGTCGATCAGGGCTCGCTGCTCGTCGCCGGTGAGTTCGTGCCAGCGCCGCGTGCCGACGGGCTCGCCGGCGAGGATTCCGGTGCCGGCCGCCGCCGCCCCGATGTGCACCAGTTCCCCGCTCGGCCCGACGCGCAGATCGCCGGATTCGAGCTGCGCGATCAAGTCGGCGATCGGGCGGGCGCAGCCACGCCGGCGTTCGCCGTCCGGGTACGCCGGGCTCTGGGCCTGCGGGTCAAACCACGCGTTGTACAGCCGCAGAAAGATCCACTGCGTCCACTTGTAATACTGTGGGTCGATCGTCGCGACCTCGCGGTCCCAGTCGTAGCAGAACCCGAACCGCTGCAACTGCCGCCGGAACTCGTTGATCGCCTTCTTGGTCGTGATCGCCGGGTGCACGCCCGTCTGGATTGCGTACTGCTCCGCCGGCAGCCCGAAGGCGTCCCAGCCCATCGGGTGCAGCACGTTGTGCCCCTTCATCCGCATGAAGCGGCACACGATGTCCGACGCCGTGTACCCCTCCGGATGCCCCACGTGCAGCCCCGCCCCCGACGGGTACGGGAACATGTCCAGGCAGTAAAACTTGGGCCGCGCGGCGTCAAAGCCCGGCTGCCCCGGGTTGGGCACGCGGAACGTCCCCCGTTTGGCCCACTCGCCCTGCCAGCGCGTCTCAATCTCCCCCGCCAGCCCGGCCGTGTACCGGAACGGCGGCGCGTCATCGCCCCCCCCACCACCACTCGAAGCACGATCGGTCCCGCGGCTGGTCTGGTCCATGAGCCATCAGAGGGAGCTTGATCCACCCAGGCAAGCGTGCTCACGGCGGGGAGGCCGTGCGTTCCCGGCGCTGGCGGAGTTCCTCGCGGAGACCTGGGTACCGATCCGCGGGTTGCCCTTCAAGCCAGGTAGCCACCGCGTCCCAGCGGTCGCAGCCGCTCTCGACCAGACCATAAACGAGCGGCTCACGGATCATTTCATGGACGAGCGGGTCAAGGCACATCCGCGCCGCCGCGTCGCAGATGGCCCGGTCCGTTGGTGTGTTCACCAGAAACTGCGACATGGTAATCCCAACTCCAGAGTTCGCCCAATCCGGAAAGTCGGCCGAGAGTCGATGCACCAAGGGCACAACCCGCTCATCGCCGAGGCTCGCGTGCCGGATAAGCAGCATCAGACTCCGCCCAACCTCGTTCGGCGGCGATGCCGCTTGCATCGCCCGCGATACCGCCCAGTCAACAAATCGCGCCCGCTGCGCGGGCGAGAGGTCGGCCAAGCCGTCGGCCCTCTGGCGACGCCACAACTCTGCCTGCGCGTCCTCAACGCCGAGCTACACGCCGTCAGCAGCACCCACGCCGGCGCCATCGACCACACGTTCACCCCGCGCAGTTGCATGCCCGCCGGCGTCAGCAGCAGCAGGCACGCCAGCCCCGCGGCGATCAGCCCCGGGCGGCGCTCGCGCCGGCGAAGGTTCTGCGCATGCTCGACCGTGTGCCCACACTCCGGGCACGTCAGCCCGGTGCGGTGCCGCATGTCGTACCCGCACGCCGGGCACGCCGGCAGCCGCAAGACCCGGCCTCGGAGGCCGCGTGGGCACAACACCACCGCCCCGACCACGCCAACCGCTCCGAGGACATACGCCCATGGAAACAGGGAAAATACCAGCATCGCACCGATAACAACACCGGCACCGACATACACGGCGGTGATGACGGGCGTCTGATAATGCGGAGATTGCACAGCCACCCCCACAAATACCGCACAAAGACC
Source organism: uncultured Phycisphaeraceae bacterium (assembly GCA_964615765.1). Lineage (GTDB taxonomy): Bacteria > Planctomycetota > Phycisphaerae > Phycisphaerales > UBA1924 > CAZTQN01. The sequence continues at coordinate 53,478 of CAZTQN010000016.1, forward strand.
GCCCGCCGGCGAACGCGGGCGGGCCGGGGCCGATACACTCCCAGTGTACCGGCAGGCCGACGCGGCTTGGGGTCTGACAGCGGGGGCGGGACGGGGCGTATGCGACCAACGGAGACACAGACTGGCGATCATGGCGGTCTACGCGCGCTCGCCGCGACTGGGCCCGCGCTCGAACTGCCCGCGCTCGAGCTAGCCGACCCGGAGCGGCTGATCCCCGACGCCGCCCGCGGGTGGCTGGGCGATGCCGCCCGCCGCGCCCTGGCCGCGATGCCCACCGCCGGCGGGCAGGTGCTCGTCCGCCTCGTCGACGACGCGGCCATGGCCCGCGCCCACGAGGAATACGCCGACACACCCGGCACCACCGACGTCCTCACCTTTGACCTGACCGACGGACACTCGGCGATCCGCCGCGATCCGGACGGGTCCGCTCACGCCGGCGCTCCGCTGGATGTCGAGATCCTGGCCTGCGTCGACGAAGCCCGACGCCAGGCCGCCGCCCGCGGGCACGGCGTTGAGCGGGAACTGCTCCTCTACATACTCCACGGCGTGCTGCACTGCCTGGGCTACGACGACCACGACCCGGCCGCCTTCGCCGCGATGCACGCGGAAGAAGACCGCCTGCTCACGCACATCGGCGTGGGCCCGGTGTTCGCGCGTCCTGAGGACGCGAAGGACGCGGGAGGGGGTCGCCCGTGACGCTCGACTGGGAAACCGTGCTGCTGTGCGTGGTGCTGCTCGGGCTGGGAAGCCTGTTCAGCGCGATGCACCTGTGCCTTTTGGAGATGTCGCGCTCCACGGTGGAAGAGATGGTCGAGCGGCGGACGCGGGCCACCCGCCGCAGCATCGCCCGCATTCTCGGCGACATCGACGGGCACGCCCGGGCCGCCGCCCTGGCCCGCATCGTCTGCAACCTTGCCGTCGCCGCGTGCGCGGTGTGGCTGGTGGCGGACGTTCGCGGCGTGCAGAGCCCGGAACTGCTGGACGGGATCATCGGCGTCGCGGTCGCCGCGGTCGTCTTGTGGCTGTTCAGCGTCACGCTCGCCGAGTCCATCGCCGCCCACGCCGCCGAGCCGTTCGTCCTCAGTTTCGCCCCCTTCGTGCGTGCAACGTATCTGGCCCAGAAGCCGCTGGCCCCGACGGCCCGGGCGATCGACGCGATCGTGCGCAAGGTGACCGGCGCGGCCCACGTCTCCAAGCAGGCCGAACTCACCGACGAGATCATGGAAGTCGTCGAAGAGGGCGAGCGCGAGGGCGCCATCGACGAGGACGAACGCCGCATGATCGAGGCCGTCATGCGCTTCAAGGCGCTCACGGTCGAGCAGATCATGACCCCGCGCACCGAGGTCGAAGCCCTCGAGATGACCGGGAACCTCGGCGAGATCACCGCGTTCGTGCGCAAGGTCCGCCACTCCCGCGTGCCCGTGTACCGCACCGGCGGCACGCTCGACGACGTTGTCGGCTTCTTTTATGTCAAGGACCTGCTCCGCTGGCTCGCCGGCGGGGAAGCCGCGCCGCATGGGGGGGGCGGCGGTGGGGCGGGCAGTGGTGGCGGGAGCGCCAGCGGCAACAGCGGCCCGCGCGGGCACGGGTTCGATCTCAAGTCGCTCATCCGCCCGGCCTTCTTCGTCCCCGCGAGCAAGACCGTCCGCGAAGTGCTGGACGAACTGCTCATCAAGAAGGTGCACGCCGCCATCGTCGCCGACGAGTACGGCTCGATGGTCGGCATCGTCACCATCGAGGACATCGTCGAAGAAGTCTTCGGCGACATTCAGGACGAATACGAGAAGGCCGAGGACGACCCGCCGCGGATCGACGTCAAGGCCGACGATCATCTGGCGGACATCGAAGCGTGGGCGCCGGTGCCGGCCGTCAACGCGGCGATCGAGCCGCTCGGCCTGCACGTGCCCGAGAGCGACGAGTACGACACGCTGGGCGGCTACGTGCTGGCCCACCTGGGCCGCATGCCGGAAGTGAACGAAACGTTCCCCGTCGAGCGGATGCTGGTCACGGTGCTGGAAGCCTCGCCGACGCGCGTGCTGAAGGTGCGCCTGCAGGTGCGCGAGGAAGACGTGCAGCCCGCGTCGGAACCTAACACGCCGAGCGCGGCGGGGGCGAAGTGAGCGGGTGGTAACCGCCCTTTGTCGGCCCAGCCGCCACAAGAACAGGGGACAGCCATGGGGCCGCGGCAGCGCCACCCGGCCGCGTGCGGGATTTTCTTGACGCCGCCCGCGATCGTGTGGTACGTTGACGGGCATGTCCCTCACCGGCCGGTCGCCTGAACAACACGCCGCGTCGGCCCGACGCTCGCACACGCTCAGCAGAGCGCGGGCCTTCGGCACGATCGACGTCGCCGTGGCTGTCGGGGCGCTGATGATCCTCGCCGCCCTGATCTATCCGGCGCTGGTGCGGACGCAGTACGACGCGGCGACCACCCGCGCCATCGCCACGATGCGCGGCGTGGCCGGCACGGTCGACGCGTACACGCGCGAGCACCGCGACGTGTACCCGATCGGCGCGGGCAGCCTGAATGGGAACGCGTACGGGTGGGTCACGGTCGTCGGCGGGGCCGAGGCGGTCGACCCGGACGGCGTGCGGGCGCTCGGGTCACCGTCGATCCGCATGGCGCGCGGGTTGTTCGACAACGCGGCCCTCATGGTGCCCACGAAAACGCAGGACCCGGGCATGCCGTGCACGCCGGTGACGACCGGTCAGATCGCGTTCCCGGCCCAGAAGGGCGCGTTCGTGCAGTTTCTGGTCCACTATCAGACCGCGTCGGCGAGCGACCCGCTGCCCGTGGTGCCGTCGCAGCGGCATCGTCCGCCCGCGTGGTGCTGCGTTTCAGGGGTCGCCGCGCCCGTGCTGTTCGCGGACGGCAGTGTGGATGTCGGCGGATGGCCGCAGTTTTCCAAGGCCGGCTTTGTCATCCTGAGCGAGAACGGGTTTCCCGTCCTCGAGAACGAGGTCGGCATCCCGGTGCTGTCGTCGTGGCACGGGGCCAAGAGTCGGGACCGGTGAGCGCATGACCATGAGATGCGAGCGCGGATGGATGATCGGCGGCGTCGCGGGCGTGGCGCTCGGCGCGATGGCCGCGGTGCCGGCGGGCGCGGCGGACGATGACTGCATCGCCGCGGTCCGGAAGCGCGTCTGCTGCACCGGCGCGACCATCGCGCATACGCGCTTGCCGCGCCAGATCGGGTTCACGATCGCGGGCTACGACTGCGCGTCGGGCGCGTCGTTCATGTCGTCCGGACGAGAAGTGTCAGGCCGTGCGCCCGACGGGCGCTTGTATCACGCGTCGTTTGACGACGAGGACGTCTCCACGCGGGAAGAGGCGACCCATCCACGCGGGCACGCCTCCGGTCCGACGATGGTTTTCCCATCGATCTACGTGGTTGACGCGCTGGCTCGGCCCGAGGTCGTCGCGGGCTGCACGAGCAACGCGGACGGGACGTTCACGCTACGGCTGATGTATCACGCGCCGGCGATGCCCGAGATCGAGCGCGAGGCGTTCGACTACGGCATGGACCTGGTCATCGATGACGCCGGACGCGTGATCAAGCTCGTATTCCCGACGACCACAAGCGCCTTCGCCTACGCCGCCGACATCCCCGCCTGCGCGCCGGCGCCTGCGACCACGATCGGCGACGGGCCCGGGCGCGTGGTGCACGCGGAGTATCTGTCGAACGATCAGGTCGCGGCGCGGTTCGAGCCCAAGGCGGTGCTGGACTACGTGCGGCTGGTGAACGGCGAGCCGCGGGCCCTCGCGGATCAGATCGGCACGCCCGCGATGCAGGAGCGCAACGCCCGCATGATGACCTCCGAGATGGCCCTGCTCGTCGCGACCCCGCTCGCGTGGCGGCCCACCGGCTGGGTCCCGGCACGGATCGCGCTGCTGGTTGGCGGTGTCGTCGTGCTGATCACGGCGGTGATCGCCCGGAGTGTGCGGCGATGACCGCCTCGGCGCGATGGCCCAGTTTCGTGGCCCGCCTGGCCGACGCCGGCGCGATCGTCGGCGGGGGCGCGATGCTCGTGCTCGGCGTCACCAACGCGATGGAGTGGCGGACGCTGGCCGGCATGTTCGCGTACCAGGAGTTCATCCCGGCGGAGTGGGCGACGCGGGCCGCGATCGCATCCGCCGCGGGCGCGACGCTCGCGGGTGTGCTGGCGGTCTATCTGACGATCGTGCGCCTGCGGGCGTCGTGGGCGCTGCTGCTGGTGTCGGCGTGCCTTCTGCCGATGGCGGGGTACCCGGTCGGCGTGCACCTGTCGGTGAACGCGACGCCAGCCCTCATCCGATGCGGGCCGCCGCCGATGGCGCCCTACTGGCTCGCGGAGAGCGCGCGGTACGGCGGGCTGGCCGTCGGCGCGAGCGTGCTGGCGCTGCTGCACGCCTGGACCCTGCGACGCTCGGCCGCGGGCGCGGAGCCGGGCGGAACGACCGGCGAACCGGCGGCCCTCGCGGGCTGATTCTGCCCCGAACCTTGGCCGATAGACTCCGGGCCATGCCGCTGCGCCTGTATAACACGCTCACCAAGCGGGTCGAGCCGCTGCGTCCGATCGATCCGGGGCACGTCACGTTCTATTCGTGCGGGCCGACGGTGTACGACTACGCGCACATCGGCAACTTCCGCTCGTTCCTGTTCGCCGACGTGCTCCGCCGGTTTATCGAGAGCCCGCTGTGCGAGCTGGAAACCGACCCCACGCGGAGCGTGGGGGTACCCAAAGCCGACGCTGCGCGGCGGGTGACGCACGTGATGAACATCACCGACGTCGGGCACATGACCGACGACGCCGAGGGGGGCGAGTCGGGCGAGGACCGGATGGCCGTCGCGGGCAAGCGGCTGGCGGAGGCGAAGAAGGCGGGCAAGCTCCCGCCCGGCGCGGCCCAGGAGATCGATCCGAACGACCCGTACGCGATCGCCTCGTTCTACGCCGCGGCGTTCATCGAGGACGCGCGCCGGCTGGGGATGAAGGTCGCCTTCGACGCGCAGCGCGACCCGACGCTCATGCCGCGGGCCACGCAGCACATCGACGCGATGCGCCGCGTGATCGATCGGCTGATCGAGTCCGGGCATGCGTACGTCGCCGGGGCCAAGGGCAAGCGCGCGGTGTACTTCGACGTCCGCCGGTTCGAGGCCTACGGCGCGCTCAGCGGCAACACGCTCGAGGCCCTGCGCGAGGGCGCGGGCGGACGCATCCAGGAGACCAACCAGAGCGAGAAGCGCCACCCGGCCGACTTCCTGCTGTGGAAAGAAGACGCGGCCCACATCATGAAGTGGGACAGCCCCGCCAAGGCTGGCATCGGGCCGGGCTATCCGGGGTGGCACATCGAGTGCACGGCGATGGCGGCCGGGCGGCTGGCGCGGGCCGCGACGATGCAAGGGTCGGCGCTCACGGTCGACCAGGTCGCGGCGCTCACGGTGCCGGCGGCGGGGCCGATCATCGACATCCACTCGGGCGGCGAGGACAACATCTTCCCGCACCACGAGTGCGAGATCGCGCAGAGCTGCTGCGCCTTCAACACCGCCGGCGCCGGGCCCTTCGCCGGCATGTGGGTGCACGCGCGGTTCCTCTTCGTCGAGGGCGCGAAGATGTCCAAGAGCAAGGGCAACTTCTTCACCGTGCGCGACCTGTTGAACAAGGGCTACGAGCCGGCGGCGATCCGCTTCGAACTCATCAAGACGCACTACCGCTCCAACGCCAACTTCACCGAGCAGGGCCTGAAAGACAGCCAGCGGATCGTCGACCGCTGGCGCCGCACGCTGGCGAGCGCCGACGCGGCGCCGGCGGACGTCAAGGGCGACGAGGCGGCCCGGGCGGAAGCGCGGCGTGCGATCGCCGCGGCGCTCAACGATGATCTCAACGTCGCCGGCGCGATCGGCGAGATCAACGCGTGGCTCGGGCGGATTGAGTCGCCCTCGAAGGGCGACGCGGCCCTGTTGCGCGAGATCGACGGCGTGTTCGGCGTGCTCGGGCTGGAACAGGCGGCCCAGGCGCAGACGTCCATCGGCGTGTTCATCGGGTGCGAGCCGGACGCCGCGGTCCTGCGCAAACTGGAAGAGCGCGTGACGGCGAAGAAGGCCAAGGACTTTGCCCGCTCCGACGCGATCCGCGCCGAACTGGCCGCGATGGGGTACCAGATCAAGGACGTCGCGGGCGGGAAGGTCGAAGTCCGGCGCGGGTGATCGGTCCGGCTTGAGAGAGCCAGCCGGGCGGATCGGGCCGGGCGGGCGTGTGCGGTCGCCCGGCAAGTTCTACCATCCGCGCGATGCGGGCCCCCTGGACCCTCTGGGCGTACATCTTCTTTGAGCTGTGCAAGCTCGTGCTGCTCACCTCGACGGTGCTGGTGACGGTGATCGCGTTCGCCGCGGTCATCAAGCCCCTGGCCGACGGGAAGCTCGACCCGCTCATGGCGTTCCGGTTCATGATGCTGGCGACGGTGGCGATGCTGCAGTACGCGCTCCCGTTCGCGGCGTGCTTCGCGGCGACGTTGGTGTATCACCGGGTATCGAGCGACAACGAACTGACGGCGGCGTACGCGGGCGGGGTGAGCCATCGGACGCTGCTGGCGCCCGCCGCGGTTACGGGCGTGGTGCTCTCGCTCGGGCTGCTCCTGCTGTCGCAGCAGATCATCCCGCGGGTGCTGCGCGGGATGGCGGAGATGGTGACGGCGGACGCGGCCCAGTACTTGCAGACGCAGATCGCGCGGGGGCAATCGGTCGAGGTCGGGCGGACGCTCATCCACGCCGACAAGGTCATCCCGGCCCGCGCGCCCGAGGGGTATCGCGACGCGATGGTGCTGCTGGGCCTCTTGGTGGTTCGGCTGGATGATGACGGCACCATCGCCGAGCAGCTCAGCGCCCGCTCGGCCCCGGTGTGGACGCGGTCGAAGGTTCGCGGCGTGGCCAGCGAGGCCGACCGGTCCGGGGCCGTGACGACCCAGGTGCAGTCGTACACCGAGCTGATCGTCAAGCCCGAGGGCGTGGTCGCGAAGATGAACACGATGCGCGGCACGGGCGACGCGGGCACGTTCCGCCTGCTCATCCCGACGGACCTGCGCGACAACCCCAAGTTCCTGACCTGGGGCGAGCTCAACGAGCTGTTCGAAGCGCCCGAGCGGATCGACGTCATCGAGCGGCACCGGCACGAACTGGCCCAGACGCTCGCCGAGCGGATGGTCGTCGAGCAGCTCCGCAAGACGCTCGCCGACACGGGCCGGGCCGAGCTGGTCGCGGACGACGTGCGCCTGGTGCTCCGCGGCACGGGCGTGCGCCCCGTGCGGACGGACGGGAAGGTCGACCCGCGCCTGTTCCAGATCGTCGGCACGGGCGAGCCGGGCGTGGTGGTTGAGCGCACGATGCCCACGGGCAAGCAGGATCGGCAGACGCCGGCGGTGGCGCTGATCCGCTTCACAGACAGCGGCGGGACGCCGGACGCCGCGGCGACCTTCGAGGACCTGGCCGCCGCGTCGAATGTGACGTTCGACCTGCTGCTGCGCGATGTCGCTTTGGAGCGGATGGAGCCGGCGCCGCGGGCCGGCACGGGGCAGGGTGCAGCGAGCGCCGACGATGACGCGGTCGACCTGAGCGCGCTCGATCTCCAGCCCGCGCCGGGCGAGGCGAAGGAGCGGCGGATCAACCGCGTCGCGCTCGCCAAGAGCCCGGACCGCAAGGTCATGGACATGAACACGTGGGACCTGATCCGCGACGCAGAGGATCGGGCCGAGGCCCGCGGCGTCGACCGGCAACTGCTCGGCCCGCGATTGACGGCGCTGCGGTCCCAGGTGGACGACCTGCTGCGCGAGGTCGTCAGCAAGCAGCACGAGCGGTACGCGCACAGCCTGGCCTGCTTCACGATGCTCATGCTCGGGGCCATCATGGCGATGCGACTGCGCGACGCCTTGCCGCTGACGATCTATCTATGGGCGTTCTTCCCGGCCCTGGCGACGGTGCTGACGATCTCCGGCGGGCAGCAACTGGCGCACGGGAAGGGGCTGGTGGGGCTGCCGGTGCTGTACAGCGGCGTGGCGTTGCTGGGCGTGTTCGCCGTGCTGCAGTTCACACGCCTGAGCCGCCACTGAGGCGGGGATGTCTCGATCTTCTTTCGTCGACCTGACGCACACCGCCCGTGACCGCACCCGACGCCGCCGCATCACCGCTGAAGCCCACGACTGACCCGCGCGGGCGGCTGAAGCCGGCGCTGGCGCTGATCGGGCTGGTGACGCTGGCCCGCGTGCTGTACCTGGCGCTGGTGTGCCCGTATCACCTGGTTGAGGACGAGGCCCAGTACTGGGTTTGGGCCCAGTATCTCGACTGGTCGTATTACAGCAAGGGCCCGGGCGTGGCGTGGGCGATCGCGCTGAGCACGGCGATCTTCGGCGACGCCGCGTGGGCCGTGCGATTGCCGACGGTGCTCATGTCCGGCCTTGGCGCGGCGTGCGTGGCGACGCTCGCGCGCGATGTCGCGCGGGCGGCGAGCGCGCGGGATGGCGACGCGGGCCCGATGATCACGCGGGCCGCGCTGTACGCCGCGGCGTGCGTGCTGCTCGCCCCGGCCCTGCAGATGACGGGCATCCTGATGACGATCGACGGGCCGTACGTCGCCTGCTGGGCGGCGGCGTGCTTGTGCGCCTGGCGCGCGATGGCCGGCCGGGGCGGGTGGTGGGTCTGGCTCGGGCTCGGCGGGGCGATCGCGCTCGGGTTCGTGTTCAAGTACACCATCCTGCTCTTGGTGCCCGGGCTGGTGGTGTTCGGCGTGCTGGCGCGACGCCAACTGGCGATGGCGCCGATGTGGAGAGCCAAAGCCGCGGCTGCTCTCATCGTTGGGCTGTCCGGGCTCGCACCGGTGCTGGTGTGGAACAGCCAGCGCGGCTGGCCGACGGTGAAGCACCTGCTCGGGCATCTCGGGATGGCGGGCGGCGACATGCCGACGGCCGCCGCGGGCGGGGCGGCCCGCGATGGTTGGAGCCCGACGTGGTCGATCGAACTGCTGGGGATGCAAGCGGGGATGTACGGGCCGTGGCTGGTGCTGGGGGCGTGGGCGGCGGTGCGGGCGTGGCGACGGCGGCCGCGAGCCGGTGCTGGGTTTGGCGATGACCCGGCCGGGGCGTGGGTGGCACAGGCGTTCCTGATCTGCTGCGCCGCGCCGATCGTGCTGTTCTATCTGGGCGTCTCGCTGATCGCCGAGCCCGAGGGCAACTGGCCCATGGCCGGGAACATCACGCTGATGGCCCTCGGCGCGGTGCTGGCGGCCCAGTGCGTGACGCGGGCCCGGGCCGCCCGCGATGCGGGGCGAGCCCCGGACCGTGACGGGCGCGGCTTCCGCTGGATGTGGCGCGCGGGCGTGTGGTACGCGGCGGTGGCGGCGGTGCTGCTGCACTTCGCCGTGCCCATCGCCGACGCGCTGAATCGCCTGTCGCAAACCACCGCGATGCGCACCGTGTTCCAGCAGGTGCTCGATCGCGAGCCCCGCCCGATCGTGCTCGGGCGGCTGATCGGCGCGCGGGAGATGGCCGTTGACGTGTCGCGCCTGCTCGACGGCCTGCGGGCCGGCGGATCCCCCGAGCCGTTTGTCATCACGCAGCACTACGGACGGGCCAGCCAGTTGATCTACGAGAACCGCGGCGGGCGGCCGGTCGACGTGCTGTGCGCGATGGCGTACACCGGCGGGCGACGCTCGCAGTACGACCTGTGGGACCACACCAGCCTCAGCCGCCCGGACCTGCGCGGTCGCGATGCGATCATCCTCTCGAACGATCGCCCCGAGGTGCTCGAGGCCTGGGGGCGGATGTTCGAGCGGGTTGAGCCGGTGGTCGGGCTCGGCCCGGACGGGCGGCTCGCGGGGGAGCACAAGCGCGACCGGTTCGTCTTCATCGGGCGCGGGTATCGTGGTCCCGGCACATGACGACGCGCACCGATCCGCCCATGACCGAACCCCGCGCCGACCCATACACCGACCCGCCCCCGCCGCTCGCGCCCGTCGTGGTCGCCAACGTTCCGCCGCCGATCGGCGTGACGGGCACCGAGCCCGCGGGCTCGGTGATGACGGGTGCGGGGCCCGTCCTAGGCCGGGGCGGACGTGGGCGCTGGCTGAAGCAGCGCACCGTGATGTGGTGGGCGGCGGGTTTGCTGGTGGCGATGGGGTGGGACCGGGCCGCCTGGCTCAGCGTGTCGACCGCGGGCGCGTCGGACTTTGCCTGGCTGGAGGCGGCCAGCGCGCCGGGCGTGACGCTCGAGCGGATCGCGGCCCTCGCGAGCCCCTCGCTCGCGGCCGCCGGACAGGCCGTGGCGAGCGTGCTGTACACCATCGCGTACGCCTTCGGGCGCATGCCGGTGTGGCTGATCATCGGGCTGGTGCTGGTCTTCCGCGGCTGGACGGGGAGCGACGTGGCCCGCGTGCGCGACGGGCTGCGGCGTGGGGTCTTCATCGTGCTCACGCCCGGGGTCGCGGGCATCGCGGCCGAGCTGCTCAAACTGATCTCGCGCCGGGCCCGCCCGGAGACGGGCGACGGGCTGTACCGCTTCATTGCGCCGACGGGCACGCCGGCCGACCCATCGTTCTGGAGCACGTCGGGGCTCGGGCTGGCGTCGAGCCACGCGGCGGTCGCCGTCGGCGCGGCCCTCGCGGCGGGCGTGATCTTCCCGCGGGCGCGGGTGTATCTGCTCATCCTCGCCGCGGCGTGCGCCGCGTCGCGCGTGCTGGTCGGGGCGCACTACGTGTCGGACGTGTACGTCGGCGCGACGATCGGCGTGCTGGCGTTTGTCGGGATCTACGCTTGGGATCGGCGGAACAACGGGGGCATCGGGCTGCGCGAGGCGCCGGGCCCGGCGCCGGCGCTGCCCGCCGCGAGCTGACGCTCATGAGCACGCTGGACCGCTACATCGCCCGGCAGTACCTGTTCAACATCGGCGCGCTGCTGGCGCTGTTGTTCTCGTTCGTGGTCGCGGTCGACGTCGCGCTGAACATCGACATCTTCCTCGCCAGCGCCGACAAGTGGATGGCCGCCGAGGCCGGCGCGGGCGAGCCCGCGGGCGGGCCGGTGCGGCGCATCGCGCTGGCGGCGGTGCTGGTGGTGGACCTGTGGTGGCCGCGCCTGTTGCAGCTTTTCGGCTACCTGGTCGGGCTGATCCTCATCGCCGCGATGGGGTTCACCTTCACGCAGATGGTGCGGCACCGCGAGATGGTCGCCGTCCTCGCCGGGGGCGTGAGTCTGTACCGCCTGGCCCGCCCGGTGCTGGTGGTGGCGGCGCTGGTGCTGGGCGTGAAGATCATCAACCAGGAACTGATCCTCAGCCGCCCGGAGATCGCGCCGCTGCTGATGCGCAGCAACGACGACCTGGGGCGGCGGGATTGGTCGGAATCGCGCGTCAAACTGATGCGCGACGCCCGCAACCGGATCTTCCTGGCCCAGAGTTTCGACCCCTCCGCCGGCACGCTCAACAAACTCACCGTCTTTGAACGCGACGAGGGCGGCATGCTCAAGCGCGTCATCGCCGCCGAGGAGGCCAAGTGGCGCGACGGCGGGTGGGACCTTGTGAACCCCGTCGTCCAGGGCACGGGCCTGCTCCCCGCGGGCGGGAAGGACGGGCCGGGCGGAAGTGGATCGGACGGCGTGCCGCGACGCCTCGAGACCGACCTCGACCCGCAGACGCTGAAACTGAATCAGTACGCGTCGTTTAGCCAGACGCTGTCGTGGGGGCAGATCGGCGAGATGCTGGCCAGCCCGCTGCTCAAGCCGGAGATGCGGGACCGCCTGCAGCGGATCCGGTGGAGCCGCGTGTCGCAGTCGGCGTCGATCGTGCTGTCGCTGATTGTGGCGATGCCGTTTTATCTGGTGCGTGAGCCGCGGAACATGCTGGCTCAGACGCTCAAGTGCGCCCCCATAGGGATCTCGGCCCTGATGGGGGGCATCCTGCTGTCGCTGTTGCCTTGGCCGGGACTGCCGCCTGGGTTCGCGACATTCATCCCGGTGTTTGTGCTATGCCCGGTCGCGGTGGCGATGGTGTCGTGGTTGAAGACGTAGCGGGGTGGTGGGTCGCGGGGACTCGGCCGCGATGAATGATCAGGCCGTGACGTCGACGGAGTTGATGGCGCGGCGGACGGCGACGGCGAACTTCTCGTCCGTGTCGTAGGTGCCGGCCTTCAGTTCCGCGCGAACGCGGGCGACCAGCTCGGCCCGGGTCGACGCACCGTCATCGCCGGAGGGGTCAAACCGATCGACCGCGCGTGACGGCTCGTCCGAGCCCGACTGCCCGGGGAAACGGGCGGCGGGGCCGATGCGCGTGCTGCTGGACCCGGCGGCGCTCTGACCCGGGATCGGATTGACGGAGGAAGAGAGCGATACCATGTGGAGGACTCCGGAGCTGGACCCGGCAGGGCGCGGCGTCAACCGGCCGCCCTTGGCGGGAAGTGTGGAGGCGTGGCGCTCCGTCGCGGAATACCCGACCGTCCGTGTCGGATGCGTGCGCTGGCGGGGCAGGTCGTGGCCCGGCGTGCCCCGCTGGACCAGTAGATCGAACCATCCTCGCGCGGGGCTTGAAAACGGGCGGCGGTTGTCAGAATAAAGCAGGTAAGCCCATATGTCACACAGACTTGCAGTTGTCGCCCTGGCGCTCCTCGCGATCTTGACCGCGCTGGGACCCGCGCCTCAGGCGTTCGCCCAGCCGACGGAGACCGACCGGCGCGCGTGGGAAGAGTTCCGTAAGAAGCGCGACCAGCAGCGCGCCCCCAAGGACACGGCCCCCGCGCCCAAAGCGCCCGAGCGTGGCAAGCCAACTGACCCACGCGCGCCCAGCGACGGCGTGCTGCCGCCCAAGACCGATCGCGCGGCGTGGAGCGTGGTCATCGCTGTGTTCCGCGGCGAGGATCACGCGCGCGAAGCCCAGCAGATGCTGGCGCGCGTGCGCTCCGAAGGGCGCTTGCCCGAAGCGCGGGCCCAGCGGCGCGGGCCGGCGACGCTCATCACCGTCGGCTCGTTCTCCGGGCCCGACGACGCGGACGCGCAGCGCGAGCTCAAGCGCGTGCACGCGCTCGATGTGAACGGCGATCGTCCGTACCCGAAGGCGTATCTGGCCCCGCCGGAGGAAGGCCCGCTCGACGGGCAGATGCCGCAGTTCAATCTCGCGATGGTGCGCGGGGTGATGGGCCCGTCGGCGTTGTACACGCTGCAGGTGGGCGTGTACGGGCGGCGTGATCTGCCCAGGCCTTCGGAGGCGGACCTCGCCGAGGCCCGCCGCGCGGCGGAGCAGGCGGCCCTGCGCCTGCGCCAAGAGGGCGAGCAGGCGTTCTACTACCACGGCCCGCGGATGAGCATGGTCACCGTCGGCGTGTTCAACATCGAGGACTTCGACCCGCAGGTGCCCAGCTACAAGAGCCCGCGCCTGACGGCGACGCAGAAGCGGTTCCCGTACAACCTGTACAACGGCAAGGGCGTGAACGAACGCGTCAAGGGCGGGAACGAAAGGCTGCAGCCCAGCAACCTGGTCGCGATCCCCGAAAGCCGCGAGTAAACGCGCCGGCCTTCGCCTTCCCGCCGCATTGCTCAGCCCGCGAACCACGCCGTCAGGAAGTCGAACAGGTCTTGCAGCGTCGGCCGAGCCGGTGCGCGGCTGGTGGCGGCCGAGACGTCGAGCGCGAACCACGCTTCCAGGTAGCCAAGCACGTCACTGATGGTGACGGCGCGGTCCTTGTTGAAGTCCGCCGTGCGGCAGGCGCGGTCATCGCCGACGCCCGAGCACGACGAGCGGTCCCGCACGAACACGCCCGGCGACGGGCACTGGTCCAGCCGCACCACGGCGCACGACGCGCCCTGGCAGCACACCCCGACCACGGCGAACGGCTCGCACAGCCCCGGCGCGCACGCGGCGTCGACCATCCACACGCCGAAGCACTCGTTCTGCTGCGAGACGCGGCAGTTGCCGGCGACGCAGCAGGCGCCGACGGCGGGACACGGCGACGGCGCGCAGGTCTCGCCCTCGTTCCACCCGTCGCCGATCGGGCAGTCGACCAGTTCCGTCACGGTGCAGGTGCCGTCGCCCGGGCAGCAGGCGCCCGTCGGCGGGACCAGCGGCACGCGCCCGCACGCCTGTGTGGTGACGGACAGGATCCACTGGGCCGCGCTGGCGGCGGTCTGGGCCTGCTGCAGCGGCGTCCACCCGGTGATGTCCGGCCCGTGCCCGCCGTTGTGCACCAGGTTCAGGCGGTACTGCACCGCCGCTTGCTCAAGCCGTGTGGCCAGGCGCGTCGAGTTGGCAGGCGGAACGATCGTGTCTGCCGCGCCGTGGTACAGCACCGTCGGCGGGGCGCACGGGCTGACGTACGTGACGGCGGATGCCGCGGAGTACGCCGCGGGCCACTGGCTCGAGTTCAGCGGCACGCCGACGTACTGCACCACCGTCGCCGGGATCCCGACGTTGACGTTCCAGACAATGTCATAGCGACCGGACAGCCCGACGATGCCGTCGATGATGTACCCACGGTTGGGCGGCGGGTCGCTGTGGGGCGTAAAGACGGGGACGGGCCGGTCGGCGGACATCGCCGCGGTCATCGCGATCGTCGCCCCCGCCGAGTGCCCCCACAGGAACACGCGGTTGGGCAGGCCGAAGTCCGTGCCGGTGGTGCGCACCCAGCGCACGGCGTTGAGCACGTCGTTGATCGGCTGCGGGAACGAGGGCGTCTGCGCCGTGGCGAGCGTGTAGCTGATGCCGACGGAGGGGTAGCCCAGGTCGGCGAGGGCCAGGCCCAGCGGTCGGACGTCGGTGCGCGAGCCGGAGGCGTAGCTCCCGCCGTGCACCAGCACGAACGTGACCGGCTGCACCGGCACGCCCGGGTTGGGGACGTACACGTCGAGCATCTGCATGTTGCCGGGGGCGCCGGGGGACGCGTACGGCAGGTTGGGATAGACGACCGCACCGCCAGCGGCCCCGTGCAGGACGAGGGGAGCGGCGAGCGAACAGATGGTCGCCCGGGCCCAGGATGACAGGTTCGCCATGGTTCTCCGGCCGCATCCGCCCTCACCCACGAGTGTGTACACAATGCCCGATACTCGGGGGGGGCGTCAAGTTGAAAACGGAACATTGAACGATCCGGATGGGATCGGGGTGAAACCCGCCCGAAGCGGTGCGCCAGCGGTCAGGGCGATGGCGCCCGCTATAGTGGCCGAGGCGGCGGGGGAATGGGCCCGCGGACGGGCCGGGCGAGGGGTTGGTGGGGCGGCGGGCGATGGCCCCCGCGCAACCTGGGTAGGGACAAAGACATGGCGGATACGCACTTCGACGTGATCGTGATCGGCGGGGGCCCGGCGGGCTATGTCGGGGCCATCCGGGCCGCGCAGCTCGGCTTCAAGGTCGCCTGCGTGGAACGCGCGAAACTCGGCGGGGTCTGCCTGAACTGGGGCTGCATCCCCTCCAAGAGCCTGCTCGCCAACGCGGAACTTGTGGAAAAGATGGGCAAGGCGGAGGAGCAGAAGTTCTGGGGATTGAAGATCAATGGGTCTGTTGAGTTGGATTGGGACCGCATCATCGGGCGGTCGCGCGACGTGGCGGGGAAGCTGAACAAGGGCATCGAGTTCCTGTTCAAGAAGAACAAGATCACGCACCTGATCGGCAACGCGAAGATCGTGAAGGCCGAGAGCGTGCCGTCGGTCCCGCCGGGGAGCAAGGCCCGCGTGACGGTCGAGGTGCAGGAGTGCGCCGTCAAGGAAGAACTCACCAGCGCGCCGGCGACGCCGGGCAAGACGACGCAGACGATCACGGCCGACCGGGTCATCGTGGCCACCGGCTCGGTAGCGCGGGACCTGCCGTTCGCCAAGTTCGACGGCGACCGGATCTGGGGCGCCCGCGAGGCGATGTACAACAAGGAAAAGCCCAAGAGCCTGATCGTCGTCGGGGCGGGCGCGATCGGGATGGAGTTCGCGTACTTCTACCACTCGATGGGGACGAAGGTCACCGTCGTCGAGATGATGGACAAGGTCCTGCCCGTTGAGGATCAGGACGTGTCGGCGGCGATCGGCAAGCTGTACGCCAAGCACGGCATGACGCTGATGACCAGCACGACGACGACCGCCGTCGAGAAGACCGCGGGCGGCGTGAAGGTCACCGTCGCGCCGTTCGTGAACGGCAAGGCCGACGAGAGCAAGAAGCAGACGCTGGAAGCCGACCGCGTGCTGCTGGCGATCGGCGTGGTGGGGCGGACGGACGGGCTGTGCGACCCGTCGCTGGGGCTGAAGATCGATCGCGGGCACATCGTGACGGACTATGTGCCGAACAAGACGCGCAGCGAGGCGATCGATTACAAGACGAACCTGCCGGGCGTGTACGCGGTGGGCGACGTGATCGGCCCGCCGTGGCTCGCGCACGTGGCGAGCGAGGAAGCGATCACGTGCGTGGAGCGGATCGCGTGGCGGCTGGACCCGAAGAAGCACCACGAGCCGCACCCGATCGATTACTCGGTCATCCCGGGGTGCACGTACTGCATCCCGCAGGTCGCGAGCGTCGGCTTCACGGAGCAGAAACTGATCGCCGACGGCTTGGTGAAGGGGAAGGACTACGAAGTTGGCAAGTACAACTTCACATCGCACGGCAAGGCGATCGCGGCGGCCCACACCGACGGGTTCGTGAAGATCATTCGCGGATTGCCGCGGGGCGAGATCCTCGGCGCCCACATCTTCGGCGACCAGGCGACGGAACTGATCGCGGAGATGACGCTGGCGCGGCGTCTGGAAGCGACGACCGAAGAACTCATCGCGACCGTGCACGCGCACCCGACGATGCACGAGGCGATCCACGAGGCGGCGCTGGCGAGCGAGGGCCGCGTCATCCACGCGTGAGCGTGGAGAGGCTGAACGCGAGCCGATTTTCGCCGCGGAGACGCGGAGACGCGGAGGAGACCGCGGGAGCGGGCGTCGAGGACTGTCGGGGCGGTTGACCGGGCGACTGCCGAAGTGTGATGGTCTAGCGGAAGATCTTCAGCTCTGGACGGGCTTTGCGGATCGCTCTGGCGCCGGCTTCCGTAACTCGCGTGCCATCGAGGAACAGCTCGATCAGTGCCTTTAGGCCGGTGTCCGCGCGGGCGAGTTCCTTCACGCCCTCGTCCCTCACCTTCGTGTAACCCAGGTGCAGCGTGGTCAAGACCTTAAGGCCGGTGTCCGCGCGGGCGAGTTCCTTCACCCCCGCATCCGTCACCTTGGTGTGGGCTAGGTAGAGCGTGGTGAGAGCTTTGAGGCCAGTGTCCGCGCGGGCGAGTGCCTGAACGCCCGCGTCCGTTACCCTCGTGCCGCCGAGAAGGAGCTTGGTCAGTGCGTTGAGGCCGGTATTGGAATTGGCGAGCCACGCCGCGCCAGTGTCTGTAATCGGCTCATAGTTCAGATTCAAGTCCGTGACTTTCCCACGCGTCTCGGGCGTGATCGGCACGTTTGCTCCCAGCTTCAGTTTGCGTCGAATCACGCGATCGATGAGGGCGGCCTCGTGGGCTTCTGGGTCGTCAATCACGCCTGGGGAAGTTGCGGAACCTAGCTGTGGCGACTGGAGCGCAGGGCGTAGGGCAACGAGTTCGACTACCGCTGTCCGCCCCGCGTGGTCTGCTAGCCATGCCTTTCCCGGCTCGGTCTGCCAGACATCTGAAGCCTCTTCGCGGCCGCGGAAGGGCGCGAGGAGGTTCAGCCACCTGGCCTGCTGTTTCTTGTCGGTCTTGTCGTCGGACTTCAAACCGTTCGACGCGGTCTCGGTGGCCGCGCTGCGAGCAAGATCGTTCTCACGCGGCTTGAGCGCATCGTAAAGCGGCTCCAGGCCTTCAGCGGCAATCCGCTCGCAGAGCTCGTTGTGCTCATGCAGCGCTCGAACCGCCGCGACCCCGACGCCCGGCATCTCCACCAGCGTCCGCTGCACCAGCAACAGGCCCATGTAGTAGCCGCGCCGCCGGGCAACATGCTCGCGCTCCTTCTCATCCTTCTTCCGTGCCTCGAATGGCGCATCCTCCGGGAGCAAACGCTCGTCCACGATGAGGGAGTTGAGGCGGCGGACGAGCGTGCGGGGCGTGTGGTCCGTGAAGCGGCCCAAGAGTTCCTTCAGGGACAGCACCGCATCGGCGAAGTGCTTCGGGGGCGTGCCCGTGGCGTCGCCGATCGCTCCACCAAGCGTCTTCATCACCGTTTGCTCGATGAATCCCGGGAACTCGCGCTTGTGCGAACGCAGCGGGACTTCGAGTTGCACGATCTTGTCCAGGTACCGCTCGCCAAGGCGGATGTGGTCTTCGCCATACCGCTTCCTCGCTTCCTGCGCGAGGTACCGCGTGATGATCTCGGCGTTGAGCGCGAGAACGAAGATGAACCCCGGCTGGGCCAGAGCGAGCTTGATTCCCTCCAGGAGTTCGAACGCCTTCTCGGGCTGGCAGCGGTCCAGGTCGTCCACAAACACAACCAGCCGCGGCGCCGGGTTGCTCGGCGTGGCGACCTTGATTACCTCCTCGTCCCACATCGATTCCAGGTCGTCGAACGCAGAGAGGTAAAGGGACTGCTTGATCCACAGCTCGGTCTTCAGTTCCTCGCCCTCGGCCCGCGCAGCATGGTTCTCTTTATAGTTTTTCTGGGCGGCGCCAACGTCGAATCCGACGCCCGCTTCGGCCTGCCCGATAGCGGGGTTGCCGAGTCGCCCCTTCGCCTCGAACTTCGTCGATCCCGCGACCGCCTTCCCCGCGTCCACGATCTTCGACCACCAGCGCTTGATGACTCTGCCCGCTTCCTGCGGAAGCGTCGTGTCTTCGTCGATCCGCTTCTGGACGGCGGCTGCGATGGTCGCTACGAGTGGGACGATTGGGTGCGCTTCCCGCTCGTAGCGCCAGGCGTTGAAGAAGACCGTCACGACCTGCGGGTACAAGCGCTCCCTCTTGGAGTCATTGCTTCGCTGGTCAAGCAAGTCCTTGGCGTGCTTGAGGAGGCTTGTCTTCCCCTGTCCCCAGCCGCCGTAGACGCCCACCGTGAACGGGCCGGTCGTTCCGAGGGCCGCCTCGGCGACCAGAGCGGCGTACCGGCGCTGATTGAGTTTGTCGGCTTCGCGCGTGCGGATCGGCTCATCGTCGATCATCAGCAACGGACGAAGTGGGCGGTCTACAGCCATCACTCACACAGTAGCAACCGGCGGGCAAGCCCAACCGAGCCCATTTATGTTGAGTCGCGCCATCGACAGCGGCTTAGTGCAGTCGGTGTTCATGGGTGCGGCTGGATCGGTACTGCCTCCACTATGAACGACTTGCAGACGCCGATCGGAGTGGTTTGTGATGGATCCCAACCGACCAAGTCCACCCGCGTTGCGCTCGGCTCCGACTGCTCAGAGCCGCGGCCGGTCGCACGATGTGTCGGTGCCGACACGGTTGCGGCCACCTGCTGCGATCTTCCTTCGCCGGCCTGGGCGATTGGGCACCGTGTGGAAACCAGTGCGGGCGCGGCGTTCGTGATGGTCGATCTTGCCCGGCGCGGTCGGGCAATGTGAGCGATGCCGGCCGGTTGTCTCACCGTTCACGCACGCACCTGACGGTGACGTGTGCGTCTCTGCGTCTTGCTGTGGAACCGGCGGGGACCGCTGGGCATCACAGAGGGTCTGGGCGGCGGGGACGGGCTCAAACGCAGAAGGTGTGACATGACAACGTGGTCTGTGCGCGGTCAACGCGGTCGTGGGCGTCGTGGCGGTCGGTCCGGCTTGGTGGTGCTTGCCGCCGTGGGGGCGGTGTGCGGCGCGAGCGGTGTGGCCCTTGGGCAGCCGTGCGGTCCGGCGCCGACGTGGAGCGAAGTCGCCTCGCTGCCGACGCAGATCACGCCGCGGTTCAGCACGGCGATCTCGAACGAGACGACGCGGAACCGGGTGGTGCTTTTCGGCGGGATTGCGCCGTTCCCGAATCTGGATCAGGGGGACACGTGGGTGTATGACGGGACGTCGTGGACGCTCGCCGCGACCACCGGGCCGGACCCGCGCGGCGGGCACCGCATGGCGTTCGACCCGCAGCGCGGGCGCACGGTGCTGTACGGCGGGCTCGGGCCCAACGTCGGTCCCTTCGACCAGACCTGGGAGTGGGACGGCACGACGTGGGAACGCGTGTTCGCGAACGAGCCCTCGCAGCGCACCGGCTTTGCGCTCAGTTACGGCGGGACGGTCAACGGCGTCGGGCAGACGGTGCTGTACGGCGGGTTCGGCTTTGTTGATGGCAACGCCACCGTCTTCGATCAGACCTGGGTGTACGACGGCACGTCGTGGCAAGAGATCTTCCCGCGCGGCACGCCGCCCGCGCTCGACGGGATCGCGATGGCGTACGACCCCGTCCGCAACCGCGTGGTGCTGTTCGGCGGGACGGACTTCGACTTCAACTTCTACGACCAGACGTGGGAGCTGGACCTGTCGTCGACGCCGCCGGAGTGGACGCAGGTCCTGGCGGCCGGCCCCGAGGCGCGGGCGCAGCACGAGATGGTGTTCAACGCGGCGACGGGGCGCGTGCTGCTGGTGGGCGGGAGCAACGGCAACCAGCAGCTCACCGACGCGTGGGAGTTCAACGGGACGTCGTGGGTGCAGGTCGCATCGGAGCGGCCGGAGATCTCCGGCCCGGCCGGTCGCACGGCGATCGGGTTCTTCCAGCCGCCCACCGGGCCGGGGCGGGCGATCCAACTGACGGCGGCGCCGTCGGCGACGTACCGGCTGAGCGGGGGCGCCTGGGTGCTGGACAGCACGCCGATTCTGCCGGCGCTGCGCGACTACGCGCTGGCGAACGACGCCGCCAACGGGCGCACGCTGATGTTCGGCGGGAGCAACGCGCTCAACAACGCCATTGGGGAACTGTGGTCGTTCAACGGGACGCAGTGGAGCAACCTGAGCGTCGGGCTGGCCGGCCCGCAGCCGGCGCGGCGTGAGTCGGCCGGGCTCGCCGTCGGCGGCACGCCCGCCCGGGCCGTGCTCTTCGGCGGGTTCAACGAGTCGGACCTGCTCAACGACACGTGGGTGTTCGGCGGCGGCGCGTGGACGCAGGTCCCGACGTCTCCCGCCGGGCCCAGCCCGCGCTACAGCCACAGCCTGGCCTTCCTCCCGGGCACCGGGCAGACGGTTCTGCACGGCGGGCAGGACTTCGACGGCAACGTGCTGGGCGACACCTGGGTGTTCAACGGCACGGCGTGGACGCAGGTGAACACCGTCGGCGGGCCCGGCCCGCGGGCCCGGTATTCGCTGGCGTACGACGCGGGTCGTCAGCAGGTGGTGCTGTTCGGCGGGCGCGACGAAAACTTCCAGCCCCGGAACGACACCTGGGGCTTTAACGGCACGACGTGGACGCTGATCGCCTCGAACGGGCCGCTGCCGCGGCAGTCGGGGGCGCTGGCGTACGACGCGGCGGTCGGGCGCTTGGTGCTCGTGGGCGGGCAGGACGATCAGGGCCTGGCGCTCAACGACACGTGGACGCTGGTGGGCAACTCCTGGACGCGCCTCGATACGCCCGGCCCGACCATCAGCAACCCCAACTCGGTCGGGCGCAGCAACCTGTCCGCGGCGTGGGTGCCCTCGCTGAGCCGCACGGTCATCTTCGGCGGGTTCGACGGCGAAGGGCTGCTGGGCGATACGCAGGGCTTCACGCAATCGGCGACGCTGCCGGCGGTCATCACGACGCACCCGGTTGGCGGGCTGCGGTTCGCCGGTACGACCGTGACGCTCACGGGCGGCGCGACCTCGACCCGCCCGCAGATTTCCTACCAGTGGCGCCGCGACGGGCAGGACATCGTCAACGGCCCGACGCCCGCGGGCAGTTCGATCAGCGGGGCGACGACCCCGACGCTGACGATCACCAGCGTGCGCCCCGGCGATGTCGGGCGGTATGACCTGGCCGTCACGACCGACTGCGGCACGGTGTTCACGGGCGCGGCGGACCTCCGCGTCGACTTCTGCCCGGGCGACTTCAACCGCGACGGCAACGTCAGCGTCGGCGACCTGTTCGACTACCTGACGGCGTACTTCGCGCAGGACTTCACGGCGGACTTCAACTTCGACGGCGTGATCGCCGTGCAGGACATCTTCGACTTCCTCGGCGTCTGGTTCACGCCCTGCGGCTGAGCCGGGCGAGCAGCACGGATACGTACCACCGGCCCCCGGGCGATTCGGGAATCGCTCGGGGGTCGGTGTGCATTTCGGGCCGAGAGGGCGCACGCAATCGGCCGCGGCGATGGGGGTTATCACCGTATTCGCCCGGCAACGGCGACGGTGTGGCAGCCTGAGGGCGACGGATGCCGAATCGGGAGAGGATCCGCGTTCTGCGGAGGCAAGAGGTGCTGGCGGGTGGGGCGGCTGTCGCTATCGACACCAAGAAGGGACGTCACTGTGAAGGGCTGCAACTCTCGTGGCGGGCGTGGGCCGGGTGCTGGTCGTGCGCGCGGGCAACGCGCCGCGCGGTGGACGGCGGGCGTAGTCCTGGCTCTGGCGGCGGCGACCGGGTCGATCACGACCGCGGCCAGCGCCGCCCCGCAGGCGCTGCAGGCCCAGGCCCCGCAGGGCTGGACGGACCTGGACAAGTTCCCGCAGTCCGTGCAGGACGGGCCCGTGTGGGTGCGCCCGCTGGCGTACCGCGCGCTGCGGCTGGACCGCGCGGCCCTCAACGCGTCGCTCGCGGACGTGCCCAAGGAAGTGCTCGGACGCGGGGCCCAGGGCGGCGTGCGCATCAGCCTGCCTATGCCCGACGGCACCAGCGCCGAGTTTGACGTGGTGGAATCGTCTGTGATGGAGCCCGCGCTGCAGGCCCAGTTCCCGGACATCAAGTCGTACCTGGGTCAGGGCGTGACGGACCCGGCGGCGACGGTGCGGTTCGACGTCAGCCCGATCGGGCTGCGGGCCCAGATCCTGTCGCCCAACGGCGCGGTGTACATCGACCCGTGGACCAAGGGCGACTGGACGCACTACGCGAGCTATTACAAGCGCGACCTGGGCGTGCCCGAGACGCCGTTCCGCTGCGGGACGATGGACGTGGTGGGCAACGCCGACGGCGTGCCGAACATCGGGACCGGGGGCGTGCGGCGTGATCGGGGCGAGACGGCCCGGTCGGGCACGGTGCTGCGGACGTTCCGGCTGGCGATCGCCGCGACCGGCGAGTTCACGGCGTTCCACGGCTCGCAGGCCAACGCGGTCGCCGTCGTCAATACCGTCGCCAACCGCGTGACGGGCGTGTACGAGACGGAACTGTCCACGCGGCTGGTGCTGGTGGGCAACAACAACCTGATCGTGTACGCCGCGGCCGGCACCGATCCGTACACCACGCCCGGGGCCAACGCGACGACGCTGTCGCAGAACGTGACGGCGATCAACGGGGCCATCGGGGTTGCGAACTACGACGTGGGCCACCTGGTGCACCGCGGGGCCGCGGATGGCGTCGCCGGGGCGATCGGGAACGTGTGCGGGACCAACAAGGCCCAGGGCATCAGCGTCTTCGACCCGCCCGTGGGCGACCCCTTGGCGATCGACTATGTCAGCCACGAGCTGGGGCACCAGTTCGGCGGGCGGCACAGCTTCAACAACTGCAACGGCGGGGCGGGCGATTCCACGACCATCGCGCACGAGCCCGGCTCGGGCTCGACGATCATGGGCTACGCCGGGATCTGCGGGGCCAACAACCTGCAGCCCAACTCCGACCCGCTGTTCGCGTCGATCAACATCGACCAGATGCTGTCGTACATCGGCACGCTGACGTGCGACGTCGAGACGCCCACGGGCAACTCGGTGCCGAGCGTCAGCGCGGGGGGCCTTGCGTTCACCATCCCCGCGCGCACCGCGTTCACGCTCACGGCCATCGGCGATGACGCCAACGGCGACACGCTGACGTACACCTGGGAGCAGCGCAACGGCGGGTCGGCGGTGACGGTGCCGGCGTCGGGCCCGCTGGCGGACAACGGGGCCAGCCCGCTGTTCCGCGTGCTGACGCCCACGCTCAGCCCCAGCCGCACGTTCCCGCGGTATGAGACGGTGCTCGCCGGCTTCACGCCGATCTCGTACCTCAGGGGCGAGGGCCTGCCGACGACAGGGCGAACGATGAACTTCCGCGTCACGGCCCGCGACAACCGGGCCGGCGGGAGCGGGCTGAACTCCGCCGACGTTACGATCACGACGGCGGCAACAGCGTCGGCGTTCGCGATCGTCTCGCCCAACGGGGGCGAGAACTGGTTCGGCTCCCGCACCGTCACGTGGGTCGTCGCCGGCACCAACGGCCCGCCCGTCAACACCGCGTCGGTGAACATCCTGCTCTCGACCGACGGCGGGCAGACGTTCCCCATCACGCTCGCCTCGGGCGTGCCCAACACGGGCGCCGCGACGGTGACGTTCCCGAACATCTCCAGCAGCGCGGCCCGCGTCCGCGTTGAACCGGTCGGCAACGTCTACTTCGACATCTCCAACGCCAACTTCACCGTCACCCCCGTCCCGACGGTGCCCATCATCGCGCTCTCCGGCACGCCGACGCTGAGCGACACCACCGGCAACGGCAACAGCAACGGCCGGGCCGACCCGGGCGAGAGCGACCTGCGACTGGGCCTGACGGCGATCAACACCGGCGGTGTGTCGGCGTCTTCGGTGACGGCGACGCTCGAGTCGCTCACGGCGACGGCGAGCGTCGTCGGCGGGGCGATCAACTTCGGGGACCTCGCCGTCGGCGCTTCGGCGCCCGGGTTGCAGCCCGGCGTGATCGCGCTGTCGCCCTCGCACGTGTGCGGGTCGCCGGTCAATCTTCGCGCGAACTTCTCCAGCCCGGAAGGGACGTGGAGCTCGGACTTCGTCATCACCACGGGCGGCTCGAGCGGCCCGGGCACGCCGGTCACGGTCAACTACGCCGGCGCGCCGGTGGCGATCGCGGATTCGCCCAGCACCGTCGGCGGGAGCGCCGTCATCGCCGTCAGCGGGCTGACGGGCACGATCTCGAACCTGCAGGTCCGCATCGGCGGGACGACGTGCAGCACCGCGGCCGGCTCGACGACCGTCGGGATCGATCACACGTACGTCGGCGACCTGGAGATCCGTCTCACCAGCCCCTCGGGCACGACGGTGCTGCTGATCGACCAGTTGAACAACGGCGCGGGTAACAACGGGACCAACAACTTCTGCCAGACGCTGCTGCAAGACGGCGCGCCCGCGAGCATCCAGGCGGCGACGACCGCGCCGTTCACCGGCACCTTCGCGCCGGCCAACCCGCTCTCGGCGTTCAACGGGCAGAACCCCAACGGGACGTGGACGCTCAACGCGCTCGACCTGGCCGCGGACGACATCGGTTCTATCCGGGCGTTCTCGCTCATCATCACGCCGCAGGCCGCCCCCACGTGCGATCCGCCGACGACCCCGTCGATCGGCGCCTGCTGCAGCGGCTCGACGTGCGCGGCGGTCGTCTCGGCGGACTGCGCCGGGGCCAACCAGTCGTTCGCGGGCGTCGGCACCACGTGCAACGCGCCCGGCTCGACGGCGCCCTGCTGCCGCGCCAACTTCAACCAGGTCGGCGGGCTCAGCGTGCAGGACATCTTCGACTTCCTGTCGGCGTACTTCGCCGGCTCGGCCCAGGCCGACTTCAACGGCGGCGGGCTGAGCGTGCAGGACATCTTCGACTTCCTGGCGCAGTACTTCGCGGGCTGCTGAAGCCCTCAGATGCCCCGGCGCGGCGGGCGGCCGCGCTGGGGATGGTGAACCTCGGGCCCGCTCCCTCGTCCCCGCGCCGGCGATTTGCTGGTCGCGGGGCGGGTGGTGTGGCATTGTCCACCCGTGGCGGGCGTTATCCGACCCGTGCGCTTTGCGGAGAAACCAAGATGCTGACGATCGCGGGCATGATGCTGATCGTGGCGGCGGGGCAGGCGGACATCGCCGAGGCCCGGCGCGCGGCGATGACCGGGGTCATCGAGCGGCAGACGTTCGCGATGCTGGCGCCGGCGGACCAGGCCGCGGCGATCGAGCGGGCGACGATGACGCCCATCTTCAAGTCCGCGTGCGGTCTGGCGCCCGGCGCGGGCTTCGGGCGGCGGGCGCTGGCGGGCATGTCCGAGCGGCACCGGGCGATGCTGGACGACCTCGCCGCCCGCGACGCGCAGGGACGCCCCGTGCCCGCGATGTGCTATCACCCCGACACGCCCGACCAAGTGGTGGCGGCGTTCGAGCAGTTCCGGCTGGCGCGGCTCGGGCCGCGGAACGACCGCTTCTGGCAGGCGCCGCGATGGTCTTTGACCGCGACCCAGCCCGGAACGCTCGGGCAGGGCGATGTCACGGTGCTGACCTATTCCTTCGTCCCCGACGGGACGACCGTCCCGAACCTCTCCGGTTCCGGGACCAGCAACCTGACGGCGTTCCTCAACGGGATTTACGGTTCGCCGGCGATCTGGCAGCCGCTGTACGCGCAGATGTTCAACCGCTGGGCCGAGCTGTGCGGGACGTCGTACGTGCTCGAGATCAACGACGACGGCGTCGGGATCGATACGGGCGATGCGGCCTCGGGCGTGCTGGGCGTGCGCGGCGACCTGCGCATGGCCGGGACGCTCATCGACGGGCCCAATGGCATCCTCGCGTTCAACTACTTCCCCGCCCCGGACGCGGGCGGTGACATGGTCATCGACACCGGGGACACGTTCTACAACGACACCTCCAACAACAGCCTGCGCCTGCTCAACGTGCTGGCCCACGAGCACGGGCACGGGCTGGGCATGGCCCACGTGTGCCCGCGCACCAACAGCAAACTGATGGAGCCGTTCATCTCCACGGTCTTCGACGGGCCGCAGATCGACGACATCCTCAACGCGCAGCGCCATTACGGGGACGATTACGAGCCGAACGACACGCAGTCCGAATCCACCGTGGTGCCCGCCCTGACCACGGCGCGGACGTACACCCCCGTGAGCATCGACAGCGGAACCGACGTCGACTGGTATCGGTTCACGGCGCCAACGCTGGGCCTGACCAGCGTGACGGTGACGCCGCTGGGCGGCGTGTACGCGGATAGTCCGCAAGACACCGGGTGCACCGCCCAAGGCTTTAGCGAAGCGGGCCGGAACCGTCTGCTGTTCGTGGACGCGTTCGACGCGGCGAGCGGCACGCTCATGGGCAGTTGGACGAACCGGGAGTGCGGGCCGATCGTGGCGCGGATCCCGACTCAGCCCGGGCAGGAGGTGCGCGTTCTGGTGCGCGGCTTCCCGGATACTGAGGATCGGATCCAGGCCTACGGGCTCACGTTCGCACACGCCGCGGGGCCGGAGACGATCGTCTTCGACGTGCCCATCGAGGGCCGCCGCCTGTCGTCGAGCGTTCCGACGCCGATCGGGCTGGTGATGCAGGTGCTGTCCCATCGTGCCCTGGACGCGGCGCCGCGGCTGGAGCACTCGCTGACGGGCCCGAGCTCGGCGTTCACAGCCTTGCCGCTCGAGCGGGCGCTCGGCACGGCGCCGCTCCCGCTGCTGTTCCAGGGTGTCGGGACGCTTCCGCGGTCGCCCCTGTGCGCGGACGGACTGGTTCGATTCTCGGCGAGCGCGCCCGGGATCGGCACGGTGCAAAGTTCGCCCGGGGTCGCCGTTCCGACTGGCAACCTGATCACGGTGATCTTCGACGACTTCGAGACCGACCAGGGCTGGACGTACGGCGCCCTCGGGGACACGGCCTCGAGCGGGTTGTGGACGCGTGACGACCCGGTCGGCACGTCCGGGCAGCCGGAGTTCGCGTTCAGCGGGACGGCGTGCGCGTTCACCGGTCAGCACACGCCCGGGCAGGCCGTCGGGTTCAACGACGTGGACACCGGCATCACCACGCTGATCTCGCCGGTGTTCAGCACGGCGGGGCTGAAGCAGCCGCGCATCATCTACCGGCGGTGGTTCAGCAACAGCGCGGGCGCGGCCCCCTTCACGCGCCCGTTCACGGTCGACGTCTCCTCCGACGCCGGCGTGACATGGACGAACCTTGAAGTCGTTGGCCCGTCGGGCGACGGAACCGTCGGAGGGTGGGTGCCGACGAGCGTGCCGCTCCCGGCCGGCGTGGCGAGCACCGCGAGCATGCGTGTGCGATTCCGAGCGGATGACAGCGGCCCCGGCGCGCTGATCGAAGCGGGGATCGATGACTTCGCCGTGCAGGGAATCCTGTGCA
This sequence comes from uncultured Phycisphaeraceae bacterium, assembly GCA_964615765.1. GTDB lineage: Bacteria > Planctomycetota > Phycisphaerae > Phycisphaerales > UBA1924 > CAZTQN01. The sequence continues at coordinate 81,578 of CAZTQN010000016.1, forward strand.
CGCCCGGTTTGATCTCAGACATCAACAACTCGGGAAGCGTGACGACGCAGGACCTGTTCGACTTCCTGACGGTGTTCTTCGTGCCGACGGTGCTCGCGGATACCACCGGCGATGCGGGTGTGACGGTGCAGGACCTGTTCGTGTTCCTGCAGGCGTGGTTCGCGCAGTCATAACGCGGAGCGGCGGAGAGCGGTCACAATCCGCTCGCCACTTCGCCAGACTACGGGCACCCTGCGAACCACGCGGCCAGGAAGTCGAAAATGTCCTGCACGGTGACGGCGCCGGAGGCGTTGATGTCGGCGGCGGGGATGCTGCTGAACCAGGTGGCGAGGTAGTCGAAGATGTCCTGAACGGTGGCGGCGCCGCTGCCGTTGAAGTCGGCCGGGCAGGCGCTGGAGCACTGGTCGGGCACGCCGTCGGTGTTGAAGTCGGTGACGAGCCCGGCGGCGAGTTCGCAGACATCGGCGACGCCGTCGCCGTCGCAGTCGGGCGAGACGCTGCCCAGCCCGACGATCTTGTACGCGCCCGAGCCGGCCAGGACGTAGACCTCGCCGGCGTTGTCCTGGGCCCAGGAGAGCGGCTGCCCGATGGCCAGCCCGCTGATCTGGTGGGTGGTCAGCGTGGTCGGGTTGGCGGGGTCGAGGGAGAGAATGCGGTTTGCGGAGGCGCAGTTGCCGAAGAGGTAGCGCCCGGTGAGCCCGGGCACGCCGCAGCCCCGGTACACGAACCCGCCGGTGATGCAGATGACTTCGGTACGCAGGAAGTCATCGAGCGGGGCCTGATATGGCGGCAGCGGCGGGGTGAAGACGCAGTCGGGCGAGCGCTGCAGGTTGCCCTCGAAGCAGGGCCAGCCGAGATTGAACCCGCCGGCGTTTTGCCAGGCGGTGGCGGGCAGGCGGGTGACTTCCTCGCGAGACGAGTCGCCCACGTCGCCGACGTAGAAGTCGCCGGTGAGCTGGTCGAACGAGCAGCGGTACGGGTTGCGGACGCCGGTGAGCCAGATCTCCGGGGCGTCGGTTCCGGGGGAGGCGGCGAAGGGGTTGGCGGGGGGGATGGCGTAGTTGCGGGCGGGGTCGGTCGGGAAGGCGTCGGTGGCGACGTCGATGCGCAGGATCTTGCCGCGGAGTGTGCCGGTGTTCTGGGCGTTGCCGGCGGCGCCGTTGTCGCCGTGGGCGATGTAGAGCAGCCCGTCGGGCCCGAAGCCGATCCACCCGGCGATGTGAATGGCGGAGAAGGAAGGGAGTTCGATGATCTGGAGGCGGGAGGCGGGGTCGATGGTCCACGTCTGGCCGCGGGTGACGGTGTATCGCGCGACGACGGGGGGCAGGCTGATGCGGCTGTGGAAGATGTAGAGATAGCCGTTGGCGGCGAACTGCGGGTCGAGCGCCATGCCCAGCGCGCCGTTTTCATCGCCAAGGGATGGGACCTGCGCGGAGAAGTCGAGCACGGGGGACGCAAGCGGCGGGTCGCCGGGGCGGGTGATGCGGACCAGCCCGGCACGGTCGAGCCCGATGACGCGGTCGGTGCCGGGGGGGAAGGCCAGGGCGGTCTGGAACGAGCCCGTCAGCCCGGGGACGGGGCGGACGAAGACGCTTTGTGCGCTGGACTGCGCGGCGATCGTGGCGGAAGCGGCAACGAACCACGCGATCCGGAATCGAACAGGCCGGGACATAACGCTCTCCAGCGGGCAAAGGGACATGGCCCCCGCCGCCATCGCGCCCGGAGCCGGGCCGGGTGCGGAGTGGGTTTGGGACGGGGACAAGGGGGACCAAGGGGGCCGAGGTGGCCCAGACCATCCGCAGCACAAGGGAAATCGGATTCGGGGATCAGGCGGGCGAGTTGGACCAGCCCGGAGAAGGGGAATGGCAAGGAAGCAAGTTTCGTGCCGGGTTCATCTCGACGGTTCTGGGACGCCACGGGTAGGATGAGGGTCTCGCGCGGGCCTGGAGGCCAGCCCGGCCGCCTTCGGGCGGGCCGGATTCCGCCGTCGCGGGGCAAGGTGGGGTCGCTCCGAGCCGGGACACTGTCCCGGGGCGGGGCGACAGACAGGGCACACGGACCGTTTTTTCTTCGGGAGCACACTCCATGTCGTATGAAGCCGCCGTTCACGCACAAGCCATCGAGCTCGACAAGATGTCTCTGGAAATGTGCGCGGCGGCCGGGGCGGGACACCCGTCCACGTGCCTGTCGCTCGGGCACATCATCACGGTGCTGATGTTCTCGACGATGCGGTACTCGCCGGACTATCCGGATTACCCGACGAGCGACCGCCTGGTGCTGAGCGAGGGGCACGCGGTCCCGATCGTGTACGCCGCGGCGTGCAAGCTGGGGCTGATGGTCGGCAAGGACCCGGCGGAGCGTCGGCGTCTGCGTCCGGAGGACATCAAGACGCTGCGCGAGTGGCACAGCGAGCTCGACGGGCACCCGAACCCGATGGAAGGGTTCCCCTTCTTCGACGCGGCGACCGGCTCGCTGGGCCAGGGGCTGAGCGTGGCGGCGGGTCTTGGCGAGGCGGCCCGCATCGACGGGCTGGATCGCCGGATCTACTGCATCGTGGGCGACGGCGAAAGCCGCGAGGGGCAGATCTGGGAAGCCGTCGACTTCATCGCCGAGCGCCAGCTGTCGAACGTGCTGACGATCCTCAACTGTAACGAGTACGGCCAGGCCGACCGGGTCTCGGTGCAGCAGACGTGGGAGCGGCAGAAGGCGAAGTTCGAGGCGGCGGGGTACGACGTCCGGGTGATCGACGGGCACCAGCCGTCGCAGATCAAGGCGGCGTTCGACGACTTCGAGAAGCGCTCGGGCGAGCCGGGCAAGCCGCTGGCGGTGATCGCCAAGACGGTGAAGGGGTGGGGCGTGCCGTCGATGCACGGCGGCGGCTGGCACGGCAAGCCGGCCGAGGGCGACGCGCTGAAGCGGTCGCTGGCGGAGATGGACGAGCGGCGTGTTGAGCTGACGAGCGCGCTGGTCTCGAGCGACCAGTTCACGATCCAGCCGCCCAAGGAAATGCCGGACAAGCAGCCGCGCCAGACGGAGATGCCGAGCTTCACGCAGATGATGAAGAAGCTCGACATGGAGAGCGTGGTGCACTCGGGCAGGATGGCGACGCGGCGCGCGTACGGCGTGGCGCTGCGGGCGCTGGGGCAGAGCAACGAGCGCGTTGTCGTCCTGGACTGCGACGTCAGCAACTCGACCTTCGCCGACATGTTCCGCAAGGACCCGGCGCTGGCGCAGCGGTTTGTCGAGTGCAAGATCGCCGAGCAGAACATGTTCAGCGTGGCGGCGGGGATGTCGGCGGGCGGGAAGATCCCGTTCTGCTCGACGTTCGCGAAGTTCGTGACGCGCGGGTATGACCAGATCGAGATGG
>CAZTQN010000017.1:0-25072 GCA_964615765.1 uncultured Phycisphaeraceae bacterium
CAACAACTTCCTCGCCACCAAGATCTCCTTCATCAACGAGATGGCCAACCTCTGCGAGGCCTACGGCGCCAGCATCACCCGCGTCCGCGAAGGCATGTGCTCCGACAAGCGCATCGGCAACGCCTTCCTCTACCCCGGCCTGGGCTACGGCGGCTCCTGCTTCCCGAAAGACACCCTCGCCTGCATCATGATGGGCGACAAGGCCGGCATCGAAGCGACCCTCTCCAAAGCCGTTCACAACGTCAACCAGCGCCAGCGCGACCGCTTCTTCGACAAGATCCAAGGCCACTTCAAGAAAGACGGCGGGCTCTCCGGCAAGACCATCGCCTTCTGGGGCATCGCCTTCAAACCCCGCACCGACGACATCCGCGAAGCCCCCGCCCTCACCCTCATGCGCCGCGCCATGGGCTTCGGCGCCAAGATCCGCGGCTACGACCCCGTCGCCAACGACAACGCCCGCGCCGAACTCGGCCCCAGCTACTCCATCCTCGATGACATGTACCAGGCCCTCGACGGCGCCGACGCACTCGTCATCTCCACCGACTGGGACGAGTTCAAAAGCCCCGACTTCCCCCGCATGGCCACGCTCATGAAGCGCAAGGTCATCTTCGACGGCCGCAACCTCTACAAGATCGCCCAGATGCAGCAACTGGGCTTCGCCTACTACAGCGTCGGTCGCGCCCCCGCCCTCGCCCACGACTGACCCACGCGCCCAACCAATCCGCTCCCCACAACCCCCAAAGCCCAGCGGCGCAAGCCGCTGGGCCTTTTCGTTCACACCTGCTTCAAAAACCGCACGTCGTTCTCGAACAGCATCCGGATGTCCGGGATCCCGTACTTCCCCATCGTCAGCCGCTCGATCCCGAACCCGAATGCGAACCCGCTCCACTCTTCCGGGTCGATCCCGCACATCTCCAGCACCGCCGGGTCGACCATCCCGCACCCGCCCAGCTCCATCCACCGCCACGGCTGCTCCGGGCGCAGGCGGATCTTCATGTCCACCTCCGCGCTCGGCTCCGTGAACGGGAAATAGCTCGGCCGCAGACGCACGTCCGCCTCCGGCCCGAAGTACGCCCGCGCAAAGTGCAAGAGCGTGCTCTTGAGCTCCACCATCGACACCCCGCGGTCGATGTACAGCCCTTCGATCTGGTGGAACATGAAGCTGTGCGTCGCGTCCACCGTGTCCGGGCGGTACACCCGCCCCGGGGCCACGATCTTGATCGCCCGCTTGAGCCGCCCGCCCCCCTCCGCCACCGCCGCCTCCATCACGCGGATCTGCACCGTGCTGGTCTGGCTGCGCAGCATCCGCGGCTGCTTGTTCCTGAGCGGATCATCGATGTAGTAGTTGTCGATCGGCTCCCGGGCCGGATGCTCCGCCGGGATGTTCAGCTTGATGAAGTTGTGCTCGTCGTCCTCGAGCTCCGGCCCCTGCGCGACACCGAAGCCCATCCGCGCGAACACGTCCACCAGCTCGTCGCGCACGCGCGAGATGATGTGCCGCCGCCCCAGCCCGCCCGAGACGCTCAGCCCCGGCTCGGTCACGTCGATCATCGGCCCCGACGGGCCCGCCTTCGCGCCGCCGCCAGCGCCGAGCGCTTCCTGCCGCGCCTTGAACGCTTCTTCCAGCGCCGCCTTGACCTGATTCACCCTTGCCCCGACGGCCGGCTTGTCCGCCTTGGGCACGTCCTTGAGGGCCGCGAGCGCCGCCTTCACCTTGCCCGACCCGCCCAGGTACGCCGCCTTCCAACGCTCCAGCGCCTCGCCCGTCCCCGCCTCCGCCAGGCCCGCCAGCGCGCTCGTCTCCAGCTCGTTCAGCGACTCGATCGTCATGGCCCCAGCGTAGCCAAACGACGCCGCAAAAACACAGCCGCCGAGCGCTCAAGCGCCCGGCGGCTGATAGCTTGCTCTCCGGATCGATCCGCTGCGGATCAGCCCGCCGCGGATCGGCCCGGTTCAGTTCAGCTGGCGATTACTGCGCCGCGCCCGTGCAGGCCTTCTTGGCGCCGCAGGACTTGGAGCATTCCTTCTTCTCGCTGACCATGCTGGGCGAGACGTCGGCCGACTTGGCGCCGCAGGACTTCGAGCAGTCCTTCTTCTCGCTCACCATGCCCGGAGCGACTTCGCCGCTCGAGCACTTCTTCGCGCACTCGCTGGAGCACGACTTCTTCTCGCTCACCATCGAGGCCGACACGGCCTTGTCCTTGCCGCAGCAGTCGCCGCAGTCCTTCTCCTTGGCGCACCCGCTGAGCAGAGTCGCGGCGGCCACGCAACACACCATGCCGAACCCGAGTTTGAACTGACGCATCGATCGTTCTCCTTCGCAGTGTGGTTGAAAATCGAAATCGCCGAACAGGCACCTCGCCCGCCCAGCAGCCAAGCCCCACCACCCGACAGCCTACGCCGCCCGACACCCAGAGAACCCGAGCGCCGACCGGACAGACACCTCGGTCAATACACCGTGTACCCGCTGCACGACGCCGCGGATGCACGGTTCGACCCACACTATCGCAAATCGTTCCAGAAAAACCACAGATTCACCAAGAATCGCGCACCTTGGCCGGGAACCCGCGCCAATCCCCCCGCGTGTGCCCCAGGCACCGCCGCCAAACGGGCCCGAGATCGGTGAAAACACAGGCTGGGGCGATAACCGCGCCGGCGAGCACCGACCACAACGCCCGCGCCGCCCACGTCGCCAGCACGTCCGCCGGGCCGCCCGGCTCCTCGCCGGCTCACACACCAGGGTTTACTTGCCGGCCGGGGTCTTGGCGTCCGGGCCGCCGCACTTGCCGCAGCACGTCCCGCCCGCGGCCATCTTCGCCTTGCAGGCTTCGCCGCCGCCGGCGCAGTCGGAGCAGGTGTCCGCGTTCTTCGCGCACCCGGTCAACGTACACGCCGCCAGCGCCAGCGCCGACACCGCCGTCACGATCTTCTTCATGGGAGATCTCCGTCGCTCACACCCGCACCGACCCCCACCGTCGCGGCGGCCCGCCCCGGCTCAAGCCGACGGGCGGACGTCTCGAACAGCATAGCCGGTTCCGGGTGACCCGTTCAGGCCGCCGGAGCCTCGGCCGGCTTGCCGCCTTCCTTGCGGAGCTTGGCGGCGAACGCCGTGCGACGGTCCGCCTTGCGGCGACGCGTGCTCGGCCGACCGCCGACTTCCGGGCCATCCTCGGCCCCGACGAACTGGATCACGCACAGCTCGGCCCCGTCACCGATGCGGTGCCGCCCGAGCTTCACGATCCGCGTGTACCCGCCCGCGCGATCGCGGAAACGCGGACCCACGTTTTCGAAGATGTGCTTGACGATCTTCGGGCTCTTGCGCAGTTCGCCGTAGCGGTTGCGCTCAACCACGCCTTCCGGCAGCTTGAAGAAGCGCCCGGCGCGATCCTTCAGATCGCCGACGGCCTGCTTCTCCTGGTCGCTGGCGCCCTTGGGCAGGTACATCCAGTCGAACGCGAGCTTGTCCCCGCCCAGCTTCGAGATCACCCGACGACGGGCCGACAGCGACCCCTCCTTCGCGTCGGTCACGATCTTCTCGACAAACGGCTGCAGGCACTTGGCCTTCGGGATCGTCGTCACGATCTGCCCGTGCTGGAACAGACCCAGCGCCAGGTTGCGGACCGTCGACAGCCGGTGCGCCGTCGTCCGACCCAGCCGATATCCACCTCTGCGGTGACGCATGACCCAACTCCTGACCGTTCGTGTGCCGCCCTCGGTTCCGGCCTGGCCTCACGCCAGGCCCGCACCCAGGGACGGGTCGAGATTCTAGCCCGCACACGACGGGAAAAACACTTCCCGCCGCACGCCACCCGTACCCCCCCATCACCCACCCGTCCAACCAATCGGCCGCCGGAACGCTGATCCCGGCGACCCGTTATCCGAACCCCAACCCCCCCAAACCCCAGAGCCCCAACCGACCAGGCCGGCCGCCTTACGACGCCGGGATCGGGTTGGTCGGCGTGACGCCCTCGGGCAGCTTCATGCCCAGGTCCAGGCCCATGTCCTGCAGCTTCTTCTTGACTTCGCGCAGGCTTGTCCGCCCGAACGACCGCACCTTCAAGAGGTCCGCGTCGGTCCGGATGACCAGGTCCGCCACCGTCTGCACCCGCGCCGATTCCAGGCAGTTGCTCGCCCGCACCGACAGGTCCAGGTCCGTGATCGGCATGTTCAGCTTGCGGATCAGCTCCTCGTCGACGCCCGCCGCCTTCGCCGCCTCTTCGCTGACCGTCTCCTGGCCCAGCTCGAAGTACTGCACGAACGGGTTGAGGTGCTTGCGCAGGATCTTGGCCGCCTCGACCAGCGCCATCTCCGGCGTCACCGTCCCGTTGGTCCAGATGTCCATGATCAGCTTGTCGTAGTTGGTGCGCTGACCGACGCGGGTCTCCTCGACCTTGTACCGCACGCGCAGCACCGGCGAGTAGATCGCGTCCACCGGGATCAGGCCGATCTCCTGATCTTCCTGCCGGTTGTACTGCTCGCTGGCCGGCACGTACCCGCGCCCCTTGCCGACGCGCAGTTCCATCTCGAAATCGACCTTGTCGGTCAGCGTGCAGATGACGGCGTCCTTGCTGACGATCGTCACCGACGCGTCACCCTCGATCAGGTCCGCCGTCACGTCGCCGGGCCCGGTCGCCGCGACCTGCAGCACCTTGGGCTCGTCGCCCTCCATCTTGAGGATCAGCCCCTTGATGTTCAGCACCACGTCCGTCACGTCCTGCAGGACGCCGGGCAGCGTGGTGAACTCGTGCGGAGCCCCCTTGATCTTGACCGCCGTGATCGCCGCCCCCTCGAGCGAGGACAGCAGGATCCGACGCAGAGAGTTCCCGATCGTGGTCCCGAAGCCGCGTTCGAACGGTTCGATGACGAACCGCCCGAACGTGTCGCTGCGGAACTTCGGATCGCTGACGACCTTGCTGGGCAGTTCCAGCCCGCGCCACCGGATGCGCATGCCACAGTCCCTCGTGCTCGGCTAAGTTCCCGTCGAACCAGAGCCCGTCGCGTATGCGAGTTGCGCCGACCGGCCGAACTCGGCACGGCGCCCTCTTCTGTGCGCGGGCGGAAAATCTGTCCAACCGCGGCGGGCCTTCGCCATCACCGGCAAAGACCGCCGCGGGTCTCATCCGTCGCAGCCGCGAGCGCGTTTTACACGCGGCGACGCTTGGGCGGGCGGCAGCCGTTGTGCGGGATCGGCGTGTGATCCTCGATCGCCGTCACGCGGATGCCGGTCGAGACCAGCCCCGTGACCGCCGACTCACGCCCCGCGCCCGTGCCCTTCACGAACACCTCGACCTCGGCGACCCCGATCTTGCGGGCCTTCTGCCCGGCGCTCTCGCCCGCACGCGTCGCCGCGAACGGCGTCGCCTTGCGCGCGCCCTTGAAGCCCATCGTGCCCGCCGAGTCCCAGCACAGCGTCTCGCCGTTCACGTCCGTGACGGTCACGATCGTGTTGTTCTGGCTCGCCCGCACGTGCGCAATGCCGCGGGTGACGTTCTTCCGGACCTTCTTCGCTTTCTTCGCCATGCTTCCCTCGTGCGGATCATCCGACCTTGGTCGTACCCGCGGGGCTAGGCACTAGGCACTGGGCACTAGGCACTAGCCGATCTTCCGTCGGTATCAACTATTCTTTGCTCGCACTAGTGCCCAGTGCCTAGTGCCCAGTGCCTGAATTACTTCGCCTTGACGCCCTTCTTACCGGCGACCGTCTTCTTCTTGCCCTTGCGGGTGCGGGCGTTGGAGCGGGTCCGCTGGCCGCGCGTCGGCAGGCCGCGGCGGTGCCGCTCGCCACGGTACGACTTGGTGTCCTTCAGCCGCTGGATGTCCTGCTGCACCTTGCGGCGCAGGGCCCCCTCGACCAGGATCGTGTTGTCGATGATCTCGTTGATCTTCGACAGCGCGACTTCATCCACCTCTGACGCCCGCGCGTCCGGGTTGATGTTCGCTTCCGTCAGCACATCCTTGGCCACCTTCGGGCCCACGCCGTGGATGTACTGCAGCGCGAAGTAGATCTTCTTCTTCTCGGGAATGTCGATACCAGCAACACGCGGCATTCTTCTTTCCTGCTCCTGCCCGCTCTGCACGGGCCTCGCTCACCGGCCGGATGTGCCGGATGGACTCACCGTCTTGCGCTCAGCCCTGCACCTGCTTGTGCTTCGGATCCGCCTTGCAGATCACGCGCACCTTCCCCTTCCGCCGAACAATCTGGCACGAGCCGCACACCTTCTTGACACTCGCCTTCACCTTCATCGCTCAGCCCGTCCTTCGTTCGCTCACGGAAAAGTTCAAAAAACGTGGGAGGGATCCTAGGTCGCCCCCACACCACTGTCACCTGCCCCCCCACCAGCCCCCGCCAACCCACGCCAAGCCCGTGCTCAGTGCCGGCCCATGCTCAGTGCCGGTAGGTAATCCGGGCCTTGCTCAGGTCGTACGGGCTCAGTTCCACCGTCACCTTGTCGCCCGGCAGGATGCGGATGTAGTTCATCCGCATTTTCCCCGACACGTACGCCAGCACCTTGTGATCGTTGGGAAGCTTCACCATGAACATCGCGTTCGGCAAGGCTTCCACCACCACCGCGTCCAAGGTCAGTTTGTCGTCTTCTTTGCTCATGCCTGCTCGTTCCCCCTCCACCACCCGAACCCGATTCCGCCCGAACCCGATGTCATCCGAACTAGCCCCACCCGCCCCGTGATTCGATTCAGCCCGCCGTCCGACCCCCGGCCCCGCCCGACTCGTTGCCCAGGAACCCGGCGTAGTTCCGCATCAGCAGGTTGGCCTCGACACGTTGCACGAAGTCCAGCACCACCGACACGACGATGAGCAGGCCCGTGCCGCCCAGGAATTGCGTCACGTTGGCCGGGATGGCCAGGGCCGTGTTGATGACCATGGGCAGCACGGCGATCACCGCCAGGAACGCGGCCCCGACGAAGGTGATGCGTTCCATCACCGTCTCGAGGTACTCCGCCGTGCGCGGCCCCGGGCGCAGGCCCGGGATGAACGACCCGTTGTCCCGGAGCTGTTTGCTCATCTCTTCCGGGTTGAACTGCACCGTGATCCAGAAGTACGAGAAGAAGTAGATCAGCGCGACCTCGAAGATCACGTACAGGAACTGCCCCATCGCGAACTCGTCGCCTAGCCACCGCGTCGAGCGGACCCAGATCGAGTCCGGATCACTCGCCACGCGGGCCTGCTCGGCGAGGGCCGAGAAGATCACGCTCGGGAAGATCATCAGCGAGCTGGCAAAGATGACGGGCATGACCCCGCCGTGGTTCACACGCAGGGGCAGATAGCTCCGCTGCCCGCCGAAGACCTTGCGCCCGCGGGTGTGCTTGGCCTGCTGGATGGGGATCCGCCGCTGCGCGATCGTCATGACGACCGAGCCGGCGACCACCAGCACGAAGCCCCCGATGATGAAGAACAGGCCCGGGAAGCCGATCCCGCTGGTCCCGCCGACGCCGCCGGGGTTGAAGTTCTGGACGACCCAGAGGATGGCCCCGGGCATGCCCGTGAGGATGCCGGCGGCGATGATGAGCGAGATCCCGTTGCCGATCCCGAACTTGTCGATCTGCTCGCCCAGCCAGACGAGGAACATCGTCCCCGCCGTCAGGGCCGCGACCGCCATCACCCACCACATGAAGTTGCCCGACCACGCCGGGTACAGCAGGCCCTGGGCGTTGATGTACTGCAGCCAGCCGATCCCCTGCACGATGCACAGGCCGATCGTCGCCAGCCGGGTCCATTCGTTGATCTTCTGCCGCCCCGTGGGGCCTTCCTGCTGAAGCGCTTTCAGCGAGGGAATGACCTGACCCATGAGCTGGAAAATGATCGACGCCGAGATATACGGCATCACGCCCAGGCCGAAGATCGTCGAGTGGCTGAACGCCCCGCCCGAGAAGATCGAGACGAACGTCCCGATGCGCCCGAGGGCCGTGCCGTCTTCCGCCTGGCGCTTGAAGAACTCAACCAGCTGCTCCTGGTTCACGCCCGGGAGCGGGATCCAGTGCCCAATCCGGAACACGGCGAGCATCCCCAAGGTGAACAGCACCTTGGTCCGCAGCTCCGGGATCCGAAAGACATTGAGAAATGCCTGCAGCATGCAGCGGTCCGTGCCTCCGACCCGACCAACCCGGGCCCCCGTCCACCTGATTCGCCCGGTTCACGCGCCCGGTCACGCGCCCGGTTCACGCATCCGATCACCCGGCAGGGTAGCCGGCGCGGGGCCGGCCGCCGCGCCTTAGTCGTTGCCCTTCTCAGGCTTGGCCTTCTTCTCGCCGGCGGGCTTGTCACCCGCGGGCTTGGCCGCCTTGGCCGGCTTCTCGGCCTTGGCCTTGTCGGCGCCGCCCGCGGCCGCGTCGGCCTTGCCGGCCTCGGCTTCCGCCGCGGCCTTGGCCCCGCGGCTCTTCCCGCCGCGGTGCAGTTTCTTGGTCAGGTTCTTTGGCGTCAGGTCGTCGGACCCGCGATCGATCCCGCGCACCTTGTCGCGCCGCGAGCCCGTCTCGGTCACCTTCCCGCCCGCCTCTTCGATCCGCTTGCGAGCGCTCGCCGTCACCCGCGCCGCCGTCACGTCCAACTTCACCTTCAGCGCCGAGTCCTTCAGCATGTCGCCCAGGATCTTCAGCTCGCGGCTGACGTCGCGGATCAGGCCCGCCTTGATCAGCGTCTCCGAGTTCACAACCCCGCCCTTGGCGAAGTTCGGGTGGGCCAGAATCTCGCGCAGGTTCACCGTCCAGAACTGCGTCGTGAAGTTCACGTTCGAGAAGCCGAACTTCCGCAGGCGGCGGAAATACGGCATCTGACCACCTTCGAACGCCAGCTTCGACGCGTGCCCAGAGCGCGACGACGCACCCTTCTGCCCGCGGCCCGAGCGACGACCCGTCCCCGAGCCCGTCCCGCGACCCACGCGCTTGCGGTCCTTGTACTTCCCGGCCAGGGCGGTGATGTCGTGAATCATCATGATCGAAACTCCAAGGCGTTGGTGCTCGTCCCGCTCAACACGGGACCTTCAGTCCTTGCCAACCTGACCGTCCGTCCCGTCCGGTCACCCCATCCCCCCACTGCCCCACCGACCGCAATCCATCAGGCCTTCGCCGGGGGCCCGCCGGCTTCGTTGCCGCCCGTCGGCGCCCCGCCACCACCACCACCACCGCCGCCCCCACCGCCGCCACCGCCGCCATCACGACGACGCGGCCCGCCGCCACCACCACGCGGCCCGCCACGCCCGCCGCGACGATCGTCGCCCACGGTGTTGACCGGACCACGCATCTTCTTCGCCCCGCCCGAGCCGGCCCCGGCGCTGGTGGCGGCCATGAACGCCTTGCCCTTCTCGATGCGGTCTTCGATCCCCGTCTTGCCGAGTTCCACGCCGCGAAGAGCCGCGACTTCCGTCGGCTTCCGCAGCTGCTCAAGGGCCTTGAAGGCCGCCTTGACGGTGTTCCGCGCGTTGGTCGAGCCGTAGCACTTGGTCAGGCAGTCGTTAACGCCGGCCATTTCCAGGATCGAGCGGACCACCTGCCCGGCGACCACGCCCGTACCGGGCGAAGCCGGGATCAGCCGCACCATGCTCGATCCGAAGCGCCCGTCCACCTCGTGATTGATCGTCGTGCCGATCCGCGGCACGCTGACCATCACGCGCTTGGCGTACTTCTGCGCCTTGTCGACGGCCTGCGGCACTTCGTTGGCCTTGCCGTACCCGAAGCCCACCTGGCCGCTCCGGTTCCCGACCACCACGAGCGCGCCGAACGAAAAGCGGCGCCCGCCCTTCACCGTCGCCGACGTGCGGTACACGCCGATGGTCGTGGATTCGATCTGCGAAGATTCGTCGATCATCTCAGGCATGGGTCGTCTCGGGCAGGGACTAGAGGTCAGAGGTCAGAGGTGAGGGGGAAGAATCAGGTACAGACAACGGGCTCAGAACTTGAGGCCTTCCTTGCGGGCGGCGTCGGCCAGGGCCTTGACCCGGCCGTGGAACTTGAACCCGCCGCGGTCGAAGCAGACTTCCGTGACGCCGGCCTTCAGGGCCCGCTGCGCCAGCAGCTTCCCGACGGCCGCCGCCGCCGCCGAGTTGCCCGTCTTGCTCTCCACGCCCGCTTCCGATTCCAGCGTGCTCGCCGACGCCAGCGTCCGCCCCGCCAGGTCGTCGATCACCTGCGCGTGCATGTGCTTGACGGACTTGTACACCGCCAGCCGCGGGCGCGACGGCGTGCCGCTCACGCTCCCGCGCACACGCTTGTGCCGACGGACGCGACGAAACGCCTTGTGCTTGTTCTTGTCCATGACAGCCAATCTCCGAATGCCACCGTGCTCGTGAACCGCGCCGACCGCGCCAACCGCCTTAAGCGCCGAACTGCTTGCCCTGCTTCCGCTTGATGGTTTCCGTCGTGTACTTGATCCCCTTGCCGTTGTACGGCTCGGGCTTCCGCACAGCGCGGCACGCCGCCGCGAACTGGCCCACCATCTGCTTGTCCGGCCCGCTCACCTTCACGAACTGCTTGTCGATCGTCACCGTCACCCCCTTCGGGATGTCCAGCATGATCGGGTTCGCAAAGCCCACCACCAGCTTCAGCTTCTGCCCCGCCATCGACGGCACCCAGCCCACGCCCACCACTTCGAGCGCCTTCTCATACCCCGACTGCACGCCCGCGATCGCGTTGTTCACCAGCGCCCGCGACGTCCCCCACAGCGCCTTCGACTGCTTGTCGTCCAGCAGCTTCCCGTCGATCGTGAAGGACAACGCCTTCTCCGATTCCGCCCACACCACCTTCACCGGCGCAGGAATCTGCACCGTCAGCGTGCCCTTCGGGCCCGTGACGCTGACCGACTGATCCTTCACCGCGATCTTCACGGCCGGGGGAACGGAGATGGGCTTGCGTCCGATGCGTGACATGGTTTCACCAGCAGGAAAGAGGGGACAGAGGTCAGAAGTCAGAGGTCAGGGGTCACGAGACTCTTACGACACGATGCACAGCAGTTCGCCGCCGACGCGCTCAGTGCGGCATTTGCGGTCGCTCATCACGCCGCGCGACGTCGACACCACGCAGATCCCCAGGCCCTGGATCGGGCGGGGCAGCTCGTCGACCGCGCGGTAGACGCGGCGCCCGGGCTTGCTCTCGCGGTGCAGCGTGTTCAGCACGGTCTCGCCTCGCGGGCCGTACTTCAGCTTCACCTTGATCTTGCCCTGGCGACCGTCCTCCACCACCTCAAAGCCGGTGATGAAGCCCTCGTCGCGCAGCACTTCCGCGATCCCGCGGCATACCCGGCTGTTCAGGCACACCACTTCCTTCGCGCGGTTCCGCGCCGCGTTCCGGATTCGGGTCAGCATGTCCGAGATGGGGTCGTTGATGGCCATCAGTGTCTTCCGCAGTTCCGCTTGGTGCCGAGTTGCCTGTCCGTCCGCGTCCGCCGTGCGTTCACACGTTGTCCGATTTCGCCGCGCTCACCAGGAGCTCTTCCGCATCCCCGGGATCTTGCCCTCGAGGGCCAGCTTCCGCAGCATGATGCGGCTGATCCGGAACTTCCGGTACACCCCACGCGCACGACCCGTCAGCTCGCACCGACGAACGATCCGCGTCGAATACTTCGGAACCCGATTGCTCTTGGCGACTTGTGCTTTGGTTGCCATGGTTGTTCTTCTGCTTCGCGGCCCGTGCCGCCGTGGTCAGTCTTCGTCCGTCTCAGCCGCTCAGCCCTTCATCCGCAGCGGCTCAGACCGCCGAGAGCAAGTTCTGTCGCAGCGGCGCCGGCCGCCGGGACGCTCCTCGCAGCGGCGCAGGCCGCTGAAAAAAGCCCCTTAGGCCGCCTTGTCCTTCTTCGCCTCGTCCTTGCGGAACGGCATCCCGAGCTCGGCGAGCAGGAAGCGCGACACTTCCGGATTCGAGCCCGCGATCTGGATCACGATGTGCATGCCGTGCGTGAAGGTCACGTCCGCCATGTTGATTTCCGGGAACACGCCCTGCTCCGTCAGGCCCATCGCGTAGTTGCCCTGGCGATCGAACGCCTTCGGGTTCAGCCCGCGGAAGTCCTTGATACGGGGCGTCGCCAGGTTGATCAGACGGTCCAGGAAGTGCCACATCCGGTCCCGCCGGAGCGTCACCATCGCCGCCACTTCGTACCCGGCGCGAAGCTTGAAGTTCGACACGCTCTTCTTCGCGCGGATCACCACCGGCTTCTGGCCGGAGATCTTCGTGATCGTGTCCAGCACCGTCTGCTTCACGTTGGGCGGGAGCTTGGTCCCGTCCAGGTGGCGGCCCATGTTCACGTTGATCACCACGCTCTTGATCCGCGGACGCTGCATCGGGTTCGGCAGGCCGAACTTCTCACCGACCGCGGCGTCGACGCGCTCGTCGAACATCTTCTTCAGACGAGGCGTCTGCTTCGGGCCCTGCGGCTCCGACGACTCCTCGCCCTTGGGCTGCTTCTTCGGCTTGGTCGCTGTGTCCTTCGCCATCTTCGCTGTCCTGCCTTCCAATCACCCGGTTCTCCCGAACCGGTTTCAGTCGCGCTCAATCCCAACCCGGCCGGCTCCGGCCCGATCAGCCCTGAATCACACTCAATCAGGCCTTGCTCGCCCCCGCCGTCTTGGCGCCCGCACCGCGGACGACCCCGAGCTCCTGCCCGTTGCGGGCCGCGACGCGGACCTTGCTCCCGTCGCCCTTGGTGACAAACCGCACCCGCGTCGGCTTGCCGTCCACCACCGGCGAGACGTTGGAGATGTGGATGGACGCTTCCCGCGTCACGATCCCGCCCTGCGGCGCCAGCCGCGTCGGCTTGAGGTGCTTGGTCCGGAGGTTCAAACCCTTGACCACCACCCGCGTGCCATCGGGCGTATCGCCCGCGATCACGCGCATGATCGTCCCGGTCTTCCCCTTCTCGGAGCCGGTCGTCACCATCACCACGTCGCCTTTTCGCACGTGACGAGCCATATCACACCACCTCCGGCGCAAGCGAGACGATCTTCATGTAGTTCTTGTCGCGCAGCTCGCGGGCCACCGGCCCGAAGATGCGCGTCCCCTTCGGGTTCCCGTCGTCCTGGATCAGCACCACCGCGTTGGCGTCGAACTTCACGTACGACCCGTCCTTGCGGCGGTGCGCCTTGGTCGTCCGCACGACCACGGCCTTCGACTTGTCGCCCGCCTTCACGTCCGACCCGGGCAGCGCCTTCTTGATCGACACCAGCACCCGGTCGCCCAGGCCCGCAGTGCGACGCGTGAACGCCCCGCTCCGCGTCGTCCCCCCGTACACGCGGATCACGTAGGCGATCTTCGCCCCCGAGTTGTCCGCGACTTCACACCTGGTTTCTTGCTGCAGCATGGCGACGTTCCTGACTGACCTTCAACCGCTCAACAACCCGCCCCACCACCCCTGTCCCCTGACCTCTATCCCCTGTCCCCTGCTCAGACGTGCTCCACCCGGCCCGCCGCCCGCTCGACGATCCGCACCAGCGTCCACGCCTTGGTCTTGCTCATCGGGCGGCACTGCTTGACTTCCACCGTGTCCCCCAGCTTGCTCTCGTTGTGCTCGTCGTGCACCTGCAGCACCGTCTTGCGCGACACGTACTTACCGTACTTCGGGTGCATCGCCTTGAACGCCACCACCACCGTGCGGCTCTTCGCCCGCTTGTCGCTCTCCACCACCCCGATCTTCGTGGCGATGTGCTTGCCCGCGTCGCTCGACGTCGTCGCGGCCTGGGCGGTGTTCGGCTTGCTCTTGGTGGTCGTGCTCGGCATAGTCGGTGCTGCTCGTGTGTCTCGTGCGAACTCGTAAAACGCTCAATCCCGTCTGCTGGTGATCCGCGTGCGGTGCGTGCCCCGCCGCTTACTTCGTCCCCGCCGTCGCCTTCCCGGCCGCCTTCCCCGTCCCCTTCGCGGCCGAGGCGCGGGCCCCGCCCGCCTTCTTCGCCCCGCTCGCGCCGGCCTTCGCCGCGGGCTTCTTGGCCCCCGACTTGGCCCCCGTCGACGCCGCCTGGGCGGACCCGTCCGCGGCCCCGCTGGTCGCCTTCGTCCGGGCCGCCTTTTCCGTCAGCAGCCGCGCGATGTCGCGCCGCGTGCTCAGGAACACGCCCGTGTTCTCGACCTTCTCCGTCACCGCCTGCGTGCGGAACTTGTACAGATCCGCCCGCAAACGCTTGACCTCCAGGTCGATCTCTTCCGTCGTCAGCTTCCGAACGTCTTGGCCGGTCATGGTCATTCCAGAGATAGAGGTCAGGGGACAGAGGTCAGAGGTCAGAGGTCAGGGGACAGGGAGAGGAAGGGAGCCGTCCATTACACCGACACGCGCCGGCCGACGAAGCGGCAGCGGATCGGGAACTTCATCGCCGCCCGGTGCAGCGCCGCCTTCGCGGTCGTCTCCGGCACCCCGGCGATCTCCATCAGCATCGTCCCGGGCTTCACGCGCGCCGCCCAGTACTCCACGTCCGCCTTGCCGGTACCCATTCGGGTCTCCAGCGGCTTCTTGCTGATCGGCTTGTCCGGGAACACGCGGATGAACACCTTGCCCTCGCGCTTGAGCAGGTGCATCACCGCCACGCGGGCCGCCTCGATCTGTCGGGCCGCCACCCACGTCCCGTCCAGCGCCTGCAGGCCGTAGTCGCCGTACGCGACGTAGTTGCCCTTGGTCGCCTTCCGCGGACGGACGCGCCGCTGCTCCTTGCGGAACTTGACTCGCTTTGGCATCAGCGCCATGAGAAACTCCGGGATCTAGGCACTAGGCACTGGGCACTAGGCGCTAGCAAGACTGACTGCTTCAACTCACCGACGCCCGCGGGCACGCGCCCGACCGCCGGCCGCCTTGGACTCGGTCTCGTCGACCGCGCCCTGCTGGTACATGCCCTTGTAGATCCACACCTGCACGCCGATCACCCCGTACGGGCACATCGCCTCGGCGACCCCGTAGTCGATGTTCGCCTGCAGCGTCGACAGCGGCAAAGAGCCCATGCGCTGGTCGAACGTGCGGCTCATTTCCGCGCCGCCCAGCCGACCCGCCAGCTGCACCTTGCAGCCCAGCGCGCCCGCCGACATGATCGACTCGCACCGCATCTTCACCGTGCGCCGGAACGCCGCCCGCTTCTTCAGCTGGTCCGCCACGTTCTCCGCGCACAGCTTCGCGTCGATGTCCGGGTTCTTGATCTCGATGATGTTGATCGAGACCTTGCGCCCCGTCTGCAGCTGCAGCTCTTCCGTCAGCCGGTCCACCTCGGCGCCCTTCGGGCCGATCACCAGCCCCGGACGGGCCGTCTTGATGATCACCTTCAGCTCTTCACGCGTGCGCTCGATATGGATATCGCTCACCGCCGCGTGCGGGGGCTGACGGTTCAGCCGCTTGTCCAGGAAGCGGCGGATCTTCTCGTCCTCGATCAGCAGCTCGCCGTACAACGCCTTGGGCGCGTACCAGCGGCTCCGATGTGCCTCGGTGATGCCGACCCGGAAGCCGAATGGTTGCGTCTTCTGTCCCATTAGTTCTTCTGCTCCAGACCGACGGTGATGTGCGCCATGCGCTTGAGGATCGGGTGCGCCCGCCCGCGGTCCTTCGGCTGGAACCGCTTGATGTGCGGCCCGCCGTGCACCGTGCTCTCCGTCACCACCAGGTTCTCGACATTCGCCTCGGCCTGCTGCGCGTCCGCGATCGCCGCGCTCAAGGCCTTCTTCACATCCACCGCCGCCCGCTTGGTCGTGAACGTCAGCAGGTTCATCGCCGTGTCGACCTTCTTCCCACGGATCAGGTCCACCAGCAGCTTCGCCTTCCGCGGCGAGCCACGGTGATACTTGAAGATCGCCGTGAACCGCGCCAGGTCAGACACCTCGCACTCGAGCACCCGCGCCAACGCCACGATGTCCTCCCGACGGCACCGCGGGTGATCGCTCCCCCGCATCCAGTTGCCGATCGCCGAGATCGCCCGCGCTTTGGGCAGCCCCGTCCGCTCCACCGCCTCGGCGAGCTGCTCGATGCTCACGCCCTTTTCCTGGGCCCGCGCCTTGAGTTTGCTTCCGACGATCTTCACGGGTCTGTCCTTCCGTCCTGCCTGCTGATGCCTCAAACCACGACCGATACCGCACTCATCCGCCCCACCCGATCACCCCGGCCCGACCGGGTAGCCCGGTTAGCCCGGCTTCTTCTCGCCGCCTTCCAGACCTTCCTTCTTGTTCGTGTGCCCGCGGAACGTGCGGCTGATGCTGAACTCGCCCAGCTTGTGCCCCACCATGTCCTCGGTCACGAACACGTCCAGGAACTGCCGCCCGTTGTGCACCTTGAACGTGTGCCCCACAAACTCCGGCACAATCGTGCACGACCGACGCCAGGTCTTCAGCGCCTCGCGCTTGTTCATCTGGTTGAGCTTCTCCACCCGGCGGTAGAGACGCTCATCAACGTACGGGCCCTTCTTGCTGCTGCGCGACATGCCTTATCCCCTAGTGCCTAGTGCCCAGTGCCTAGTGCCTGGTGCCCAGTGCCTTCTTACTTGCTCTTCTGCCCGTACCGCTTGCTGACACGACGACGGATGATCAGGTCCGTCGAACGCTGCTTCTTGTTGCGGGTGTCCCCGCCCTTGGCGCCCACGCCCGTCGGACCAACCGGCGGCCGGTTGCCCTTCGAACGACCCGAGCCGCCGCCCAGCGGGTGGGCGTTGTGGCTCTTGGCCACCCCACGCGTGATCGGACGGATCCCCATGTGCCGCGCAAGACCCGCCTTGCCCAGCATCCGCAGCGAGTGGTCCGGGTTCCCGACCTGCCCGATGGTCGCGCGGCAGTTGGCGTGCACCATCCGCAGTTCGCCCGACGGCAACTGCAGCGTCGCGTACTCGCCTTCCTTGTTCATCAGCCGGGCAAACATCCCCGCAGAGCGGCAGATCTTCGCCCCACGCCCCGGCTCCAGCTCGATGCAGTGCACATCAAGCCCCGTCGGGATGTCCTTGAGACGCATGTTGTTGCCGGTCTTCGGATCCACCGGACCCGTGCCCGACGACTCCACCGTCATCCCGTCCGTCAGACCCGCCGGGCAGATGATGTACCGCCGCACCTTGTCGGCGTACTCCACCAGCGCGATGTGGGCCGAGCGGTTCGGGTCGTACTCGACCCCGATCACCTTGCCCGCCACGCCGTCACGGTCCGCACGCTTGAAGTCGACCTGGCGGTACAGCCGCTTGGCCCCGCCCGTCCGACCACGAACCGTGATCTTCCCGTGGTGGTTCCGGCCCGCTTTCTTGTTCAGCGGGCTCAGCAGCGCCTTCTCCGGCGAGTGCTTGGTCACTTCCGCGTGCGCGTTCACCGACGCGAAGCGACGGCCGGCCGAGGTGGGTTTGTAAATGCGAATCGGCATGACGTGTTCCCTGCTGCCCGTCTCTGTCTTGACCCTAGTGCCCAGTGCCTAGTGCCCAGTGCCTGTTTCCCGCACCGGGCTCGGCCCGGCTGAGGAAGGTGCCTTTAGGCACCCGCACCGGGCTCGACCCGGCTTAGAACAGCTCGATCCGGTCCCCATCCTTCAGCCGCACCGTCGCCGTCTTGACATCCGGCGTCAGCACCAGGCCGTACTTCATCCGGCGCTGGCGACCCTTGCGGATCTGCGTGTTGACCTTCTCGACCTTGACCTTGTACAGCGACTCGACCGCCGCCTTGATATCGTGCTTGGTCGCCTTGCGGTCGACCTCGAACGCGTAGCGGTTGAGCTCGTTCATCGCCCACGTGCCCTTCTCGGTCACGAGCGGACGCTTGATGACGTAGGTGGCTTCCATCAGCGGGCCTCCTTCTTCGCGTCAGCCTTCTTGGCGTCGGCCGTCCCGCCCGCGGCGGCCGCGGTCTTGGCCCGCGCTTCCGCGGCCCGCTCACGCCGACGATCCGAACGGGCCTTGTCGCCCGCCCCGTCGTCCTTCGCCGTGCGGCCCATCGGGTTGATCTTCGCGTCCTTGCCAATCTGCGCCTGCGGACCCTTCAGCAGCGCCTCGAGATCGCTCTTGCCGATCACCAGGTACCGGTGGTTCAACAGGTCGAAGCAGTTCAGCTGCGGGGCCGCGATCAGCGACACGTTCTCGACGTTCCGCGCCGACAGACGCACGTTCTCTTCGTTCAGCGGCAGCGCAACCAGCGCCGAACGATCCGCGGCTTTGATCGCCGACAGGAACGTCAGGAAGTCCTTGGTCTTGGGCTGGCCCATCGACAGCGTGTCGACGACCTTCACCTCGTTGTCCAGGAACTTCGCCAGGAGCGCGTTGAGATTCGCCTTGCGGCGCATCTTCTTGGGCATCTCCAGGCGGAAATCCTCGTGCGTCCGCGTCTTGACGTGCGCGTGACCGCCGCCGCGGAAGTGCGGAACCTTGCGGTCGCCGTGACGGGCGCCCCCGGTCCCCTTCTGCTTGACGATCTTCTTCGTCGAGCCTTCCACGTTGTGCCGGTTCAGCGTCCGGGCAGATCCCTGCCGACGGTTCGCGTGATACCGCACGTACGCCTGTTTGATCAGCGCAGGCAGCACCTCGCCGCCCAGCGCTCCCTCGTCGACGGTGATGTTGCTCACCTCGACGCCCTGCATGTTGTAGACGGGGACAACCATCTGTGTCTGACCTCGTCCGACGCCTCAGGAGCCCGCGGCTCGCCGCCGGCTCCGTCCCGGTCCTCCGTTCACGCACCCAAGCGTGAACTTCGAACCCGTGTTCCTCGCCTATCCGCCCCACGCCTGTTATTCAGCGGCGTGGCGTCGGAATCGACTCGGCTGTCCAGCACGCCCCGGGCCTCGGCCTCTCGGCCAGCCGCCCGCTGCGTGCACGCTTTGCTCCCGCCTGGCGGTTTCCTTCGCCGCCGAGCATCGCTGCTCGTACGACTCCGGACCCTCCAGGCCCGACGATCGGCGTGCTCGCCAACCGCCAGAACCCTTCACCCAACCCCCTTCACCCAACCCCCTTCACCCAACCCCCGTCACCCAACCCCCGTGTTCCGTAACCCCACTCGCCCGTACTTCGCAGACAATCTTACTTCGCAGCCAGACGACGCGCCTTCGAGCGGTTCAGGCGGATCGACGGCCGCACGATGATCGTGCCGTTGTTCGCCCCGGGGACCGAGCCCCTGACCAGCAGCAGGTTCTGCTCCGCATCGACCTTCACCACATCCAGCGACCGCGTCGTCACGCGCTCATCGCCCATGTGCCCCTGCATCCGCTTGCCCTTCTTGATCTTCCCGGCGTAGCCACGGTTGGTTGCGTGACCGGACTGAGACCCCGGCGAGCGGTGCTTGCGTTCCACACCGTGGCTGGCGAACATGCCCTTGAAGTGGTACCGCTTCATGACCCCGGCAAAGCCCTTCCCCTTGCTCTGCCCGATCACGTCCACGAACTTCGCGTCCTTCAGCGCCTCGACGGTGATCTCCGTCCCCAGCGCGAACGACGCGAGCTCTTCCGGCTTGACCTTGAACTCCCCGTGCGTCCGCTTCGGAGCCGCCCCGACCTTCGCGTCATGCGCGATCATCTGGAACGTCGAGTTGCGGGCCTTCATGTCCCCGTAGCCCACCTGCACCGCCGCGTACCCGTCGTTCTCAACCGTCTTGTGCTGAGTGACCACGCACGGCCCGACCTT
Source organism: uncultured Phycisphaeraceae bacterium (assembly GCA_964615765.1). Taxonomy (GTDB): domain Bacteria; phylum Planctomycetota; class Phycisphaerae; order Phycisphaerales; family UBA1924; genus CAZTQN01. Next base: position 19,539 of record CAZTQN010000017.1, read on the forward strand.
GAGCACCGTCACGGGCACGACATTCCCCGCATCGTCAAAGATGCGCGTCATGCCAACCTTCGTGCCGAAGAGCGCAACAGCCATTGTCCGTCCCAAACCTTTCTACTGCCGTTCGACCGCGTTCACTCACCAAGACCGTTCAGACACTCAAACACCCGGCTCGACAACGACAAGGCCCCGCGTCTTGCGCGGGGCCTCCCGAAAAATCAAGCCTTGATCTTCACGAACACGCCGGCCGGAACGACCAGGCGATTCAGCGCTTCCACCGTCCGAGCGTTCGGCTCGACGATGTCGATGATCCGCTTGTGCGTCCGGATCTCGAACTGCTCGCGAGACTTCTTGTCGATGAAGATCGACCGCAGAACGGTGTACCGCTCCACGCGCGTCGGCAGCGGCACCGGGCCGGCAACCTTCGCGTTGGTCCGTTTGGCATGGTCGACGATTTCCTTGGCCGAGGCATCCAGGGCCAGGTGGTCGTACGCTTCCATCCGGATTCGAATCTTGCCGCCCGTCATCGCTGTCTCGCTGCGTCTCGACAATCCGAAAGATCAACCGCTCCAACCAGCCCTCCCGCCGACACGTTCGGGCAAGATACCCCCCGGTCTCCCGGTCCGGCACTTGCGCCTTGACGTCGACGGATTGGCCGCCCGAGCGCAAAGTCCCGGGCAGAGCCCGCAAGCGTAGAAACCACCGCCCGTAAGTCAAACCCGCACATCCACCATCCGTAAAGATTTCGCAGTCTTCCCCCCCGCTTCACACCCCCTACCCCGCCCTTCATCGACAGCCAAGTCCGCCCCCCGTCCGACCGATAGCCTTCCCAGATTCCCGCCTCGCCGTTTTCCCGCACCCGCCACCGGTCACCGACCCCTTTCCTTTATATCTCTCACCCCCCCACCCCCCGCCGCCATGGTCACCACACCCACCACGCCGACCCTCCGCCCCGCCCGCCACCTCTCCACCGCGGCGTGCCTCGCGCTCCTCGTCCTCTCCCCACCCACCCTCGCGCAAACTCGCGTTCCCGACAACACCCGCCGGCCCGCCGCCCCACCCGCCACCCAGCCGACCACCGAGCCCGCTGACAAACCGTCACCCAAGCCCGCCGCCCAGCCGACGCCGGTCGTCCCCGCGCCGAAGATCGAACCCCGCGGCGCCGCCGGCGCCATCCAGCTCGCCGGCGAGCCCCTCCGCATCGAGTCCATCGGGCTCTCCATCTTCCTCCCCGACCGCACCCGCGCCGAGTCCGGCCGCATCGGCGGCCGCACCTCCGTCACCGTCCTCCCCGAAGACCAGAAGTACGTCCTCTCCATCCAGACCGCCGAAACCTCCAACGACCAGTCCACCGTCGAGCAGGCCCTCGACAAAACCGTCTCACTCCTGCAAGGCGCCGTCGGCGTCCTCGACCCCGACCAGAAGACCGTCCTCTCGACCGAGGCCCGCGTCATCGACCGCATCGACCGCCTCGACATCGGCGGCCTCCCCGCCGGCCGCCTCTACGTCTCCATCCCCGAGCCCGACCGCGCCAGCCGCGTCGTCAAGGGCTACACCATCTTCAAGCCCCAGCCCAAGCAGTTCGTCATCATCGAACTGCTCTGCGCCGAAGCCCTCTTCCCCGAAGTTCGCGGCGTGTACGAAACCAGCGTCGCCACCGCCGTCTTCCAAGACGCCGAATCCCTCATGCTCGACCGCATGGCCGCCGTCAAAGCCGGCCGCGCGCTCCTCACACGCATCACCGACGCCGACATCGACGCAATCCTCGCCGACGGGCAAGAACAGTGGTTCCGCATGTACCGCCCCTCCCCCACCGGCGGCGCCGACGACGAAGTCGGGTACTACGGCGTCCGCTTCTGGCGCGGCGTCCGCGGCGAGATCGACCCCTCCCGCAAGCCCGCCGCCTTCACCCCCGCCGATCAACAACAAGGCCTCCTCGTCCGCGTCCGCTCCCGCGTCCTCAACGGCACCACCATCGGCGACAACGAAGGCATCTTCTTCGTCACCGACGACCGCCGCGAAGAAGCCTGGTCCGTCCGCACCGCCGCCCGCGAGACCACCGGCAAGCAGCGCGCCGTCGCCACCGAAACCGGCGCCCGCCTCGCCGACGATCTCACCATCATCAAACAAGAACCCGGCAAGCCGACGCAAACGCTCAAGCCCGCCATCCTCAACGACGGCTACATCAGCCAGTTCGACACCTTCTTCCTCCCGCGCGTCATGGGCCGCCTCGCCATCCCCGGCGAATACGGCTTCTACGCCTACGAGTCCTGGCCCTCCGGCGCCATCACCTTCCGCAAGGACGTCGTCGCCGCCAGCCGCGTCACCGACGGCACCATGACCACCGTCACCTCCACCCTCCGCCAGGACTCCGCCCCGCAGGTCTCCACCTTCGCCCCCGGCGGCCGCCTCCTGCTCACCAAAATCGAAGACGGCTCCCTCATCCGCGAACCCATCGACCTCCCCAGCCTCCGCCAGATCTGGCAAAGCAAAGGCCTCCCCACCGAACGCTGACGCACCCCCCTCACCTCTCACCTCTCGCCTCTCACACCTCACCTCTCGCCTCTCGCCTCTCGCCTCTCGCCCCTTCCCCTCCGGGTACCCCCACGCTCCGCGTGGGTTCTGTCTTTCCCTCGCCTCTCGCCCCTGTCCTCTCTCCCCTGTCCTCTAGCCCCTTCTTCCCGGCGCGCGTACAACCACCCCCATGAAGCCGACCACGCGCATGGGATCGTCTGCTCGTTCGTCACATCTGACCGTTCCTTACCTCCTCGCTCTCTCCGCCGCCGCCACACTCGCCGGCTGCGCGGCACCCCTCGCTCCCATCTCCGGCCCGCCCGCCGCGCTCGTCGCACCGCCCCCGCCCGGCCAGACGCCCTCCCCCGCGCTGCCCACCACGGCTCAGCCCGACATCACCAACCGCGCCCCGGGCACCTACGCCGTCGTCAACGGCGAGCCCGTCGCCATCCCCAGCATCCCGATGGGCGATCCGGCCACCATCCGCCGCATCATCGAAGAAGGCACCCAGCGCAACCGCGTGATGGACCACCTCACGCACCTCTGCACCGTCATCGGCCCGCGCCTCACCGCCTCCTCCGCCTGCGAAGCCGCCAACCGCTGGACCATGGAGCAGTTCCGCGCCTGGGGTCTCTCCGCCGAGATGGTCGAGTGGGGCCAGGCCGCCACCCGCTTCGACCGCAGCCCTTCCCGCGGCGTCGTCTTCAAGAAAGCCCGCACCCCCGGCCCGCGTGACCGCACCGAAGACGTCTCCAACCAGCCCCCGGAGAACTGGACCGTCACACGCGAACTCCAGTTCACCACCCTCGCCTGGACCAGCGGCACCCGCGGCCCCTCCCGCGGCAACGTCCTCCGCATGCCCGAAACCGAAGAGGAATACGCCAAGGTCCGCGACAGCCTCCAGGGCGCGTGGATCCTGATCAAGCCCACGCCCCTCGGCGGCCGCGCCGGCGTTCGCGCCGGGGGCCAGCGCGCCGGCGACCGCTTCACCGCCCGCCTCGAAGCCCGCAAAAAAGTCGCTGAGGGCGCCCGCCCCGCCGACCTCCCCATCGACGAGCGCGTCATCTTCGACAACGTCGCCGGCTTCATCAGCGCGCCGATGGACGAGCGCGACCGCGTCTGGACCACCGCCGCCCCCGGCTGGCGCGACCGCCCCGCCGCCGAGATCCCGCCCGACGTCGAAGTCATCGTCCGCCTCAGCGACTACGACTACCTCAACTCCCGCCTCGCCGACGGCGACGAGTTCCAGGTCGAGTTCGACCTCCCGCACACCATCACCGCCGGCCCCATCCCGCTCTACAACACCATCGCCGAAATCCGCGGCAGCGAGCTCCCCGACGAGTACGTCTACGTCATGGGCCACCTCGATTCCTGGAACGGCCCCGGCTCCCAAGGCACCCTCGACAACGGCACCGGCTCCTCCACCACGCTCGAAGCCGCCCGCCTGCTCATGGCCGCCGGCGCTCGCCCCAAGCGCACCATCCGCTTCGCGCTCTGGACAGGCGAAGAGCAGGGCCTCCTCGGCGCCCGCGCCTACATCAAGGCCAACACCGACATCCTCCCGCGCATCTCCGCCGCCCTCAACGACGACGGCGGCACCAACTACTGCGGCGGCCTCAAAGGCAACAACGCCATGACCGACACCCTCGCCGCCGCCTCCGCGCCCGTCAACGGCTGGTTCATCGACAGCATCTCCAAGCGCCCCATGGTCGTCAACATCCAGCCCCAGGCCCGCTTCCCACGCTTCGGCGGGAGCGACCACTTCGCCTTCGTCGAGGCCGACGTCCCCGGCTTCTTCTGGGATGAAGTCGGCCGCCAGGACTACGGCTGGTCCTGGCACACCCAGCACGACCACATCGAGTACGCCATCCCCGAATACCTCATGCAAAGCGCCACCGCCGCCGCCATCACCGCGTACAACCTCGCCTCCGCCCCCGACCTCCTCCCCCGCCTCAGCCTCGAACCCGCCGCCGGCTCCGCCGACGCAGCGCCGACAACCCCATCCCCCACCTCCACCGCCGCACGCTGACTCAACGCCCCCTCCCATAGAACGGGTGGGGGGCGGGTTCCGCTCCGAAGCCCCCTCCCAGAGGGAGGGGGTTGGGGGGTGGGTTCGTTCGACTCCCGCGCCACCAGCAAGCGCCGAAAGTCCACGCGCTCCGAAGCCCCCTGGGTTAGATTCTCTTCGTGCGCTCACCTCCATCACCCCCTCACCCCCTCACCCCCTCACCCCACCCAATCACATGCGCCCACTCCTCCTCACCCTCCTCACCCTCCCCATCCTCGGCTGCTCCAACTATCGCGAGGACACCACGCCCCGCTCCGCCGCCGACACGACCGCCTTCGGCACCGACAGCATCAACACCGTCAACCGCTTCAAAGAGCGCGACCCCTCGCTCAGCAAGTTCTTCGACTCCGCCCACGGCTACGTCGTCTTCCCCAAGATCACCAAGGGCGGCGTCGGCATCGGCGCCGCCAGCGGCAGCGGCGAGGTCTACGAACAAGGCGCCCTCGTCGGCACCAGCGACGTCACCCAGGTCACCCTCGGCGCCCAGCTCGGCGGGCAAACCTACAGCCAGATCGTCTTCTTCCAGACCAAGGGCCATATGGACGTCTTCAAAGACGGCAACCTCGAGTTCTCCGCCAACGCCTCCGCCATCGCCGCCGAATCCGGCGCCGGCGCCGCCAACGACTTCAACCAGGGCGTCGCCGTCTTCACCATGCCCCGCGGCGGCCTCATGTTCGAAGCCTCCATCGGCGGCCAAAAGTTCTCCTTCACCCCGCTCACGCAACGCTAACCGCGCCACTCCGCAGCCCCTTCCCAGAGGGAGGGGTTGGGGGTGGGTTCATAAGACGTCCGCGCCATCACAACGCGCCGAATACGCAAAGCACTCCAACTCCGAAGCCCCCTCCCAGAGGGAGGGGGTTGGGGGTGGGTTCATAAGACGTCCGCGTCACCACAACGCGCCGAATACGCAAGCACTCCAACTCCGAAGCCCCCTCCCAGAGGGAGGGGGTTGGGGGTGGGTTCA
>CAZTQN010000017.1:25172-79420 GCA_964615765.1 uncultured Phycisphaeraceae bacterium
ACTCCGAAGCCCCCTCCCAGAGGGAGGGGGTTGGGGGTGGGTTCATAAGACGTCCACGTCACCACCACGCGCCGAATACGCAAGCGCTCCAACTCCGAAGCCTCCTCCCAGAGGGAGGGGGTTGGGGGTGGGTTCATAAGACGTCCGCGCCACCATCACGCGCGAACACACAAGCGCTCCAACTCCGAAGCCCCCTCCCAGAGGGAGGGGGTTGGGGGTGGGTTCAAGAAGCGTCCGCGCCACCACAAAGCGCCGAACACGCAAGCACTCCAACTCCGAAGCCCCCTCCCAGAGGGAGGGGGTTGGGGGTGGGTTCTCTCCCGGCTCTTACCCCTAGATAACAGACCCAACCGCAGCCCTCACCCGCACTCACTCCACGTAGTACTCACCACACTCAGCACAGACACTCGCCTGCGCGGGGTCTCGCGCATATCCGCACTTCGAACATCTGGTGGGATCAACCGGCCGCTGCGGATCGCTGCGCCATCGCACGAGCAGAACGGTCGCGATCGCGACCCACGCCGCGACGAGCGCCGGCAGCGTCACGCAGACAAACTGCGGACTTCCCCACATCGACAGCACCGCCAGCGCCGCGATCACCACGGTTGCACCACCAAGCTGGGCCTAGAACGCGCGCCGTGCGATCGCTCACCTCCCGGCCGCCCCGCCCCCACCTACTCCCACGCCGCAAACTCCGTCCCGCACTCCGAACACCGCACCGCCCCCGGCCCACTCTGCGCCCGCGGGTAGCCACACGACGGGCACTCATGGTGCACACTGGGGTGCTTCTTTCCAAACTCCGCCGCCGTCACCACGAGCCCCAGCACCGTCACGATCCCGACGCCCGTCACGGGCACGCACGCGCACAGCATCACAGAATCTCCCCCGCTCGCGGCCCACGCCACCAAGCCCACAAACACCATCGCAACCGCCACGCCCGCGACCACCAACACCCCGGCGGGGCGCGCGGGCACCACCGCTCCCTTGGCATTCACCGGGGTAACCGGCGCCGCGTGCAGTTCATCCCACGCCGCAAACTCCGTCCCGCACTCCGAACACCGCACCGCTCCCGGCCCACTCTGCGCCCGCGGGTACCCGCACGACGGGCACTCATCAAGCCCGTATCGCCGCTTGTTCCGGAACTCCGCCGCCGTCACCACAAGCCCGAGCAGGCTCACGACGCACGCGAACCCCACCGGCACAAGCAAGCACAGCGCCACAAGCACGCCTAGGTCTTCCACCACCAACACGCCCACAACGGCAATCGCGGCGAGTCCACCCGCCACCCCCACGGTCCGCCACAGACCCCGACTCCCACCCACGCGCATCGCGCCCTCTCCAACCTCCCCACACTCCCCCTGGTGCCCGGTGCCTGGTCACTGGTGCCTATTTCCTTCCCCACCAGTGCCCAGTGCCTAGTGCCCAGTGCCTGCCCCCCCCAACTTCTTCCGCTTCTCCTCCCACTCCGCCTGTTCCCGCTTGTTCTCACTCTGAATCGTCGCGCTCCCGCTCCGCAGCGCCTCGATTTCCAGCCGCGTCAGCCGCACGCTCTCGAGTTCGTAATCGCGGAACGCCTCCATCGTCAGCGGCACGATCGGCTCGAGCAGCGCGTACATCGCGTCGGCGTACACGCGAATCTCCTCCTGCGCGTGCGCGTCCATCCGCAGGCTCAAGAACCGCAGAATGTTGTGCAGGTCGCACTTCCAGTACCACTCGGTGTACACGCTCACCGGCAGCGCGATCCGCGCCATCTCACGGCTGACCCCCTTCTCCGTCAACGCCTCGTACCGCGCATACATCTTCTCCGCGTCATCCAGATACCGCAAAAACTCCTCAGCCGTCCGATGCTCATCGAACGTGGCCGCCTCCTCCTCCCCTCGCCCCTCGCCCCCCGCCCCTCGCCCCTGCACCTTGAATCTCTCTTCGCCCCCCTGCCGATTGCTCACGCTCTGCTTCCGCACCTCGTCGAGCCCGGGCTTGTAGAACCGGTCCTTCACGATCGAGTACCGGGCCGAGTACTCGTTCACGTTCGCCGTCCGGTGCCGGATCCACTGCCGCGCCACGAAGATCGGCATCGCGACGTGGAACTTGAACTCCAGCATCTCGAACGGCGTGGTGTGCCGGTGCCTGAGCAGATACCGGATCAGCCCCCGGTCCTCGTTGACCTTCTTGGTCCCCTGCCCGTAACTCACGCGGGCCGCCTGCACGACCGCCGAGTCCGCCGTCTGCCCCACCGGCACCAGCCGCGGCATCGCGTCCACCAGCGCCACAAACCCGTGCTCGTGAATCCGGATCTGATGCCGCGACGCCCCGCCCATCACGTCAAACGTCGGCGACTCGAACGGCGTCCGCTCGATGGCAAACCCACGCCCCGCCACCAGCGACGGCTTGGCTTCGATGCTGCTCCCGGTCGCGCTCGCACTGCTCGAAATCGTCATGGGCTCTCCGGCGAAAAGACCCGGAGGGTATCGCCCTCAGACGACGGCCCGGAGACAGCCGCCCGGCCGGCTACGCCATCCCCAGCACACTGACCAACTCCCTCACCCGGTGCCCCCACGTGTGCTTCGCGCGCACGGCCTGCACCCCCGCCATACCCAGCCGCCCCCGCTCGCCCTCGTCCTTCAGCAGCGCCTCCACCTGCGCCCGCAGCGCCCCCGGCTCCTGCACCGGGAACGTTCTCGTGCACGCACCGAACTCGTGCCGCACCCACAGCCGATCGTCGCTCACGCACGCCGCCCCGCCCGCAAGACCGAGCAAGAGCCGCTCGCTGAACGCGTGCACGAACTGCGTCGGGTTCGCGGCGACACACACCTTCGTCCGCTTCATCCACCCCGGCAAATCGCCGTACGCCACCTCGCCGACGTGCCGCACGCCCTTCAGCCCCGCGCACACCTCGCCCCACGCGCTCCCGCCGGCGACCACGACATTCAACCCCTCCAGCCCGCGCACCAGCCGAATCCGCCGCTCCCGGTTCAGCGCCGCCGTCGTGTACCGAAACACCACGCTCAGCAGCCCCCACGCGGCGTCACACTGCAGCCCCGTCGGCATCGTCATATCAAACGCCTGCCCAAAGCTCATCCACGGCACCGCCGCCCGCAGCTTCACAACCTCCTCGCACGCCCGGTGCAGCTCCGGCGGCACCTGCGCCCGCATCGCCTCCAGCTCCGCCGTCGTCGCGATCGACCCCGCCATCAACACATCCACATCCCGCACACCCCCCGCCCCCCCGCCGTCCGCAAGCAGCGCCGACTCCGGCACACCATGCCACAGCCGCAGCCTGTGCACCCGCGGCCACCGCACCGACACCAAGTGCAGATCGTCCTCGCTCACACACGCAAGCCGATACGCCGCCCCGAACCCACGCCCCATCCCCTCCACAAACGCCTCCCGCGCATGCAGCGGATGATCCACTAACCACTGCACCACCACCGGCTCGCTCCCCCCTCCACCCGCGCCCCCACCACCCGCCACATCCCCCATCCACCCGCGCAGCCCCTCCACCGTCCCCGCCTCATTGAAAAACACAAACACCGCCCGCCCCGCGCCGCCCTGAATCGCACTCCGCTCCGCGGCGTGCTCCTGAGCCAAACCCCGCTCCGCGGCGTGACGGCTCCCGTTCACCTCAATCCCCACCCCCCGCGCCGCCCCCGCCACCTCCCCACAAAACGCCCCCAGCAGCCCGAACCGAGACTCGTACCGCTCCGGAATATACAGCCTGACCATGCCCGTCTTATCGGCTGTTCCACGCCGCGCACGCCCCAACGCGCCGCCGCGCCATCGCCGATATCATACGATCAATTGATTATTCTCTGACGGAGCCCCCCATGGTCCACCTCCGCGACATCCACCCCCTCACCGCGTTCCTCCGCGATCACAAATCGCACATCGAGCGTCTCGCCGCAACCGGCCGCCCGGAAGTTCTGACCGTCAACGGCCGCGCCCGCGTCGTCATCCAGGACGCCGAGTCCTATCAGCGCCTTCTCGATGCCCTCGACGCCATCGACTCCGAGCGCATCGTCCGCGACCGCCTCGCCGCCATCGATCGCGGCACCCCCGGCGTCCCCGCCGACCAGGTCCTCGCCGACATCCGCAAACGCCTCAACCTTCCCAAGAAGTAACCCGTGCGCTACCGCGTTGTCTTCCGGCCCGAAGCGCGTCAGGAAGCCCTCGACGCCGCCGCGTATATCGCGGCCTCCGGCTCCAATGACGCCGCACTCCGCTGGTACGACGGCCTCGAAGATGCCATCGCCAGCCTCTCCACCATGCCCGCCCGCTTCGGCTACGCCCGCGAGCACGGCGCCATCCCCGGCGTTGAACTCCGACAACTCGTCTACAAGTCCCACCGCCTCATCTTCACCATCCGCGACGGCGTCGTCCACGTCCTCCACGTCCGTCACACCGCCATGGACCTCTTCACCCGCCCGCCCCACGCCGATCCCCACCACTGACCCCGCACCATCCCGCGAATACGCTTCTACCCGCGCCGGCGACACCGGCCGCGACGGAGCCACGCCATGCCCTCCCCCGCCCCCATCACCATGTCCGCCGGCCGCCTCAACGTCCCGGCTTCCCCCATCATCCCCTTCATCGAAGGCGACGGCACCGGCCCCGACATCTGGCGCGCCTCCGTCCGCGTCATCGACGCCGCCGTCCACAAGGCCTCCAACGGCCAGTGCAAAATCCACTGGCACGAAGTCCTCGCCGGCGAAAAAGCCTTCAACGCCACCGGCAACTGGCTCCCCGATCAAACCATCGAAGACTTCAAGAAGTACCTCGTCGGCATCAAGGGCCCGCTCACCACGCCCGTCGGCGGCGGCATCCGCTCCCTCAACGTCGCCCTCCGCCAACTCCTCGATCTCTACGTCTGCCTCCGCCCCGTCCGCTGGTTCAAGGGCGTCCCCTCCCCCGTCAAGCGCCCGCAAGACTGCGAGATGGTCATCTTCCGCGAGAACACCGAAGACATCTACGCCGGCATCGACTTCGCCGCCGGCTCCCCAGAAGCCAAAGTCATCCTCGACGCCCTCGCCGAAAAGCTCCCCAAGGACTTCAAGAAGATCCGCTTCGGCACCACCGCCGCCGAGGCCGACTGGTCCAAGCAGCTCGCCGCCGCCGGCTTCGCATCGCCCACCTCGGCCCACGGCCCTCAGCCCTCGGCCCTTCCCACGGTCGGCATCGGCATCAAGCCCGTCAGCAAATACGGCTCCCAGCGCCTCGTCTGGGCCGCCATCGAATACGCCCTCAAGGAAAAACGCCGCTCCGTCACGCTCGTCCACAAGGGCAACATCATGAAGTTCACCGAAGGCGCCTTCAAAGACTGGGGCTACGAAGTCGCCGTCCAGGCCTTCCGCGACCAGTGCGTCACCGAACGCGAATCCTGGATCCTCGGCAACAAAGAGTCCAACGCCGACCTCTCCGCCGAAGCCAACGCCTGCATGATCGACCCCGGCTTCGACATGATGACCCCCGACCAGAAAGCCAAGCTCGTCAAGGAAGTCGAAGGCGTCCTCGCCGCCATCTGGCCCACCCACGGCGGCGGCAAGTGGAAGTCCAAACTCATGATCAAGGACTCCATCGCCGACATCACCCTCCAGCAAGTCCTCACCCGCCCCAAAGACTTCGACGTCATCGCCACCCTCAACCTCAACGGCGATTACCTCTCCGACGCCCTCGCCGCCCAGATCGGCGGCATCGGCATCGCCCCCGGCGCCAACATCAACTACGTCACCGGCCACGCCATCTTCGAAGCCACCCACGGCACCGCCCCCAAGTACGCCAACCTCGACCAGGTCAACCCAGGCTCCGTCATCCTCTCCGGCGAGATGATGCTGCGCTACATGGGCGCCGGCGACGCCAACTCCCCCTGGTCCAAAGCCGCCGACCTCATCATCAAAGGCATGGACGGCGCCATCTCCGCCAAAACCGTCACCTACGACTTCGAACGCCTCATGAAGGCCGAAGGCGATACCGGCGTGAAGAAAGTCAAGTGCTCGGAGTTCGCGGGGGAAGTGATCAAGCACATGGGGTGAGTTCCACACAGTCTTCTCGTTGGACCCGCTGGCTGTTGCTCAGCGGGTCGAAGGTTCGAGTCCTTCGGGGGGCAGTCACGAAAACGCCTGTGGCAGTGATGCTGGGGGCGCTTTTGCTGGTTCTCGGCCCCGGATAGGAGTCCGAATCCCTTCCCGCAGGATACGGGCAGGGTACAATTTCGGCCGGGTGGAACCCCGTCCTCGCCGGCGGCACTGTCCGAGCCCCGCGAAAGCGGACAGGGTGGTAAAATGGTCCGGCCCGCTGGGATGACGGACTCCACGGCTGAAGCCGAAGATTGCGCGTTCGGCACGCGCCTGTGCCGTTACGCGCACGTTGTGCGCTGATTCGTTGCTGGAGATGGCTGATAGCCGACAGTCCAAGTGGCACGTCCGTTGCGGAATCTCCTTGCGGTCATGTCGGGTTTGGTGTATGATTGGGTCAAATGCCAGATACCTCCGATAATCCCGATCCGCTGAAGGTGGAGAACTCGCTCGATCTGTTGATTGTGCTTCTCTATGCGCCCGGAAGCACCGGCAAGCCCGGCGAGCCGATCTCAGGAATCACAAGGCTGCAGAAGCTGGTGTTCCTCTTGAAACAGGGTGAGGGACCAGAGGCCATCGTTGAATCGGCGAAAGAGTTTCTGTATAAGCCCTTTAAGATGGGGCCTTTCTCGCAGGAGTTGTATCGCGACCTCGACGTGTTAAAATCCCTTGGGCTTCTCCGAACGCGGAAATTGGAATATCTCATCACTGACGACGGAGACCCCGATTCCGACGATGAAACTAGCACTTCTGGCCGTGTTGTGGAGTCAACGCAATTCGAGTTGTCGGAATGGGGGCAGCGAGTAGGCCGCGACTTGTTCGAGGGCTTGAAGCGCCGCGACCGCGATGGACTTGTCGAGTTCAAAAAGTTCTTCAACGCGATCCCCCTCCGCCAGTTGCTAATATTCGTGTATCAGAAGTACCCGAAGTTCACGACAGAGAGCACGATACGTGGGAAACTTGGCCTTTAGCACGTTTACCGATTTAGTGGGCACTTTTCCGCTTGCCCAGCAAGTGCCAGTTCCGACGGGTTCCTTCGCCGCCTTCGGGCAATGGTCCTTGCTTGGTGCGTTGGTTACTGGTGTTGGGGCACTCTGCAAGCTCGGATACACGGTCTATAAGAACGAACATCGTGACCTTGACGCCGCAAAGTTGACGCTCAAGCAAGCGGCATCGAACTATTTTGCCAACCTTGTGCTGCAGGAGTCACGACGGGTATTCACCACGATAGATGATTTGATTCCTCAAGCGCTAAGCCAAGCCGCATCTGGGACCGCAGAATCGCGATTTGACCACTTCTGCAAGTCGCTTCGACTACTTGGAGCCAAAGAGCAATCTAGCCCTTCTCCAGCTATCGATGACGAGTTAGCTGAGGCGAGAGGGGCCATGAGTGTTCGTGACAAGTACAGCGATATCATCAAAGAGAGTTTTGGCCGCATTATCTCCGACACGGCGTCTCGTCTTCTCGACGCCATGTCAACCACGAACCTATCAACATCTAGCACTATTCTAAATCCAACGGGCGCAAGATTTCCTCTCCAAGAAGAGAGCTATCTAAGTTTTGCACGAATCGCTTCCTTCGAGTTCCAGACTCGAAAGCTATTAGCACGCTTTCGTTTCTTTTGGGCTAGCTCGGGAGTATTCGCGGCCGCAGGCGTCTTGGCTGGCATTCCAATCATCTTGGGATTCTTAGTCAATGCTTCATGGGCACAAACGGCAGCATGGTGGGGACTTGTTTCCGGATGCGCATGCGGCGGCCTGGCGGTCATCACCGTTTGCGCGAGCTACTGGGTCAAGCAAGTAATCATTCGCCGTGCCGAACGGGTAGACACCGCTGACTTAATGGTCGAAGTCATGAATAAACAAAGGGCTGCAGATGGCAACAAAAGTTACTGAAAAAAGATTGGTAGATGTGCTTGTTGAGCACTTGCGTAAGTCGCGTGATGTCCGCCGGGAGGTGCCGCACTACGAAAAGCGCATCGATGTCGTTGCGTATGTTTCTAACGATGACTTTCTCGAAGGAATTGAAGCGAAGAGCCGAGATTGGCCACGCGCAATTCAACAGGCGATGCTCAACCTCACGGCGGTCGACTATTCATACGTGGCGCTATGGTCTGAGACGGCCCACCTTGTAGATCGTGGAATCTTGGCGGAGCATGGGCTCGGCCTCATCGCAGTTGGCACACGCTGGGGGGATGTCGAAGTTCTCGTGAAACCACGTCGAAGTGAGTATACCAACCGCTTTGTCCGCCAAAAGATTGGCGAACGATTCGGTGTGGAGCAACCTGTATGAGAGTCCACCTTCGCTTTGGTATGCACAAAGACATCGAGGTGATCCATCAAGCCCAGGATCTCATAGATGGCTTGGTGATACCTGCCCACATCCTTGCGCACCAGCTAGCGTCAACGGCAGCCTTCGTCTGCTCTTTGCCAAATCACGATTATGTAATCGACCCAATGACATGGATTCTACAGAGCCCACGCGAGCGGCATAGGCGAGAAGACGGAACGCTCCGCCCGTCGGTAGGGAAGTGGTGCGACGCCATCCACGCCGATCTACGTGGCAAACTCAGTGCCGGATCGAGGGCTGCTCCGTTATTTGTCGCCGATCTACCGGACCTCGAGCAATGCTGCGAGGGAAATCTGAAGTTCCAGACGGAGTCTGTCAACCGTGGGCAAGTCGATCCACGCGCCAAAAGGTACCTCGACCGGTACCGCATGACTTTGCCAACGCTGCCTCGGTGTGTCCTCGCCCCCTATTACCTCTTTGGTCGACCCGGCGACGCCTGGTACGAAACAACGCTGCAAGCTGCGACGATCACGCGAGCCCTCGCGCCGAAGATCGCCGTTGCACCAGTTATCATGTGCGCATCTGGAGTGCTGGACAATGCGGGGATCAGCAAGATTGCATCAGACTTCGGCGGCTTCGAGCGATGCTTCGTATGGATCGAGAGCCTGACGCAGAGCGCGGCAACCCGAGACGAGATTAAGAGGGTTCGGTCGCTGATAAAGGCCCTTGCGGACAAAGGTAGTCAGGTAGAAACGCTGTACGGCGGGTTCATGATGATGCTCATGGAGTACAGCGGGATGGCTGCGGTATCGCACGGCATCCTTTACACACAGGACAAAGCTGGCGAGCAGGTACCGGGTGGTGGCGGAGTGCCGGAGCGGTACTACATCCCAGCATTCCATGACTTTCGCTCCCTCAGCCAGACGAACCTGATCCTCAAGAAGCACCCCGAACTCGCAGGCGGAACACCGACGGCCGACTCGGTGATGGCGGGTGATCCTGACCGCATTTTTATGTTTGCGAGCCGCCCTGAATTGCTCAGGCAGCACTTTCTGGAAGCGCGGCGGCGAGAGTGCGACCTGCTTGCCAAGACGAATCTGCCGGACGTCGTGAAGATACTCCGAGAAACACACGCGAAGTACCATGTGTCCGTAAGCAAGTTGCCTAATCCTGACGCTCTCGTGACAGCCGCCGAGCAGAAGGGACTCGACTACTTGATCGCATGGGCAGACGCGTTCGCGTAGCACGACGATTGCTGCCCTTCGGCAGGCGGCACCGACTTCCCGTGCCAAATAAAGGCGATGTGGGCTTGGATCCCAATCACCCCCCTCTCCCCTTGGACCCCAAGAAAAACGCGCCCTCCCACACCCTCCCCCCCTTGACAACCACCCAAACATAACCCATACTACACCCGCAGGCCCACACCGCGGCGGGCCCTCGCCCGCCGCTTGACTCGCGCAAGGAATTACAGGGGGGACACACATGCCGACCGATCCATCCGACCCGCGGCTGCCGCACGCCCATTCCACGCCCAGCCCCGATACCCCGCCCGGCCCCGCCCCAACCTCCGTCTCAATCACGCCCGCCGCCACCGCGCCCGACTCCACCACGCCCGACTCCACTACACCCGACTCGGCCGCGCCCGACGCACCAGCACCCGAGGCCGCATCAAGCGCACCCGCGCCCCCCTCCCCACTCGCCGCGGCGAGAGACCTCGCCCTCGCCACCCTCTGCGATCTGCTCCGCGATATCGAGCTCGCCCCGCGCGAGCGTCGCCTCGCCGCCGTCGGCGTCCTCCGCTACGCCGCCCAGGCCGAGCCGCGCCCCGCGCGACCTCCCGCCGCAGACCCCACCAACAACGACACCGACAACGGCCCCGACGACGACGGCCCGGACGATGACTCCGACCCCGACGACCCCGACGACCCCGACACCGACCCGTCCCCCGACTGCCTCGAAGACATCGACCCGGCCGACTTCGACCCACGCAACCCCGACCACGACCTCCCGCCGCGAAATCCCGTCGCGCCCGACGTCCACACCGACCCCGCCGCCGCCTACTGGCAAGGCTTCTGGGACAGCAAATCCAATAAGAGTGCAAACCCCCCGCTCACAATCTTCCCCTACAACCGCCCCCGCCGCTGCCCCGTCTTCAACCCCGACTACCCCGCGCCCCCCGGCAAGCGCCGCGCGCTCCACACCACGCGCCCCAACCTCCCCCACACCCACACGCACACACGCCCGCACTCGCGCTCACACACACGCCGCGGCCGCACGCTCCCACTGTTCGCGCGTCTCAGTCCTCGCCCATCGGCCGCGGGTACAACACCCAGTCACCCGTGTCCCGCTCCGGTCGCGGCTTGTCGTCGAATCGCTCCGTCGCCGCGCGGTCCCCGTTCACCGGCCGGCGCCCGCCGTCGTCCTTCCCGTCCGTGCCGATCGAGTACACCAGCGCCCGCCCATCCTGCACCACATACCGCACCGGCCGCTCGACCACCAGATCCATCGGCACCCGCGGCAGATACTCCGGCACCAGCGCGTCGAGCGTCTCCGGATACGCGCCCGCCCGCTCCTTGTAACTCTCCAGCGCGCACGCCGTCAGCACCGCCTGCCGCCGGAGCTCGAACACGTCCCGCGTCCAGAACACGCGCTCCGCGGTCGTTTCCTGCGACCCCGCAAAGTCCGCGAAAATCCGCATCGGGCCCGTGCACATCGCCATCAGCGCCCGTTGCTCCTGCCCGCTCGTCCGCTCAGCGTGCCGATGCGGCGGCAACCCATCATCGCGCGCCAGCGCCTTCGCAAACCGATCCACCTGCTCCATCATCACCCGCCGCGACACGCCCAGCCCGGTCATCACCGGCAACACCGCTTTCCCGAGCGGCGCGTCGCCCGGCCTCGCCAGCCCGAAGTCGGCGTAGATGTTCGGCGTCTCCGAGTACACCATGTGCCCGTCGCCGCGCCCATCGTCCGTGAACACGCGCTGCACCATGTCGACGTACACGACCCGCTCGAACTCGGCGTTGACCGAAAGCCGCCCGCCGCCGAAGCCGGCGAAGCGGTGCGCGATCTCCTTCCGCGCCGCCGCGTCAAACACGCCCGGTCGCGCCAGCATCTCCAGCATCTCGTTCGCCGCCGCCGTCGCGATCGCCACCCCCACCAGATGACTGATCAGAAACGGATCCTTCACGGCCTGCTCCGCCATGCCCAGCATGGCCTCCAGGTCCTCCATCACCCGCTCGCGATCGCCCGCCTCCGCCGCCACCCGCATGCTCACGACGAGCGCCCGCGTGAACGCCCGCATCTCACCCAAGTACGGCAGCAGCACGCCCACCATCACCGGGTTCTCTTGCTCCTCCTCATACACCACGTCGGCAATGCCCGCCAACTTGATCTCGTTGTACTCCCGATCGACCGCGTTGCTGTACACATACCCCAAGACCGGCCGCTTCGCCCCCTCGCGCACCAGCGCGAGCGCGTCGGCGTGCTCGGCGACGTACGCCTTCGCCAGCGGCCACTCCGCGTCTCCCGGGCGCGTGGGCCAGCGCACGCTCGACTTCCGCAGCCACTCCGGCGCACTGCCGAAGGCGCGGACCGCTTCGAGGTACGCCGCCCACGCGCGCTGCTCCCGCGGCGTCTCGAGCGTCGGCCTGTTCATTTCCGCCGCGTAGTTGCGCCGGATCGTCGGCGAACCGAGATAGAACCGGGCCGCGAGGTAGCCGTAGGCGAGCACGAGCACCAGCAGCGCGACGCTGGCGCCCTGAAGCGCTCGCACGAGTGCGCGGTACGCGGTCGGGCGGCCGCGCTTCTTCGCCGCGCGGATCAGGCCCGCGGCTTGCCGCGCGTCGCCAAAACGCTCAACGAGTTCGCGTGCCGGCGCGCCGCGCTCGATCCCCTCGGCGAAGTGCGAGCACAGTTCTCGCGCGACTTCCTCGCGCTCGCTCGGCCACAGGCGCGTCCGGGCCGTGACCTCCTGCACTTTGGCGACGATCTCGGGCGGCAGCCCGGACCGCGCGATGCGCTCGTCGATGGCCCGCTGGCCCATCCGGCCGCGCATCCACGGCATCAGCACAGCGGCGAGCGTCGGACGCACCGTCCGCGGCCACACCGTTCTGCTCATGACCGAGCCGCCGCCGCCGTCTTGCGGAGTGCTCATCGCGCACCCCCCACACTTCCGGCGAGCGATGGCGTGGAGATCACACCGAGCTGCGCGAGCGCCGCCGTCAGGCGCTGGAACTGCTCGGCGTCCTTGGCCAGGCGCGTCTTGCCCTTGCTGGTGAGCTGGTAGTACTTGCGTTCGCGCCCCTGCTCGCTCTCGCGCCACACGCCCTTGATGAGGCCCTGGGCCTCAAGGTTGTAGAGCATCGGGTAGAGCGTGCTCTGCCCCATGTCGAGCACGCCGCGGGTCTGCTTGGCGATCTGCTCGACAAGCTCGTACCCGTACATTTCCTGGCGTTCCAGCAGCTTGAGCACGGCCACCGGCCCAGCGCCACGCATCAGTTCACGCTCAACCCGCATCGTGGATCCCCTGAAAGTCTGGCGTAGGGACAGTTGGTTGCTGTGCCATACTATGGCTCACAGAGCATACGGGCGGCGGTTGGATCGGTTGCGGCGAATCCCAGGAAAATCTGATCGGCCGGTTCGCAGAGTGTGGTTTCATGGGCGCCACACCACGTGGATTGCTGAACGACGAGGGTCGCGAACGCCACCATTGACATGCGGTGTTTGTGGGCTAAAGATTGTCCGTCCCTCGTTAGGCCCAACTCGGCACAACGTGCGCCGGTCGGGCTGTCGTAGGGGCTACATC
This sequence comes from uncultured Phycisphaeraceae bacterium, assembly GCA_964615765.1. Lineage (GTDB taxonomy): Bacteria > Planctomycetota > Phycisphaerae > Phycisphaerales > UBA1924 > CAZTQN01. The sequence continues at coordinate 38,335 of CAZTQN010000017.1, forward strand.
AGGCGGCGATCTCATTGCGAGTCGCTTGCCAAGGAGCTTTCGATGACGACGCTTCGATTTTCGACGCAACAGTTCCGTTCCATCCCGTCACCCGCGGGCGGCAGCGAGAGCCGTATCGGGTTCTTCTTCACCAAAGCTGCGACGGTCCCGCCCGACCTCTTCGAATGGCGGGATGTCAACCCGCGTGAGGTCAGCCGGGGAAGCCAGGTCTATAGCAGCATCCGCGAGACGCTGGTCAATGAGCCGGCACGCTTTCACGAGCGCAATCGCGGCATCACCATCGTCGCGAAGGATCTTGTCTTCGACGACAAGAAGAAAGAGGTTCTTCTCACGCTGGACAACAAGCAGCTGCACGGTGTGGTCGACGGAGCTCACACCTTGGACGCGGTTCTCAACGTGCAAAAAGACCCGCCCGACGATGGCTGGCCGGCGTTCGTCTTTGTCAAGGTTTTTGTTGGAGTCGACCCCGATCAGATCGCGGAGATCGCGGGCGGCTTGAATACAAGCCAACAGGTCGACCTCAAGAGCCTGGAGAACCTCCGAGAACACTTCAGCGAACTCCAACGCGTACTGGAGTCCGAGCCGTACGCAAATCAAATCGCTTACAAGATGAACGAAAAGAAACCGATCGACGTCCGCGAGATTCTCTACTACCTTGCTGTGTTCGACTGTACCGAGTACAACGAGAAGAAGCACCCTGTCGCACTGTTCGGGCGGAAAGAGGGCATTGTTCGCCGCTTCGCCGAACAGGCACAGGCGGCAGAAGATCGCGCCAAAATTGTCCGGGCGCCAAAGGTCCACGACTCGTTTAGCATCCTGATCCGCCACGCCCCTGACATTCTGAAGCTTCGCGACACCATCGAGGAGAAAGCGCTGGCACTTCCGGTGGGTCGATACAAGTCAGGAAAAGGGGTTCGCGTCCGGAGTGACACTCACAAGAAAAACCAACTCGCCTTTTCAGGCAAGTCGGTCAACGGAAAGATCCCGTTGGGGTGGATCATGCCGATGCTGGCGGGCTTCCGCGCGAATGTCGATTGGGATGAGAAGAAGGGCACCTTCCGCTGGACGGTGCCCCTTGACGAGCTTGTTGAATCCTGCATCAACGGGCTGGTCCAGGGAATCCAAGAGGTTCACCAGCAGGAGAACAGCAGGCCCGAGTACGTCGGGCGTAACGCGCTGTCATGGCGACTGAGCTACAACACTGTGGCTCAGGCCATCCTGCAATGGCAACTGTTACGGGCCCAAAGTCGCACCAAGTAGCATCAGAAGCGCGCAGGCGGGCAAGGGCCGAAAGCCGCCTGCGCCCTTTCCGGCAGATTGGGCTCGGTGGCACTGCTACCCCGTGCCACCGTCGCCCGCCCTCAGCAGCCGACGAACCACTCGGCCATGAAGTCGAAGATGTCTTGGACGGTGACGACGTTGTCGGCGTTGAAGTCGCCGGCGGTGCCGGGGGCGAAGTAGGCGGCGAGGAAGTCGAAGAAGTCCTGGACGCTGACGGCGCCGGAGTCGTTGACGTCGGCGCGGCATTGCAAGCGGGAGACGCGGAAGCCCCAGTCCCATTCTTCGGTCGTGACGGGGAGCGTGATTCTCGACCATGACTCGAGGCCGTCGTCGTCGTTGAAGGATCCGCCGCGGATGATGCGGGCGAACAGTTGGAACTGAGGGAAGTTCTCGATCGACTCGGTCCATTCGTAGAGGTTGGCGGCCATGTCGAAGGCGCCGTGGAAGTTGGGGGCGTACTGCGCGACCGGAACGGGGAAAGACCCGCCGTAGTTCGCGTTTTCGAACGTCGGGATGGTGTTGCTGGAGGTCGGGTAGAGCCAGTAGTTGTCGGTGTCGCCGCCTTGGTTGGCGGGCTGGAAATAGGCGGCCTTGTACCACTCGTTCTCGCTGGTGACGGCCCATTTCCAGCCGGGGTTGCGGACGATGGTGTTGGCGGCGATCCCGCTGGGGGTGAGGGTGTAGGCGCCGTCTTCGGTGGTGGCGGCGGTCTGGAGGCCGGTGGGCTGGCCGTTGTGGAGCCAGTTGGCGAAGCGGCAGGCGTCCCAGAAGGAGACGAAGTTCACGGGGTAGGGAGCGGATTCCTCGCTGACGTGGTAGGTGTATGAGCCCGGAAGGCCGGAGCGAATGATGCCGCCGCCGGGCGTGACGATCGTCATGCCCAGGTTGTAAACGCCGAAGGTGTCGGTGCGTGCGACGGCGTTGAGGAAGGCGGTGTACTGACCTTGCGTGACTTCGGTGGTGCCGATGCGGTAGACGTAGGTGACGGCGCCGAGCCCGGTGGAGGCGTCGGGCGCGTTGCCGGGGTTGCCGATGCGCACGGTGGGGACGGTGATCTGCCCGGCGGCGACGCTTGCGGCGCAAGCAACCATGATCGCGCTGGCGGTGAGACTGTTCCGAACACTCATCGCTGAAGTACTCCGGTGGTTGATGATGCTCAAGCGTGGCGGCGGCGGCGGCGCGTCATGGCCGCGGCGGCGCAGACGACGAGCGCGCCGGCGCCGGGCGCGGGGACGATCTCGTAGACGTATTGGATCTGCAGTGCGCCGCCCATCTGCACGCGGGGCTGGGTCCACTCGAGCGACGAGGACAGCGGCGGGCGCGTGAGGTTGGCGGTGAAGACCGAGGAACGGGTGACCGTGGCGTCGGTGGGCGAGGTCCACGCCGAGAGGTTGCCGGCCGCCGCGACGATCGGGGCTTCGAGTTCGAAGCGGAACATGCGCACGGAATCCGGGAGCAGGGCCGATTCGGACTGCGCGTCCGAGCCGAAGGCGCTGAACTGTCCGTCCGGGAGGGAACCGTTGAAGCCCGCGGCGAACTGCAGCGTGAAGGGGATGACGAAGACGTCGACGTTGCGGGCGCTGGTCTCGGCGGTTAGCAGCACGGTGCCGCTGAGTTGGACGTCGGTGAGGACGCGGGTGCCGCCCTGCGTGTTGAAGAGCGGGACCAGATAGTCGAAGGGCACATCGCCCGAGAAGTCGTTGAGTGTGGCGCTGAAGGACGTGAACCGAGTTTCGACAGCGGCGTTGGCCGCACCGGCCAATCCGCCGAGGCCGACACCCACCGACACTGCTGACATCACCGCCGCCGCCGTCGAACGCACCGCACCACGCATCGGGCTTTCTCCCTCTCACGAGCCCGCCTTTCGGCGGGTCTTCCCCCGATTCCCCGCCCCAATATACACCACGTCCGATCAAACGCCCGCGAAGAAGGCGGCGAGAAAATCGAAGACATCTTGAACGGTCGCTTCGCCCGAATCGTTCACGTCACTGACCAGTCGACGGGTGAGAACCAGGCCGACGCGTGAGCGCAAGGTGGCGCACGAACTGAGCAGTTGTGCTTGGTACGCGCCGGCGTCGGCGAGGCGGGCGTCCAAGATGGTGAGGACGCCGGTGGTGGGATCGATGGAGACGCGGCCGGAGGGGCCTTCGTCGAGGACGGGCTGGCCGTCGCGGGTCCAGGACCAGGTGCCGATGGGGAAGCCGGGGGTGATGCCGGGGTTGAGGACGGCGGCCGCACGCGGCTGGCCGGGGCCGGGGGAGCCGGTCTGGACGGAGACGAAGTCGACGGGCGTGACGACGCGACCGGGGCCGACGGCGGTGACCGGCAGGGCGGTCTGGAACGCCAACAGCCCGCAGGGCTGGGCGATCCCCAGCGTGTACTGGTAGCGGCGGCCGGGCACGCCGGTGGTATCGAAGAACCCGACCGTCGCGCCGGTGGTCCGCGTGATCTCTTGCGAGTCGCTCGGGTCGTCGACATTCACGCGGATCAGCGTCATGACCCCTTGCGATCCGAAGCCTTGCGCCGGCACTTCGGGCGGAAGGTTCCAAGACACGAAGGTCTGGTTGCACTGCGCGAACACGACGCGGAGGTTGACCGACGCGGCGGTGATGCCGGGCGAGACGAGCGGTTCGGAGGTGAAGAGCTGGCCGCAGAACAGGTTGGATCCGCGGGCGACGAGCCAGTAGGTGTACGAGCTGCCGGCGTCGACGGTGGTGTCGGTGAAGGTGCGGAAGCCGGAGTCCGAGAGTGCGGTCGTCACCGTTCCGATGAGCGAGGCTGCGGCAAAGACGCCGGAGGTGTCGTTGGCGGGGCTGCGGCGGATCTCGACGCTGGTGGTCGGCCCGTTGAGGGTGAACTGGATGTCGCGGCGGCAGAGGCCGCGGGTGACGGTGAATCCGGTCGGGACGCCGGGGCACTGCGCGAGCGCGGTGGTTGGCGCCACGAGCACTGCGAACAAGGCGATCACCCCAACAACCGCCGCCCAGGACCGTGAGAACGTAGCCATCGCGCACCTCCGCTTCGACGGTCAATCCGTCGGGGGCGCGGCGGGCTATCACGGTGTGCGACGGAATCTTGTGAAGAGGGCGATGACGGCGAGGGCGAGGCCGGCGGCGGGGGCCGGGACAGGGACGGCTTCGAGGCGGAAGTCGTCGTAGACGACGCGTGGGATGCCGTCGCTGCCGAGGAAACTGATGGCGAGGTATTTGCCGGCGAGCTGGGGCGGGAGGATGTCTGGCGCGGTGTACGAGATGGAGAAGGGCTGCATGACGCCGAACTGAGCGCGGCGGATGATCGAGCCGCTGGGGACGCGGGCGAGCATCTCAACGCCGGGGGTGCTGGGCGTGATGAAGGTGGAGAGGTCTGGGGCGGCGAGGAGTTGGAGGAGGGGCGTGTATTCGCTGTCGGTGATGCCGATGCCGGCGAGGAAGGTGAGCGTGTAGACGGTGGAGGGTTGGAGTTGGACGTTGAGAGTCTGCTGCATGACGGCCGCTTGCGCGACGGCGACGGAGGCGCCGGAGTAGCCGGTCATCCAGGGCTGGCCGGCGAACTGGACCGCGGGGTTGAGGACGCCGGCGAGTCCGCCGGTGGCGGGGGAGACGGTGCGCCAGCCGGGGACGCGGACGCCGGATTGCGGCGTGTTTACGCCGGGGCTGAAGGGGCTTTGCCAGCGGGTGGAGACGAGTGTTTCGGGGAGGCCGCTGCCTTGGGGGACGCCGCCGGCGCCGTTGGTTTGTTCGCCGGGGCGGAGGGAGACGTTGAGGTCTTCGAAGCCGGGGTTGACGATCGGGAGGATCTCGGCGTGTGCGGTGGCGACGGCGAGAAGGCTGAGCAGACACCAACGAGCGGACGGCGTGCGCATGCGGGGCGGCTCCGGTCTCTCGCTCCGCCGGGTTGTGGTGCCCGCCGCCCTTGGGCTGTGGGGCCCAGTGGTACTGTGCCACCGGTCGGGCGATCGGCCAGTGATCCTGACGGGAGGACGGCGGGAGGACGGGGGCGGGAGGACGGGGGCGGGAGGGCGGGGGCGGGAGGATGGGGGCGGGCGGGGCGGCAGCGGCAGATACTGAGGGATGCTCGAAAGCCAGCCGATCCAGATTCGCCCGGTTACGCGTGCCGATGTGCCGCTGCTGTTTGAGATGCAGCTTGATCCGGAGGGGAACCACCTTGCGGGGACCAAGCCGCGGACGCTCGAGGCGTTTGCGGCGGTGTGGCAGACGATTTTGGGCGACGAGCTGACGCCGCCGGATGCGCAAGTGGTGGCGCGAGTGATTGTGGAGGGGCACGCGGCGACGGGGGCGGTGATCGGGGTGATCAACGTGTTTCCGCGGGAGGGGAAGGACTACGTGGGGTATTGGATTCGGCGGGATTGGTGGGGGCGCGGGGTGGCGTCGCGGGCGCTGGGGCTGTTGCTGAACGAGTGTGCGAGGCGGCCGCTGGTGGCGCAGGTGGCGGCGCACAACGCGGCGTCGCTGCGTGTGCTGGAGCGGGCGGGGTTTGTGGTGACGGCGCGGGAGCACATGCCAGAGACGGAGCGGTATACGCCGGGGCCGGTGGTGACGCTGGTGCTGCGGTGAAAGGTCAGGGCGCGGCGAAGGTGCGGAGGTCGGCGATGAAGGCGGCGAGGGCAGCGGGGCGATCGGGCTCGGGCGTGCGGAGGATCATGGAGGGATGGATGGTGGGGAGCATGCGCACGGGGCGGTCGGGGTGGTTGATCCAGACGCCGCGGTGTTCGTGAACGCGGAAGCCGGGGCCGAGCATGGCTTGGCCGGCGGTGGCGCCGAGGAGGAGGAGGCGGCGTGGATTGACGATGTCGAGTTCGCGCTGGAGCCATGGGGCGCAGGCGCGGATGTGGGCGGGGCCGGGGCGTTTGTGGATGCGTCGCGGGCCGCGGGTTTCGAAGTGGAAGTGTTTGACGGCGTTGGTGACGTAGATGGTGGTGCGGTCGAGGTCGGCGGCGGCGAGGGCGTCATCGAGGAGGCGGCCGGCGGGGCCGATGAAGGGTCGGCCGGCGCGGTCTTCTTCGTCGCCGGGCTGCTCGCCGAGGATCATGCGTTCGGCGGGTGCGGGGCCTTCGCCGAAGACGGTGCGGGTGGCGAGTTCGCACAGGCCGCAGCCGGCGCAGGACTCGGCGGCGTCGCGAAGCACGGGGAGGGAGATGGGGCCGACGGGGACGAAGGGTTCGGCGCCGCGGTCGTCGTCGAGGCCGCGTTCGATCATGCGGCGGACGCGCTCGGGGGCCTGGGCGAGGAGGCTGGTGATGATGGCGGTTTCGGGGAGGGTGGCCCAGTGGCGCTTGGGCATCTCTTTGACCATGGCGCTGAGTTTGATGCGGGCGGGGTTGAAGATGGAGGCGTAGTAGGTGGTCCAGAGGGCTTCGATGGAATCGTCGGCGCGGACGTCGGAAGCGGGGACGCCGGGGCCGAAGGTGAGGCGGTCGCCGTCCCAGTCGACGGAGCGGCGGGGCGTGAAGATGGTCCAGCGCATGACGCCGAAGCGGGCGGCGAAGAAGGGGGCGGCGAGTTCGACGATGTCGTGCTCGGGGCGGTGCCAGGCGACGTAGCGCTCGGGGGCGTCGGGGGAAGCGTCGATGCGGCGGAAGCGGACGAAGGCGTGCATCTTGTGGATGTCGCGGCGGACGGCTTTGGCGAGCAGGTCGAGGCGGCGGACGTCGAGGTCGGTCGGGTCGAGGAGGACGCGCGGCTCGCCGGCAGCGAAGCGGCGCCAGGCGAGGCGGTAGAGCGTGGCCCAGCGGTCGGGCGCGGAGTGGTGGGCGGCGGCGTGAGCGCGGCTGCCGAGCGCGGCGCGGAGGCGACGGACGAACGCGGTGGTTTCGGGGCTGGGCGGGCCGTCGGGGATGGGTGTAGCGAAGAGGGCGGGGCTGGAGTTGTCGGCCCAGGCGACGGAGTCGGGCTCGACGCGGGCGCGGATGAGGCGGGCGGCGAGGCGGAGAAAGGTGTCGTAGCGGCCGGCGGGGTCGGCGGTGCGGAGGGGCATGGGTGCGGTGGCGCGGGGTGGTGGTCAGAGCTCGCCGGTGCGTGCGGAGGCGGCGGCTTCGAAGAGTGTGGGGGCGGGGGCGGGGGTGGGTTCGGGTGTGCGCGCGGGGGGTGGTGCGGTGATGAGGTCGGATGGTGATGGCGCGGGCGCGGCGAGGTCGCGGTCGGGCGGGGACCAATCGGCAGTGACGATGAAGCGCTGCGTGCGCGAAAGCGGCACGCGGAGGCGGCGGAGGTCGGCCAGGCGCAGGCGGCGGGCGGCGCGGGCGGCGAGGATCCGCGTGACGTTGCGCACGCCCAGGCCCGGAACGCGGAGGAGGGCTTCGCGCGGCGCGGCGTTGATGTCGATCGGGAAGAACTCCGGGTGGCGGAGGGCCCAGGCGTGCTTGGGGTCGATGTGCAGGGAGAGGTTGGGCTGCGACGCGTCGGTGAGTTCGGCGGCGGAGAAGCCGTAGAAGCGGATGAGCCAGTCGCTCTGGTAGAGGCGGTGCTCGCGGATGAGCGGCGGGGTGACGGGCGGGAGGGCGGCGTCGGCGGAGGGGATGGGGCTGAAGGCGGAGTAGTAGACGCGCTTGAGGCGGTGCTGGGTGTAGAGGCGGGTGGATTGGGCGAGGATGGTGGCGTCGGTGGTGTCGGTAGCGCCGACGATCATCTGGGTGGATTGGCCGGCGGGGGCGAAGGCGGGCGGCGTGGGGGCGGAGGAGCGGGAGGCGCGGCGGCTGGCGGCGGCGTCGTCGCGGCGCTCGCGGATGCAGGACATGGTGAGGTCGACGGTGCGGAGGGATTTTTCGGGGGCGAGGCGGCGGAGGTCGTCGTCGGTGGGGAGTTCGATGTTGACGCTGAGGCGGTCGGCGTAGCGGCCGGCACGATCGATGAGGGCGGCGTCGGCGCCGGGGATGGTTTTGAGGTGGATGTAGCCGTTGAATTTTTCGACGGTGCGGAGGCGGCGGGCGATCTCGGCGAGGCGCTCCATGGTGTAGTCGGGGGACTGGATGATGCCGCTGGAGAGGAAGAGGCCTTCGATGTAGTTGCGCTTGTAGAACTCGACGGTGAGCCAGACGACTTCGTCGACGCTGAAGCGGGCGCGCGGGGTATCGCTTGAGACGCGGTTCACGCAGAAGCGGCAGTCGAAGATGCAGTAGTTGGTCATGAGGATTTTGAGGAGGGAGATGCAGCGGCCGTCGGGCGTGTAGGAGTGGCAGATGCCGACGGAGCGGGTGTCGCCGAGCATGCCGTCTTGTGCGGCGCGGCGGGAACCGGAGGAGGCGCAGGAGGCGTCGTACTTGGCGGCGTCGGCGAGGATGGCGAGTTTGTGTTCGAGGGCGTGGGGCATTGGCGGGGGTGGATGATGCGGGAGTCGGATCTTGTACGGTGGCGCCCGGTGCGAGGTTCAACGGGGCGAGAGGTCGGGGGCGAGAGGTGAGGGGAATGAAGCGGGGATCGAGGCGGAGAGGCGAAGGCCCCACGCGGAGCGTGGGGGTACCCGGAGGGGGGAGCACGGACGGGTGCGGTGTCTAGTGTTTTTGAGCGTTGACCACGGCTTTGTCGACGGCGGCTGAACCATGTCCACTCCCATCGATCGTGAGCGTTTGGCGGATTCGCACGGTGCTGAGGCGTCGGCGGGCGCGGTGGTGGATATGGCGATTGAGGGGATGTCGTGCGCGTCGTGCGTGGCGCGGATTGAGCGGGGGCTGGCGCGTGAGGCGGGGGTGCGGACAGCCGCGGTGAATCTGGCGACGCGGTCGGCGCGGGTTGAGTTTGATTCGCGGCGCGTGTCGGCGGAGCGCGTGGCGGAGGTGGTGCGGGAGCTGGGATACGAGGTGGGGCAGGGGACAGAGGTCAGGGGGAAGGGGATAGGGGGCGGAGGGGAGGGGACAGAGGCCAGAGGTCAGGGGACAGGGGAGATGCAGAGTCCCCACGCGGAGCGTGGGGGTACCCGGGGGTTGCGGCGGCGGTTGGTGCTCAGTGCGGTGCTGGCGTTGCCGGTGGTGGTGATCGCGATGTCGCACGGGGCGATTTCGTGGCTGCACGGGGCGTGGACGAACTGGGTGCAGTTGGTGTTGACGGCGGCGGTGCTTGTGGTTGGAGCGGGGCCGATCTATCGGGCGGCGTGGGCGAGCGTGCGGCATCGGACGGCGACGATGGACACGCTGGTGGCGCTGGGGACGGGCGCGGCGTTTGTGTACTCGGTGGTGGCGACGATTGCGCCGGGTGTGCTCATGAGCGCGGGGCACGCGGGGCACGGTGCGGGTGGGGCGGCGATGGGGCCGGCGGTGTATTTCGAGGCGGCGGCGGTGATCGTGGTGTTCATCTTGCTCGGGCGCTTGCTGGAGGCGCGGGCGACTGGGCGGACGACGGAGGCGATCGAGCGGCTGATGGCTCTGGCGCCGGCGATGGCGCGGGTGGAGCGGGCGGGTGCGGAGCGCGAGGTTGCGGCGGAGGCGGTGCGTGTGGGCGAGGTGGTGGTGGTGCGGCCGGGCGAGCGGGTGCCGGTGGACGGCGTGGTGGTGTCGGGCGCGTCGGCGGTGGACGAGTCGATGCTGACGGGCGAGAGTGTGCCGGTGGAGAAGGGCGCGGGGGCGGCGGTGTTTGGCGCGACGATGAACACGACGGGGGTGCTGCGTGTGCGGACGACGCGCGTGGGCGCGGAGTCGACGCTGCGGCAGATCGTGCGGATGGTGGAGGATGCGCAGGGGAGCAAGGCGCCGATTGCGCGGATGGCGGACCGGATCAGCGCGGTGTTTGTGCCGGCGGTGCTGGTGATCGCGGCGGTGACGCTCGCGGCGTGGCTGGTGCTTGGGCCGACGGAGACGCGGGTGGCGATGGCGGTGAGCAACGCGGTGGCGGTGCTGATCATCGCGTGCCCGTGCGCGCTGGGGCTGGCGACGCCGACGGCGATCATGGTGGCGGCGGGGCGCGGGGCGCAGCGGGGCGTCTTGATCAAGAACGGGGCGGCGCTGGAAGCGGCGGGGCGCGTCGACACGGTGCTGCTCGACAAGACAGGGACGATCACCGAGGGTCGGATGACGGTGATGGAGATCGCGACGACGGGCGGCGTGAGCGTGGAGGACGTACTGAGCGCGGCGGCGAGCGCGGAGGCGGGGAGCGAGCACCCGATCGCGGCGGCGGTGGTGCGCGGGGCGCGCGAGCGCGGCGTCAACGTGCGCCCGGCGAGCGGGTTTCGGGCGCATGTGGGCGCGGGCGTTGAGGCGGTGGTGGATGGGCGGGGCGTGCTGGTGGGGACGCCGGAGTGGCTGGAGAGTTGCGGCGTGCGCGGCGACGGGGCGGAGGAGATGGACGCGGCGAAGAACGCGATGCACGCGGCGGGGCGGACGGTGCTGGGGGTCGCGATCGATGGGCGGATGTCGGGCGTGTTGGGCGTGGCGGATGTGGTGAAGGCGACGTCGGCGGCGGGGGTGGCGGCGCTGAAGGGGATGGGGATGCGCGTGGAGATGGTGACGGGGGATCACGCGGGCGCCGCGGAGCGTGTGGGGCGCGAGGTGGGCGTGGATGCGGTGATCGCGCGCGTGCAGCCGAGGGACAAGGCGGCGCGGGTGGAGGCGCTGCGCAGCGAGGGGCGGGTGGTGGCGATGGTGGGCGATGGGATCAATGACGCGCCGGCGCTGGCGCGGGCGGATGTGGGGATGGCGATGCGGTCGGGGACGGATGTGGCGATCGCCGCGGCGGATGTGACGCTGATGCGGTCGGACGTTGGGTCGGTGGCGGAGGCGATCGGGCTGGCGCGGCGGACGCTGCGGACGATCCGTCAGAATCTGGGGCTGGCGTTCGTGTACAACGTGGTGGCGATCCCGGTGGCGGCGGGGGCGCTGTACCCGGTGACGGGGTGGCTGCTGTCGCCGATGATCGCGAGCGCGGCGATGGCGCTGAGCAGCGTGAGCGTGGTGACGAACAGCCTGCGGCTTCGGCGGGCGTGAAAGAGACCTTTAACTCAGAGGTCTCTGAGGGGGGGGGAGAGGCTCGGAGTGGGACGGGAGAGGTGAGGGTGCGGGGGTGGTGAGGCGATGACTAGGCGATGGCCAGGCGATGTTCAGGCGTTGCGCGCCTTGTGGCACCATCGGCGCGGAGTCGCCGTCGGCGATGGTGCCCCACTGCTTTTGGCTTGGCGTGTTCGCGGGCTTCTCGTCGAAGGGCTTTGCTTGTCTCCGAGCGAACTCTGCTGTCTCTGCGCACTCTGAGTTTGGTCTGGTGGTTTAGTGCGATGGCGGGTTGGCCTCGAGGGCGGCGAGGGCTTCGGAGACGATGGGGACGTAGGTGTACATGGGCCCGCCGCCCATCATGACGGCGACGCCGGCGGCGTCCATGACTTCGCGTGGGGAGGCGCCGGCCTTGAGGCATTTTTCGACGTGGGAATAGATGCAGGAGTCGCAGCGGGCGGCGACGCCGATGGCGAGGGCGATGAGTTCCTTGTGCTTGACGGAGAGGCCGCCTTCGGCGGTGGAGTCTTTCATCAAGGCTTGGAAGAAGGGGCCGAAGGCTTTGCCGATGTCGGCGCCGCCGGGGCGGGCCTTCATGGCGTTCATGCGGGCGGGCCAGGTTTGATAGAAGGATTGGGCGTCGGAGTGCATGGTGGTGTGTCCGGGGTGGTGTGGGTTGGTGGAGGTGTCAGGCGCAGGGGCCGGTGGAGCAGGCCGCGGGAGCGGGCGTGCGGTTCCAGGGCATGATGCTGAGGAGGGAGGCGAGGGCGCAGGTGCCGGTGGCGCCGGCGAAGGCGAGGCCGGCGCCGAGGAACGCGGGGAGGGCGATGAAGGCGGGGTGGACGAACCAGGCGAGTGCGGAGCCGAGGAGGAGGAGGGCGCCGATGGTGAGTTGGACTTGTCGCATGACGCTGATGCGTGGTGCGACGGAGGAGGAATCGGTGGGGAGTGCGGCGGACTTCCAGGCGTCGATGCCGCCGATCATGTTGACGATGGGGACGCCGCGGGCGGTGAGCATGGTGGCGAGGCGGCAGGCGTCGGCGGAACGTTTGCCGCCTTTGCAGTGGAGGACGAGTTTCTGACCCGGGGCGAGGAACTGAGCGGCGCGGTCGGGGGAGAAGGTGGAGAGCGGGAGGAGTCGCGAGCCGCGGATGCGCTCGCGGGCGTGCTCGTCGGGTTCGCGAACGTCGATGAGGACGGCCTGGCCGGCGCGGAGCCAGGCGTGGACGTCGGAAGGGGTCGCTTGCGTGATGCCGGCGGGCGCGATGGGGGCGGCGGGCGGAGGCTTGATCTCCGTGGTGTGCGACGGGGCGGGGTTGGTGACGGAGGCGGCCATGGCGGCTCCTTTGTGCGAGGACGCACGCGGGCCCGGAGCACGACGGCGCGGCGCTGACGCGGCGCGGCGGGGTGTACTGAGGCGCCCGCGATGTGTGGATTTTAATGCGGACGGCGCGGGGGGACGAGCGGTGCGCCGCAAAAGCGGGCGGTACCCTCGGACATGAGCGGTGTGATCGAGGCAATACGAACGTATGACTACCTGGTGATGGCGCGGGCGCGGGTGATGGCGCCAATGCGGGGGCTGACCGCCGCGCAGTATCAGGCCGAGTTTCCGTTCGGGCTGAAGACGCTGGCGGCGACGATGGCGCACATGGTGTCGTCGGAGTGGTACTACGTGGAGCGGATTCGCGGGGTGGAGGTGCCGGCGTATGAGCGGTGGGCGATTCAGTACGAGCGGCCGCCGGTGTTTGAGGTGATCGATCGGGCGTGGGCGGACCAGGCCGAGCGGACGCGGGAGGCGATCCGGGCCGAGAAGGATTGGTCCAGGACGATCCGGTGGTTGAGCTTTCCGGATTCGGCGGGGAAGCGGTGGATGATCACGACGTCGGCCGGGGATCTGTTCACGCAGCTGGTGCTGCACGAGGTGCATCACCGGGCCCAGGCGATGGCGATGCTGCGGCAGTTGGGGACGCCGGTGGAGGATGTGGATTTTAATGAGTTTATGTATGTCAGAGAAGGCACTGGGCACTAGGCACTGGGCACTAGTGGATGCGAAGGCACCGGGGACCGGGCACCAGGCACTAGGGGGCATGGGAGTGAAGGAGATGTGTGTGATGGACATTCGTGAGATTGGGCGGCGGTTTGTTGAACTGTGCAACCAGGGGAAGAACTTCGAGGTGATGCGGACGATGTATCACGCGGACATCGTTTCGGTGGAGGGGAGCGGGGCGGAGACGGCGGGGCAGGCGGCGGTGATTCGCAAGTCGGAGATGTGGGCGGAGCGGAACGAGATTCATGGGGAGACGGTGAAGGGGCCCTACTTCAACGGGGAGCGCGAGTTCGCCGTGCACTTTGCGTTTGACGTGACGGAGAAGGCGACGGGGAAGCGGACGATGCTGGAGGAGGTGGCGGTGTACACGGTGGAGGGCGGGAAGATCACGCGGGAGAAGTTCTATTACGCGGGGTCGTGGTAAGGGCCGGGTTGTGGTCCGGGCGGGGTCATGGTGAGGCGTGTTGAACACGCGTGATCGGCCTGGTGGTTAGCCGTCGCGTTCGCGGAGTTCGCGCAGGTAGCGGTGGACGAAGGTGACGCACATGGCGCCTTCGCCGAGGGCGGCGGCGAAGCGCTTGACGGAGTTGTGACGGACGTCGCCGGCGGCGAAGCAGCCGGGGACGCTGGTTTCGAGGTAGTAGGGCTGGCGTTTGAGAGGCCAGTCGGGTGGCAGCGCGCCGTCGTCGAGGAGGTCGGGGCCGGTGATGAGGTAGCCCTCGTCATCGCGGCGGATGGGGGTGTCGGCGGCCCAGTCGGTGTTGGGCTTGCCGCCGATGCAGACGAAGAGGCGTTTGGTGGGGATGGTGGAGGTTTGGTCGGTTTCGGTGTTGCGGACGGTGATGGCTTCGAGGCCGGGGTCGCCGTGGAGGGCGGTGACTTCGGTGCTGGTGAGGATGCGGACGTTGGGGCAGGAGGTGAGGCGGCCTTCGAGGTATGCGGACATGGAGCCGGAGAGTTCGGGCTTGCGGACGATCATGGTGACGAGGGGGCAGCGGGCGGAGAAGAAGGCGACGGATTGCCCGGCGGAGTTGGCCCCGCCGACGACGACGACGGGCTCGTCGGCGGCGAGGGCGGCTTCGCTGTAGCCGGCGCCGTAGACCAGGCCGGCGCCGAGGTAGCGGTCGTGGTCGGGGACATCGAGGCGCTGGTATTCGACGCCGGTGGCGCAGAGGTTGGCTTTGGCGCGGAGGCGAGTGCCGTCGTCGAGGTCGGCGACGATGCGGTTGTCGAAGAAGCGTGCGTGGAGGCCTTCGCGGAGGAGGAGGAGGTCGACGCCGAACTTGACGGCTTGTTGGCGGGCGCGTTCGGCGAGGAGGGCGCCGGGGACGCCGTCGGGGTAGCCGATGACGTTCTCGATGGAGGGGCTGCTGCCGGCCTGGCCGCCGACGGCGGAGCGCTCGACGAGGACGGTCTTGATGCCCTCAGAAGCGGCGTAGACGGCGGCGGAGAGCCCGGCGGGCCCGGCGCCGAAGATGGAGAGGTCGTACTCGTCGCGGCGGGGCGCGGTGATGAAGCCGAGGCGCTGGGCGACGAGGTGAACGTCGGGGGCGAAGAGGCAGTCGCGGTTGGGGAGGCGGAGGACGGGGAGCTGGTTGATGTCGGTGATGTTGAGGCCGCGGCCGCGGGCGTCGGCGACGGAGGTCACCTCGATCCATTCGAAGCGGACGACGCTGCGGGTGAGGAAGTCTCGGATGGCGAAGGCTTCGGGGGATTGCTCGAGGCCGAAGAGTTCGCAGATGGGGTGGTCGGGTCGGGCGGGCGGCGATGGGGGCATGCGGAGAGGGTGCGGCGTGGGTGTGAAGCGGTGGTTCATCGAAAATTCATGCCGAGAGGGGGGCGGCGCGGGACAGTGAAAGGGTGAACAAGAAGCGTGCGAGCAAGAAGGCGGGGCGGGCGGGTGAGGACGCGGATGGGGCTCGCGGCGACGCGGGCGGGCGGACGACGCGCGGGAAGAAGAAGGGTGCGGTGCGGCCCAGGACGGGCGGGCGGCGTGGGGCGGCGTCGAACCCGGAGGCGGAGGGGACGCGGCAGGCCTCGGATGAGCGGGCGTATACGGACCCGGACCTGCGCGAGCGCATCAAGGACCGGGTGATGCGCGAGGACAAAGGCGGGAAGGCCGGTCAATGGAGCGCCCGCAAGGCGCAGTTGTTGGCGCGGGAGTATGAAGAGGCGGGCGGCGGGTATAGCGGGAAGCGGACGGCGGCGCAGAAGCACCTGTCGCAGTGGACCAATGAGGACTGGACGACGCGCGACGGTGAGCCGGCGCGGCGGGAGCGCACGAACGGCGGCGGGGAGGAGATGGCAAGGTACCTGCCGCGGGCGGCGTGGGCGCGGCTGAGCGCCGATGAGCGGGCGGCGACGGACGCCAAGAAGCGGCGCGGATCGCAGCGTGGCGAGCAGTTTGTGAGCAATACGCCGGCGGCGAAGACGGCGCGGAAGCGGGCGACGAATCGGACGGGGTCGGGCACGCGGCCAAAGCGCGGGCGGCGCTGAGGGGCGTGCTCGTGTTCACCGGTGAGAGCACCGGGTCGGCCATTCTCGGACGCACGAACTGGCGAGATGCCTTGACAGATCGCCCGCGGGAGGTAGTCTTCCGCACCATGCGTACGCACTGTTCTCGCAAAGCCTCTCGCTGCACGCCCTGCTGCTGCTGTGCGGCGTGTTGCTGTCTCGGCATGACCGAGCGCCGGCCTTGCGAGTGTTGTTGCTCGTGCGTGTGAGTCGCCCTGATGGGGCGGCCGACCGCCAAAAGCGACACCTGAACCCGCGAGGCTGAGCCCGCGGGTTTTTTCTTTGCTGTTCTGAGGTTGTGTGCGATCAGCCTGACCGGGCTGGCGGGAGCCGCCGACGGGTCGACGGAGATGGTGTGCGTCTGCGAGTGCTCAATCACCTGGCGGAAGACGGGCCCCACGGGGGTGGCGGCGCGGAGAGCGCGGCCGAGCTGCCGTCGTTCGCGGTGGATGTGGCGCCGGAAGAGGTTGCGGCGTGGGCGCTCGAGCGGTTCGGGGACGGGCTGATCGTGACGACGGGGTTCGGGATGGAGGGGTGTGTGCTGATCGACATGCTGGTTCGGCTGCGGGCGGCGCAGGGCGCGGGGCTGCGCGTGCACTACCTGGACACGCACTTCTTGTTTCCGGAAACGCACGACCTGCGGGAGCGGCTGAGCGGGCGGTATCCGGGCGTGGAGTTTGTGAACGCGGGGACGTCGATGACGCCGGAAGAGCAGGAGTTGACGCACGGAGCGCGGCTGTGGGAGCGCGATCCGGACGCGTGCTGCGCGATCCGCAAGGTTGAGCCGATGCGGCGGCTGCTGAAGGGCGCGCGGGCGTGGATGACGGGGCTGCGCCAGAGCCAGAGCGAGCAGCGCGCGGGCGTGCGGCACGCGGATTGGGACGCGGGGCACGGGGTGGTGAAGGTCAGCCCGCTGGCGGCGTGGAGCCGCGAGCAGGTGTGGGCGTACGCGGTGGAGCGCGGCGTGCCGTACAACCCGCTGCACGAGCGCGGGTACCCGAGCATCGGGTGCACGAACTGCACGCGGGCGGTGCCGGGCGCGGGCGTGACGGATTACACGCGGGTTGGGCGATGGGCCGGGACGGGGAAGACCGAGTGCGGGCTGCACTTCGACGGGCGCGCGGTTCGGCGTGCGGGGGATGGTGGATAGAGGGGAGGGGTTAGAGGTCAGGGGTTAGAGGTCAGGGGTCAGAGACAAGAAGAGAGCCCACCCCCTGCCCCCTCCATCTGGGAGAGGGAGAAGAGGGAGATCGAAGAGAACCCACCCACTACCCGCCTGAGTTTGCGGCGGGGTGAAGAAAGTGAGCGGCGTGATGAGCGGTGTCAACACGAACGGGCCGGAGAGCGACGTGTCGAAGGTGGAGATCGCCAAGGCGAAGGGGCGGGCGCTGCGCGGCGGGATCGCGGACACGATCGCGGACGCGGGCAAGGCGTCGTTCGATGAGGATGACAAGCAGTTGCTGAAGTTTCACGGGGTATATCAGCAGGATGACCGCGAGAAGCGGCACGCCGGGGGCGGCAAGTCGTACTCGATGATGATCCGCCTGACGATCCCGGGCGGGGCGCTGAGCGCCGAGCAGTATCTCGCGCTCGACGAGCTGGCGGACCGGTACGCGAACGGGACGCTGCGGCTGACGACGCGGCAGAGCATCCAGTATCACGGGGTTCTCAAGGACAATCTCAAGACGACGCTGGCGGAGATCAACCGGGCGCTGTTGACGACGCTGGCGGCGTGCGGCGACGTGCAGCGGAACGTGATGGCCTCGCCGGCGCCGTTCGCGGATGAGGCGCACCGGGCGGTGCAGGCGATGGCGCGGGCGCTGGCGAAGGAACTGGCGCCGGCGACGGGCGCGTACCACGAGATCTGGCTGGACGGGGAGAAAGTCGAGTTCGAGGAGAAGGGGAAGGAGGAGCCGTTCTATGGGGAGCGGTACCTGCCGCGGAAGTTCAAGACGGGCGTGGCGCTCGACATTGACAACAGCGTGGACATCTTCGCGTACGACTGCGGGCTGATCGCGGTGACGGAGGGTGGGCGCGTGCGCGGGTACAACCTGGTGGCGGGGGGCGGGCTGGGGATGACGCACAACAAGCCGGACACGATCGCGCGGATGGCGAGCGTGCTGGGGTTTGTTGAGCCGGAGCACGGGGTTGAGGCGGTCAAGACGGTGGCGGCGATCTTCCGGGACCATGGGGATCGGTCGAACCGGCGGCACGCGCGGCTGAAGTATCTGCTGGAGGCGTGGGGTGTTGAGCGGTTTGTTGAGGAGATGCATGCGCGGGTGGCGTGGCGGCTGAAGCCGGCGGCGAAGACGCAGCCGCCACGGCAACTGGATCACCTCGGGCTGCACGCGCAGGGGGACGGGAAGTGGTTCTACGGCGTGTTCATCGCCAACGGGCGGATCGTGGACAAGGGGAGCGTGCGGTATCGGACGGCGCTGCGCGAGATCGCGGCGCATGTGCGGCCGGGGATTCGGCTGACGCCGATGCAGAGCGTGCTGCTGACGGATCTTGATGAAGCGGGCGTGGGCGCGGTGCGGGAGATTCTGCGGGCGCACGGGGTGAGCGCGGTGGAGGAGTTGTCGCACGTCAAGCGGTGGTCGATGGCGTGCCCGGCGCTGCCGACGTGCGGGCTGGCGCTAGCGGACGCGGAACGGCAGTTGCCGGACGTGCTGGACGAACTGGAGCGCGACTTCAAGGCGCTGGGGATTGATGATGTGGCGCTGACGATTCGGATGACGGGGTGTCCGAACGGGTGCGCCCGGCCGTACAACGCGGACATCGGGCTGGTGGGGCGAAAGCCGGGCGTGTACCACGTGTTCGTGGGCGGCGGGCTGGGGGGCGATCGGCTGGCGGATTTGTTTGCGGCGGACGTGGCGGTCGCGGAGATCGGCGCGACGCTGCGGCCGCTGCTGGAGCGGTTCAAGCGCGAGCGCGGCGCTGGGGAGAGCGTGTCGGATTTCTACCGGCGGATCACGGGGCGGACGGAGCGGCGCGTGGTACTGACGGGGAAGGAGACGCCGACGGCGGCGCTGGTGAGCTTGACGGTGTCGGGGAAGTGATGCGCATGACGACGACGCTTGTGCAACTCGGCGTGACGGACCCGGCGGTTGTCGGGAGTGCGCGGCGTCGCGCGGGGGGCGATGACGCGCTCATTGCGGCGGCGGTGAACGCCGGGCGCGAGGTTGGCGTGAGCGCGGCGGTGCTGTCGACGTGCGAACGGTTCGAGGTGTATGGGCTCGGCGAGGATGCGCAGGTTGCGGCGCTGGCGGGGCGGTGTGCGGACCTGTTGGCCGCGGACGGGGCGATGCGGCGACGGATCGGGCCGGCGGCGGTGCACCATCTGTTTGCGGTGGCGGCGGGGCTTGAGTCGCGGTTCGTGGGCGAGGAGCACATTCAGGGGCAGGTGTCGCGCAGCCGCGTGGCGGAGACGGAGGCGCCGGAGCGGGACGCGGTGCTGGCGCGGCTGGTGCAGGCGTCGGTTGCGAGTGCGCGGCGGGTGCGTGCGGCGAGCGGGCTGGCGCACCTTGGCGGCGGGTGTGTGGACGCGGTGGTGATGCGCGTGCGGGCGGAGCGCCTGCGGCGCGGCGCGGCGGGCGTGCGCGTGGCGCTGCTCGGGAGCGGGGCGCTGGCGCGGGAGATCGCCGGGCGCCTCTTGGCGGATGGTGTTGGCGGCGTGACGGTGATGGCGCGGCATCCGGAGCGGGCGGCGGAGGCGCTGGGCGTGCATGCGGCGGCGGGAGCGGTGTTGGTGCGGGGGCTGGATGCGAAGCGCGCGGTGCTTGACGAGGCGGACGTAATCATCGCGGCGACGAGTTCGCCGACGTTCCTGATTGACGCGGCGGATGTCGCCGCGAGCGACGCGGGCGCGGCGACCACGCGGGTGATGATGGATCTGGGCGTGCCGTCGAACATCGATCCGGCGGTCGCGGGGATGAGCGGGGTGACGCTCGTGACGCTGAGCGCGCTGATGCCCGCGGACGCGGGTGTGGACGCGATCGTGTCGCGAGCGCGGGAGCAGGCGGCGCAGGCGGCGGAGCGGTGGTCGCGGCGGTGGCTTGTCGGCGTGGAGGTTGATGCGGCGCGTGCGGGCCCGGCGGGCCGGAGCGGTGTGGCATGAGTGACGTAAGCGGCATGAGCAATCGGGGAACGCTCATCCTGGCGGCGCACGGCGCGGGCGATGGCTCGGCGGCGAACAGCGCGGTGCTCGCGCTCGCGGAGTCGCTGGCGGCGGCGCGGCGCGATCTGCGGGTGGTCACGGCGTTCAGGATGGGGACGCCCGAGCTTGGCGCGGTGCTCGGTGCGGCGGGGCGGGACGGAGCGCGGGCGTGGGTGCTGCCGGTGATGACGAGCGACGGGTACTTCGCGGGGGAGTTCCTGCGCGGGCTGGCGGGGGATCGGGCCGTGGTGCTGCCGCCGATCGGCGTCGATGCGCG
Organism: uncultured Phycisphaeraceae bacterium; assembly: GCA_964615765.1. Classification (GTDB taxonomy): domain Bacteria; phylum Planctomycetota; class Phycisphaerae; order Phycisphaerales; family UBA1924; genus CAZTQN01. Next base: position 58,538 of record CAZTQN010000017.1, read on the forward strand.
GGTCACGGCGATGTGCGTTGATCTCGTGCGCGAGCGGCTGGCGGTGGAAGGGCTCGCGGGCGCGGCGGTGCGCGTGCTGGTGGTTGGGCACGGGACGCGGCGGTCGGCGTCGAGCGGGGCGGCGACGGAGGCGCTGGCGCGAGCGATCGCAGCGGCGACGGGCGCCGCGGCGCAGGCGGCGTTTCTGGATCAGGACCCGCTGCTGGAAGATGTAGCGCCGACGCTGGGGGATGCGGATGTGCTGGTAGTGCCGTTCCTGCTGGGCGGGGGCGGGCATCACTTGCAGGACATTCCGGAGCGGCTGGCGCGCGCGGAGCGGGCGCGGGTGCGGGTGTTGCCGGCGCTGGCGGATGTGCCGACGTTTGCGGAGACGGTGCGGGTGATCGTGGATGATGCGGTTGGGCGGCCGCGGGTTCGGCTCGGGACGCGGGGGAGCCGGCTGGCCCTGTGGCAGGCGCACACGGCGGCGGCGGCACTGCGGAAGATCGGGGCGGAGGTTGAGGTGGTGGTGCTGGGGACGCGCGGCGATGCGGACCAGCGCACGCCGCTGGACGCGTTCGCGACCGATGGGCCGTTCACGGATGATCTTGAGAGCGCGCTGCAGCGCGGCGAGATCGACGCGGCGGTGCATAGTTTGAAGGACTTGCCGCTGACGCTGGGCGCGGGGACAACGGTGGCGGCGGTGCTGGCGCGTGGGGCGGTGGAGGATGTGCTGGTGTCGCGCGATGGGCGAACGCTGCGCGAACTGCCGCGTGGGGCACGGGTGGGGACGTGCAGCGCGCGGCGTGCGGCGCAGGTGCGGCGTGTGCGGCCGGATGTGGTGATCGAGCCGATCCGCGGGACTGTTGAGCGGCGGCTGGCGCAGGTGGATGACGGATCGTTCGACGCGACGGTGCTGGCGCTCGCGGGGCTGGCGCGGCTTGGGCTCGCGGGGCGCGCGGCGGAGGTGTTCCCGCTGGACGTGATGATGCCGGAGGCGGGGCAGGGGGCGATCGCCGTGCAGACGCGGGAGACGGGCGCGGCGGCGGACATGGTGGCGCTGATCGACGATGACGCGACGCGGCACGCGGTGGAAGAAGAGCGGCGCGCGACGGCGATGCTCGAGCCACGCACGGGCCTGATTCCGAGCGCGGTGTGGCGCGATGGCGTGCTGCATGTGCGCGTGCTTTCGGGCGATGGGCGGCTGTTGAGTGATGGACGCGGGGCGACGGCGGAGGAGGCGGTGGAGGATCTCGCGTCGCGTGGGCGCGTGTGGCTGGTTGGCGCTGGGCCGGGGGATGCGGGGCTGATCACGGTCAAGGGGTTGGAACTGCTGCGGGCGGCGGATGTGGTGGTGACGGATCGGCAGGCGGGGCCGGCGCTGCTGGAGCAGGCGCGCGGGGACGCGGAGATCATCGACGCGGGCAAGGCGCCGGGGCGGCACACGCTGACGCAGGAGGAGATCAACGCGGTGCTCGTGCGGCGGGCGCGGGCGGGGCTGCGGGTGGTGCGGCTCAAGGGCGGGGACCCGTTCATCTATGGGCGCGGGTGGGAGGAACTGGAGCACTGCCGCGGTGCCGGCGTGTGGTGCGCGGTGGTGCCGGGGGTGACGAGCGCGATCGCGGCGGCAGCGGCGGCGGAGGTTCCGGTGACGGCGCGGGGGATCGCGCGGACGCTGGCGATCGTCACGCCGCAGTCGGAGAGCGGGGCGCCGACGCGGGCGCTGGACTATGCGGCGCTGGCGCGGATGGACACCGTGTCGGTGCTGATGGGACGGGCGATGCTGGGGGAGATCGCCGACGGCCTGATTCACGCGGGGCGCGACGCGGAGACGCCGGTGGTGGTGGTGCAGCAGGGCACGCTGCCGGAACAGCGCGTGGTGCGCGGGACGCTGGCGACGATCACGCGCGTCGCGGATGAGCAGGGCATTGCGGCACCGGCGACGGTGGTGATCGGAACGGTGGCGGGGCTGAGCGCGGCGGGGCCGGGGGCGAGCGCAGGGGGCGGGCCCCTGGCGGGGAAGCGCGTGGTGGTGACGCGGCCGCGGTCGGCGTCGGCGGGGCTCATCGCGCAGCTGCGCGAGCTTGGGGCGGAGGTCATCGATTGCCCGCTGATCCGGATCGTGTATACGCGTGGGCAGGATGCTGAAGTGCTGCGGCGCCGGCATGACTGGACGGTGTTCACGTCGCTGCACGGCGTGCGCGGGTGGTTCGAGGCGGTGCGGTCGATGGGGCTGGATGCGCGCGTGCTGGGATCGACGCGCTTGGCGGCGGTTGGGCCGAAGACGGCGGAGGCGCTCGGCGCGATCGGGCTGGCGCCGGATGTGGTGCCCGAGGAGCATCGGGCGGCGGCGCTGGTGCGCGAGATCGGGCAGGGGGCGCGGGCCGCGGGGCAGACGGTGCTGTTCCCGTGCGGGACGCTGGCGCGGGATGAGCTGCGGGCCGGGCTGGCCGCGTGCGGGATGATCGTTCACGCGCCGACGGTGTACGACACACTGCACGAGCCGGTGACGGACTGGGCGCGGGCGAGCATCACGCGCGGCGTCGACGCGTGGCTGTTCTACTGCCCGTCGGGCGTTGCGAGCGCGGCGGCGGCGGGGCTGCAACCCGGCGCGACGGACGGGGCTGCGGTGGTGTGCGTGGGGCCGACAACGGCGCGGGCGGCGGCAGAGGCCGGGTTTGAACGCGTGCACGCGGCCCGCGTGCATTCGGATGATGGCGTGCTTGAAGAACTGCGGCGCGTGCTGAGCACCGCGCCGGTGCTGGACGAGGTGAACGCATGATCGACTGGCGAACGGACGACCAGACTCGGCGGCTGGGGCGATTGCGACGCTCGGCGGCGCTGCGCGACGTGTTCCGCGAGACGCGGCTGAACCCGAGCGATCTGGTGCTGCCGCTGTTTGTCGTTGAGGACGAGCGGCGCGCGGGCGAGATCGCTTCGATGCCGGGCGTTCGGCGGCATGCGCTGGGCGAGCTGGCGCGAGCCGCGGACGAGGCGGTCCGCGTGGGCGTTCGGAGCATGCTGCTGTTCGGGATTCCGCAGGAGAAGGACGAGGCGGGCTCGGCGGCGTACGACGACGACGGGGTTGTGCCGATGGCGGTGCGCGTGCTGAAGGCGCGGCATCCGAGCCTCGCGGTGATCACGGACGCGTGCCTGTGCCAGTACACGTCGCACGGCGGGTGCCTTGCGCACAGCGGCGGTGATGCGGATGATGCGGGAACGCTCGATGCGCTCGGGCGCGTCGCGGTGAGTCACGCCGCGGCGGGCGCGGATCTGATCGCGCCGAGTGGGATGCTCGACGGGGGCGTGCACGCGATCCGCACGGCGCTCGATGATGCGGGGTTCGTGGACACGGGGATTCTGGCGTACTCGGCGAAGTTTGCGTCGAGCCTGTACGGGCCGTTTCGGGATGCGGCGCACTCGGCGCCGACGCGCGGCGATCGGCGGAGCCATCAGCTTGACGTCGCCAACGGGCGCGAGGCGATCGCGGAGGCGGTGCAGGATCGACTCGAGGGTGCGGACGCGGTGATGGTGAAGCCGGCGGGGACGTCGCTGGACATCGTGACGCGGCTGCGCGACCAGATGCCGGACACGCCGCTGGCGGCGTATCAAGTTGGCGGGGAGTACGCGATGATCGTCGCGGCGGCGCAGCGTGGGTGGCTGGACGAGCGGGCGACGCTGTTGGAGTCGCTGCTGGCGATCAAGCGGGCGGGCGCGGACGCGATCATCACGTACGCCGCGGTGCGGGCGGCGGGATGGCTGCGCGAGGACGAAGGAGCGCGGTCATGAGCTGGTCGCTGAGCGAGCGGGGGGTGCAGACACGGTCGAGCGCGGCGTTCGAGCGGGCGCGCGCGGTGATGCCGGGCGGCGTGAACTCGCCGGTGCGCGCGTTCAAAGGTGTGGGTGGCACGCCGCGGGTGGTGGAACGCGGCGCGGGGTGCCGCGTGTTCGATGTCGACGGGCGCGGATACATCGACATGATCGGGTCGTGGGGCGCGATGATCGTCGGGCACGCGCACCCGGCGGTGGTGGAGGCGGTGAGTCGTGCGGCGCGGGACGGGTTCAGCTTCGGGCTGAGCACGGTGCTGGAGATCGAGCTTGGCGAGGAGATCATGCGGCGCGTGCCGTCGATGGAGCGCGTGCGGATGGTGAACTCGGGGACGGAGGCGGTGATGAGCGCCGTTCGGCTGGCGCGGGCCGCGACGGGGCGGGCGAAGATCATCAAGTTCGCGGGCGGGTATCACGGGCATAGCGACGCGCTGCTGGTGACGGCGGGGTCGGGCGTGCTGACGCTGGGGTTGCCGGGCTCGCCGGGGGTGACGCAGGGCGCGACGCAAGACACGCTGGTCGTGCCGTATAACGACGCGGGCGCGGTCCGCGAGGTGATGCGCGAGCACGGCGCGGAGGTTGCGGCGATCGTCGTCGAGCCGATCGCGGGGAACATGGGGCTGGTGCCGCCGGTGGTCGGGTTCCTGCAGACGCTGCGGCAGGAGGCGTCGCGGTGGGGCGCGCTGCTGATCTTCGACGAGGTGATGACGGGGTGCCGCGTGGCGCGCGGCGGGGCGCAGGAGCTGTACGCGGTTCGGCCGGACATCACGACGCTGGGCAAAGTGATCGGCGGCGGGCTGCCGATCGGCGCGTTCGGCGGGCGGGCGGAGCTGATGGATCTGATGGCGCCCGCGGGCGAGGTGTACCAGGCGGGCACGTTCTCCGGCAATCCGATCGCGATGACGGCGGGGCTCGCGACGCTGCGGCTGCTTGACGACGCTGCGTATGCGCGGCTGGAAACGCAGTCGGCACGCCTGGCGGATGGGCTGCGCCGCGTGATGCGCGAGACGGGCGTTGACGGCGTGGTGCAGCGCGTCGGCTCGATGCTGTCGATCTTCTTCGGCGTTGGGCGGGTTGAGTCGCTCGCGGACGCGGACGCGGCGGACCACGCGGTGTTCACGCGGCTGTTTCACGGGCTGCTGGAGCGCGGCGTGCACCTGCCGCCCAGCGGGTATGAGTCGTGGTTTGTGGGTCTTGCGCACACCGACGCGGTGGTCGACGCGATCGTCGCGGCGACGCGCGAGACGCTCGCAAGCCTGGGCACGGAGGCGGAGACGGACGCGGTGTGATGGTGATGGTGCGTGCGTGGCTCACACGGATGAGACGAGCGAAAGTGAAGGCCGCCGCAGCGGCACGGGAGGTTGATCGCATGACGGCTTGGCAGACGATGGTGCGCGGTGTGAAGGCGGCGGCGGCGGCGGTGATGACGCTGGCGGCGTGCGCGGGAGCGCAGGCCGAGCCGGCGGCGAAGCCGGGCGGGTCGCAGACGATCCTGAACGTGTCGTTCGATCCGACGCGCGAGCTGTACAGCGCCGTCAACGCGGCGTTCGCCGAGCACTGGCGATCGACGACCGGGGGCGCGGTGAGCGTGCGGCAATCGCACGGCGGGTCTGGCAAGCAGGCGCGGGCGGTGATCGACGGGCTTGAGGCGGACGTGGTGACGCTGGCGCTCGCGTATGACATCGATGTGCTGCACGAGAAGGCGGGGCTGGTGCCGAAGGATTGGGCGACGAAGCTGCCGCACAACAGCGCGCCGTACACGTCAACCATCGTGTTCCTGGTGCGGAGCGGAAATCCGAAGGGGATCAAGGACTGGGGCGACCTGACGCGGGCGGGGCTCGGCGTGGTGTCGGCGAACCCGAAGACGTCGGGGGGTGCGCGGTGGAACTATCTCGCAGCGTACGGGTATGCGCTGCGCACGAACGGCGGGGATCACGACAAGGCGAAGCAGTTCGTGGCGGACGTGTTCCGCAACGTCGCGGTGCTGGACACGGGGGCGCGCGGTTCCACGAACACGTTCGTGCAGCGCGGCGTGGGGGACGTGCTCATCGGCTGGGAGAGCGATGCGCTCCTGGTGCAGAAGGAGTTTCCCAAACAGAAGCTCGAGATCGTGTACCCGTCGGTCACGATCAAGGCGGAGCCGGCGGTAGCGGTTGTTGAGCAGGTTGCGCGTAAACGTGGGACGCTGGAGGTGGCGACGGAGTATCTGAAGTTCCTGTACACCGACCGCGCGCAGCAGATCATCGTCGACAATTACTTTCGCCCGGTGAACGAGAAACTGCTGGAAGCCAACGCGGAACGTTTCAAGCCCGTGCCGCTGTTCACGGTCAACGAGGCGTTCGGCGGCTGGGTGAAGGCGCAGCGCGAGCACTTCGACGATGGCGGCGTGTTCGATCAGATTCAGGCGAAGCGGAAGTAGCGCGGCGGTGCGGCCCAGCCGCGATCGTCCGGTGACACACGTGTTGATGGCCTTCGAGGTTCGACTCCCCCACTGCTGCCAATGTCCAGACGACGTACCAACAACATCTTGCCCGGGTTCGGTCTTACGGCCGGGTTCACGTTGACGTACCTCGGGCTGCTGGTGCTGCTGCCGCTCGCGGCGGTGGTGGCGATGTCGGCGTCGAAGGGCGTGGGCACGATCTGGGAAGTGGTGAGCGACGAGCGGACGCTGGCGTCGTATCGGCTGAGCCTGCTCGGCGCGCTCGCGGCGGCGGTGGTGAACACGGTGTTCGGGTTCATCATCGCGTGGGTGCTGGTGCGGTACAAGTTCCCGGGCCGGCGCGTGCTGGACACGCTGGTGGATTTGCCGCTGGCGCTGCCGACGGCGGTCGCGGGCATCGCGCTGACGGCGGTGTATGCGCCGACGTCGGCGCTCGGCAAGGCGATGGCGTCGATCGGCGTGCCGGTGGCGTTCACGAACGTGGGCGTGATCGTGGCGATGATGCTGGTGAGCCTGCCGTTCGCGGTGCGGACGGTGCAGCCGGTGATCGAGGACATCGACAAGGAGGTCGAAGAAGCGGCGGGGGCGCTGGGGGCGCGAGCGTCGACGACGTTCACGCGGGTGCTGCTGCCGGGATTGGTGCCGGCGCTGCTCACGGGCATGACGCTGTGCTTCGCGAAAGCGGTGGGCGAGTATGGGTCGGTGATCTTCATTTCCAGCAACATTCCGCGGGAGTCGGAGATTGCGCCGCTGTTGATCATGACGAGGCTGGAGGAGTTCAACTACCCGGGTGCGGCGGCGGTCGCCGTCGGGCTGCTGGCGCTGTCGCTGGTGCTGCTCTTGGCGGTGAACGGGCTGCAGGCGTGGGCACGGCGGTGCACCGGGGCCGCGTGATGCTCTGATGAAGTGAAACGGTGAGATCTCATGACAACGCTGGCTGGACCCATCTCGACTGCACCTTCCGCGCGACGCGGCACGCCGCTCTCGGTGGCGGCGCGGGTGCAGCGCGTGGTGCTGATCGGGCTTGCGGCGGGGTTCCTGCTGGTGATGGTGGCGCTGCCGCTGGCGGCGGTGGTGCGCGAGGCGCTGTCGTCGGGCGTGAGCGCGTTTGCGGCGGCGCTGCAGACGGAGGACGCGTGGTCGGCGCTGCGGCTGACGCTCCTGGTGACGGCGATCGCCGTGCCGATCAACACGGTGTTCGGGATCGCGGCGGCGTGGTGCATCGCGAAGTTCGAATGGCGCGGCAAGACGCTGGTGACGACGCTGATCGACGTGCCGTTCACGGTCTCGCCGGTGATCGCGGGGATGGCGTTCCTGCTGCTGTTTGGCTCGCGCGGCTGGCTGGGGCCTTGGCTGCAGGAGCACGGGGTGAAGATCGTGTTCTCGTGGCCGGCGATCGCGCTGGCGACGATGTTCGTCACCGTGCCGTTCATCGCGCGGGAGCTGATCCCGCTGATGCAGGATCAATCGCGGCACGAGGAAGAGGCGGCGCTGTCGCTCGGGGCGTCGGGCTGGCAAACGTTCTTCCGGATCACGCTGCCGAACATCAAGTGGGGGCTCATCTATGGTGCGACGCTGTGCACGGCGCGGGCGATGGGCGAGTTCGGCGCGGTCTCCGTCGTGTCGGGGCACATCCGCGGGCAGACGGAGACGCTGCCGCTGCTGGTGGAATCGCTGTACGGGGAGTACCGCTTCAGCGACGCGGCGGCGATCGCGTCGCTGCTGGTTGCGTTCACCATCTGCACGGTGCTGGTGCGCGGCGTGCTGCAATGGACCAGCCGGCATAGACGCGCCCACGCGCACTGATTCAACGCTCCACAACGCACACACGAGCCCAGACCATGTCCATCGAAGTCGACAACCTGCACAAGCGCTTCGGCGCGTTCGTCGCGCTCGACGGCGTGACGCTGCGCGTCGGCACGGGCGAGCTGACGGCGATCCTCGGGCCGTCGGGCTCCGGGAAGACGTCGCTGCTGCGCGTGATCGCGGGGCTGGAGCGGCCGGACCAGGGCCGCGTGCGGTTCTTCGGCGAGGACACGACGGACCGGCACATCCGCGATCGCGGCGTCGGCTTCGTGTTCCAGCACTACGCGCTGTTCAAACACATGACGGTGCGGAAGAACATCGCCTTCGGGCTGAGCGTTCGCCCCCGGCGAATGCGGCCGAGCGCCGCGCACATCCGGGCCCGCGTCGACGAACTGCTCGCGCTGGTGCAGATGACCAGCCACGCGGATCAGTTCCCGTCGCAGCTTTCCGGCGGCCAGCGGCAGCGGGTGGCGCTGGCGCGGGCGCTGGCGCTCGAGCCCAAGGTGCTGCTGCTGGATGAACCGTTCGGCGCGCTCGATGCGCAGGTGCGGGCGGAGCTGCGCCGCTGGCTGCGGCGGTTGCACGATCAGATGCACGTGACGAGCATCTTTGTGACGCACGACCAGGAGGAAGCGCTCGAGGTGGCCGACCGCGTGGTGGTGCTGAATCACGGGCGTGTGGAGCAGGCGGGCACGCCAGCGGAGGTGTATCACCAGCCCGCGTCGGCGTTCGTGTGCACGTTCCTCGGGCGCGTGAACATCTTCAGCGGTCGCCGGATGGGTGCGCCGGGCGCGGCGGGCGCGGCGGGCAACGGGCACGAAGCGGTGTACTACGTCCGCCCGCACGAGATGACGCTGGCGCGGTCCGCCGATCACGCGGGGGACGGGCACATCGCGGGGATGGTGACGCACGTGAACGCGGCGGGGCCGATCGTGCGCGTGGAACTGAAGACCGAGGACCAGCGGCACCTGGTGATCGATGTGCCGCACGACCGCTTCGGCGCGCTGCGTGTGGAGCGGGGCGACCGGGTGTTCGCCGCTCCGCGGGATCTTCGCGTGTTCGAGAACGGAGCAGGGATCTGACCATGACGACCACACGCACACATCTCGAGATGCTCGAGGCCGAGTCGGTGCACATCATCCGCGAAGTTGCGGCCGACTGCGAGCGGCCCGCGCTGCTGTTCAGCGGCGGGAAGGACTCGATCGTGATGCTGCACCTGGCGGTGCGGGCGTTCTGGCCGGCGCGGGTGCCGTTCCCGGTGCTGCACATCGACACGGGGCACAACTTCCCGGAAGTGATCGAGTTCCGCGATCGCACCGCCCGCGAGCTGGGCGTGCGGCTGATCGTGCGCACGGTGGACGACGCGATCCAACGCGGCGTCGTGTTCGAGGAGCCCGGCGCGCCGAGCCGCAACCTGGCCCAGATCCCGACGCTGCTCGACGCGATCAACGAGTTCCGGTTCGACGCGCTCTTCGGCGGGGCGCGGCGTGACGAGGAGAAGGCGCGGGCGAAAGAGCGGATCATCTCGCTGCGGAACCCGATGGGGCAATGGGAGCCGCGGAATCAGCGGCCGGAGCTGTGGAGCCTGTACAACACGCGGCTGACGCGCGGCACGGTGGCTGGGGACGGTGTGGAGCATGTGCGCGTGTTCCCGCTGTCGAACTGGACGGAGCTGGACGTGTGGGAGTACATCGCCGCCGAGGGGCTCGAGGTGCCGTCGATCTATCTCTCGCACGAGCGCGACGTGGTGGTACGCGCGGGGCGGCTGTGCCCGGTGTCGGACCTGTTCCCGGCCCGCGCCGGCGAGCCGGTGCTGCGCCGAACGGTGCGGTTTCGTACGGTCGGCGACATGACGTGCACCGCGGCGGTGGAGAGCCCGGCGAGGACCGTCGGCGATGTCATCCGCGAGACGATCGCCGCACGGACCAGCGAGCGCGGCGCGCGACTGGACGACACGATCAGCGAAACGGCGATGGAAGACCGCAAGCGCGAGGGGTACTTCTGACCATGACGACGCATCACCACACACCGGTCGCGATCGCGGCCTCGCCGGATGTCGACGGGCCCGGGCACGCGCCGCTGCTGCGCGTGTTCACGTGCGGGTCGGTCGACGACGGCAAGTCGACGCTCATCGGGCGGCTGCTGCACGACAGCAAGTCGCTGCACGAGGATCAACTGCAGGCGATCTCGCGCGCGAGCGCGGCGAGGAGCGATCAGGGGCTTGATCTGTCGCTCTTGACCGATGGCCTGCGGGCCGAGCGCGAGCAGGGCATCACCATCGATGTCGCTTACCGCTATTTCGCGACGCCGTCGAGGCGGTTCATCCTCGCGGATACGCCCGGGCACGTGCAGTACACGCGAAATATGGCGACCGGCGCGAGCACGGCGGATGTCGCGGTGATTCTCGTTGATGCGCGGCAGGGCGTGCTCGAGCAGACCCGGCGACACACGTGCATCGCGGCGCTGCTCGGCGTGTCGCGGCTGGTCGTGTGCGTGAACAAGATGGATCTGATCGGGTTCGACCCGGCGCGGTTCGAGAGCATCCGGGCCGACTTTGAAGCGTTCGCGGCGCGGGCGCGCCCCGCGGGCGAGCGCTCGATCGCCGAGAGCGCGACGGTCTCGTTCGTGCCGATCGCGGCGCTGCACGGCGACAACGTGGTGGAACGCTCTACTCGAACGGCGTGGTACCGCGGGCCGGCGCTGCTGGAACTGCTGGAGACGCTCGACGCGGCGGACGTTGTCGGCGTGCAGCCGGCGCGGTTCCCGGTGCAGCTGGTGCTCCGCCCGCGGAGCGATGAGCATCACGACTACCGCGGCTACGCGGGGCGCGTGGCGTCGGGGTCGCTCGCTGTTGGTGATGAGGTGGTGATCTTGCCGAGCGGCCTGCGCTCGCGGATCGTATCGATTCACGCGGGGCGGCGGGAGATCGATCGGGCCCACGCGGGGGCGTCGGTCGCGGTGCAGCTCGCGGACGATGTCGACATCTCACGCGGCGACATGTTGATCCTGGCGAGCGACGCGGCGGGCGCGGGAACGCCGCGGGTGACGCAGCAGATCGAGGCGACGGTGATCTGGATGGACACGCGCCCGCTGACGCCCGGGCGGCGCCTGCTGGTGAAGCACACGACGCGGCAAGCCGCGGCGAGCGTGCAGTCGATCGCGCACCGGATCAACATTCAGACCGCCGAGCCCGAAGCGGCGCCGGCGGCGCTTGAGTTGAACCAGATCGGCCGCGTGCACCTGAGGCTGGCGACGCCGCTGGTGTGCGACGCGTACAGCGCGTGCCGCCAGACCGGTTCGTTCATCCTTATTGACGAAGTGACGAACAACACGGTCGGCGCGGGGCTCATCGGGTCGGGCGCGTGAGCGTCGCGCGCCGCGGCGTGGTCAGGTGCATCCGGCGAAGAACGCGGCGAGGAAGTCGAAGAGGTCCTGGACCGTCAGCGTGCCGCTGGCGTTGAAGTCGGCCGAGGCGAGGCACGGCGGGCTGCCGGGCGCGGTGCAGTTGCCGAACCACGCGGCGAGGAAGTCGAAAATGTCCTGCACGGTGACGCCGGCGACGCGGTTGAAGTTGGCGCGGCAGCAGGCGACGAGGTTGTCGGGCGTGCCGACGAAGCAGGTGGTGTCAGGGCCTTTCCACCCGCCGGTGAAGTTGGTGGGGCAGGCGGAGCGCCTGGTGAGCGTGCAGACGCTGCCGGTGGAGTTCGGCGTGCAGCACGCGCCGAGGCAGTTGGCGTCGGCGCACGAGGTGCCGTAGCCGCGGAAGACGCCGAAGCAGCTCTGCTGGGCCGTCTGCATGCAGTCGGCGACGCCCGAGCCGTTCGGGAGGCAGCACGCGCCGAGGCAGAAGTTGATGGGTGAGCAGGTGGTTCCGCCGCCGCGGTATTGCTGGCCGCCGCCGGAGCACCAGACGCCGAGTTGCAGCGTGCAGGTGTTGGATTGGAACGCGCAGCAGGCGCCGACCTGAGCGGTGCAGGTGTTGGGGGAGCAGGTGGTGCTGCCGCCGATGTTGCCAAGCCAGAAGGACTGGAAGGGGATGTCACACTGATCGCGGCGTGTGACGGAGCAGCCGCCGGTGCTGGTGCAGCAGGCGGCGAGGCGGCACGGGTCAGCGTTGCAGGTGGTCTGTGCGCCGAGCCAAACCTCGCCCGGGAGTGTGCAGAGGTTCTGTCGGAGCAGGATGCAGGTGCCGGCCTGGGTGCAGCAGGCGCCGACGGGCGACGGACATGGGTTGCTGGAGCAGGTGGAGCCGAGTCCCAACCAGCCGCCGGGGCAATCGCCGAAGTTGCGGATCTGGCAGGAGCCGTCGGGCAGGCAGCAGGCGCCGGCGCAGAGCGTGGGCGTGCAGGCGGTGGTGAAGGAAATGCCGGCGCACTGCGCGGTCGGGATGACGGTGCATGTGCCGCCGGCGCAGCAGGCGGCGACGGTCGGGCAGTTGGCGGCGGTGCAGGTGACGCCGGGGCCGCTCCATGTGCCGCCGTCGGCGAGGCAGGTGGCGCGGAGCGTGACGAGACAGGTGGGACTGATGTTGCAGCAGGCGCCGGCGCAGGGGGCGCTGGCGTTGTCGCACGTCACGCCCGGGCCGCCCCAGAACGAGCCCGGCGCGGTGCAGTCGATCTGGGCCTGGAACGAGCACGAGCCGTCGGCAAGGCAGCATGCGCCGCGCGGCGGGCACTGCTGATTGCCGGCGAAGCAGACGGAGTTGGCGCCGAGGTAGATGCCGCCCTGGCTGGTGCAGGCGCTGGCGGTCGCGTTCGAGCATGTCCCGGAAGGTGCGCAGCAGGCGCCGGTGGTGCCGGTGCAATCGGCGCACAGGCTGCCGGGGCCGAGATCGACCGAGCCGCTGCCGGACGTGCAGGAGTTTGGCAGCGGGGCAATAGCGAATCGGCAGCGGACGCTGGTGAAGCAGGTGCGTCCGGAGCAGGTTGTCCACGGGCCGCGCCATGTCGAGCCGGAACTGGCCAGACAAACACTCTGGGCGCGGATCGAGCACGAGCCGTTCGCGAAGCAGCACGCGCCGAGAGCGGGGCAAGCGCCGGGTTGGCAGGTGGTGTTGTTGCCTAGGTAGACGGCCCCGCCGAAGGTTGGGCAGTTGGTGGGCGGGGTCTCGATGGTGCAGGTGCCGTCGGTACGGCAGCAGGCGCCGATCTGCGCGTTGGCCCGTCCCGCGAGCGCGGCGACGAGCAGCAGCGTGCACAGGACCGCGCGCACGAGCGCACGCGGGAACGGACAGAATGCCAGGTGGGCGAGGGCGTGCATGGGTGCGGTCCTGTGCGGGGGTGCGGTGAAAAACTCGGAAGCGCCGGGAGCCGGCGTCCGGTGCATCGACAGCGGGCAGATTAACAGCCGTTGAACCAGGCGGTGAGGAACTCGAAGATGTCCTGGATGGAGACCGTGCCGTCGCGGTTGAAGTCGGCGGCCGGGCGGGCGGAGAACCAATCTTCGAGGAAGTCGAAGATGTCCTGCACCGTCACTGCGGGCGCGACGGAGCAGTTGTAATCCGCGGGGCAGATAGGGCGGAAACGCAGCGTTGAGAAGTCGATCCAGCCGGCGTTCTCGCTCCAGGCGTATCCGGAGACGCGGCCGCAGTTGAAGACGGTGACGCCGCCCGGGCTCGGCACGTTGAAGTTGATCCAGCCGAGGTTCTCCGCCCAGGCGAAGCCGGCGAGCGGGCCGAAGCCGGCCTGGGCGGCGTTGACGCCCCAGTTGGTGTGGTCGGTGTTGAGGTGCGGCCCGAGACCCGCGGCGGGGGCGGCGCGGGAACTGAGGCGGATCCAACCCGCGTTCTCGCTCCAGAGATAGCCGAGGTACCAGCCGGGCGATTCGTTGCCGCTCCCGCCGAGGGAAACGAAGCCGTCGGCGGCGTCGCGGGTGTTGATCCAGCCGACGTTCTCGGCCCAGGCGTATTTGTTAATCGGGTCCGGTGTGGCGGTTTGCTGCGCGAGCGCGGGCGAGGCAACAACAGCGAGGGCGACGGCGACCGAGAAGAGGCCGGCGCACCGGCGGTGGTTGGATCTGCTGGGGGGCATGGCGTGTTCCTGTGCGCGCGGCGACGAAGATCGGCGGCGCGCGGCCGGTTAAGGGCGTTAGTGGCTGAAGTTGGCCTGTGGGTGGTTGCTGCCGGCGATGGCGGAGAGGTCGCCGACGCCGGTGACGACGACGATCGGGCCCCAGGTGTTGCCGGCGACGGTGACGTAGTTGGTGGCGTTGCTGCTGGCGTGATTGCCGATGACGATGTTGTTGGTGGTGCCGGCGGACATGACGATGCCGAGGTCGGAGGCGGTCACGGAGTTGCCTTCGACGACGTTGGCGCTGCCCTGCATGAGGATGCCGGCCTGCGAGCCCGTGGCGCGGGCGTTGAAGTCGAGCTTGTTGCCGCGGACGAGCCCGCTGGTGAAGATGCGGATGCCTTCGGTCTGATTCAGTCGGATGGTGTTGTTGACGATGCGTGTGCCGAAGCCGCCGACGATGCCGGCGCCGCCGTTGTTTGCGACGGTGTTGTCTTCGACGGTGCTGGAGTTTTCGACCTCGATGCCGGTGCCGCTGTTGGCCTGCACGGTGCACCCGCGGACGGTGCCGCCGTCCCTGAGCTGGATGACAGGCCCGGTGTTGGTGTTTCCGGCGAGAGAGACGTTCTCGATGGTGGAGCCGTCGCCGGCGCGGACGGTCGGCACGGCGGCGGGGCCGTTCACGGTGATGGTGCAGTTGGTCATGCGGAGCACGTTGCCGCCGAGGACCGCCTCGCGCCGGTTGTTGCGGATGCGCATGTTGTCGATGATGCAGTCGGAGCCGGTGGCGCCGGCGCCGTCGTTGATGACGATGCCGGCGTTGAAGCCGGAGATGGTGCCGTTCATGACGCGGAGGTTGCGGGCGTTGTTTGTGACGACGACGCCGTTGCCCGCGGTGGGCGAGCCCGAGATGCCGCCGCCGGCGAAGTCGATGGTGACATCACTCGCGGCGACGGTGATGGCGGAGGCGGTGGAGCCGGCGGGCATGACGGGGGTTCCGGCGAGCTTGACGAACGCGGGGACGTTGAAGGTTTCGGGAATCTCGGAGAGGGTGATCTCCAACTGGTTGTTCGCCGTGGGCGGCGCGTCGAAGCGGTAGTTGTCGGGGAACCCGGCGACGGTGTTGTCGCGGAGCGTGACCCCGACGGCGCTCGCGTCAAGGCGGAGACCGATGCCGCCGAAGATGTTTCCCGTTCCGTCGCCGACAATCCGGTTGTTGGTGACGACGTGTCCGCGGCCTTGGAGGAGCAGGCCGTTGCCGCCGACGTTCGCGTACACCTCGTTATCGACGAAGACCGAACCCGGGAGCCCGGTGTTGGTTGTGCCGAGCGTAATCGCGTTTGTGCCGGTGCTGGAGACGGTGAACACGCAGGAGCGGATACGGGAATCCAGCGCCGTTGTGCCGCCGGAGAACCGCGAGCGCACAAGGCTGGCGTCTTCGCAGGCGAGGGCGCCGCCGAACCCCAGCGCGTTGATGTCGCAGTCCACAATCTCGGCGCTGTTCATGTTGCGAACGGCGAGCTGTGATCCGACGTGGTAGACGCGGAGGCCTTCGAGCATGGGCCGGGTGAATCGGGTGGCGGAACCCGCGATTGCGGACTGCGACCAGCCGATGAGGCGTCCGTTGCGGATGGCGATCTGCCCGAACGCCTCGTTGGATTCGATCGCGATGCCGACGGTGCCCGTGCCAGCGCCCGTCATCGAGAACCCGTTGAGATCGAGCGTGACGTTCGTGATGGTGATGCGGATGCCGATCTTGCCGGTTTCGCCCACAAGGGTGCGGTCCAAGTAGTACGACCCCGGCTGGCTGATGATGTAGGTCGCGCCGGCGTTGCCCGGTGTGTTGCGTGCGTTGACGACCACCCGAGGTTCGACCTCGGCGAGCGTCTTGAATGTGCCCGTGATCGGCCCCGGCGGCGGCTGGAGCGTGTCCGGGCTCGCAAACGCCGAACCGACGCAGAGCGCCAGCACGCTCCCTGACAGGATCACACCCGAACGAACAACGATCATGCTGACCATGATGCACTCCTGACGGACCGAGCGTGCGTGCAGCCGCGCCCGGCTCAGCGGCGCAGCACCGAAGCTCTGTGTTCACGGGCGCCATGGCCCTCTGAGGTATCAAGAGGAGTTCGCGGGCGAGAGCGCCGCGACCGCATGCGAAATCAACGATCTCCGGGCGCCGCGAGCGGCGCGCCGGGCAGCGGCGCGTGTCGGGCGGGGTCGATCACCAGGTGCTTCTCGGCCCAGTTGAGCACGTGCGGGCGAGTGTCATAGACGCAGACGCGCCCGGCGGGCCAGGCCGTGCCGACCTTGAGTCGCTCGTTGTCCGCCGACATCTGCGGGCTGTACAGCCAGTACGTTCCCTCGCGGATGCGCAGGACTTCTCGGAGGATCGGGTCGCGCTCGCCGGGCATCGGGACGATCGCCAGGATGGAGATGTTCCCGTCGAGCCGCGGGATGATGAGGCGTGCCGCGGTTGCGTCGAAACAGGCGTGCCGGCGCGGCCCGTCGAAGTTGTCGATCGTTCGCACGATGCGTCCGGTGAAGGTCTCGAAGATCGCGCCCGCGGTTCGGCGTGCGGATTCCGCCGAAAAACCCCCGATCGCGTTGCGCTCATCCGGGACGATCCCGACCACCCAGCGCCCGTCGGCCGAGAAGTTCAGATGGGAGAGTGTTTGACCCGGGAGCACCAGGCGCGAGACCTCGCGACCATCGGCGAGGCGTACAACACGGCCGGCACCGTCCGAGTCGCTGATCGCGGCCAAACCCCGGTTGACGTGATGCACGAACGCACGCGGATCGCCTCGGGCAAAGTCGATCGTCCGGAGCACCTGGGCGCGCTCCAGGTCGATCTTCAGGAGATGCCCTCCGGCGTCACACCAGAGCGCTGCATCGGTGTCGAAGTAGTACCGCGCGTCGGAGCTCTGTCCGATGTCAACGCTTCGGCGAGCGCCGGATGCGCGGTCGACGATGTCGAGTCGGCTTGAAGCCGCCGAGGGCGGGCGCACGCTCCGGAACACGAATCGGGCGTCCGGAGAGATGCCGACGCGGGACGTTCCGCCGTCGGCGTCGAGCGCCGGGAACGCCTCTTGATCGCCGGTTTCAAGGTCGAGGACCAGGCCCTGAGTCGGCTTGTCGGGCCCGTCGTACTGATCAAGCAGCAGCGTTCGTCCGTCGGGCACGAGCGAGGAGTACTCGTATCCGGAGAGCTCGACGCGACCATCCGTGCCGCGCCCGTGCATCAGCCACCACTGGCTTCCGTTCAGTTGAAGCACGGTGCCGGCGATCGGACCTTCGCACATATAGCCGGCGCCGACGGCCGGTCGACGGGCTTCCATGACGACGCGGCCGGTGGCGAGGTCGTACCCGCGCGTGCGCTCGCTCACGGCGTGGTAGATCGTCTTGCCATCGCGCGAGAACGCGCTGATGCCATGATTCTCGCTCGAAGTGACGAGGCGCCGGACAACCGCGAGCGTCTCCCAATCAATGAGCGTCAGGCCGCTCCGATCGCTGAGGGCGATCCATTGGCCATCAGGCGACACGCGCGGATGACCGACGTTGTGGAACGCATCAACGCGGTGCGGGATCTCGCGGGCCCGACCGGTCGCGACGTCCCACGCCGCAAGTCGGTCACCACCGATTCCGACGACGACGCGCGTGCCCGAGGCGTCGAAGGGGCATCGTGACGCTTCGTGGCGCTGCCCGTCGAGGCTCAGGCACGCAATGGTTCTGCCGTCCGCAATGCGGATCAGCTCGATGTCCGAACCCGAGGCGCCCTGGAAGAGAATGGCGGAGCTGTCCGGCGTCCACGTGAACACACGCGGATCCAGGCCATAGACGCCGGCCTTCACAAACTGCGGGCGAAGGTCGCCGATGACACGGTCAAGTCTTCCGGTCATGGCGTCGAGGATGACGATCCCACGGGCAGACGGGGCGGACACCTCCGCTTCAGTGAAGGTCCCGCCGGGCGCGACCGCCAACCAGCGTCCGTCCGGGCTCAGCGACACGGCGACGCCAGTGGGTCCCTTCCACAACGCGCCCCAGTTCATCGGCGCGTCCCAGGACGCGATGATCCGCCATTCGATGGTGTCGAACACCATCGCCCGCCCGCGCCGAAAGAAGACGATGCGACGGGCGCCGGCGTCCGGCTCGGACGAGAACACATGCTCGGCTTCATCATCAAGCCCGAATCGGGCGTCGAAGGTGCGCAGGCTCTGGTCCGTCCGCGACCACAGCCAGCGCCATTCCCAGCCGCGCAGCTCCTCGGGAGCAGACAGCAAGCGAGCCTGCGCGGTTCTGCACTCGTCGCCCTTGATCGCCGCGTCGGCGGCTTGCAGGCTGGCGACGTACTGCTCGAGCCGCGCCTCGGCGGTGCGGCGATCGGCGATCTCACGCTGCGCGATCGCGCGACGAAGCCCGATCGTCGTGCCGATGAGCCCGAGCACGAGCACGATCAACACCGCGAGCGTGCCGGCGACGAGCACCTTGTTGCGTTTGGCAAACTTGAGCGCAAGATACCCACGCGTCGCCGGCCGCGCGAGGATGGGGCGATCGGTCAGGAAGCGGTCAAGATCGTCGGCGAGTTGTTCGGCGCTGGCGTATCGGCGCGCGGGGTCCTGCTCCATCGCCTTGGCGATGATGGTCTCAAGGTCGGCCGGGACGGTGGTGTCGATCTCGCGGAGCGGCGTGACGCGCCCGCGCTCGATCTGCGTCAGGATCGCGCCGATCGAATCGCCGCCGAAGGGCGGGCGGAGCGCGAGCGCGTGGTACAGCGTGACCCCCAGCGCGTAGATGTCGGCCCGCTGATCGAGCGTGCGCCGCTGCCCGCGGAGTTGTTCGGGCGGCGCGTACGCGGGCGTGCCTGCGAAGTTGTCGGCCTGCGTGACGCTGACGTTCTGAGCATCGCGGGCCAGGCCGAAGTCCGAGAGCAGCGCGTGACCGTCACGTCGGAGCAGGATGTTCGAAGGCTTGATGTCGCGGTGGATGATGCCCGCCGCGTGCACGCTCGCCAGCGCGCCGCTGATCGATCGCCCGATCGTTGCGACCAGCCGGCAGTAACTGGTTCCGAGCGCGGCGTGGGCGGCTGGCGGCGCGTCGAGCGCCGTCCGCACGGCGGCCATGCTCGTTCCGCCGCGGTTGGTGAACGCGGGCGGCGCGCTGGGGTCACGCGTGGTCGCGTCTGCGAGCGCGTCGATCAGCCCTTGCAGCGTTCGTCCCTCGACAAACTCCATCGCGAAGGCGTACAGCCCCGGCGCCTGCACCGTCTCGAACACCTTGACGATGTGCGGGTGCTGCAGGCGCGCGATCGCCGCGGCTTCCGCCCGGAAGCGCTCGCGCCCACGCGTCGATAACGCGGCCCCTGCCGGCAACACCTTAAGCGCTACCACGCGTCCGCCGAGGTCGTTCTGGCGGGCCAGGTAGACCGTGCTCATCCCGCCGTGCCCGAGCTCGCCGAGAATCTCGTAGCCCGAGAACGCCGGCAGTTCCCGATGCCGCGTGCCGATCCCGAAGACGCTCGCGCGGGCGAGATCGATCAACCGTTCGACTCGGTCGGCGAGATGCTCCCGCCCGTCGAGCAGTTCGACAATGCTGGGCTCGCGGCCTGTTTCCAGCATCGCGACCGCACGCTCAAACGCCGCGTCGAGCAGATCGGCATCGGACGCGACGCCGTGGCCCGCCGACGACTCTTCGTTCCGTTCCGGCGTTCGTTGGTCGTCCACCCGGCTCATGTGCACATCCGCCAAAGTTGAGTGCGATCATGAGTTCAAGAGGAGAACGGCTCGTCGTGCGCCGGGCGAGGACGCTCCGGATGGAAGCCTGCCGCGTCTCCGCCCCCGCCGCTGGCCGTCTCGCCCCCACCACCGCCCCCACCCCCCCCACCCCCCCCACCGCCGCCGGCGCGGGTGCCCATCTGCGCGACGAGGCGGCGCTGATAGATCTCCACGCCACGCCGAAATCGGTGGCGAACGGCGGACGACCCGATGCCCATCGCCGCGGCGATTGAGTCGATCGGCTGCTGCTCGAAGAGGCGCAGCCGCACGATCTCGCGGCAGTCTTCCGGCAAACTCTGCAGCACCGCCTGCATCGCCGCGGATTGCTCGCGGAGCATGGCGACGCGGCTGGGCGTCGTGGTCAGCATCGCCGTCCACGCCGGCGCGCTGGACGGCGATGCACCATCACCGGCGAGCGGCACACGCACGGCCCCGCCGCCACGCTTGAGCGCCAGTTCACGGTCCGCGGCGTCGTGGATCCGATTCTTGACGATCGCCAGCAGCCACAGCCGAAAACCGCGCGGCGTGCCGTCAAGCGCGACCTGGTCGCGGTCACGCCACGCGTGCATCAGCGCCTCCTGCAGAATGTCCTCCGGCGCAACACGGGCGGCGAGAGCCGGGCTCATCCACCCGGAGATCACCAGCAGCAACGACGCAGGGCCGGAAGCTTCGACGAGACGATCAAAGTCGGCGGCGGAGAGAGGCCGCGAAGGGCCGGCGCTTGTGCCGACATTCAAGATGGGACCAGAGGACGCTACCGCCGCGTGCGCCTCGACCTCGCACCGCGCCGCAGACGGCAACTGGTCCCCGGCGGTGGTCATGCCGGGGCAAGGGGGTGAGGATGAACATGGCGCCAGACAAGCACGGCGGGATTATAAGCGGAAGTGGAAGGGCCTTGCGCAGAGGCAAAAGCGTCCGGGATTTTGTACTCGCGGAGCGTGCGAGCGCGTGCCGCGAGACGGGCCATTCATCCTCATTCTGGAACAGCCGAACGATGCCCCCGCAAAGGCTTCATCGGGGAAGACTGAGGGACAGCGCACGGTCTAGTCGG